>NZ_JAPZBC010000001.1:1887500-2533750 GCF_027460265.1 Streptomyces sp. WMMC940
GTTACTCACCCGTTCGCCACTAATCCCCTCCCGAAGGAGGTTCATCGTTCGACTTGCATGTGTTAAGCACGCCGCCAGCGTTCGTCCTGAGCCAGGATCAAACTCTCCGTGAATGCTTCCCCGTGATCGGGGCGAACACATCACGAGAGCGGAACCAGGAAGAGGAATAGTCTCCCCGGTTCACAGCGTCCTCGCTGTGTTTTTTCAAAGGAACCTCGACCATCCGTGCGGATGGACGGGGTATCAACATATCTGGCGTTGACTTTTGGCACGCTGTTGAGTTCTCAAGGAACGGACGCTTCCTTCGTACTCACCCGCAGAACACTGTCTGAGGCTTTCCTCCGGGCGCTTCCCTTCGGTGTTTCCAACCCTACCAGATCCGATTTCCGTTCCGTTCCCGGTTCGGAATTCATTTCCGGTGGCCGTTGGAGGGCCTTTTGCCTTTCGGCTGCCTTTCGGCGCGTCCGACTTTATCAGAGATTCGGAGTCGGATTTCCCGCCCTGTTGTGGAGACCTTTCGAGCGCACAGCGGCGCACCGGTTTCCCTCGGGCGGAGACGCCAACGTACTGGAGCGGGGCGGCCCGATGCAAATCGAGGGCCCGCCCCGCTCCGGACGCAGTCGACGAACCGTCAGACCTCCACGACGACCGGCAGGATCATCGGCCGGCGGCGGTAGGTGTCGGAGACCCACTTGCCGATCGTGCGGCGGATGAGCTGCTGCAACTGGTGGGGTTCGGCGACCCCGTCGGCGGCTGACTTCTGGATGGCTTCCTCGATCTTGGGGATCACCGCGTCGAAGACGCCGTCCTCGATGCCGGAGCCGCGGGAGTGGATGTTCGGTCCGCCCACGACCTTCCCGGTCGTGGAGTCGACGACGACGAAGACCGAGATGATGCCCTCCTCGCCGAGGATGCGGCGGTCCTTCAGTGAGGCCTCGGTGACATCGCCGACGGAGAGGCCGTCGACGTACACGTATCCCGCCTGGACCTTGCCGCTGATCCTGGCCTTGCCGTCGACCAGGTCGACGACGACGCCGTCCTCGGCGATCACGACGTGGTCCTTGGGAATGCCGGTGAGGGCGCCGAGTTCGGCGTTGGCGCGGAGGTGGCGCCACTCGCCGTGGACCGGCATGAGGTTCTTCGGCCTGCAGATGTTGTAGAAGTACAGCAGCTCGCCTGCCGAGGCGTGGCCGGAGACGTGGACCTTGGCGTTCCCCTTGTGGACGACGTTGGCGCCCCAGCGGCTGAGCCCGTTGATTACGCGGTAGACCGCGTTCTCGTTGCCCGGGATGAGCGAGGACGCCAGGATCACCGTGTCGCCCTGCACGATCCGGATCTGGTGGTCCCGGTTGGCCATGCGGGACAGCGCCGCCATCGGCTCGCCCTGCGAACCCGTACAGATCAGCACGACCTTGTCGTCCGGCAGGTCGTCGAGCGTCTTGACGTCCACCACGAGCCCGGACGGCACCCTGAGGTACCCGAGATCGCGGGCGATCCCCATGTTGCGGACCATGGACCGGCCGACGAAGGCGACCTTGCGGCCGTACTCGTGGGCCGCGTCCAGGATCTGCTGTACACGGTGGATGTGGCTGGCGAAGCTCGCGACGATGATGCGCTTCCTGGCGTTCGCGAAGACGCCGCGCAGCACGTTCGAGATGTCCCGCTCGGCGGGGACGAAGCCGGGGACCTCGGCGTTGGTGGAGTCGGACAGCAGGAGGTCGATGCCCTCCTCGCTCAGGCGTGCGAAAGCATGCAGGTCCGTCAGCCGTCCGTCCATCGGGAGCTGGTCCATCTTGAAGTCGCCCGTGTGCACGACCATGCCCGCGGGAGTGCGGATGGCGACCGCGAGCGCGTCCGGGATGGAGTGGTTGACCGCGATGAACTCGCAGCCGAAGGGACCGACCTGCTCATGCTGCCCCTCGGCGACCTCGAGGGTGTACGGGCGGATGCGGTGCTCCTGGAGCTTGGCCTCGATCAGGGCGAGGGTCAGCTTGGAGCCGATCAGCGGGATGTCCGGCTTCAGGCGGAGCAGATAGGGCACACCGCCGATGTGGTCCTCGTGACCGTGCGTGAGCACGATTCCCTCGACGTCGTCGAGTCGGTCCACGAGAGTGGTGAAGTCCGGCAGGATCAGGTCCACGCCGGGCTGCTCCTCCTCGGGGAAGAGGACACCGCAGTCGACGATCAGGATCCGGCCGTCGTACTCGAAGACGGTCATGTTGCGGCCGATCTCGCCGAGACCGCCGAGCGGTGTGACGCGCAGGCCACCCTTGGGGAGCTTCGGCGGAGCGCCGAGTTCGGGATGCGGATGACTCAAAAGACTCTCCTCACGACGCACGCCACGTACCGCTTGGGCACGTGGCGCGCATGACATTCGTGCACTTGCTGTTGTCGTCCGGTCGTTCGTGTTCAGTTGGACGTATTCAGTTGTGAAGTCTGTTGTTAAAGCTGTACCCCGCCGGCGGCGAGATCGACCTTCAGCTGGGCCGTCTCGGCCTCGCTGAGCTCGACGAGCGGGAGCCGCAGCGGGCCCGCGGGCAGGCCCTGGAGGGCGAGCGCGGCCTTGGTGGTGATGACGCCCTGGGTGCGGAACATGCCGGTGAAGACGGGGAGCAGCTTCTGGTGGATCTCGGTCGCCTTCTGCACGTCGCCCGCGGTGTAGGCATCGACCAGAGCGCGGAGTTCCGGAGTGACGACGTGGCCGACCACGGAGACGAAGCCGATGGCGCCGACGGACAGCAGCGGCAGATTGAGCATGTCGTCGCCCGAGTACCAGGCGAGTCCGCTGCGGGCGATGGCCCAGCTGGCACGGCCGAGATCTCCCTTGGCGTCCTTGTTCGCGACGATCCGCGGGTGGTCGGCCAGGCGCACGATCGTCTCGGTGTCGATCGGGACGCCGCTGCGGCCGGGGATGTCGTACAGCATCACCGGGAGTCCGGTGCTGTCGGCGATGGCCGTGAAGTTCCGGTACAGGCCCTCCTGCGGGGGCTTGTTGTAGTAGGGAGTGACGGCCAGCAGGCCGTGCGCGCCTGCGCGCTCGGCGGCACGCGCCAGTTCGATGCTGTGTCGGGTGTCGTTGGTGCCGATCCCGGCGACCACGTGCGCCCGGTCGCCCACCGCCTCGAGGACGGCCCGGACGAGCTGGTCTTTCTCCGCGTTGCTGGTGGTCGGGGACTCGCCGGTCGTGCCGTTGATGATCAGGCCGTCGTTGCCTGCGTCCACCAGGTGGGTGGCGAGCCGCTGCGCGCCGTCGAGGTCGAGCGCGCCGTCCGCCGTGAACGGCGTGACCATGGCGGTGAGGACCCGCCCGAAGGGGGTCTGCGGAGTCGAGATCGGTGCCATGGGTAACACGCTACTCGCTGCCCAGAGTGGAGGGTCCCCTTGGGGGACGTGACGTATCCCTGCTCAGTGGAGCCCGGCACTGCCTGCTCGGGGGTTCAAGCAGTGCCGGGTCCGTTTGATCAGCCTAGATGAACTTCTCGAAACACCGCAATACGGACACCGAGTAGGGCTGGCCGTACATCTGTGCACTACGGGGCCACCCGGCCATTGGCATTGAAGGCCGCGTAGGTCAGGGGCATGAGCTTGGCCCAGTGCTCCTCCATCCTCTCGCCGACCATCTCGATCTCCCGCTGCGGGAAGGACGGGACCCTGGCCATCTCGTGCTGAGTGCGCAGTCCCAGGAAGTGCATCAGCGAGCGGGCGTTGCACGTCGCGTACATCGACGAGTAGAGGCCGACGGGCAGGACCGAACGGGCGACCTCGCGGGCCACACCGGCGTCGAGCATCTCCTGGTAGGCCTCGTACGCCTGGCGGTACGAGTCCTCCATCACCCGTCCGGTCAGCTCCTGCTGGGCCTGGGTGCCCTCCACGAACACGTACTTGCCGGGACGGCCCTCCTGCACCAGTTTGCGCGACTCGTCCGGTACGTAGAAGACGGGCTGGAGCTCCCGGTACCTGCCGGACTCCTCGTTGTACGACCAGCCGACCCGGTGGCGCATGAACTCGCGGAAGACGAAGATCGGGGCGCTGATGAAGAAGGTCATCGAGTTGTGCTCGAAGGGGCTGCCGTGACGGTCCCGCATCAGGTAGTTGATCAGCCCCTTCGACCGTTCCGGGTCCTTGGAGAGCTCGTCCAGCGACTGCTCGCCCGCGGTGGAGACCCGGGCCGCCCACAGCACGTCGGAGTCGCCGGCGGTGTGCTTCACCAGTTCGACGGTGACATCACTGCGGAAGCTGGGCTTGATGTCGTCGGGGTTCCGGGTCACCGGCGGGGGTCCTTCCAGTCGCGTCGCACGGGCGGCGACCATTCTCTACGGTCGCTCGTTACAACGACGAGCGGGGGCGGACCGTCCCGGTTCTCGCCCTGGCCGATTCGCTGGATTCGGGCACCAAACTCCGGTTATACGCGTCTGTACCGGTAGCCGCGTTTCGTCACACATCCCGAGGGGGCTGCTCCATGTTCCGCCGGCGAGAAGCCGTTCCGTTCGCGTTCGTCGCCGAGGCCGACCGATTCCGCAGCAATGTGGCCCCGCCGCCCCGGCGGCGGCCCAGCGCATCCCAGCTCGTCGGCCGTACGCTGATCGGCCTGACCGTGGTGGCCGGGCTGGTCGGGTCCCTGCTCTTCGGGCTGCCGGCGTTGGAGGCCCCGGTCTCCCCCAAGGCCCCGAGCCAGGCCCAGGACGAGGGGCGCTGACACCCCCCGGCGTGGCCGCCGGGAAGCACCCCCTTGGCCCCCTGGAGTGGCCGGTCCTCGGTCGCCTCGGTAGCCTCACCGGTCACAGCCCCGAAGTGGTGACGAGTGAGGACCAGTCGTGCCCCTGCCCTTTCTGACGGCGGATCGCGCCTTTGACGCCGCAGACGACGATGTCGCACTGCCGTTCGATGATCACGATCTGTGGCGACGTCCGTACCGTCCCGGCCCCTGGCGGGTCGGCGGGGCGGCGCTGCTCCTGCTGCTGGCCTCGTTCGTACTGCTCGCGGCCATGGTCATCGCCTTCGCCGGTGCCCTGCCCGGAGCGGCGGTCTGCATCGGCATCGCCGCGCTGCTCATCTGCGGCGCGCTGCGCATCCTGCGCATGGGCACATGGGTGAGTCGGCACGGACTGCGGCACGTGGCCGTGGTCTCGACCACCACGCTCCCGTGGGCCAAGGTGAAGACCCTGCGGACCGTGCAGCAGCCGGTGCGGTGGCTCGGGCTGCCGCGCACGGTCCAGGGGCAGGCGCTGGTGCTCGTGCGGGACGGGGACGAGCCGCTCACACTGCTCACCGATCACAACGGGGACTTCCTGTCGCGCGTCGAGGCGTTCGACCGCGCGGCCGACACCATCGAGGCGTGGGGCGCGGAGTACGGCCCGCACCGCTGAGCCGGTCCCGCCGCCCCGCTCACGAGCCCTCTTCTCGCGCCCTCTTCTCGCGGGCAGCGGCCCGGGACGCACCCGGGCCGCTGTCGTGTTCGCGCCCGGACCGACCCGCCGATCGGAAACGGGCCGGCGCGCACACAAGGTCGATCCGACGCCCACCGGCTCAAGGCCGGTCACGCGCCGAACGGACCCGTGTCAGGCCCGGACGACGCCGGAGGAGCCGTGTCAGCCCGCGAACGGCCTTCCCTCGTGGAGCGCGATCGCGTGCTGCATCGCCTTGCGGGCCCGCGGGGTGTCCCTCGCGTCGTGGTAGGCGACCGCGAGCCGAAACCAGCAGCGCCAGTCGTCCGGCGAGTCCTCGGTCTCGGCACGGCGCTCGGCGAAGACGGCGTCGGCGGAATCCCGGTCGATACGCCCGCCGGGCGTACGGACCAGCTCGTCGACGGGCAGTCCGCCCTCGGCGTCGAGCTTCGCCGCCAGCGCGTTGGCCTTCCTGACGAACTGGGTGTTCTTCCAGAGGAACCACAGGCCGATCACCGGCAGGATCAGCACCGCCACACCGAAGGTCACGGTGAGAAGGGTGCCCTGCTCGATGAGCAGCACGCCCCGGCTGCCGACCAGGACGAAGTAGACGACCAGGACGGCGGCCGTGACGAAGTACGTGATCTTGGCGCGCATCGGGGGTCCTCAGCCGAGGTCGAGGTAGTTCTCGAGGCCGAAGGTCAGCCCGGGCGTGTCCACCACACGGCGCACCCCGAGCAGGATGCCCGGCATGAAGCTGCTGTGGTGCAGGGAGTCGTGTCGGACGGTGAGGGTCTCGCCCTCGCCGCCGAGCAGCACCTCCTGGTGGGCGAGCAGGCCCCGCAGCCGTACGGCGTGCACCGGGACCCCGTCGACGTCCGCGCCGCGCGCGCCGTCGAGGGCGGTCACCGTGGCGTCCGGCTGCGGAGCACATCCGGCCTCGGCGCGAGCCGCGGCGATCAGCTGCGCCGTGCGGGTGGCGGTGCCGGAGGGAGCATCCGCCTTGTTCGGGTGGTGCAGTTCCACCACCTCGACCGACTCGAACCAGCGGGCGGCCTGGGCGGCGAACTTCATGGTGAGGACGGCGCCGATGGAGAAGTTGGGCGCGATCAGCACCCCGGTCTCCGGCGAGGCCGCCAGCGACGTGCGTAGATGCGCGAGGCGCTCGTCGGTCCAGCCGGTGGTGCCGACGACGGCGTGGATGCCGTGGCGCACACAGAAGTCCAGGTTGCCCATGACCGAGGCGGGGGTGGTCAGTTCGACGGCCACCTGGGCGCCGGTCTCGACGAGGGTCTCCAGCTTGTCGCCCCGGCCCAGCGCCGCGACGAGTTCCATGTCCTCGGCGGCTTCGACGGCTCGTACGGCCTCGGAACCGATGCGGCCCTTGGCACCGAGGACGGCCACGCGCAGCTTGCTCATTGCTCTGCTCTCTCTACGGGACGACGGGACAACGGGGACGGCAGGACTACGAGACTGATGTGTGCAGGCGGTCGGCCTGCTTGTCCTTCAGCGGGCCGATGACCGACAGCGAGGGCCGCTGCCCCAGGACCTCCCTGGCGACCGCGCGGACGTCGTCGGGGGTGACCGCGGCTATGTTGGCCAGCATGTCGTCGACGGACATCTGGGCACCCCAGCACAGCTCGCTCTTGCCGATGCGGTTCATGAGCGCGCCGGTGTCCTCCAGACCGAGGACGGTCGAGCCGGAGAGCTGGCCGATGGCACGGTCGATCTCGTCGTCGGCCAGTCCCTCGTCGGCGACGCGGTCGAGCTCGTTGCGGCAGATCTTCAGCACGTCGTGGACCTGGTTGGGCCGGCAGCCGGCGTAGACGCCGAAGAGTCCGCAGTCGGCGAAGCCGGAGGTGTACGAGTACACGCTGTATGCGAGGCCGCGCTTCTCCCGGACCTCCTGGAACAGCCGTGAGGACATACCACCGCCGAGCGCGGTGTTCAGCACTCCGAGCGCCCAGCGCCGGTCGTCGGTACGGGCGAGGCCGGGCATGCCGAGGACCACGTGCGCCTGCTCGGTGCGGCGGTCGAGGACCTCCACGCGGCCCGCGGTCCGCAGGGTCCGGCGGCCGTCGCGGGGGGCGACCGGCCGGGCGTCCGTGCGGGTCAGGGCGCCGGCCTGCTCGAAGGCCTTGCGGACCTGGCGCACCACCGTCGCGTGGTCGATGTTGCCCGCCGCGGCGACGACCAGATGGGTCGGGTCGTAGTGCTTGCGGTAGAAGCGAGCGATCTGCGAACGGTTCAGCGCGTTGATCGTGTCGACGGTGCCGAGCACGGGGCGGCCGAGGGGGGTGTCGCCGAACATGGTGCGCGCGAACAGGTCGTGCACGACGTCGCCGGGGTCGTCCTCGGTCATCGCGATCTCCTCGAGGATGACGCCGCGCTCGGCGTCCACGTCCTCGTCGAGGATCAGCGAGCCGGTGAGCATGTCGCAGACGACGTCGATCGCCAACGGCAGGTCCGTGTCGAGCACCCGCGCGTAATAGCAGGTGTACTCCTTCGCCGTGAAGGCGTTCATCTCGCCGCCGACCGCGTCGACGGCGGCGGAGATGTCGAGGGCGGAGCGCCTGTGCGTGCCCTTGAACAGGAGGTGCTCGAGATAGTGGGTGGCGCCGTTCAGCGAGGGGGTCTCGTCGCGCGAGCCGACATGGGCCCAGATGCCGAAGGTGGCGGAGCGCACGGACGGCAGGGTCTCGGTGACGATGCGCAGTCCTCCCGGGAGGGTGGTCTTGCGGACCGTGCCGATGCCGTGCTCGCCCTGGAGAAGCGTTTGGGTACGGGCGACGGCCCGCGCCTCCGAGGAGGTGCGGGCCGTCGTCCTGGCACTACGGGACGTCACTTGTCGGCGTCGTCCTTCTTCTCGCCGTCGTCGGCGCCGTCCTCGCCCTCGATCACGGGGATGAGGGAGAGCTTGCCGCGCTGGTCGATCTCGGCGATCTCGACCTGGACCTTCTGGCCCACGCCCACGACGTCCTCGACGTTCTCCACGCGCTTGCCGCCGGCGAGCTTGCGGATCTGCGAGATGTGCAGCAGGCCGTCCTTGCCCGGGAGCAGGGAGACGAACGCACCGAAGGTGGTGGTCTTGACGACCGTGCCCAGGTAGCGCTCGCCGACCTCCGGCATGGTCGGGTTGGCGATGCCGTTGATCGTGGCGCGGGCGGCCTCGGCGGCCGGGCCGTCGGCGGCACCGATGTAGATGGTGCCGTCGTCCTCGATCGTGATCTCGGCGCCGGTGTCCTCCTGGATCTGGTTGATCATCTTGCCCTTGGGGCCGATGACCTCGCCGATCTTGTCCACGGGGATCTTCACGGTGATGATCCGCGGGGCGTTCGGGGACATCTCGTCCGGGGTGTCGATCGCTTCCATCATCACGTCGAGGATGTGGAGGCGGGCGTCGCGGGCCTGCTTGAGGGCCGCGGCCAGGACGGAGGCCGGGATGCCGTCCAGCTTGGTGTCGAGCTGGAGGGCGGTGACGAACTCCTTCGTGCCGGCGACCTTGAAGTCCATGTCGCCGAAGGCGTCCTCCGCACCGAGGATGTCGGTGAGGGTGACGTAGTGCGTCTGGCCGTCGATCTCCTGGGAGATCAGGCCCATGGCGATACCGGCGACGGGGGCCTTCAGCGGCACACCGGCGTTCAGCAGCGACATGGTGGAGGCGCAGACGGAGCCCATGGACGTCGAACCGTTGGAGCCGAGCGCCTCGGACACCTGGCGGATCGCGTACGGGAACTCCTCGCGGGTCGGCAGCACCGGCACGAGCGCACGCTCGGCCAGTGCGCCGTGGCCGATCTCGCGGCGCTTCGGGGAACCGACGCGGCCGGTCTCACCGGTGGAGTACGGCGGGAAGTTGTAGTTGTGCATGTAGCGCTTGCGGGTCACCGGGGAAAGGGTGTCCAGCTGCTGCTCCATACGGAGCATGTTCAGGGTGGTGACGCCCAGGATCTGGGTCTCGCCACGCTCGAACAGGGCGGAGCCGTGAACCCGCGGGATGGCCTCGACCTCGGCGGCGAGCGTACGGATGTCCGTGACGCCGCGGCCGTCGATGCGCTTCTTCTCCTTGATGACGCGCTCGCGGACCAGCGACTTGGTCAGCGAACGGTACGCGGCGGAGATCTCCTTCTCGCGGCCCTCGAACTCCGGCAGCAGCTTCTCCGCGGCCAGCGCCTTCACACGGTCGAGCTCGGCCTCGCGCTCCTGCTTGCCGGCGATGGTGAGCGCCTGGGCGAGCTCGTTCTTCACCGCGGCGGTCAGGGCCTCCAGGACGTCGTCCTGGTGGTCGAGGAAGACCGGGAACTCGCCGGTCGGCTTGGCGGCCTTGGCGGCGAGGTCGGCCTGGGCCTTGCACAGGACCTTGATGAAGGGCTTCGCGGCCTCGAGGCCGGCGGCGACGATCTCCTCGGTCGGCGCCTCGGCGCCGCCCTTGACGAGCTCGACGGTCTTCTCGGTGGCCTCGGCCTCGACCATCATGATCGCGACGTCGCCGTCCTCCAGGACGCGACCCGCGACCACCATGTCGAACACGGCGTTCTCGAGCTCCGAGTGGGTCGGGAAGGCGACCCACTGGCCGTCGATCAGTGCGACGCGGGTGCCGCCGATCGGGCCGGAGAAGGGCAGGCCGGCCAGCTGCGTCGAGCAGGAGGCGGCGTTGATCGCGACCACGTCGTACAGGTGGTCGGGGTTGAGCGCCATGATCGTCTCGACGATCTGGATCTCGTTGCGCAGGCCCTTCTTGAAGGACGGACGCAGCGGCCGGTCGATCAGGCGGCAGGTCAGGATCGCGTCCTCGGACGGCCGGCCCTCACGGCGGAAGAAGGAGCCGGGGATCTTGCCCGCGGCGTACATCCGCTCCTCGACGTCGACCGTCAGGGGGAAGAAGTCCAGCTGGTCCTTGGGGTTCTTGGACGCTGTGGTGGCCGACAGCACCATGGTGTCGTCGTCCAGGTACGCCACGGCGGAGCCGGCGGCCTGCTTGGCCAGGCGGCCCGTCTCGAAGCGGATCGTGCGGGTGCCGAAGGAGCCGTTGTCGATGACGGCCTCGGCGTAGTGGGTCTCGTTCTCCACCAGCGATATCTCCTCGTCTGCGTCCTCCGGCCTGCATGGCGGGAGGACGGTGGCGGAGAAGCGCGCCTTGCGTGCGGGCCGGTCTTCGATCGAAGCACCCGGTCGACATGGCTTCCGGGGGCCACTACCGAGGACCGGCGGCGGAGGGGCGCTCCTCCTCGTTCGGTATTCCGTTTTCGGTATTGCGTTGTGCGACCAGACTACAAAGCGTCTGTGACACTCCGCACGTACAGCAAAGGGAGCGGCCCCCTGGAAGTGGGAACCGCTCCCTTCACATCGTCCTACTTGGCGCCCGCGGCACCGCGGCGGATGCCGAGGCGGTCGACCAGCGTACGGAAGCGCTGGATGTCCTTCTTGGCCAGGTACTGCAGCAGCCGGCGGCGCTGGCCGACCAGGATCAGCAGACCACGGCGGGAGTGGTGGTCGTGCTTGTGGGTCTTGAGGTGCTCGGTCAGGTCCGAGATGCGGCGGGAGAGCAGCGCGACCTGGACCTCGGGGGAGCCGGTGTCGCCCTCCTTGGTGCCGAACTCGGACATGATCTGCTTCTTCGTGGCGGCGTCGAGAGACACTCGGTACTCCTCTTGGTGTTCGATGCGCCTGCGAGTGCCCCTGGTCTTGGTCTCAGGGGAGCTTCCGTGACTCGGAGGCGAAGGCGCGATGGGCGCTGCACCCAGAGCCTGCGAGGCTCCGGGGATCGCGTACACAAACGGCCGTCACACAGAGTACCAGCTCCCCGGGCCCCGGCAGGGCGGCCGCCCTGCCGGGGCCCGTCGCGGGCCTCCGGCGGGCCGCCCGGCGACTAGGAGGTCAGCGCCCGGATGGAGTGGTAGACGCCGAAGACCGCCAGGCACAGCGGTACCAGCGTGAGCAGCACGAACGTCTCCGCGATCTCCAGGAAGCGGCCCCAGAAGGGGGTGACGCCCTTGCGCGGGACGATCAGCCCGATGGCGATGATCACGGCGCCGACGGCGGCGACCGCGGCGGACAGCCACACCGTACGGATGTCGAGGCCCGCGCCGTCGCCCTTCAGGGCGGCGGCGAGAAGCTCGGCGGGCGGGTTCAGTGACAGTCCGAGTCCCAGCAGGACCAGCGAGCCGAGGCCGGCCGCGAGGGCGCAGCCGACCTGCGCCGTGTAGCGGAAGAGGTGGGCGCGCATCAGCATGGCGATGCCGGTGGCCAGGGCGAGCAGCCGGCCCCAGACGTCGTCGGAGAACCCGAGCACGGCGGCGGAGCCGACGGCCAGCAGGGCGCAGCCGCCGACGAGGCCGACGAGCAGTTCGTGGCCGCGTCGGGCCTGGGCCGCGATCCGCTCGGCGTCGACCGGGCCCTGGGGCGCCGGGTCGGCGCCGTAGCCGCCGACGGCGGTGCGCGGGGGCTCGAACCCGACGGGGAGTCGGGCGAAGCGGGTGGAGAGGCCCGGCAGGAAGGCGAGGGCCCCGACGGCGAGGGGGGAGCAGACCGCGGCGGTCTCGGGCGGTTCCATCCCGGTCATGATCGCGACGAAGGTGACGAGCGTGCCGACGGCGGCGGCGAAGGCGAACGCCACGAAGGGCCCGTCGCCGCCGGGCGCGACCATCATCAGGATCACCGACGCCACCAGCACGGCGGCGCAGGCGAGCAGGAACTGCAGCCGCCCGACGCCCTGGCCGGACGCCACCGGCAGCAGCCCGGCCCCGGCGACCGCCGCGTTCGCCATCGATCCGATTCCGAGGGCGACGGCGGCCCCGCGGTCCGCGTACACCCGGGCCCGTACGCAGGCGAGCGCGAGCAGCAGCACACCGGCGACTGCGGCCAGGACGCCCGGCAGGCCGTGCGTGTCGTGGCGCGGGTCGGCCGACCACAGCACGAAGGCGAGCAGCACGAGCAGCACCGAGCCGCCGAAGAGCCCGGCTCCGCGCATCAGGCCGTCCGTCCACAGCGTGCGGTCGCGGGCGACGGCGGACGCCACGGCGTCGGAGACGTCGTCGAAGACCGCCGGGGGCAGCGAATCGGCGAAGGGCCGCAGCGAGAGCAGCTCTCCGTCGAGGATGCGCTGGGAGATGAGGGACCGCGCGCTGTCGAGCACGGTGCCGTCGCGGCGGACCAGGTGGTACCCGACCGGAGCGCCCTCCGCCGGGCTCTGCCCCGACAGCCGCAGGATCTCGGGATAGAGGTCGGCGAGGGGAATGTCCTCGGGCAACGCCACGTCCACCCGACCGTCGGGCGCGACGACGGTGATCCGGCAGAAGCCGGTACCGCCGCCGGACGGAGTCGCGGGAGCCGGCTGGCCCGTTCCGGTGGCCGCCGCTGGGGCCGTCATACTCACCTGCTGCATCCCCTCGTGATTCGCATGGACCGTCGGGTCGAGCCGCGTTCCGAATGACCCTTTTTTTGCGGTAGTTCATGCGTGCGCAAACACGTCGGGCCACCCTACCGCCCGCCTCCGCACCCCCGCGCAAGTAGGATCCCTCCCCGCGGATGGAACCCGTCGCCACGGGGGCGCCGATAGGAACATTTCCGTCCGGCAAGGGAATTGGTGAGCTGTGAGTCAGATCGTCGTCAAGCGCCCACCACGGGTCCTGCCGTCCGAAGTGCCCGGTGAGCAGGTGCAGCTGCAACCACCGCCCGAGCTGCCGAGGGGGCAGCAGGAGGGCGCGCTCATGCAGTTGCTGCCGATGCTCGGCATGGGCGGTTCCGTCGTCTTCTTCTTCATGACGCCGAACCCCATCATGCGGATCATGGGCATGGTGATGATCGCGTCCACGGTCGCGATGGCGATCGCCATGCTCGTTCGCTACCGGCGGGGCACCCAGGGGGAACTCGCCGGACTGCGGCGGGACTACCTCAAGTACCTGACGCAGACCCGGCGTACGGTCCTCAGGACCGCCCGGCTGCAGCGGGACGCCCAGTACTACCTGCATCCGTCGCCCGAGCAGCTGTGGGCTCTCGTGGCCGAGGGCAGCCGGGTGTGGGAACGCCGGGTCGCCGACGACGACTTCGGGCAGGTGCGCATCGGGCTCGGCAGCCAGCAGCTGGCAACTCCTCTGGTGGCGCCCGAGACGGCGCCCGTGGACGAGCTGGAGCCGCTGACCGCGGGCGCGATGCAGAAGTTCCTCACGACCCACGGCACGCTCGACGGGCTGCCGATGGCGGTGTCCCTGCGGGCCTTCTACCACCTGACGGTCAGCGGCGAGCCGGAGTCGGTACGGTCCGCGGCGCGGGCCATGGTCGGGTCCCTCGCCTCACTACACTCCCCCGAGGACCTGGTCGTCGCGATCGCTGCGGACCCCGCGGCGGCGGGGCACTGGGAGTGGGCCAAGTGGCTGCCGCACGTGCAGGCACCGGGACCGGGCGACGGCGCCGGCAGCCGGCGTCTCATCACCACCGACGCACGCGACCTGCAGGACATGCTCGCGAGCCGCCTCGAGGGGCGCCCGCGCTTCCAGGGCCCCCACAACCCGCTCCTCGACCAGCCGCACCTCGTCGTCGTCCTCGACGGGCGGTCCGTGCCCCCGATGTCACCGCTCGCCGCCGCCGAGGGCCTGCAGGGCGTAACGCTGATCGAGGTCGTCCCGGGCGAGATGAGCGCCCCGCGCGGCGGACTGTCCGTCGTCGTGCATCCGGACTCCCTGCAACTGGAGTCGGGACACGGCCTGGTGTACGACGGCGTGCCGGACCGACTGAGCGTCGAGGCCGCGGAGGCGCTCGCCCGGCAGCTCGCGCCGCTGCGGGTCGCCACGGGCGGGGACGACGACGAACCGCTGCTCGCCAACCTGGAGTTCACCGATCTGCTCAACCTCGGCGACGCCGCCTCCGTCGACGTCAGTCGCACCTGGCGGCCGCGCTCGCAGGCCGAACGGCTGCGGGTGCCGATCGGTGTGGGCGAGGACGGCTCTCCGGTCATGCTCGACCTGAAGGAGGCCGCGCAGGAGGGCATGGGCCCGCACGGTCTGTGCGTCGGTGCGACCGGTTCCGGCAAGTCCGAACTGCTGCGCACACTGGTGCTCGGTCTCGCCGTGACGCACTCGTCGGAGACCCTCAACTTCGTCCTCGCGGACTTCAAGGGCGGCGCGACGTTCGCGGGCATGTCGCAGATGCCGCACGTGGCCGCCGTGATCACCAACCTGGCCGACGACCTCACTCTGGTCGACCGCATGGGCGACTCCATCAGGGGTGAGCTGAACCGCCGCCAGGAGCTGCTCCGCGACGCCGGCAACTACGCCAACATCCACGACTACGAGAAGGCGCGTGCGGCGGGAGCGGCACTGCAGCCCATTCCGTCGCTCGTGCTCGTCATCGACGAGTTCAGCGAACTGCTCACCGCCAAACCCGACTTCATCGAGATGTTCGTGCAGATCGGCCGTATCGGACGGTCCCTCGGCGTCCATCTGCTGCTCGCCTCGCAGCGTCTGGAGGAGGGGCGGCTGCGCGGCCTGGAGACGTACCTGTCGTACCGGGTCGGTCTGCGGACGTTCTCGGCTGCCGAGTCGCGCGCGGCCATCGGCGTGCCGGACGCGTACCACCTGCCCAACGTCCCCGGCTCCGGGTACCTGAAGTTCGGCACCGACGAGATGGTGCGCTTCAAGGCGGCGTACGTCTCGGGCGTGTACCGGGCGAACGGACAGCAGGCGGTCGCACCGGGCGGGACGCTGCCCGTGGACCGCAGGCCGGTGGCGTTCACGGCCGCGGCGGTACCGGTGCGGTACGTCGAGTCTGCGGTGCGGGCGGCGGTGCCCGAGGCGCGCAGGCCCGAGGACGACGCGCTCGCCGACTCGGTGCTCGACGTGATCGTGCGGCGGCTCGAGGGCCGTGGTGCGGAGGCCCACCAGGTGTGGCTGCCGCCGCTGGACAACCCGCCGCCGCTGGACGAGATCCTGCCCGGATTGTCGCCGGTGGAGGGTCGGGGGCTGACGCAGCCGGGCTTCGAGGGCGCGGGCAAGCTCGTCGTCCCGCTGGGCGTCGTCGACAAGCCCTTCGAGCAGCGCCGTGACGTTCTCTACCGGGACTTCTCGGGGGCCGCCGGCCATATGCAGATCATCGGTGGTCCCCAGTCGGGCAAGTCCACGCTGCTGCGGACGATCATCTCGGGCTTCGCGCTCACCCACACGCCGCACGAGGTGCAGTTCTACGGGCTGGACTTCGGTGGCGGAGGACTGTCGTCGGTCGCCGGCCTTCCCCACGTCGGCGGCGTGGCCTCGCGTCTCGACCCCGAGAAGGTCCGGCGGACGGTGGCCGAGGTGTACGGCATCATGACGCGCCGTGAGGAGTACTTCCGCAGCGCGGGCGTCGACTCCATCGCCACCTACCGCAGGCTCCGGGCGCGCGGCGACATCTCCGTGGCGGAGCAGCCGTGGGGGGACGTGTTCCTGGTCGTCGACGGTTGGGGGAACTTCCGCACGGACTACGAGGGGCTGGAGTCGGCGGTCGTCGACATGGCGGTGCGCGGGCTGGGCTACGGGATCCACGTGATCCTCACGGCGTCCCGGTCGATGGATGTACGCTCCAACATCAAGGACCAGCTGATGAACCGGCTGGAGCTCCGTCTGGGTGACGCGATGGACTCCGAGGTGGACCGGAAGCTGGCCATGAACGTGCCGCCCGGAGTCCCCGGACGCGGTCTGGTCCCGGAGAAGCTGCACTTCATGGCATCGGTGCCGCGTATCGACGCCATTCATTCCGACAGCGACCTGTCCGAGGCGACCACCGCGATGGTGCAGGAGATCAGCCGCCACTGGGCCGGCTCCTCCGCCCCGAAGGTGCGTCTGCTGCCACGCGAGCTCCCCGTGCACCAGCTCCCCGCAGGATTCGCCGAACCCCGGCGCGGTGTGTCGTTCGCGATCGACGAGAACAACCTGGAGCCCGTGTTCGCCGATTTCGACCGCGATCCGTTCTTCCTGGTGTTCGGCGAGAGCGAGTCCGGCAAGTCGAACCTGCTGCGCCTGCTCATCAAGCAGCTGACGGAACGGTACGACGGCGACGCCGCCAAGTTCTTCGTGATCGACAACCGGCGTGCCCTGCTCGACGTGACGCCCGCCTCGCACCTGGCCGAGTACGTGCCGATGTCCAACAACATGGACCACCACGTCGACGCGCTGGCGGACCTGATGCAGCGCCGCGCGCCGTCCGCGGACGTCACGGCACAGCAGCTCCGCGACCGGAGCTGGTGGCAGGGACCGGAGGTGTTCGTGGTCGTGGACGACTACGACCTGGTGTCCACGTCGAGCGGCAACCCGCTGGCCAAACTCACCGAGCAGCTGCCCTTCGCCCGTGACGTCGGCGTCCGCTTCGTCATCG
This sequence comes from Streptomyces sp. WMMC940, assembly GCF_027460265.1. NCBI lineage: Bacteria > Bacillati > Actinomycetota > Actinomycetes > Kitasatosporales > Streptomycetaceae > Streptomyces > Streptomyces sp. WMMC940. Next base: position 1,904,225 of record NZ_JAPZBC010000001.1, read on the forward strand.
CTCGCAACTCGGCGGGAGCGAGCCGTGCGGCGTACGAGCCGTTCCTGCAACGGATGATGGAGCTCGGCGCGCAGGGCCTCCTGCTCTCCGGCGACCCGACGGAGGGCGAGGTGCTCGGCGCCCGTATGCGGCCCATGCCTCCGGGGCGTGGCATCTTCGTGTCGCGGCAGCGGGGGAAGCCACTGGTGCAGACGGGGCTCATGCCGGAGCCGCACGGGGAGCAGTAGGAGTGATCGCCGTGGCGGTCCTCACCGGCCTGTTCGCTTTCGCGTGCTTCATGTTGGCGGTGGTGAACCCGCGCAGGACCTGGGCGCGGGCCGGGGGCCCGCGAACCTTCGGCCGCGGTGGTCATCGTGCTGAGGGTGGCGCTGCTGGTCATGGCGGTCCCGTCGGCGTGGTGGGCCGCCGACGGGCTCCGCCAGGCGACTTTCGCCCCGGGTCCGGATCACGACGAGATCGTGGAGCGGATGGGGACCGCGGCGGAGGAATTGACGACGGATGAGCCGCGGCTGAAGTACCCGGCGGGCGACGGCGCCTGGGACGAGTACGGCGTGGACGAGATCCGGCGCCCGGCGGAGGACGTGGTGCTGCGGTTGGCGTCGACGTCGGAGAACACCGAACGCTACGAGGCGGACGGGGTCTGCATGACGGTTGTCGCATCGGTGGCTCCCGGCGAGCCCGAGCCGAGGTACGCGAACATCGACGACCGGCGCTACACCCTGGAAGCCGACGTCATGGACCGCCCTTGCCCATAGCCTGAGCACATTTGTAGGTTGATCCGGATTGCAAGCGTCCATCAATTCACACGGGGGAAGGGGTCCGCAGTATGGCGTGGGACGAATGGGAACAGTTGAAAGCCGAGGCCGGGGAGCGCTCCACACAGACGCGGCTCAATCAGCTGCCGGCCGAGCCCGGTGGGGGCGGGGAGAAGGGCGGAGACCTCAAGGTCAACCAGAAGGATCTTGCGGCGGTCGGCGACAGCGCCTTCAAGCTCTTCGAGGACTTGGGGCGTTACGGCCGTGATGCGTGGTCCAGCAGCCAGACCGCCGCCAAGGACCTCACGACGCAGGGGTTCGCCCTCGGTGGTGGCCTCCACCACGTTCAGAAACGGTGGGAGGAGCAACTGCAGTCCCTTTTGGATGCCTGCGCCCACATATCGAATCACATGGACTTCACCAAGAACGCCCACGCCGGCGACGAGTACTACATCACCACCACCGTCAGCAGCATCGCCACGCTCGACAAGGGCTTCGATGAGAGGACTCAACGCTGATGGACCTCGAAACTCTGCGCCAAGGCAACTTCGCTCTGCTCGGCGCGAGCATCGACGACTGGTCGGACGTGGTCAAGAACCTCAAGTCGATGGAGACGAACGCCCGGGACGATCTGAAGGCGAAAGCGGACAAGGCCAATTGGGCGGGGGTGAACGCCACGGTCTCTCGTGAATTCATCACGAAAACCGCCGGCGAGTTCGCGGATGCCCACACCCAGGCCACCACTATCCACAATATTCTCAAGGACACCCGCGACGAGTTGGTCAGCTACAAGGGCCAACTGGAGCAAGCCCTGGAGCGGGGCCGGAAGAAGAATCTCACCGTCACGTCCACCAGCGACGGGGGCTTCACGGTCACGATGATCATTCATCCGGATCGGGCGGCCAAGGGCCACGAGGTGCCGGACCACTCGCCCCAGGACGCCGAGCACCTGCGGGATGACGTCCAGCGCATCCTGAACAGGGCGACCGAGAGCGACACGACCGCCGCCCAGGTCCTCAAGGCCATCGCGGACCAGGCCGAGGTCGGCTTCTCCGGTGCCTCGTACGGCGACCGCGACTCCGCGCTGGATGCGGTGCGGAAGGCCGAGGAGGCCGCCAAGCTCCTCAAGGAGAAGGGCGACGAGATGTCGCCCGAGGAGTTCCAGAAGCTGAACGGGCTGCTCGCCTCCTACCAGAACGACCCGCTCTTCCAGGAGAAGTTCGCGACGCAGGTGGGCCCGAAGGGCATGCTGGAGTTCTGGGCGGACCTGTCCAGCCCTGACAACCCGAACGAGCTGAGCCGAACGCAGCTCAACCAGCTCGGTGAGTTCCAGAAGAACCTCGGCGTCGTCCTGGGCGGCGCCACCCAGTCGGACAGCCCCGCCATGCGGCAGTGGGAGAACGACATGGTGCGGCTCGCCGGCGAGCGCTACAAGACGCGCGGCGCAGAGGTCTGGGGCTACCAGATCATGAGCAACCTCATGCGCACGGGCGACTACGACGACCAGTTCCTCAACAAGTACGGCAATTCCCTGGTCGCCACCGAGGAGAAGATGAAGCTGCCGGGCAACTACTGGCAGGGCATGGGCCAGATGACGCCCAAGATGAACTTCATCGGCGACGCCGAGTTCGGCCGCGACCCGATGACGGGTTTCATGACGGCGCTCGCCAACAGCCCGGACGCAGCGACGGAGTTCTTCAACACGAAGGATCCGCAGGACAACGCGCAGTGGGTGCTGAAGGACCGCCCGTCGTTCGACGACTCGCCGCTGGATGACGGGCCGAACGAGGCCCTGGACGCGACGGGCCGTGCGATGTTCGCTGCGGTGTCGGGCGCGACCGGCCCGGACGCCCCGAAATCGGAGTTCCTGCCGCACACGCCTGAGCATGATGCGGCCATGAAGCGGTCCCTGGAGTTCCTGGCCGCGAAGGGCAACGACTTCCCGTCGGAGCTGCGCGACGACATGGCGTACGCCATGGGCAACCACGGCGAGACCGTGCACAGGGCGATGAGTGATCCCCTCGGAACGCACGGGCTGGACGCCGACCAACTCATGGAGGTCAGCAAGCAGATCTCCCGGAACAAGGGCGACTACATCACGCTCACGGACCAGATGCATGTAGCGATCGTGACCGACATCCTCACGGAGAAGACGAATCCGGAGGACAGTTTGGACAAGGCGGGCCGCACGATCGGCTTCCTGGAGGAAGCGCGCTACCAGGCGACCAACGACAAGAAAGACGGCGACCTCACCGACGCCTCATGGAAGAAGGCATGGGCTTACCACATCATCGGAGGCGCTGTCACGCCGTGGAATCCGGCGATGGACGCCGTGCAGCGCGGCGTGGACCTGGTCACCTCGGCCTGGCTCGCGGACAAGACAAACGAGATCAATGACACGGCCAACATCGATTTCGCGGATACCTACGCGTCCCGCAACAAGGAGCTCCGAAGTCTGGCGGACATCTGGTACGCGCAGAACAAGGAGTGGGCGGAGGACCCTGCGCACGAGGGCTACTCCAAGGACCACGGCGTGTACTCGGTGATCGGCGCTTCTGCCAACGACGGCAACAAGAAGGCCGAAGGCATTGCGGAGGACCAGTGATGAGTACGACTCTGCGGCGTGTCGCCGTCTCGGCACTCACCTGTGGTCTCGCGCTCTCCCTCACGGCATGCGGAAGCGGACGGGAGTACACGCTGCCGAAGGAGGCGTGCGGGGTGCCTCTGAACGAGAAGGTACTCGAGCCGTTCCTCGTGGACGGCGAGAAGTTCGAGGTCAAGGGCGATTCCGTGATCGAGACTGGCACGGAGACCTCGGGCCGGTGCAACTTGTCGGTCGACGACTGGTTCGTCGTCTCCTTCCAGGTCGAGAAGGTCGACAAGATCTACGACCCGATGGCACCGATGGAAGAGTTCCGGTTCCGTAACCGGGCGAAGATCGAGAATCTTCCGTTCCCCGGCCTGGGTGCGGTGGGCGACTTCAACTCTATGGTCAGTACGGCCTGCTCGGGCCCCACGGCGGACTACCTGGTCGCGCTGGTCACCATCAACCTCAAGACCGGCGGGGATGTCGCCGAACACCGCAAGAGTATCGAGGCGATCACCTTCGACTTCGTCCCGAAGGTGAAGAAGGCCCTCGACTGCACGGCCTGACCACCACGCCCACTTCCTGACCCCGCGCCCACGGCCCGCTCCTCCGCGAACCGCCGTGGGCGTGGCCCGTCTCAGGGAGGCGCCCGGCCGACAGGCCGTGCATGTCGGCGTCGAGCAGGGGTACTCGGCGCCCTCCATCGGTCAGAGGCCCTCGCAGATCCGGCGAGCTTCGGCCAGCTCCTTCTTCACCTCGTCATTGATTTGGAAGGCTTGGGCATGACGGTCCTGAGAGCGGCGTATCGCCTGCGCGAGCAGCTTGTACCGCGCGTCGCCCGCAGCCGCCGCGGCGGACAACGCGCCTGCCGCACCCCAGCGATTGAGAGCGATGTCACCTTCTGGGCCCTCAATGGCGTACTTGGACTCGTCAAAACCATCGAGGGCGTGACAGGCCGCACGTGCATCGGCCACCGGGCCGGCGGCCGTGGGATCAACCCCTCCACTCGAATCGTCGCGTAGCACCCAGACAGCGCCCACGCCCCCACCGCCGATAACCAACCCGATCACTAGCGCGACGATCAGCGAGCGACGGTGCGCCGGAGGGGATCCTGCAGATGCGGCAGGGGACTGCTGTAGCTCCATGCCACTGACTATAGTGGTGATCAATATGCTGGCCGATAGCCCACATTACGAATCGGGCACTTCGCGCCCGATTGCGCAGATGCAGAAGCCGGCGGGGGACTCGCGAGCGGGCAGCCTGACCTGGCCAAGGACGCCGAGACCGGCACCCGGACGTTCACGGTTTCTCCGGGGTCACCCGCTTGGTCCGCCCTTTGGTGGGTCCCACCACCTCGCGGCCACCACCCTGGCGCCGCTCGGCCCTGAACAGATGTCTCGACTCCAAGTCATATGCAGTCGCCGGTGTGTTCGCCGTCAATGCTGCGGACGATGGGGCGGCAGCCAGGAGCATTCCGCTCAGGTCTGCCCACCGACTGGACACGGGCCAGGTCGGTATGGGGGGCTCAACCTGCGAAGGACCGTCCCGGCACAGGCCTTTCTTGCGCAGAATTGCCTCGAACGACGCTGGGCTGACGTGGTCACCTCGTCAACGCGTGGAGGACAGGGATCAGGGGTGGGCACCCCTCGCATGTGCCCACCCCTGGTCAGCCTCCCAAGTCGCCGGCCTGACAGCCGGACGTCTCAGGCGAAGTAGCTGGCGGCCTTCTTGTCGCCACCCATGTAGTCGCCGCCCGCGTTCGCAACGACCTGGCCGATCTGCATGAGGGCGCGGTGGATGTCCGCCGCCTCCTTGTCCCACTTCACCTGCTCCTGGACGTAGGCGTTGTGGGCCTCGCCCTCCCAGCCGGCGGCAACAGTGGCCATGGCCGTCTTGATCTCCCGCAGGTCTTCCTCGAGCTTCTTGGCCTGGTTGCCGAGCGTGGTCGCCGCCAGGTCAAGGCCGTCGTACTTGACGACGAGCTCGTCTCCCGAATTCATGCCCATGATTCCCTCATCTCACCTGTAGTTGTAACCCGGCCTGCGCAGCCGAGGTCGAGTGCGCCCAGACTCTCTAGAGACCGGCGAGGCCCGACTTGGGGGCGGCGCTGGTGCCGACACCGAGGTCGACGTTGATGGCCTGCACGGCAGCGCGAACGTCGTCTTCCGTCCCGTCCTTGATCTTCCTCGAGGTGCTCATCGCCTCGAGGAACTTCGCCAGGATGTTGCCGAGACGCACCATCGAGGTGTTGATCTCCTGCTGCTTCGTGTTGAAGGCACCGGCACCGATGCCCTTCCACTGGCCCTCGAGACTGTCGATCGTGCCTTGGATCTGCTGCAGCTGGCCCTTGATCGAGTTGAACTTCTCGAAAAGCTGCTTCTCGAGCTGAATGACTTGCTGGTCTGAAAGCCGCTGGCCCTGTGACACGGTTGCGTTTCCCTTCTGAACTACTTGTATGACTGGTTGCGTTGTGCCTCACCAGCCTGTGGCGAGGTGGAGCTCAACGTGCGGTGAAGTTCTGATCGGGCTCTGCGGCCCGGGCGTCGGTCAGGTGGTACGACGCTTGCGGATGACGGCGATTGCGCCTGCTGCGAGGACCGCAACGACTGCGGCTCCGCCGAGAATGAGGCCCGTCCGGTTGCCGCCGTCGGCTCTCTTGCCAGCACCGGCAACGACGGCGTCCGACTGCGACCCGACCTTGGGAGTCTTTGACGCGGCTGGTGCCGACGGGGCGGCTGAGCCAGCGGGGGCCTCACCATCGGCCTTCTCGCCGGTCAGGGGGCTGGCGTCCGGAGCGCCGGGCTTACCGAGGCCGCGGGTGATGTGGGCGTTGGGGCGCACGACTCCGTGGCCGAGGTACTGGCTCTTGGAGTCGTCCTTCCATTGCTCACCGCGACCGGCGCTTTCGAACATGACGCGAAGGACCTGGTTGGCCGTCCAGTCCGGGTGAGCGGACCAGATCAACGCGGCGGAGGCGGAGGCGAGAGCCGCAGCCTGACTAGTGCCCTCACCACCGTCGCAGTATCGAGTAAAGGTGGAATCGCACCAATAGGGGATGTCGGTGCCGGGAGCCGCGATGTCGACGATCTCGCTGTGATGTGAGTAGTCACCGACTTGACCATCACGATCGATGGCACCAACGGCGACGACTTCGTCGTACTTAGCAGGGTAGCTGGGCTTGTTGCCTTTCTTGGCAGAATTGCCGGCAGCAGCGAAAATCAGTTTTCCCTTGCTCCGCGCGTACCTGATCGCCTCACGTTCTCGTTCAGACATGAACTCATTGCCGATCGAAACGCTGATGATCTGTGCATCGCTGTCGGCGGCAGCCCGCATGGCAACCACCTCGTCCCATTCGTTCACCTTGACGTCTTTCGGGAACGCCTTGGTGGCGACTCGCATAGGAACGATCTTTGCACCGGGCGCCAGGCCGCGGATACCGCCGCCCTTTCCTGTGCCGGCGATCAGCTCAGCCATGGTCGTGCCATGACCCTCGTAGTCGTCCGTGGCCTCGCCGGGTGCCTCTGTCGCATCAAGTCCCTGAAGTACCTGGCCTTGCAAGGAAGGCGTTTTCGAGTTCACGCCCGAATCGATGACAGCGACCTTGATTCCTTCGCCGGTGGACTTCTTCCAGATCTCATCGGCGTGCATTGCCTTCAGGTACCACTGCTTGGACTCCATGCCTTCCGCAGCGGCAGTTGGCGCCATGCCGACGGAGCACGCTCCGGCCAAGGCCAGTGTGCATGCGACACGCCGCCAGGTGGGAACCGCCCATGCTCGATTCGTTCCTGCTGCCATCCCGACTTCCGAACCTTCCGTGTCCTAGTCAATCACCGGCGGTACAGCACCGCGTCGCTGTGACGACCATGTCTGCTCATCCTCAGACAGGTAGTCAGGTCGAGCAGAGGCGTTGCGTTCTCGGTCTTGATCACGTCCTTGTCGCTGGCCGCTACCGCCGACAAGAGGTGCGTTACGAGGTGTACCCACGACTCCGTTGGCACTTGGCGTGCCCTTGCTCGTCGGCCGCTGCGTGGCGCTTCCTGTGCTCGCCCCGATGACTCCGGACTGGCTGGGGCGAGCCGCCGAGGTACGCCCGACAGCGGATCCGTCGGCGCCGATGACCGTTCCCCGGGGGATCCCCGACCCGGACGTGCCGGCTGAGGAACGCTGCGGTGTGCCGCCGACGATGCCGTCCGCCCGGCCCGCGCGTGCTCCGCTCGATGGTGCCTGGCCCGTGCGTCCCGCTGCATGTTGCCCCACGACGCCCTGTCGACCGGTAGGCGGGGCCTGACCAGGCACAGCAGCGGCACCTGCCCGACCGGTCGCGCTGCCCGCGCCCATGGGGCCTGAAGCCCGACCAAACGGTCCCTGGATTCCAGCGGAAGCGTGCGCACCCCCAGGAGCAGCACCAGGTCGACCGGCCGCACCGGCGCGCCCGGCGGCGGGTGTGCTGCCGCCCGATGCATTCGGACGTCCAACGGCATGCGCAGCCGGGCCGCTGCCGGTCCTGATCACGCCGGAGGTACCGGTCGCCCGCGGCACGGTGTTCTTCGCGGAGCCGAAACTCGAGGCCAACGGCGCGACCGGGGGACCTGGAGGTGTGCCGGGACCAGCAGCGGCAGGGGGTGCCGACGCGCTGGGGGCCGAAGCCGGAGGAGCAGGTGGCGCGGCAACGCTGTCGATCTCCATCGAGGTACTCCGATCAGGCACCGAGGGAGATACGCCAAGGACTTCCTTCTCGGAGGTACCTGTGGCTCCGCCCGACACGACCTGATGGAGACTTGCAGAGTGACCTGCGGCACCCGAGGCTTCGCCTCCTGACCCGCCGGCGGGATCGTTCCAGAGCCCGCCTTCCCGCGGCCGCGGCACGTCGGCCTTCAGCATCTGCGGCATGTTCGGCGGTTCCTGCGTCGCCAGGGACTCCTCCGACACAGCGTAGAACGACGCCAGGCGGTTCATCTGATTGATGGCCTCCTGGCGGTTCTCCTCCACCTTCACCGCTTCGGCGTACTCAGGGTTGTCCGGCCGGCGTTCGGGCAGCGCGAAGTCCTCCGCCTTCTTCCGGACGAGTCGTCCGTCCCTCGGGGGCTTCGCGTTGCGCACGGACGTCAGCCCCGTGCTGGCGACCTCCATCTGCGTGCTGACCTTGTTGGCGAACGTTCCAAGTCCCCAGGCGTACTTGGCGAGCTCCGTGCCGTACCTGCGGAACTCCCTGCCGGACTCGCCCTCCCACTCGACGCTCTTCACGTAGTCGTCGAGTTCCTGCGCCGCGCTGTTGAGAGCGTCCCGTGCCTTGCCGAGTTCCTTCCCGGCGTTCTCCAGGTCCGACGGATTGGAATGGTCCAAGAGGTCAAGCATCGCGTTGAGGTCGGCGCCCTCGAAACTGGTCTTGCCGAACAGGCTGCCCCGGCTGCCGAACCCGATGTCGTCCATCAGCGCCGTCATTCGCTGATAGGCATCGGTGGCGCCGAAGACCGTCTCGATCTGGGCCGAGTCCTCGGTCTGCTGCTCGGATACCTCGGTCGCCTGCTGCTCAGGGGTAAATTCCGGCTGCTTGTCGTCACTCATCGGGTGTCACCCCATGTCCTCGGTGTCGACGCCCTTGACGTCTGCGTTCGGGTCGGGTGCGTCACCCTGCGGCTTGTCGCGCTTCTCGTGCACCTCACGCTCCTGGTCCAGGCGCGTCTGGATCCGGTGGAAGCGAGACCGCAGATCCTCCTCGACGTTGTCGAAGCCGACATCCGCCGCGTGAACCCCGATCCTCAGCAGCTCGATCTGATCGCCCAGCAATTTGGACAGCGAAGTGAGCGCCCCGTGGACGCGGTTGTACTGGCTGAAGAAGCCGTCCGCCTCCGCAAAAGGCAAGTTGGCACCGCTGAAGGACCCGCGGGAGACCGACTGCGCAGCGACCTTCTTCGTACCGCCGGCTCCGTTCTCCAGCTCCGTGAGCAGTTCGTTCACTCGCTTCTGGAAGAGCTTCAGTGCACCTACACCGCGCTCCAGGTCCCTCGCGGCGCCGCCCCCGCCCCCGTCCGCTGACGACATTACGACCGATCCTCCCCGTTTACAGTCATCACAAGAAATTCACACAGTGCGATCGCGGATCGTGGTGACTCATCATTCACTCATACCCAGAGGTCACTCTAGTCACTGCCTCTGACAGGCCCAAGTGCCCTGTCCGTCACCCGACTTCCCCCGATGCCCGACTGTTCTCAGACGATCGATCGACCCTATGCGGTTGCAACGAGCGGCGCATCCGTACCGGTACTCAGACCGCGAACGGATCCTCTCCCCTGCCAGCGGCTCACCCTCCCACCCCCGGCTCCAGTCCTCTCGCCCGCCGCTGGGCATCCCGCACCGGTACCGATGCTTCTCCACTGGTCCTCGAGGCTGTCGATCGCGCCCTGGATCTGCTGCAACTGGCCTTGATCGAGACGAACTTCTCGAAGAGCTGCCTCTCGAGCTGAATGACTTGCTGTTCTGAGAGCCGCGGGCCCCGTGACACGGTTGCGTTTCCTTCTCAACTACCATTGGTGACTGAATGGGTTGTGCATGGGGCCCCGGCGTCGGGTCAGGTGGTACGGCGCTTGCGGATGACGGCGAAGGCGCCTGCTGCGATCACTACGGCCGCACCAATCCCGATGATGAGTCCCAACTGACCGCCACCACCATCACTCTTGCTCGAGCTTGCCACACTGGTGCCCGACTCCGGCCCGCCCTTGGGCGCTTGTGACGAGGCTGGTGCAGAAGGGGCGGAGGAGGCGGACGACGGGGCACCGCCAGCAGGACCGCCGACCTTCGTGTTGGTGAGCGGGCTGATGTCCGGGGCGCCGGGCTTGCCCACGCCGCGGTTGATGTGGGCGCCGGGACGCACGATGCCGTGGCCGAGGTAGTTGCTCACCGTGCCCTCCTTCCAGTCCTCGCCACGTCCGGCAGACTCGAACATGACGCGGAGGACCTGGTTCGCCGTCCATTCGGGGTGGGCGGACCAGATGAGGGCGGCGGAGGCGGAGGCGATGGCGGAGGCAGCGCTCGTGCCGCCCTTGGGGCAGTAGTCTTTCAGTTTTTCGTTGCAGTAGCCCGGAATATCACTTCCGGGTGCGGCGATATCCACAAAGTCACCGTGCGTCGAGTAATCGGCCACCTCGCCGTTCCGGTCAGTCGCGCCTACCGCAATGGCTTCCGGGTAGGCGGCTGGATAGCTCGCCTTGTTGTTACCGGCTCCCAGGTTCCCTGAGGACGAGAAGAGCAACTTTCCCTTGGACTGCGCGTACTTCACTGCTTCCCGCACTGGCGAGGCGTAGTACTCGCTACCGAACGAGATGTTGATGATCCGGGCCTCGCTGTCGGCAGCAGCCCTGATCGCCTCCTCCTCGTCGAAAGCGTTCACCTTTTCCTTGTTCTGCAGCTCTGTGTCGCTGACCCGGTAGGGAATCACCTTGGCACCGGGCGCCAGCCCTTTGAGGCCACCGCCTGCTCCCGTCCCAACGATGAGTTCAGCCATCGTCGTTCCGTGACCTGTGTAGTCGTCCGTCTCATCGCCCTTGGCCTCGGCAACGTCCTTGCCTTTGAGTACCTGACCCCTGAGCGAGGGAGTGGAGGGGTCGACTCCGGTGTCGATCACAGCCACAGTGATGCCCTTGCCCGTCGAGGTCTTCCAGATCTCCTCGGCGTTCATGGCTTCCAGATACCACTGCTTCGACTGCGCATCGGCCGCGAAAGCCGTCGGTGCAGTGCTGACAAACCCGGCCGTCAGCGCCACTACTGCCGCCATGGTGCCGAAGCCACGCCGAAGGCTCCCGGCCCCGATCATTCCTGCCGTCATTCTGACTTCCGAGCCTTCCAGTGGTTAATCGATCACCGGCGGTACCGCGCCGCGGCGGCGATTCGCCCATGTCTCTTCGTCTTCGGTCAGGTAGTCCGGGCGGGCGGAACCCTCCCGATCCTGCTCGTCCCCGGGGCGACGCCGGTCGGCTCGGCTGCCGAGGAGGCCATTGCCTACGGAACCGGAACCAGAACCTGGAGAACCTGGAGAACGTGGAGTACCGACGACTCCGTTTGCACTGGGCGTGCCGCGCCCGACTGGGCCGGTTGGCTTGTTGCCGGAGTTGGCTCCCACTACGCCCGACTGGTCCGGCCGCGCGGCGGTGGAGCGACCGGCAGCCGCGCTCTCTCCGCCGATGACCGTGCCTCGTGGAATACGCGATCCCGTGCTTCCGCTGGTGGAGCGCTGAGGTGTTCCACCGACGATTCCGCTCGCGCCGCTGCTGCGAGGTCCGTTCGTCCCCGTAACGCGTCCGGCAGCCGGCTGGCCCGTACCACCGGGGCTACCCACGACGGGCGCCTGCCCGCGACCAACTCCCGCTCCGGGACGTCCGGTAGTACCTCCACCGGGCATGCCCATGGCGCTGGGACGCCCGACCACGGGCGAGCGTCCGGCCGTTGTGGACGACGTGGCGTTCGGAAACCCCGGTCGCCCCGTCGATGTGGTCGATCGTCCCAGCGGCGGGGAGCCACCGGCCGTGCCTGCACGGCCAATGGCCTTGTTCGGCTGTCCCCCGGACGTCCTCGGATCGCCGGTCCGAGGAGCCTGCCCAGCCCGTCCGGACAGACCTGGGCCGGTGAACGGCGCGGGAACCGGACCGCTTCCCTGGTTCGGGCCACTGGTGGCGGTCGGCGGGGCCGTGGTCGGGCCGGCAGTCGTGGGCGGCGGGACCGTGGCCACGCTGTCGATCTCCATTGATGTGGAGCCGGTGGCGGTACCGGCCATACCGAGCGCCTCGCTACGCGGTACGACCTCCGCGACGCCGGCCTCGCCTACAGTTCCGGCTTGTCCCACATTCGGTCTCGAGAAGTCTCCGCGGGGTCCGGGTGACTCCGAGCTCCCGCCCGGGCTCCACTCCCCCTTCGGCCTCGGCACCGCAGCCTTGTACGTCGCCGGCGGCTTCGGCATCTCCTGCTCGGCGAGCGTGCTCTGGGAGACCGCGTAGAAAGAGGCCAGGCGGTTCATCTGGTTGATGGCCTCCTGCCGGTCCTTCTCGACCTGCAGGGCCTTCTGGTACTCGGGGTTGTCGGCCGTCTGCTCGGGGAGCTTGAAGTCCTTGACGTCCTTCTGGATCGAGCGGTTGTCGCGCGGCGGACGTGCATTGCGGACCGACGTCAGGCCGGTGCTGGCGACCTTCATCTGGGCGCCGACCGCGTTGGCCATCTTGCCGACGGACCAGGCGTAGCCCACGACCTCCTTGCCGTAGCGCTGGAACTCCGTCGCGCCCTCGCCCCGCCAGTCGGTCCTCTTGACGAAGTCGTCCAGCTCCTTGGCGGCCTTGTTGATGGCGACGTTCGCCTTCTCCAGGGCCTCGCCGGCGTGCTCCAGGTCAGCAGGGTTGGTGCTCTCCAGGAAGTCCAGCATTTCGTTGAGCTTACGGCCGTCGAACACTGTCGAGCCGAAGACGCTGCCGCCGGCTCCGAAGCCGAAGGCGCCGAAGAAGTCCTGCATCCGCTCGACCATGTCGGTGGCGGCGAACTGGCCTTCGATCTGCGCCTGCTCTTGCGCCTGCTCCTGCTCCTGCTTCGTCAGGGGCGGCGTGTTGCCCGACTTCGGCTGCTTCTCATCAGCCATCACTCATCACCCCAGATCCTTGGTGCCGGTCTTGGCGTCCTGGCGAGGTCGCGCGGGCTCCTGCTGAGCCTGCTCGCGCTCGATCGCCTCGTCCCGCTCCCTGTCAAGCCGGGCCCTGATCTCGTAGAACCGAACACGCTGCTTCTCTTCGACGTTGTCGTAGCCGACATCGGCAGCGTGCACGCCGATGGTGAGGAGCTCGATCTGGTCGCCGAGCGACTTAGACAGCGTGACCAGCGCCTTGTGGACGCGGTTGTACTCCTTGTAGAAGCCCTCGGCCTCTGCGAAAGGTAGCCCGACGCCGAACGATCCGCGGGTGACCCGCTCTGCTGCGACCTTGGTCTTGCCGCCGTCCCCACTCTCCAGTTCGGAGAGAACCGCATCGACGCGGGTCCGGAACTTCTTCAGCTCGCCCACTCCACGCTCAAGGTCACTCGTCATTTCCGCCCCCGTCACCAACCGCCTCGAGCACGAGCCGATCCTCCCCGTTTGCTACTGCTGTCCTGCATCCGGGCGTAGCGTCCCCACGCTCCGCCGACTGCCTCACACACCACTCTAACGACCGGGTATGACTGCCCCAAGTTCCATATACGTGCGGAGACTTCTGCGGCCGGCCCGGCCTGGGAGCATGTGCTGCTGCAACGTCACCGTCGGGTCCCGATCTTGATGCAGAGGTCTTCCCGTCGGACCGTCACCTTCCCGCCCCCGGCTCCCGTCCCCTCACCCGGCGCCGCGCGTCCCGCACCGTCACCGCGCCGCCGACGACCACGGCGACCAGGACCGCACCGCCCACCACGACGTACGTCGCGAGGCGCGCGTTGCGTTCATCCGCGGTCTCGCCGAGGTGGAGTTCGGCGGGGGTCGGGGCCTCGGCACCGGAGAGGCCCTCGTGGGCGACGGGCTTCTCGATCGGCTCGTCGTCCTCGGTGAGCGCGCGGACGGGGTCGACGACGCCCCAGCCGACGAGGCGGTCGTGGCCCGCGATGGACCGCTCGGCGGTCTGCTGGAGCTGGGCGACGACCTGTTCCTGCGTCCAGTCCGGGTGCTTGCTCTTCACGAGCGCCGCCACCGCCGCCACATAGGGCGCGGAGAAGCTGGTGCCGTTGTCGGCGCAGTGGCCGCCGCCGGGGACCGTGGTGACGACGTCCACGCCCGGGGCCGCGATGCCGACGAAGTCGCCGGACTGGGAGAACGCCGCCCGTTCGTTGTTGCGGTCGGACGAGGCGACGGCGAGGACTCCCTCGAAGGAGGCCGGGTAGGTCTTCTTGACGTTCCCGCCCGACCCGTCGTTGCCCGCCGAGGCGACGACGACGATCTCCCTGTCCAGGGCCTTGTCGATGGCCTGCTTCAGCTCGGGGGCGGGTTCCACGGCGCCGGCCGTGTCCTGGGAGATGTTGATGACGCCGGCCCCCTCGGCCACGGCGTGGTCGATGGCCGCCGCGAGGGTCTTCGCCGTGCCGTGCCCCTCGGCGTCGTTCTGCTGGATGGGGATGATCGTGGCCCCGGGGGCGAGGCCGACGAAGCCGGTGCCCTTGGCGGGGCGTGCGGCGATGATCCCCGCGACCTTGGTGCCGTGGCCGACGGTGTCGGTGGTGCCGTTCTCGTTACCGCGTTCGATCTTGTTGCCGGACGCGTCCTTGAGGTTCTTGTCGAGGAAGTTCCTGCCGCTCTTGACGTCGACCGCCGGGGCCAGCTGCGGGTTCTCGACGTCGACGCCGGTGTCGATGACGGCGACCCGGACGCCCTTGCCGGTGGACTGCTTCCACAACTCGTCCAGGAGGACGCGCTGCAGCGCCCAGGGGCGGCCCTCGTACTGCTTGCCGGGGTAGGTGCACTGGTCGGGGCCGTCCGCCAGCGCGGGCGCGGCGGTCACGGCGGCCAGGGCGAGCGCGGCGGCCGCCGGGGCGGCCAGGAGGCTCCGGTACGTGTACGTCATGTCGGGTCCCGCCTCACGAGCCCTGCGGCTGACGTGCGGCGCCCGTGGAGAGACGGGGACCGGTCGGCAGGAAGGAGGACCACGCGGCCGGCACCGGCACGGGATCGACGTCCTTGTAGCCGAGCCGGTTCTGGGCCTGCTGGGCCTCCTGCTGCCGGGCCTCCCGCTCCTCCTTGGTTCCGGACGCACCGATCCCGGAGTCGTCCGTCGCGCTGTCGCCGTTGGACTGCATGGCGTACCGCAGTCCGGTGTCGGTGACGAGGAAGAGGAATCCGGTGTCCGTACGGGAGCCCTTGAACTGGCGGAAGAGCTGGCCTGATCCGGGGGTGACGTAGGCACTGCTGGAACCGGTGGGGAGGGTGGCGGGGAACTCGGTGCCCGCCCAGGTGCTGAGGGTGGTGGAGCCGTCGTCGTCCACCTCACGGAGGACGTTGCACACGGTGTTGCGGCTTCCCTCGTCCGTGCTCGCCGAGTTGACGGGCGCCGGGGCGTGCTCGGGCCACTTCCTGTCCTGGCCGAACGCCTGGCCCGGCCGGAAGGCGGCGGCGCTGACGGGCTCGGCTCGACCGTCCTGGCCGAGGCCGATCAGGTCGCGGCTGCTGAGCAGCAACTTGGCCGTGAAGTCGGTCACGGGGGCCACCCGGCCGCTGAGCACCACGTACTGCTGGACCCGTGTGCCGTCGGTGGCCTTGAGGACCATGCCCACCTTGTTCACCTCGTCCGGGAGGTCGCCGGGGACGCCGGCATCCCGGCCTGCGCCGGGAACCACCGGGAAGTCGACCTTGTCACCCTGGTGCAGGGTGTCCAGCCATGCGGCGGACACCCGCTGGGGCGCCCGTCCGAGGCCGACGAGCTGACGCAGGAGCAGTTCGTCCTTGTCCACGGCGTAGGCCGTGCCGCCAGCGTCGACGACGTAGCGGGTCGCGTCGGGGCCCTCGACGTAGATCAGCTCCCCGCCGCGGAGCCGGTCGGCCCCCTCGGTCTTCCGCTCCTCCCGCTCGGCGAGGACGAAGGCGGCCTTCTGGATGGTGCGGCCGCCCTCGCCGGGCCGTTCGCAGACCGCCCAGCGCTTGGCGACGCCGGCTTCCTTGGCGTCGGGCAGCCGGTCCGGGGCGTAGGGAATGCCGAGCGTGGCGCCGTGCGGGATCCTGCCGTTGTCGAGCACGGACTCGTCGACGTTGATGACCTTGCCCTTGTCGGGGTCGAGGAGCAGTTTCGCCGACGACATGTTCAGCACGGGATGGAGCTGCTTCTTGCCGTTCGTCTCCAACACGACATAGCGGGTCGTCGACTTGCTGGCGATGATGACGTTCTCCTTGGGCTTGTCCCAGTTCTGGGGCGCCACCGGCTTGAACATGCCCCACGCGCCGAAGACGGCGAGGACCACCACCGCCACGATGGCTCCGGGAACCACCGCGCGCAGGGGGCGGGGCGCGCCCTCCTCCGAACCGGTCGTGTTGGGCTGCACGAACTGCGCGACCAGTCTCCGCTTCGCGAAGGTGTATGCGTTGAGTTCGTCCCGACGTGATGCCATCTGTCCGCTGTCCCTCTCCCCGCTGGGGCGACCACGTTGCCATGCCCCCGTGCCGGGGCCCGCCGCCGCACAGTCCCCTACTATGCCTGCCGGCGCTTGCGTCCCACTGCTCAGGTAGGGTGATCGCCCGGTCAACGCCCATGGGAATTTGGCAAATACGGACACGAGGGGGCAACGCGGCGATGGGTACGGCGACTCGCTCGCGAAGTGGGCGGACTTCCGGACAGGCCCCTGGGAGTTCCCGGCGGCAACGCAGCAACGTCCTGCCGGACGGTGCACCCCGGAGCGCCCCGGCCACGACCACTCTGCGCCCCCTCGCGAGCGCCGGCCGGATCGGCCCGCTCCAGTTGCGGCAGTTGGTGCTCGTGGAGCTGGCGCTCGCCCTGGTCCTGGTGGGCGCCGCGCTCGGCGGTCTCTGGATGGTCCCCGCCTGCGCCGCCGCTGCGGCCCTGCTGCTCCTCGCGGTGCTGCGGCGGCGCGGTCACGCGCTGCCGGACTGGCTGTCCACGGCCCTCGGGCTGAGGTCACGCCGTCGGGCGGCCGAGCCCGCCGGCGCGGATGTGGATCCCTCGCTGGCGCCTCTCGCGGAAGCCGCCCCCGGGGTAAGCCCGTTCACCTACGTGGACCGCGATCGCCGCACGGTCGGCATGCTCGGGGACGGCTCGTTCCTGACGGCGGTCGTACGGGTGGAGGCGAGCGGCTCCGGGCTGCGTCCCGCGTTCGGGGCACGGGCACTGCCGATGTCGCTGCTGGGAGGCGCGCTCCAGGTCGACGACATCGCCGTGGAGTCCGTGCAGTTGGTCCAGCAGGTGCGGTCCGCGCCCGCGCCGCATCTGCCGCAGCAGTCGGTCGCGCGGCTGTCCTACGGCCCGCTGCAGGAGCGCACGGGCGCTCCCGCGCTGAGGATGACGTGGGTGGCCGTGAAGCTGGACCCGGAGCTCTGCCGCGAGGCCGTCGAGGCCAGGGGCGGCGGCGTCGAGGGCGCCCAGCGCTGTCTGGTGCGCGCCGCCGACCATGTGGCGAGCCGGCTCACCGGGGCCGGCTTCCAGGCGGTGGTCCTGGACCAGGAGGAGCTCAACTCCACGATCGCGACCGCGGTCTGTGCGAGCCCGCGGGCCGCGGCGCTCGCCGGCCGGCCGGGTGCCGCAACCCAGCGCCGCACGGCCGAGACCTCACGCGTCTGGCGCTGCGACGACCGCTGGCACACGACGTACGCCGTCGGCCGCTGGCCCGAGTTGGGGCGTGGGGCACAGCCGCTGCCCACGCTCGTGTCGACGCTGACCTCGGCCCCGGCCTACGCGACCACGTTCAGTCTCACGCTGCGGCGCGGAGCGCGTCAGGGCGCGCTGGCGGTGAGCGGGCACGTACGGATCACGGGTGGTTCGGACACCGAACTGGTCGGAGTGCGGAGGGTGTTGGAGCAGGCCGCGCGCTCGGCCAAGGTCGGGCTGCTGCGGCTGGACCGCGAGCAACTACCCGGCGCGCTGGCGACGATGCCTCTGGGAGGTGCGCGGTGATGGATACGGCGACGGGTTCCGCACGCGGGCTGAGGGGGCTGTTCGGCCCCCGGCACGCGGGGCACACCATGGCGGCGGACGACCTCGGAGCCCTGTCCCTGCCGGTGGGCGACGACGGGGTGGTGATCGGCGACGACGCCGAGGGCCGTCCCCAGATGGTGGGCTTCCACCGTTCGACCCCGTACGACGTGCTGCTGATCGGCGGCCTCTGGACGGCGCAGGTGCTGGCGCTGCGTGCGGCGGGTACGGGCGCCCGGGTGGCGGTCGAGACCGGGCGGGCCCAGGCGTGGACGACACTGGCGCAGGCGGCGGGAGCGGGCCTGGAGTGCATCACGCTCCACGACGTGGGCCGCGTACCGCCGATGGGTGCCACCGTCGGCAGTCCGGTGGTCGTCGTCCGTGACTGCGGGATGCGGCCTCCCCGGGGGCGCGTGGTGTCGTCGCCGTGGCAGTCGGTGCTGACGCTGCTCCCGTATCTGAGCCCGGTCGCGCCTCGGCTCCTGCGGGACGCGACGCTGGTGGGCGTGCAGCGGGTCTCGCCGCAGGAGGCCGAGCAGATCGGCCGCATCCTCGGCCTCGGGCGGGCGGAGACCGATGCGCTGCCGACCCTCGCCGACGGGGTGACGCTGTGGGTGTCGGGACGTGAGCGCCACTGGGTGATGACGAGCGGGACGGACGCCGAGACGGGCCTGCTGGGTGTGGCCCGCCGGATGGACTGATTCCGTCCGGCCGCCGCCGGTCCGGCCGTCCCCGTGCGATCGTGCGTCCTGTCCGTGGGCGACTGTGGTCCTGAACGGCGCTGGATAGGATGCCCGGTGTGACCCGGGCAACATCCATATGTGCGGCTCCCTTTGGGGATCTCGTGGGGAACGGTGCACGACCGGGCCCGTTCGGGGCACTTGGTTCTCGGCACCACCGAAAGGAAGCGTGACTCATGGGCAGCGCACAAGAGAAGGAAGAGCTCTACGCCCTCGACATCTCCGGCGTCGAGTGGCACGGCGCGCCCGGCACCAGCCCGGACGAGGAGCGCGTCGAGATCGCGTATCTGCCCGGCGGTGCGGTCGCGATGAGGTCGTCGCTGGACCCGGAGACCGTGCTGCGGTACACGGAGGCGGAGTGGCGGGCCTTTGTACTCGGGGCCAGGGACGGGGAGTTCGACCTGCGCTGAGGGCGGGGCGACGAGTCGTGCTCCACTCGGGGGTCGCGGCGGCGAGTCCGGTCGGCGCCGGGGCCCTGGGCCGGTCGTGGAACCCGGCTCGGGGTCCGTGCCGGGGCAGCCGGACCTGACCGCTCAAGTCCCGGCGCCGGGTGCTCGGTCGGGGCGGGTCCCCCGGCGGCGGTCGACGGTGTGGGTGCGGACGGTCGGACGTCAGCGCATGTGTCGATCCTGTGACGCCTCGAGTGCCCCGGTGCCTACGCCTTTGCCGGTTTCGCCCTGCCGCCACGGACGCCGCCTGCCACGTGGGGGTGGGCCGCGGCGGAGGGTGACGCGGCGGACGGCCGTCGGGGGACGGTCCGGCCTGCCGTACCGTCGGTGTTGGCGATTAGGGTGGGTCAGGGCGCAGCAAGAACCTGCGGGCAGGTGCGCGGCGTCGTACGGGGGAGAGCCGGGCGGACCGACGACGGTCACGGTCGCCCCCACCCACCACGGCACGAGGGTGCTCGACCACAGGAGGCAAAGTGAACGGCGATCGGGACGAGATCCGCGAGGGCTGGAACACGCCCGTCGACGATCAGTCCGACGCGGAGCCCTCGGAGATGACGGGTGAGTTCACCATCGACTACACCCCGCCTGCCTGGTACACGCAGAACGCGTCGGGGAACACGGCGGGCGGCTCCCCCGCGCAGGGGGCGACTCCCCCGCCGCCGTCCGGGGCTCCGGTCGCCGTGCCGGGCCTGCCTCCGGGCAGCGGTTTCGAGCCCAACTGGCCTCCGGTGGCGCCCGCCCCGGCGCACCATCAGCCGCCCGCTCCGTCCGCCGGGCCGGCACACCACCAGGCACCCGCGCCGCCGCACGAGCCAGCCCCGACCCCGACCCCGGCACCGGCTCAGGGCCCGGTCCGGGATCCGGCGCACGCGACCGGGGACGCGCCGGGTGACCCGGCTCCCGCCGATGCCTCCGCCGTTCCGGGAGACGCGGCGGCGCAGCCGTTCGGCGGTGGCGATGTGGAGAGCGGCGCGACGATGCGCTTCTCCCCCGCCGCGCTGAAGCGTGAGATCGCGGAACGCGAGGCGGCGGCCGCCTCGGCGGATCAGGAGGCCGCCGGGGCTGCCGACGGGGCTCCGTCACCGGCCTCGGAGGCCGCCGGCCGGTACGACGACTCCGTCGTGGCCGAAGGCGAGGCGCCAGGCGGACGCGCGGACGCGTCCGGGTCCGCGGACAACGGCGGCAGCACGGCCGCCGGGGCCCAGGCGGCCGAGGTCGGAAGCCCGGCCGGTCCGCGGAGCGACGACGGTGGCGCGCCCCAGGCCGACCCTGCGGCTGAGGACGGGGACGCGCAGGCGGCACACGGCGAACGCGAGGCGGGCGAGTCCGCCGGTGGCGAGCCCGACGCAGAACGGTCCGACACCGCCCACGACCGCCGGCCGGCCGACGCGGCTCCCGCCGACGCCACGCCCGCCGATACCGTGCCGGCCGACAATGCGCCCGGCGACGCAGCGCCGCAGGGCGCGGTCCACGACGAGGCCGCCGCCCCGCAGGACGCGCTCCCCGTGGTGACGCCGCAGGACGCCCCCCCGGCGCCGGCCGCCGCACAGCCGTGGGCTCCCGCTCCGGACGCCGCGCAGGGTGCCGGCGGCGGTCTGCCACCGCTGCCGCCGGCCTTCCCGCCCGCCGCGCCGCCCGCCGCGCCCCAGTGGCCCGTACAGCCGCAGTCCGCGGACCGGCCCGCGGCCGCCGCCTCCCAGGACCCGTCGCCCGTTCGGCCCGAACCGCCGTCGCCCACCGCGGGGGCGCCCGGTCAGCCCGGTTACGGCTTCCCGCCGCCGGGCGTCCAGGACCGGAACCCCGTCACCCCGCAAACCGGTTACGGCTTCCCCCAGCAGGCGCACCAGCAGCCCCGGCAGGGCGCACAGAACCCCAACCCGGCCGCGCCGCAGACCGGTTACGGCTTCCCCCAGCCTGCCAACGGTCCGCTGCCCCAGGCGCAGCAGTCCGGTGCTCCGCTTCCGCCTGCCGCTCCGGGCCCCGACGCCCGGCCCCCGCAGGCCGGTTACGGCTTCCCGCAGGGGGCCCGGCAGGCCGGAGTCCCCGCCCCTCTGCCGCACCAGGCGCCCCAGGGCGGGCAGCCGCCGCACCTCCCGGTGCCGGCCGCTCCCCCGCTGCCCGCGCAGCAGTCGCCGGAACAGCAGGGCCAGGGGCCCGGACAACCGCATCCCCACGGGCAGATACAGCAGCCCCCGGCGGGCCCGGTCGACCCGCGGACCGGTGCGGCCTGGCCCCAGCCCGTCGCGCACGACCAGCGCGAGCGTGCCGTTCCGGGTGCTCCGCTGGGATACACCGCGGCGGTGGAGCTCTCGTCCGACCGTCTGCTGCGGAACACCAAGCCCAAGGCCAAGTCGAGCCGCCACCCCTCGGCCTCGGCCCGGTTCAGGATCGGCGGCAAGAAGGAGGAGGCCGAGCGGCAGCGCAAGCTCGACCTGATCCGCACACCGGTGCTGTCCTGCTACCGGATCGCCGTCATCAGCCTCAAGGGTGGCGTCGGCAAGACGACGACCACCACCGCGCTCGGCTCCACCCTGGCCACCGAGCGGCAGGACAAGATCCTGGCGATCGACGCCAACCCCGACGCCGGCACGCTCGGGCGACGGGTGCGGCGCGAGACCGGCGCGACCATCCGCGACCTGGTCCAGGCGATCCCGTACCTCAACTCGTACATGGACATCCGCCGGTTCACCTCGCAGGCGCCCTCCGGCCTGGAGATCATCGCCAATGACGTGGACCCGGCGGTCTCGACCACGTTCAACGACGAGGACTACCGCCGCGCGATCGACGTGCTGGGCAAGCAGTACCCGATCATCCTCACCGACTCCGGGACCGGTCTCCTCTACAGCGCGATGCGGGGCGTGCTGGATCTCGCCGACCAGCTGATCATCATCTCCACCCCGTCCGTGGACGGCGCGAGCAGCGCGAGCACGACGCTCGACTGGCTCTCGGCCCACGGGTACGCGGAACTGGTGCAGCGCTCGATCACCGTCATCTCCGGAGTCCGCGAGACCGGGAAGATGATCAAGGTCGAGGACATCGTGCAGCACTTCGAGACCCGTTGCCGCGGTGTCGTGGTCGTGCCGTTCGACGAGCATCTCTCCGCGGGCGCGGAGGTCGACCTGGACATGATGCGCCCGAAGACGCGTGAGGCGTACTTCAACCTGTCCGCGATGGTCGCGGAGGACTTCGCCCGGGCCCAGCAGGCGCAGGGCCTGTGGACCTCCGCCGGCCAGGGCCACCAGCCGCCGCACATGGCACCGCCGATGCCCAACCAGCCGTACGGGGGCCCGCCGCAGCCGGGCCTTCCGTACGCGCCGGACCCCCAGCAGCCACAGCATGCCGGGCAGCCTCCGCAGCACCCCGGTCAGCCGCCCCAGCCGGGCGGTCCGCAGCATCCCGGCCGGCCTCCGCGGGGCGGTCACTCTCCGCAGTTCTCCGGACAGCCTCCGCAGGGCGGTCAGCCTCCGTTCGGGGGACAGGCTCCCCATGGCGGTCAGCCGCCGTACGGCGGGCCGATGCAGGGCGGGCAGCAGCCGTGGCAGCAGACGCCGCCGCCCCAGGCGCACCCCGTGCCGAACCCGGCCGGGCCGCCGCAGGCGCAGCCCGGAGCCTTCCCCGCGCAACCTCCCCAACCGGCCCAGCCGGGTCAGCCGGCCCAGCCGCCTGCACAGGGCGGGACCTCCGGCCGGCCGGTTCAGGGCGATCCCCAAGGACCGGTCCCGCCCGGCGGTTACGGCTACGGCTACCCCGGGCAACAGCCGCCGCAGGCGCCGCCGGCCTCTCAGCAGTAGGGCGTCAGCGGTTCAGACCAATGAGGGCCCGCACCGTGCTCGGCGGTGCGGGCCCTTCGGCGTTCACGCAGCCAACAAGGGTTTTGACGCGGTGTCACGGCATCGTTGACTCGTCTGGACCACGCTGATAGACCTCGCATCACCAGTTGGCGCCCAGAAGATCCACGTGCCTCCTCCATGCGAGTTACGACACGAGGTCAACGTCCCATGATCACAACGGCTCCGCACCGCTCCTCCCGCCCGAACCGCCCCTTCCACTCGCGGACGGGCCGTCGCCCGCGTCGCCTGCTGCGGCTGCTGCTCGCCTCCGGTATCGCGGCCTCCGCGCTCTCCGCCGTACCACCGCAGACACCGGCGCAGGCCCAGGCCCAGCCCCGGGCAGCGCGTGCCGCGCACGGCACCGGGCAGCTCACGGAAGGCCGGACGAGCCAGGTCGGCACCGGCACGAAACAGGACGACGGCAAGAGCGACGACAAGGAAGGGGCGGACAACGTCCTGACCGTGGCCGTCTCGCAGAGCGTCGACTCCCTCAGCCCGTTTCTCGCGCAGCGACTCGTCTCCACCAGCGTCCACCGGCTGATCTACGAGTACCTGACGAACTACGACCCCGGTGACGCGCGCCCGGTACCCGGTCTGGCCACCGCCTGGAGCCCGTCCCCGGACAAGCTGACGTGGACGTACACGATCCGCGGGGACTCCACCTGGTCCGACGGCAGGCCCGCCACCGCCGAGGACGCGGCCTGGACCTTCAACAAGATGATGAAGGACCCGAACGCCGCGACCGCCAACGGCAGTTTCACGGCCAACTTCGCCGAGGTCACGGCCCCGGACCCCACGACGCTCGTCATCCGGCTCAAGAAGCCCCAGGCCAACATGACGGCGCTGGACGTCCCGATCGTGCCGAAGCACATCTGGGAGAAGGTCGGCGACTTCTCGACGTTCAACAACGACACGGCGTTCCCGATCGTGGGCAACGGGCCGTTCGTCCTGACCGACTTCAAGGTCGACCAGTACATCCGGCTGAAGCCCAACAAGGACTTCTGGCGCGGTGCACCGAAGTTCGACGAGCTCGTCTTCCGGTACTACAAGGACGGTGACGCCGCGGTCGCCGCGCTGCGCAAGGGGGAGGTGTCCTTCGTCCCCAATCTCACCCCGGCACAGGCCGCCTCCCTGGAGGACGCCGAGAACATCAAGGTCAACGACGCACCGGGGCGTCGATTCTTCGCGCTGGCCGCCAACCCCGGCGCACGGGCGAAGAACGGCGGCCGGTTCGGCAGCGGGCACCCCGCGCTGCTCGATCCGGTCGTGCGCAAGGCCCTGTTCCACGCCGTCGACCGGCGGGCCATCGTCGAGAAGGTGTTCCAGGGTCATGCCGTGGAGGGCGAAGGATACATCCCGCCCCGTTTCGCCCGGTACTTCTGGAGGCCGGACGCCTCCCAGCGGATCGCGCACGACCCGGCGAAGGCCGCCGCCCTGCTCGACGCGGCCGGTTACCGGAAGAACGGCAGCGGCAAGCGGACGGGCAAGGACGGCCGGCCGCTGGACTTCCGCATCCTGTGCCACGCCACCGACCCCAACGACAAGGCGGTCGGCAAGTACCTCCAGGAGTGGTGGGGGGACCTCGGCATCGGGCTGAAGGTCGACTGCCGCGACAACGTGTCCGACCCGTGGCTCAAGGGTGACTACGACCTGGCGTTCGACGGCTGGTCGGTGAATCCCGACCCGGACTTCGTCCTGTCCATCCACACCTGCTCGGCCCTGCCCGCGACCCCCGGGGACACCGGCGCCACGGACAACTTCATCTGCGACGAGCGGTTCGACCAGCTGTACGCACAGCAGGCGGTGGAGTACGACACGGCCAGGCGCGGCGACCTGGTCCGGCAGATGCAGTCCCGGCTGTACGACACCGGCCTCATGAACGTCATGGTGTACCCGAACGCGCTCGAGGCCTATCGCACCGACCAGATCAAGTCCATCACGACGATGCCCGAGGCCGCGGGCAACCTGTACGGGCAGGACGGCTACTGGAGCTGGTGGTCCGCCGAGCCCGCCGCCGCGGGCCGGGCGGCCTCGGGCGGCGGCGGCTCGTCCGCCGCCGTCGCGATCGGCATCGGGATCTCGGTCGTCCTGGTCATAGCGGTCGGCGTCCTCACCAGTCGGCGCCGCCGTGCCACCGCCGACGACCGCGAGTAGCCCGATGAGCAGCACCACGAGCTCCTCCGGCTCCTCCCCCGACGCCCCGGACGCCCCGGACGCCCCGGCGGGTGCCGCCCCACCGGGCACCTCCGGGGTCGAGATGAAGGTCGTGGCGCCGTCGCCCGGTTCCCCCGGCGGCCGCGGCGCCCGGACGTCCGGCGCGAAGGCGGCCGCCTATCCGGCGTACCTCGCCGGCAAACTCTGTGGCGCGGTCGTGTCGCTGTTCGCCGTCCTCGTGACCAGCTTTTTCCTCTTCCGGATCGTCCCCGGTGACCCGGTCAAGGCGATGACGCACGGCATGCCGACCAGTGCCGAGCAACTGGAGACGCTGAGGCGGCAGTTCGGGCTCGACCTGCCCCTGTGGCGGCAGTTCACCGAGTACTGCGCCGGCGCGCTGACGGGCGACCTCGGCATGTCGTACCAGTTCCGTGCGCCGGTCGGGGAGCTCATCGCCCAGAAGCTCCCGGCGACGCTGCTGCTCACCGGTGTGGCGGTGGTCATCTACTCGGCGCTCGGGCTGTGGCTCGGTACGCGCTCGGCGTGGCGGCACGGCGGTCTCGGTGACCGGCTGAACACGGGCGTGGCGCTGACGTTGTGGTCGGTGCCGTCGTTCTGGCTCGGGCTGTTGCTGATCATCACCTTCTCGGTGGGGATCGGACCGGTGCCGGGCGTGTTCCCGACCGGCGGGATGGAATCGGGTGGCACGTCCGGTGTCGCGTACGTGCTCGACGTCGCGCACCACATGGTGCTGCCGGTGCTGACGCTGGTGGCCGTCGGTTACGCGCAGACGCTGCTGGTGATGCGGTCCTCGCTGCTCGACGAGATGGGCGGCGACTATCTGACGACGGCCCGGGCCAAGGGGTTGCGGGACGACGACGTGCGGCGACGGCACGCGGTTCCCAACGCCCTGCTGCCGACGGTGACGATGGTGTTCATCAACCTCGGACATGTGGCGGCCGGGTCGATCCTCGTCGAGACGGTCTTCTCCTGGCCCGGGCTCGGCGGGCTGTTCTACCAGGCGCTCAGCGTCCCCGATCTACCTCTGGTGCAGGGGCTGTTCGTGGTCTTCGCGGGGGCGATGATCCTGATGAACCTGCTCGCCGACCTGCTCTATCCGCTGCTCGACCCGAGGGTGGGCCGATGACGAGGTCACTGCACTGGGCGCGCCGACGCGCCTCGGTCGCGCGCTTCTGGCACCGGTACCGCACCCACCGGGCCGGGGTCGTGGGCCTCGCCGGTCTGGCACTGCTCGCCCTGATCGCCGTCGCCGCGCCGCTGCTGGTCGGCACCGACGTCCAGAGCGTCACCCACGCACCCGGCAGGGCACTGGAGTCGCCGAGCGGCGCCTTCCCCCTCGGGACGGACCGGTTCGGGCGCTCGCTGCTCGGGCTGCTCGTCTGGGGCGCCCGTATCTCGCTCACCGTGGGCCTGCTCGCCGCCGTGCTGTCGGTGGCCATCGGTACGCTCGTGGGCATCGTCGCCGGGCACTACGGCGGCTGGTTCTCCACGGTCGTCATGAGGATCACCGACTGGTTCCTCGTGATGCCGACCCTGGTCCTGGCGATCGTGCTGGCCACGGTGCTGTCGCGGAGCGTGTGGACGGTGATCCTGGCCATCGGGGTCACGACCTGGCCGACGACGGCGCGGCTGGTGCGCGCACAGACGATCGCGGTCGAGTCGCGGCCGTACATCGAGCGCGCGAGAGCCCTGGGCGGGGGCCACCGGCACATCATGACCCGCCATGTGCTGCCCAACGTGATGCCTCTGGTGCTGGCCCAGACGACGCTCGGCATCTCCACCGCCATCCTCACCGAGGCGACGCTGGCGTTCCTCGGGCTCGGCGACCCGTCGGTGGTGTCATGGGGCGGCATGCTCCAGGACGCCCGGGAGGCGGGCGCGGTGTCGTCGGGCCACTGGTGGTACCTCGCACCGCCCGGGATCGCCGTCGCGCTGGTGGCGCTGGCGTTCACCCTGTGCGGGCGGGCCGTCGAGTCCGTCCTCAACCCCAGGCTGGGGGTGGCCCGTTGAGTCTGCTGGAGATCAGGGACCTGCGGGTGACCTACGGGTCCGGGGCGTCCGCCGTCCCGGCCGTGCGCGGGGTCGACCTCAAGCTCGCCGCCGGGCGGAAGCTGGGGGTGGCGGGCGAGTCGGGCTGCGGGAAGTCGACGCTGGCCCTGGCGCTGCTGCGGCTGCTGCCGGGATCGGCCCGGCTGTCCGGCGAGATCCTGCTGGACGGCGAGGACGTGCTCACCATGAAGTGGGGCCGGCTGCGGGCGGTGCGGTGGGCGGGGGCGTCCGTCGTCTTCCAGGGGGCCATGCACTCGCTGAACGCGGTGCACCGCGTCGGGGACCAGATCGCGGAGCCGGTGCTCCTGCACGGCCGTGCGACGAACGGGGCCGCGCGTCGGCGGGTCGGTGAACTGCTGGAGCAGGTGGGGCTGCCGGCCTCGCGCGCGTCGGCGTACCCGCACGAACTGTCCGGCGGGCAACGGCAGCGCGTGATGATCGCGATGGCACTGGCCTGCGACCCCCGACTGCTGGTCGCCGACGAGCCGACGACCGCGCTGGACGTGATGGTCCAGGCACAGATCCTCCGGCTGGTCGAACAGCTCGTGTCCGGGAAGGACATCGGATTGCTGATGATCAGTCACGATCTCGCGGTGCTGGCCGGCACCTGCGACCGCCTCGCCGTGATGTACGCGGGCCGGGTGGTGGAGGAGGGCCCGGCCCGCGCCGTGTACGACGCGGCGGAGCACCCCTACGGCCGGGCGCTGTCATCGGCGTTCCCGCGCATCGGGGATCCCGCGTCGCGCCGGGCCCCGCGCGGGCTGCCGGGCGACCCGCCCGACCCGTCGGCGCTGCCGGGGGGCTGTACGTTCCATCCGCGCTGCCCCGTGGCCCTGGAGGTGTGCGGCCGGGACGAGCAGGAGCTGCGCGAGGCCGGTCCGGACAGGCTCGCGGCCTGTGTGCGCGTCGGTGTGCGGGAGGAAGCATGAGCGCTGTCGACGAGACCGGCACGGACCGGAGGGGGGTGTCCCCCGACACCGCAGCCGTCCCGCTGCTGTCGGCCTCCGGTGTCCGGGTGTCCTTCCCCGGCCGGCGCGGAGCCGCTGCGGCGCGCGCCGTCGACGGGGTCGATCTGGACGTCGGCGCCGGGGAGATCGTCGCGCTGGTCGGCGAGTCCGGCTGCGGCAAGACGTCCCTGGCGCGGACGCTGCTCGGTCTCGTACGGCCGGAGACGGGGCGGGTGTCCTTCGGCGGTGCGCCGCTCACCCATGACTCCCGGGCGCTGAAGGCGTACCGCAAGCGGGTGCAGCTGGTGCTGCAGGACCCGAGCGGATCGCTCAACCCCCGGCACACCGTGTACGAGGCGGTGGCGGAGGGGCTGCGGATCCACGGGTACGACGGCGACGAGCGGGAGGCCGTCGCGGAGGCGCTCGCGCGCGCGGGTCTGCGGCCGCCGGAGCGGTTCTTCCTGCGCTATCCGCACGAGCTGTCCGGGGGCCAGCGCCAGCGTGTGGTGATCGCGGGCGCGCTGGCCCTTCGGCCCGAACTCATCGTGGCCGACGAGCCGGTGGCCTCCCTGGACGCCTCGGTACGCGGCGAGATCCTGGCGCTGCTCCTGCGTCTGCGCGATGAACTGGGCCTCTCCGCACTGGTGGTGACCCATGACCTGGGCCTGGCCTGGAACGTCGCGGACCGGGTCGCGGTGATGTATCTGGGGCGCATCGTGGAGACGGGAACGGTGGAAGACGTATTGACACGGCCTCAGCATCCCTACACACAGGCGATGTTGTCGGTGCTTCCGGAGTCGGCGGTGGCGCCGGTGGTCCTCTCCGGCGAACCGCCGGACCCGTCCCGCGTACCGCCCGGTTGCCGCTTCCACCCCCGCTGCCAGGTCCTCGCCTCGGGAGCGGCCGACGCCGCCGGTGTCGCGGACCGGTGCCGTACGGAGGATCTGCCGGTCCTCGCCGGGGACTCGACGGCTGCGGTGGCCTGCCACTGGGCGGTCTCGGCCGGCGCGGCTCCCCGGGGCGGCCTCGACGGTGGCAGGGCGGACCCGGCGGGGGCGTGAGGCGCCGGCGAACGGGTCCGCACCGCCCGATGACCGGTCCGAACGGACCGACGGGCGGGCACGGGGCGAGATGACACCTGGCCCGCTCGCGCCCTGGCTCCCGGGCGCGGGGCCGTGGCACCCTACGCGTCGTACTCCGCGGTCAGTTCGCGCGCGCGCTTCACATCGGCGGCGATGGCGTCGAGAAGGGCCTCGACGGACTCGAACTTCGCCATGCCGCGTACATAGGCGAGGAAGTCGACGGCCACGTGGAGCCCGTACAGGTCGAGGCCGACGCGGTCGATCGCGTAGGCCTCGACGGTCCGCTCGGTGCCGTCGAACTGCGGGTTGGTGCCCACGGAGATAGCGGCGGGCATCCGCTCGCCGCCGGCGGTGAGCCAGCCCGCGTAGACACCGTCCGCGGGGATCGCGGTGTGCGGCAGCGTCTCCACGTTGGCCGTCGGATAGCCGAGCTCACGGCCGCGCTGGGCGCCGCGGACGACGACGCCCTCCACCCGGTGCGGACGGCCCAGGATCTCCGCCGCCCCCTCGACGTCGCCCTCGGCGATCAGCCGCCGGGTCAGCGTCGACGAGAAGGGCTCGCCGCCGCCGGCCTCGCCCCGCACGAACAGGTCGACCACCTCGACCTCGTAGTCGTAGGTGCGGCCGAGTTCGGCCAGGAAGTCGACGTTGCCGGCCGCCTTGTGGCCGAAGCGGAAGTTGGGTCCCTCGATGACCGCGCGGGCGCGGAGTTTGTCCACGAGCACCTTCACGATGAAGTCGGCGGGCGACAGCTTCGAGAACTCGGCGGTGAACGGCAGGATCAGCACCGCGTCCACACCCAGCTCCGCCATCAGCTCGGCACGCCGGTGGTGCGGAGCGAGCAGCGGCGGGTGGCTGCCGGGGCGGACGACCTCGCTCGGGTGCGGGTCGAACGTGACCACGACCGACGGCACGCCCAGCTCGCGGGCCCGCTCCACGGCCCGCCCGATGATCAGCTGGTGGCCGCGGTGCACGCCGTCGTAGGAACCGATGGTGACGACGCTGCGCCCCCAGTCCTGGGGGATGTCCTCCAAGCCACGCCAGCGCTGCACTGTGACCGCTCCTCGCCCGAACCCGAATCATCGAACCTGTGTACGCAAGGATGACTTCTTACGCAGGTCTAAGACTGCCATGCCCGCGGAGCGCCGTCGGCATCGGCACCTGGCTGCTCAACGCCTCCAGCGTCCGGCGTGTGCTGGGTCCGATCACCACCGCCCACTCCTGCGGCGCCGCGGCCTGCCACGTCACCACCTCGGTGGCGAATCCGGGCACCTGGCGGGCCAGCTCGACCAGTCGGCGGTCGAAGCGGTTCGCGCCCTCCGGAGTGCGCACGAGGAGGAGGCCGACACGATGGACCAGTTCGCGGACACGGGGACCCGCCGGCCGCCTTCCCGGCGCGCACACGGCTGCCTGGAGCAGGGTGTCCAGGACCTCCGGGTCCCCGCCCGCGTACCGCTCGTGCTCCAGGAGGACGTCCAGCAGCTCGGTGCGCAACGGCTCGCCGGCAGGGCCTCCCGGTGTCCCGAGCACGGCGGCGACCGCGCACCGTACCTGCACGGGGCGGCCGCGCAGCAGGTCCACGACGAGCGGCAGGAGCACGGCTCGCGCCGACGCGCCCTGCCGCAGCCTGAGCCCGACGAAGGCCGCCGCGTCCGGGGCGCCGGCGGGCCGCAGGCCCACGTACTCGCTCACCAGCCCGGCGGCACGGCGGGCCAGCGCGGGCGTGCCGAGTCCCGCGAGAGCCCGCAGCACATCGCCCGCCCCGTCGCCCGGTCGGCGCAGTGCCGCGCGGAAGGCGGCGAACACCGGCTCGGGGTGGGTCGTTGCCGCACTGACGAGAACGTCTGCGGGGACTCCCGGGTCGTGGTCGCGATACGCCTCCAGTGCCCGCGCGAGGTAGCAGGGCCGGCTGCGCGGGTCGCGGACGAGGACGGCCAGCGCCGCGCCGTGCAGAGCGGTGTCGGCGGGCCGGGCGAGCAGCGCGAGCGCCGCGTATCTGAGCAGGTCCCGGTCGCCCTCGCCGGTGACGTGGGCCGCCACCACGGCGGCGTAGGTGGCCGCGGCGAGCCGGCGTGCCGGGCGGGTGTCGTCGTGGGCCCAGCGGTCGACGGCCCGGCAGACGGCGGACGGCTCGTCCTCGGCGAGCGCGGCCAGAAGCTCCCGGGCACGGGGGTGCACGGTACTGACGAGCGCCTCGCAGAGATCGTCGACGGCCCGCCCGCGGTGGGTGTGGAGGAGCGCCTGGGCCGCCGCGGCGACGGTGGGCCTGATGGCGGCGCCGGGCGCGGCGGGCAGCGGCCGGTCGTCGGTGAACCACCGGCAGAGCAGCGGCTGGACGGCTCGCGGCGAACGGGCCAGGCGTTCGGCGACCGCGTCCAGATAGCGGGGCGGCCGGGCGGCGACGGGTTCCCCGTGCCGTCGGCCGCCGGCAGCGGGACGGGTGCCGTTCGGCGCGCCGGCCGGGCCGGCACCCAGCACCTCGCCCACCCCCACCCCTAGATCGCCCCGCGGCGAACCGGCCGGGCCCGCACCCCCGGGCAGCGCGCCGGCCGGGCCGGCGTCCGGGTGACCCGACGACGCGCCGTCCATCGGGGCAGCGGTGCCCTTCAGCGCGCCGCCCCGGCCGGTCCCGGCGCGCTCCGGGGGCCCGTCGGCCGGGACGAGACGGCGCAGCAGGTCGATGCGTTCGTCCTCGCCGATGTGCAGCGCCTGCCAGAACGAGGGGCCGAACTCGCCGAGTCCGGCCGGACGGCGCGAGCCGCCCGGCCGCAGCGAGCGCCGGGTGATGCGGTCCGCCAGGGTGCGCAGCACACCGAGGTACCGGCGGGCATGCGGCACGCGCAGCAACGTCTCCCGGAGCAGTCCGGCGGCCCACCAGCGGACCTCCGCACCCGGCCCGAACCCCGGGTCGGTCCTGCCGTCGGAGCCGCCGGGTCCGTCGAGCGCGCCCAGGTTCGCCGACACGCCGGATCCCGACGAGCCGTCCAGCCCGTCGAGGACGTCGACCAGCGCCGAGAGCCGCGGTGCCAGTGCGGGCTCCCCGGATCGGCGGTCCAGCAGCAACAGGGCCTGGACGACCGTGCCCTTCCGGTGCCGGGGCAGGGCCGGTGCGCCCTCGTCCGAGGCGGCGGGGTCCGTGCGGCGCAGCAGCGGATGCAGGACCGTGTCCACGTCGAGGTGCGCCGCCTGCAGCCACTCGGCGACTTCCTCGTGGGCGAAGCGGTAGCCGCCGCCGGCGGGCACCAGCAGTCCCGTGGCGAGCACCGCGGACGCCCAGCCCGTACGCCAGGGGAAGAGGTCCCCGAAGGTCTCCCGGTCGAGTCCGCCCTCCCCCCGGCCGAGACAGTGCCGCGCGGCCTCGTGTACCCGCCCGGCCACCCGGGCCGCCAGCCGGCGCACCGCGGCCGCGTCCGGCTCCGTCCCCGCGGCCCCGGCGATCCGGGTCGCGGCCCGCAGGCACATCAGGTCCGTGTGTGCCGAGAGGACGTCCTCGCGCGACGGCTGCCCCGGAACGTCGCCGGGCAGTGCTTCCCGCACCTCCGCGAGCAGCGTCAGGGCCAGCGGATGGCGGGCGTCCGCGGCCGCCGGCGCAGCGGCCGGGAGTCCGAGGCGCGTCCTTGCCCGCTCGGCCTCCCGCTCGGTCAGCGGGCCGAGGTGCAGGGCGGGCCGTCGCATGTCGGCCGCCGGGTACAGCGGGGCCGTCCGTTCCCAGTACTCGGGCCGGGAGGCGAGGACGAGCCGTACGCCGTGCCCGCGCAGCCATCGCGTCGTCTCCGCCGTCCAGTCGGGGAGCCGGGCGGCCAGGGCGGCGGGCATCTCCTCGGGGCCGTCGAGGAGGACGAAGAGCGGCCGGCCGGCCTCCCGGGCGACCCGTGCCACATGGTCCGGTGCGGCCTCGGCGCCGGCCGCGGGAACCGCCCAGGGGCCGCTGCGATGGGCCGTGACACCGGCGACGACCCGGCCGGAGCGCGCGAGCGCGCGGGCCACGGCGTCCGCAAGGCCGCGGTCGTCCGCCGACAGGTCGGCACCGCGCAGCCAGATCGAGACGGCCGGTTCCGTTCCGTGGGCGCGACGGGTGGCGAGCGCGGCGAGTTCGGTGGTCCGCCCGCTGCCGGGGGCGCCGGTCAGGGCGAGGACGAGCGTCGGGGACTCCTCGAACTCGGCGAACTCCCTCACCACGTGGGGGCGTTCGACCGGTTCGGACCGGGCGTCTCCGGCACGGACCGGGCGGGCGGGGCCGAGCGACACGGCGGCGAGCCGCCGGGCGCCGGCGAGATTGAGATCGGCCCCGAACCCGGCGACGGTCCGGGCGTTGTGCCGCAGCAGCGCGGCGAGCGGCCCGGCGGGGTCGCTCGCGGCGGCCGTGCGCAGGGGTACGGCGAGTCCCGCCACGGGGTGTCCCGTGGCGGGTGCGGTACCCGCGAGGACGGCCACGACGGAGCCGGTCCGGGTGTCCACCACCGGTCCGCCCGTGGCCGTACCGCCGGGGCCCAGGGCGTCGCTTCCCTCGGTGCCGACGGCCAATTCGAGTACGCCGTCGAGCCGGTGCGCACGGCCTGCCACCGTGTACGTGGCCGGGATCTCCCCGAGGACGCGCGCCTCGCGCCAGCCGCCGGCCGGAATGCGCACATACGTCCCGTCCTCGAGCCGGTCGCGGACGGCGACGGGCAGGGGTCTCAGGCCGAGCCCCGTGGTACGGACGAGTGCGAGATCCGCTTCGGGAAGGAGCGTGACGCCCTCGGCGACCCCGGTTCCGCCGCCGGGCACGCGCAGCACGATCCGGTCGAGTCCTTCGACGGCCTCATGGCTGGTGACGACCGTGCCCCGGTCGTCCACGGCGAAGCCGGTCCCGCACGGCCGGCCCGCCGGATCACAGATGCGCACCAGCGTCGCCAGGTCCCCGCGTCCCATGGTTCCGACGGTAGGCCGGTGTTGATCACCGGGAGAAGGCCACCGGACGAACGCGCCCCCGAGTGCACCCCCGATGCACTCCGAGCGCCTGCCCGTTGGGGTGAATCCCCGCTGCGGGACGGATAGACACCCTCCGAGGGGGATCGTGGAGCGGGCAGGGGCCCTGCCCGCTCCACGATGGACGTCCCTGCGGCCCGGAGGGGTACCGGCCGTCAGCCGAAGACCGCGAGGCTCTTCGCCTTGCCGCGTTGCTGCTCGACCAGGGCCAGGAACCGTTCCTCGGGTCCGAAGACGGCGACCGGACCCCGCGTGGGGTACTCCGGCATGTCGAGGCGTACGCCGTTGAGCAGCAGCCGGGCTCGTTCGGCGTCGACGTCCCAGCGCGGGAACGCCGCCGCGGCGGCCTCGCCGATCGGCATGACCGTCAGCTCCTCCTGGAGCTGGTCGAGCGTCCTGGCCGCGTCGAGCTTGTACGGACCGACGCGGGTGCGGCGTAGCGCGGTCAGATGTCCCCCGACGCCGAGCCCGGCGCCGAGGTCGCGGGCGAGGGCCCTGACGTAGGTGCCGGAGGAGCAGACCACCGAGACGACGAGGTCGGTCACCGGGGTGCCGTCCTCGGCGACGGCCTCGCGGACGTCGTGGACGGTGAACTGCGAGACCGTGACCGGACGTGCGGGGATGTCGAACTCCTCGCCGCCGCGCACCCGCGCGTAGGACCGCTTGCCGTCGATCTTGATGGCGCTGACCTTCGACGGCACCTGCATGATGTCGCCGGTCAGTTCGGCGACCTGGGCGTCGATGGCGTCCCGGGCGATGCCCGAGGCGACGGTGGACGAGGTGACCTCGCCCTCCGCGTCGTCGGTGACGGTGTTCTGGCCGAGCCGGATCGTCCCGAGGTACTCCTTCTCGGTGAGTGCCAGATGGCCGAGCAGCTTGGTGGCCTTCTGGACGCCCAGGACGAGCACGCCGGTCGCCATCGGGTCCAGTGTGCCCGCGTGCCCGACCCGGCGGGTGCGCGCGATGCCGCGCATCTTGGCGACGACGTCGTGGGAGGTGAAGCCGGCCGGCTTGTCGACGATGACGAGGCCGTCGCGGGTGGCGCTCCCGGTGGCGGCGGGGGCGGTGTCGCTGTGCTGGCTCATTCGGAGGCCGCGTCCTCGTCCCTGTCCTCGTCCTCCGGCTTGCGGTAGGGGTCGGCCTCGCCCGCGTAGGTCTTGCCCGTGGACGCCTGGCGGACCTCCGCGTCCTTGGCCCGTGCCTTGTCGAGCAGATCGTCGATGGTCCGGGCGTTGTCCGGGAGGGCGTCCGGGACGAACGTCAGGCTCGGCGTGAAACGGACACCGGTCTGCCGGCCCACCTCGGACCTCAGGATGCCCTTGGCGGACTCCAGCGCCGCGGCGGACGCCGCTCGCTCCTCGTCGTCCCCGTACACCGTGTAGAAGACCGTGGCCTCCCGCAGGTCGCCGGTGACCCGGGCGTCCGTGATCGTGACGAAGCCCAGCCGCGGATCCTTGATTCGCCGGTCCAGGGTCTCCGCGACCACGACCTGGATGCGATCGGCCAGCTTGCGGGCCCGCGCGTTGTCGGCCACCGGTCCTTCTCCTCTTTCGTGCGGTGGTCCGGGGGTCACCCCCCGGACGGTGCAGTCTCAATCATCGTCGCCGTGCAGCCGCCGTCGCACCGACAGCAGCTCCACTTCGGGCCGGGCGGCGACAAGGCGCTCGCACCGGTCCAGTACGTCTGTGAGGTGTCCCGGGTCACCGGACACCGCCGCGAGGCCGATCTCGGCCCTGCGGTGCAGGTTCTGTCCGCCCACCTCGGCCACGGCCACCGCGTACTTGCGCTGGAGCTCGGCCACGATCGGGCGGACGACGGAGCGTTTCTCCTTCAACGAACGAACGTCGCCGAGGAGCAGGTCGAAGGACAGCGTCCCCACAAACATGTATGTCCGGATGTCCCGCCGGTACGGGTTCGGTCTGTGCCCTGCCCGCTCTTGGCAGGTACATCAAGAACCGTACACGCACGGCCGGGGCCGATCGACGGGATTACCTCCCGCCGACCGGCCCCGAGCACCGGTGTGCGTGTCAGCCCGCGCTGTGTCAGCCGCGGGGCTTCTCGCGCATCTCGTACGTCGCGATGACGTCGTCGACCTTGATGTCGTTGAAGTTTCCGAGGTTGATACCGCCCTCGAAGCCTTCGCGGATCTCGGTGACGTCGTCCTTGAAGCGACGCAGACCCTCGATGTTGAGGTTCTCCGCGACGACCTTGCCGTCGCGGATGAGGCGCGCCTTGGTGTTGCGCCGGACCTCGCCGGAGCGGATGAGGACACCCGCGATGTTGCCCAGCTTGGACGAGCGGAAGACCTCGCGGATCTCCGCCGTGCCGAGCTCGACCTCTTCGTACTCCGGCTTGAGCATGCCCTTGAGGGCCGCCTCGATCTCCTCGATCGCCTGGTAGATGACCGAGTAGTAGCGGACGTCCACGCCCTCGCGCTCGGCCATCTGCGTGGCACGCCCGGCGGCGCGCACGTTGAAGCCGATCACGATGGCGTCGGAGCCGGTCGCCAGGTCGATGTCCGACTCGGTGACCGCACCGACACCGCGGTGCAGCACGCGGATGTCGACCTCTTCGCCGACGTCCAGCTGGAGCAGCGAGGACTCGAGGGCCTCGACCGAACCGGAAGCGTCGCCCTTGATGATGAGGTTGAGCTGCTGGACCTCGCCCGCCTTGAGCACCTTGTCGAGGTCCTCGAGGGACACCCGGCGGGTGCGCTTGGCGAACGCGGCGTTGCGCTCACGGGCGGCACGCTTCTCGGCGATCTGACGGGCCGTACGGTCCTCGTCGACGACCAGGAAGTTGTCGCCGGCGCCCGGGACGTTGGTGAGACCCAGGACGAGGACGGGAGTCGACGGGGTCGCCTCCTCCACGTTGTTGCCCTTGTCGTCGAGCATCGCGCGGACACGGCCGTACGCGTCGCCGACGACCATCGTGTCGCCGATGCGCAGGGTGCCGCGCTGGACCAGGACGGTCGAGACGGCACCGCGGCCGCGGTCGAGGTGGGACTCGATCGCGATGCCCTGCGCGTCCTGCTCCGGGTTGGCCCGCAGGTCCAGGGCGGCGTCCGCCGTCAGGACCACGGCCTCCAGCAGGTTCTCGATGTTCAGACCCTGCTTGGCGGAGATGTCGACGAACATGGTGTCGCCGCCGTACTCCTCGGCCACCAGTCCGTACTCGGTCAGCTGACCGCGCACCTTCGTCGGGTCCGCGCCCTCGACGTCGATCTTGTTGACCGCGACCACGATCGGCACGTCGGCCGCCTTGGCGTGGTTCAGCGCCTCGATCGTCTGGGGCATCACACCGTCGTTGGCCGCCACCACGAGGATCGCGATGTCGGTCGACTTCGCACCGCGGGCACGCATGGCGGTGAACGCCTCGTGTCCCGGGGTGTCGATGAAGGTGATGCGACGCTCTTCCTCGTTGACCTCGGTGGAGACCTGGTACGCACCGATGTGCTGCGTGATACCGCCGGCCTCGCCCGCGACGACGTTCGTCTTGCGGATGGCGTCCAGCAGTCGGGTCTTGCCGTGGTCGACGTGACCCATCACGGTCACCACCGGCGGACGCGCGACCAGGAACTCCTCGCCGCCCTCGTCCTCGCCGAACTCGATGTCGAAGGACTCGAGCAGCTCGCGGTCCTCCTCCTCCGGGCTGACGATCTGAACCGTGTAGTTCATCTCGCCGGCGAGGATCTGGAGGGTCTCGTCGGAGACGGACTGCGTGGCCGTGACCATCTCGCCGAGGTTCATCATCACGGCGACGAGCGACGCCGGGTTGGCGTTGATCTTCTCCGCGAAGTCGGTGAGGGAGGCACCGCGCGACAGACGGACGGTCTCGCCGTTGCCGCGGGGCAGCATCACACCGCCGACCGACGGGGCCTGCATGGCCTCGTACTCCTGGCGCCTCTGCCGCTTCGACTTGCGGCCGCGACGGGCCGGACCGCCGGGACGGCCGAAGGCTCCCTGCGTGCCACCGCGGCCGCCGGGGCCACCCGGACGTCCGCCGAAGCCGGGACGACCGCCGCCGCCACCGAAGCCGCCACCGCCGCCACCGGGACGCGGGCCGCCGAAGCCGCCGCCGCCACCGGGACGACCGCCGCCGCCACCGCCACCACCGGGACGACCGGCGAAGCCGGGACGTCCCGCACCGCCGCCGCCACCGGGACGGCCGCCGGGACCACCGGGGCCACGGCCGCCGGGACCGGGACGCGGGCCGGCGGCGGGCCGCTGCGGCATCATGCCCGGGTTGGGACGGTTGCCACCGGGGCCGCCGCCGGGGCCGCCGGCTCCGCGCGGAGCCTGCGGACGCGGCATGCCACCCGGGGTGGGACGGGAACCACCGGGAGCCTGCGGACGGGGACCGCCCTGGCCGGCGCCCTGCGGACGCGGGCCACCGGGGGCGCCCTGACCGCCGGGCCGCGGAGCACCGCCCGGACGGGGCGCCTGCGGGCGCGCCATACCGGTCGAGCCACCGGAGGTGAAGGGGTTGTTGCCCGGACGCGGGCCCGCGGGACGGGCACCGGGACGCGGGGCCTGGCGCTCGCCACCGGAGCGCGGGGCACTGGGACGGGAACCGCCGCCCTGGCCCTGGCCGGGACGGGCGGCCGGACGCGGGCCGGGAGTGGCACCGGGCCGGGGACCGGCAGCCGGGGCGGCCGGGGGCGCGGTGAACTCCGGCGCGGCCGGAGCGGCCGGAGCCGGCTTCGGGGCCGCCGCGGGCTTGGGGCCCGGGGTCGGCCGCGGGCCGGGGGTCGGGGCCGCGGGAGCACTCTTGGGAGCCTCGGCGGCGGCCGGCTTGGGGGCCGGTGCGCCGGGCTTGGGGGCCGGTGCGCCGGGCTTGGGGGCTGCGGGACGCGCCGCCTGCGCCGGGGAGGGCGCGGCGGGCGTGGGGGCGCCACCCGCGCGGCTTGCCGCTGCGGGGGAGGGCGCGGACTTGCGCGGCGCCGCGGGCTTTCCGGCAGAGCGCTTCGCGGGGGCAGCCCCGGAACCCTGCTGGAAAGCATCAGTCAGTTTGCGTACAACCGGCGCCTCGATCGTCGACGACGCCGAACGGACGAATTCACCGAGTTCTTGGAGCTTGGCCATGACGACCTTGCTCTCCACGCCGAACTCCTTGGCGAGTTCGTATACCCGGACCTTAGCCACTTCGCTCCTTTTAGGTCCGGGTTACCGCCGGACCGTCGCTACTTCATGGGCGTACTCATCGCGTACTCATCGAGTGCTCATCGCAATCTCGACCTACTTCCGACTCGCGAGGTACCTGACCGCACGGGGATCCGTGCGGTGCTGCTCTTTCTTCTTACGGTGCTGCCTGCGCCGCCGTCTCCTCGATTTCCCGGCGGACGTCCGCGGTGTCGAGCGGCCCCTGGGCCCTGAGGGCCCTCGGGAACGCCCGGCGGCGGACCGCCAGGTCGAGACAGACCGAGGCGGGGTGCAGATAAGCACCCCGGCCGGGCAGCGTACCGCGATGATCGGGGACGCATACGCCCTCGACCGCCACGATGCGCAACAGATCGCGCTTGGCCGCCCGCTCCCGGCACCCCACGCAGGTTCGCTCAGGGCATGCGCGGACATGCGTCCGACCAGACACGTCCAAGTCTACCTCCCCGCACCGACCTCACCCCTTTGGGGCAAGAATCGAACAGTTGATGGCTCAAAACTCTCGGCGATCCCGCTGTCACGGAACGAGTCTGCGCCCGGATCCATTCCCGGGCACCCCGGGCCGGTGACGGAGCACGACCCGCGCTCCGCCCCGCTCGCCCGGTCCGGACCTGCTCGCCGGGCCGTCCGGTGGCCGGTTCAGCCCTGCTCGGCGGGCTGCTCGGTGTCCGGCCGGATGTCGATCCGCCAGCCGGTGAGCCGTGCGGCGAGGCGGGCGTTCTGCCCCTCCTTGCCGATGGCCAGTGACAGCTGGTAGTCGGGCACCGTCACCCGCGCGGACCTGGCGCCGAGATCGACGATCTCGACCTTGGACACCCGGGCCGGGGACAGCGCGTTCGCGACCATCTCCGCCGGGTCGTCCGACCAGTCCACGATGTCGATCTTCTCCCCGTGCAGCTCGGCCATGACATTGCGCACCCGGCCGCCCATCGGGCCGATGCACGCGCCCTTGGCGTTCAGGCCGCTGCGGGTGGACCGCACGGCGATCTTGGTCCGGTGGCCGGCC
The DNA here is from genome assembly GCF_027460265.1 of Streptomyces sp. WMMC940. Lineage (NCBI taxonomy): Bacteria > Bacillati > Actinomycetota > Actinomycetes > Kitasatosporales > Streptomycetaceae > Streptomyces > Streptomyces sp. WMMC940. Next base: position 1,944,593 of record NZ_JAPZBC010000001.1, read on the forward strand.
TCACGGGCGATGGCCGCGATCTCGACCGAGCCGTCGGCGATCTCCGGCACCTCGAGCGCGAAGAGCTTTTTCACCAGATTGGGGTGGGTCCTCGACAGGGTGACGGACGGGCCACGCACTCCCTTCGCCACCCGTACGACGTAGGTGCGCAGCCGCAGGCCGTGCGAGTAGTCCTCGCCCGGCACCTGTTCCTGCACCGGCAGGATGGCCTCCAGCTTGTCGTCCAGCTTCACCAGCACGTTCTTGGGGTCCTTGCCCTGCTGGACCTGGCCGGCCACGATGTCGCCCTCACGGCGGGCGTACTCGCCGAAGGTGACGTCGTTCTCGGCGTCGCGCAGCCGCTGCTGGATGACCTGGCGGGCGGTGGACGCCGCGATCCTGCCGAAGTCGTGGGGGGTGTCGTCGAACTCTCGGGGCTCCTGGCCCTCGTCGAGTTCCGACGGGTCCTCCTTCGCCCACACCGTCACGTGCCCGGTCTGCCGGTTCAGCTCGACCCGGGCGTGCCGGCGGCTGCCCTCGGTACGGTGGTACGCGATGAGGAGGGCCGACTCGATGGCGTCGACCAGCAGGTCGAAGGCAATCTCCTTCTCCTGTGCCAAGCCCCTCAGGAGCTTCACGTCGATGTCCACGGCTACGCCTCCTCTTCTTTCTGAATGCCGTTCTTGTCCTTGCGGTTGAACTCGAGCTCGACACGCGCCTTCGCGATCTCGTCGAAGGCGAGTCTGCGTGCGGTGGGCTTGCGCCCCTTCACCCCCGGCACCTCCAGGTCGAGACCCTCGTCGTCGACGTCGAGGATCCGCGCGACCAGCTCCTCGCCCGGCTTCCCGTCCGGGGTGGTCAGCTGGAACCGGGCGAGCCGGCCCTTGGCGCGCACGTAGTGGCGGTGTTCGCTGAGAGGGCGCTCCGCCCCGGGGGAGGTCACTTCGAGCTGGTACTCGCCCTCGCCCATGGCGTCGCTCTCGTCGAGCCTGTCGGAGATGACACGGCTGAGCTCGGCACAGGCGTCGAGATCGACGCCTTCCTCCGAATCCACGACGACGCGGAGCACACGGCGGCGGCCGGCCCGGGACAGTTCGATCTCTTCCAGATCCAGGTCCGCGGCGCTGACGAGCGGTTCGAGCAGTCCGCGCAGCCTCTCGCTCTGGGTGGTGCTCATCCGGGTGACTCCTCGGCCGCGTGTGCTGTTGTGGGTTTCGTCGTGTGTCAGCACAAAGGGTATCCGGTCGCGGGGGGTGTTGCCGTCCACCCACCGAAGACCCGCAGGTACGCTCGCCTGCGGTGATCACATCAAGGCGTCGTCCACCCGATCGGGTGAATGCGTGCCAGGGCCCGAGGAGAGACCAGGTGGAGCGCACGGGAACGACGCGCAGACGTGCCCTCTTGGCCACCGGGGCGGCCGCCGCCGCGGTGCTGACCGGGTGTACGACGGACGAACCCGGCGCGCGGAGCGCCACGCCCCGGAGCGAGTCGGCGGAGACCGCGCTGCGCCGACGCAGCGCCGAACTGAGCGGCGCCCTGCTGCCGCGGTACGACGCGGTGCTGACGGCGCATCCGGCGCTGGCGGCCCGGCTGGCACCGCTGCGGGCCGAGGTCGTACGGCATGTCGAGGCGCTCGCGCCCACCGGGTCACGGCCGCTGCCCGGGACCTCGCCGGACCCTTCGGTGTCCCGCCCCGCGTCGCCTTCCTCCCCCGCACCGTCCGCGTCCGGTCCCGCACGGCCCGGCCCGTCCTCCACGGCGAGCCCCCCGGCGCCCCCGGCGCCCGCCGACGCCGGGGCGGCCGTGCGCGAGCTCGCCGCGGCCGAGCGGACCACCGCCGACGGGCACACCGCCGCGCTGAGCGGCGCCCCGCCGGAGTACGCACGACTGCTGGCCTCGGTCGCCGCGGCCGGTGCGGTCCATGCCTATCTGCTGACGGAAGGGTCCCGTTGATGAGCGACGCGCTGGCCGCGGCGCAGGCCGCCCTCGCGGCCGAACACGCAGCCGTCTACGGCTACGGCGTGGTCGGCGGCCGGGTCGGCGAGGCGCGCCGGGCCGAGGCCGTGGCGGCGTACGACGCGCACCGGGCCCGCCGGGACGCCCTGGAGCGCACGGTCCGTGATCTCGGCGGGAAGCCCCTCGCCGCTCAGGCCGCCTACGCACTGCCCTTCGCGGTACCCGACACGGCGGCCGCGGTGCGGCTTGCCGCTGTCCTGGAGGACCGGGTCGCCGGCGTCTACTCCGACCTGGTGCGGGCCGCCCGGGGCCCACTGCGCCACGACGCCGCGGCCGCGCTGCGCGAGGCGGCGGTGCGGTCGGCGCGGTGGCGCGGTGGCGGCGTAGCCTTTCCCGGGCTTGCCGAACGAGCCGCGGCGCAGTGAAAGGGAACAACGCACGCATGGGTTTCGAACCGCCCCGGCGTCTGGTGCGGGCGCTCGGCGACACCGAATGGACCGGGCAGCTGCCGAAGCTCGTCGAGGAGACCGCCGCCCGCGACGGTCTGGAGATCGAGCGGGTGATGGTGCCCGGCGGCCGGAGCAGTCTGGTCGTCCTCGTGCGCCGGCGGGACGGCACGCCCGCTGCCCTCAAGCTCGTGCCGTCGCTCGCGGCGCCGGAGCTGGAGCGGGCGGCGCTCGCGCACTGGAACGGATTCGGCGCGGTGCGGCTGCTGGGCGGTTCCGGGGGCGCGCTGCTGCTGGAGCGGCTGCATCCCGAGGTGTCCGTGCGCTCGCTCCCGGAGGCCAAGGCGCTGCTCGAGGCCGCGGGCACGGTGCGCCGGCTGTGGGTGGAGCCGCCGTCCGGCCACGGCTTCGAGACGGTGGCCGAGCGCACGGCCCGTCAGGTGTCCGCGCTGTCGGAACGCGCCGCCACCGCACCGCAGGCGCTGGTGGACGAGGCGCTGGCCGCGCGTGAGGAACTGCTCGCGCACCCCCCCGAGTCGCTGCTGCTGCACGGGAACTTCCGCCAGAGCAAGGTGCTCGCGGGCGACCGCACGCCCTGGCTGGCGGTCGGGCCGGAGCCGTTGGTCGGCGAGCGGGCGTACGACCTGGCGCGACTGGCCAGGGACCGGGTGGAGGACCTGATCGCCGCGGCCGCCGGCGCTTCCGCCGCCCGCCGCCGGGTGAACCGGCTCGCGGACTCGCTGGACGTCGACCGGGACCGCCTGCGCGGCTGGACGCTGTTCCGCGCGGTGGAGTCGGGCACGCGGGCGATCGCCGAGGGGCGGCACGCCGAGGGCGAGCTGTCGCTGGAGTTCGCCGGCTGGCTGTGAACGACCGGCGCGCGACTGGCGGGACCGGCGACCGCCGCCGCCCACGCCGGGGACGCGGGGCACACCGACGGACGGGACCAGTGGCCGTGCCGGTGCGAACCGGCCCGGCCCTCGGCCTCGTCGTCGGCGCGAGCGCCGTCGCGTCAGTCGGTGAGGCGCGCGACGGCCTCCTCGACCGTCAGCTCCTCTCGCTCGCCCGTGCGGCGGTCCTTCAGCTCCAGGACGCCCTCGCCGGAGCGGCGGCCCGCCACCAGGATCTTCGGAACGCCGATCAGCTCCGCGTCGGTGAACTTCACGCCCGGTGAGACACCGGCCCGGTCGTCCACGAGCACCCGCAGGCCCGCCGCGCCGAGCTTCCCGGCCACGTCGAGTGCGAGCTCGGTCTGCAGCGCCTTGCCGGCGGCGACGACGTGGACGTCCGCCGGGGCGATCTCGCCGGGCCAGCACAGGCCCTGCTCGTCGGCGTGCTGCTCGGCGAGGGCGGCCACGGCGCGGGAGACGCCGATGCCGTAGGACCCCATGGTCACGCGGACCGGCTTGCCGTTCTGGCCCAGGACGTCGAGCTGGAAGGCGTCCGTGTACTTGCGGCCCAGCTGGAAGATGTGGCCGATCTCGATGGCGCGGTCGAGCTTCAGTCCGGTGCCGCAGGAGGGGCACGGGTCGCCGTCCTCGACGACGACCACGTCCAGGTAGTCGTCGACCTCGAAGTCCCGGCCCGCGACGACGTTCCGCGCGTGCTTGTCCTGCTTGTTGGCGCCGGTGATCCAGGCGGTGCCCGGGGCGACGCGCGGGTCGGCGATGCAGCGGACCTTCTCCAGGCCCTGCGGACCGACGTATCCGCGCACCAGGTCGGGCCGGCCGACGAAGTCCTCGGCGGTGACCAGCTCGACGGTCGCCGGGGCCAGGTGGTCCGTGAGCTTGCCGAGGTCGACCTCGCGGTCACCGGGCACGCCGACGGCGACGATCTCGCCGTCGACCTTCACGAGGAGGTTCTTGAGCGTGGCGGAGGCGGGCACGCCGAGGTGTTCGGCGAGCGTCTCGATGGTCGGGGTGTCCGGGGTGTCCAGCTCCTCGACGGGGCCGTGCTCGCCGGTGACCGGCTTCAGGCCGAAGGTGACGGCCTCGGTGTTCGCCGCGTAGTCGCAGGAGGGGCAGTGGACGAAGGTGTCCTCACCGGCGGCGGCCGGGGCGAGGAACTCCTCGGAAGCGGAGCCGCCCATCGCGCCGGAGACCGCGGAGACGATGCGGTGCTCCAGACCGAGGCGCTGGAAGATCTTGATGTAGGCCTCGCGGTGCAGCCGGTACGACTCCGCCAGGCCCTCGTCGGTGGTGTCGAAGGAGTACGAGTCCTTCATCTGGAACTCGCGGCCGCGCAGGATGCCGGAGCGCGGACGGGCCTCGTCGCGGTACTTCGTCTGGATCTGGTACAGGATGACCGGGAGGTCCTTGTACGAGGTGCACTGGTCCTTCACCAGCAGGGTGAAGATCTCCTCGTGGGTGGGCCCGAGCAGGTAGTCCGCGCCCTTGCGGTCCTGGAGGCGGAACAGCTCGGCGCCGTACTCCTCCCAGCGCCCGGTCGCCTCGTACGGCTCCTTGGGCAGCAGCGCGGGCAGCAGCACCTCCTGGGCGCCGATGGCGTCCATCTCCTCGCGGACGACCCGGGCGACGTTCTCCAGGACGCGCATGCCGAGGGGCAGCCAGCTCCAGATACCCGCCGCGTTCCGGCGGACGTAGCCGGCGCGGACCAGCAGCTTGTGGCTGAGCGTCTCGGCGTCCGCAGGATCGTCGCGCAGTGTCTTGACCATCAGACGGGACATGCGCTGGACCTGGGCTGCCATGGATTGTCTCCTGCGTACAAGTGCGTACAAGAAAGGGTGATGTCCAGGAGGTTAGCCGGGCGGTGCGGGCGGGCGGAAATCAGTTCCGTTCCGTACGCCCGTCGCGCGTGCGTGCGGTGCGGCCCTCAGGCGCCGCGCACCAGTGGCAGCGGGGCCCCCATCACCGCGTACGGCTTCGGGGCGCTGGGGAAGAGGACCTGGCGCGCCAGGTCCTGGTAGCCGAGGGCGCGGTACAGGCCGCGTGCCGGGCTCTCCGTGTCGATCGCGGACAGGATGGAGCGGGGCTGGGCGGCGTCGTCGGTGATGGTGGTGATCAGCCGGCGGCCGATGCCCCGCCCCTGGTAGGCGGGGTGGACATGGAGCTCGGTGATCACGAACGAGTCGTCCAGCCAGTCGTCGGAGCCGTTGCTGCGCAGATACGGCTCCACGACCGTGGACCACCAGTGGGTGCGGTCGTTCGGCATCCCGTACACGAACCCCACCAGCCGGCCCGTGGGGGTCGTCGCGCCGAGGGCGTGGGCCCCGGGGCAGAGCAGATGCCGGAGCACGATGTGGCGGCGGATACCGATCTCTTCCGCGGTGAGGCCGAAGGCGAGGGCCTGCACGGAGAGGGCGTCGTCCACGCGTGCGGCGAGGTTGACCGGCGCGACCTCGACATCGTGTTCCATGCGGGAACCCTACTTCTCCGCCGGCCGCTCAGAACAGCACGCTCATGAACGCACCGACCTCGCGGAATCCCACCCGTCGGTACGCCGCGCGCGCAGCGGTGTTGTAGTCGTTCACGTACAGGCTGACGACCGGTGCGACGTCGGCGAGGGCGTAGCGGATCACGGCCGCCATCCCGGTCTCTGACAGGCCGCGTCCGCGGTACTCGGGGGCGACCCAGACGCCCTGGATCTGGCACGCCAGCGGGGTGGCGGCGCCGATCTCGGCCTTGAAGACGACTTTGCCGTCGTCGATCCGGGCGAAGGAGCGGCCCGTGCCGACGAGTTCGGCGATCCGGGCCTGGTAGAGCAGTCCGCCGTCGCCGGCCATCGGGGAGACGCCGACCTCCTCGGTGAACATGGCCACACAGGCGGGCATGATCACCTCCATCTCGTCCTTGCGGATGCGCCGCACGTGCGGGTCGGGCTCGATGTCCGGGGGCAGGGACTCGGTGACCATGAGCGGCTGGTGGGCGCGGACTTCGCGGGCCGGGCCCCAGCCGGGCTCCAGGAGCTTCCACAGCGTGGAGGTGGTCGCGGCCGGTCCCACGATGGACGAGCAGCGGCGGCCGGTCCTGCGGGCGCGGTCGGCGAAGGCGCGGACGGCCTCGGGGGTGGCGCAGATGGGGACGAGATTGGCGCCCGAGTAGCAGAGCGAGCGGAGCCGTCCGTCCGCGTACCAGCCCCACATCTCGCCGCCGAGGCGCCAGGGGTCGAGTCCGGCGACCTGGACCCTGGCGGTGACGAACGCGTTGGCGACCGGGTCGCTCTCCAGGACCGCGAGTGCGGCCCCCAGATCGTCGGGATCGAGGACCCGGGTGGTCGTCTGCGTCAACACGAGAGGGCCCTCCATCACTCCTTGCGGGCAACGACAGGTGCCGCTCGGTCGGCCGGCCCCTGCGCGTATCCGTGGTGGTGTACGGCCTGCCGGTCTGTGCACTGTACCCGGATACCCGGGAGCGGGCCCCTCACGCGAAAGGGCCGGGGCCGCCTGCGCGGAACCGGCCCTCGCGGCGGTCGGTCAGCTGACGGAGACCTCGGGCTCCCCGGAGGCAACGCCGTCCTTCTCCATCTGCTCGGCGATCTTCATCGCCTCCTCGATCAGGGTCTCGACGATCTTCGACTCCGGCACCGTCTTGATCACCTCGCCCTTGACGAAGATCTGGCCCTTGCCGTTGCCGGAGGCCACACCCAGATCGGCTTCACGTGCCTCGCCCGGGCCGTTCACGACGCAGCCCATGACGGCGACGCGCAGGGGCACCTCCATGCCCTCGAGGCCCGCGGTGACCTGGTCGGCCAGTTTGTAGACGTCCACCTGGGCCCGGCCGCAGGACGGGCAGGAGACGATCTCCAGCCGACGCTGGCGCAGGTTCAGCGACTCCAGGATCTGGATGCCGACCTTGACCTCCTCGGCCGGGGGTGCGGACAGCGACACGCGGATGGTGTCGCCGATGCCCTCGCTGAGCAGCGCGCCGAAGGCGACGGCGGACTTGATGGTGCCCTGGAAGGCCGGGCCGGCCTCCGTCACGCCGAGGTGGAGCGGGTAGTCGCACTGGGCGGCCAGCTGCCGGTAGGCGTTGACCATGACGACCGGGTCGTTGTGCTTGACCGAGATCTTGATGTCGCGGAAGTCGTGCTCCTCGAAGAGCGAGGCCTCCCACAGCGCCGACTCGACGAGCGCCTCGGGGGTGGCCTTGCCGTACTTCTGGAGCAGCCGCCGGTCGAGCGAGCCCGCGTTCACCCCGATGCGGATGGGAGTGCCGGCGTCCCTGGCCGCCTTGGCGATCTCCTTGACCTTGTCGTCGAACTGCTTGATGTTGCCGGGGTTGACGCGGACCGCGGCACAGCCCGCGTCGATGGCCGCGAAGACGTACTTCGGCTGGAAGTGGATGTCCGCGATCACCGGGATCTGCGACTTCCGGGCGATGGTGGGGAGCGCGTCGGCGTCGTCCTGCGTGGGGCACGCGACGCGGACGATCTGGCAGCCGGACGCGGTGAGCTCGGCGATCTGCTGCAGCGTGGCACCGATGTCGGAGGTCCGTGTCGTCGTCATCGACTGCACCGACACGGGGGCGTCGCCACCGACGGCGACCGAGCCGACCTGGATCCTGCGGCTGATCCTCCGGTCGGCGAGCTTGGTCGGAACGGACGGCATCCCGAGAGAAATCGCGGTCATCTGCTGTGCAACCCCAAGGTGTGGATCGAGGCCCCGACAGGGCGGGCTCCAGCCTTCGACATTACGCCACGGGTCCGCAGCCCAGCACACCGCGGCGGCAAACCACCCGAAGGGACGCGGCCGGACGCCATACGGTGTCCGGCCGCGGTTTCCGCCCGGGGTCCGGGCGGTGTCCCCCGGGCGAACACGTTCCCTAGGAGATCTTCACCGGGTTCACGATGTCCGCCACCAGCACGAGCAGCGTGAAGCAGATGAAGATCCCCGCGACCACGTAGGCGACGGGCATCAACTTCGCCACGTCGAAGGGGCCGGGGTCGGGCCGACGGAAGAGCCGGGCGAGGTTGCGGCGCACGGATTCCCAGAGCGCTCCCGCGATGTGCCCGCCGTCCAGCGGCAGCAGCGGCAGCATGTTGAACAGGAACAGCGAGAGGTTGAAGCCGGCGAGCAGCATCAGGAAGGTGGCGACGATGTTCTGGGTGGGGGCGTCGAGGTTGAGCACCTCGCCGCTGATCCGGGCCGCGCCGACCACCCCGACCGGGGAGTCGTCCTTGCGCTCGCCGTCGCTGAAGGCCGCCGCCCACAGGTCCGGCACCTTGGCCGGGAGCGAGATGATCGCCTGGACGCCGTTCTCGAACATGTCGCCCATGCGGTCCAGGGACTGCCCGAAGGTCTGCGGCACGATCTCCGTCCTCGCCGCGAAGCCGAGGTAGCCGGCCGGCACGAACTCGCCGGGAACGACCTGACCGTCGGCGTCCTTCTTGGCCACCATGTTCTTCAGCAGGGTGGCCTGGAGGACCTTCTCCTCACCGCCGCGGTCGACGGTGATGGTGGCGGGGCCGATGGTGTCGCGGATGCGGCTGGACAGCTCTCCCCAGTCGCTGACCGGCACCCCGTTGAAGGCGACGATCCGGTCGTCCTTGAGCAGTCCCGCGGCAGAGGCCGGGGACTCGGGGTCCGTGGACCTGCAGGTGCTGCGCTCCTCGCTCTGCGGGATGACGCACTGCTGGACACCGGCGACCTGGGTGGTCTGGGTGGCGAAGCCGAACGACATCGAGACGCCGAGGAAGATCGCCACGGCGAGCACCAGGTTCATGAAGGGGCCCGCGAACATCACGATGACGCGCTTCCACGGCTTGCGCGTGTAGAAGAGCCGGGTCTCGTCGCCGGGCTTGAGCTCCTCGAAGGCCGCCGTGCGGGCGTCCTCGATCATGCCCCGCCAGGGAGAGGTGGAGCGGGCCTCGACCCGGCCGTCCGGGCCGGGCGGGAACATCCCGATCATGCGGATGTAGCCGCCGGCCGGGATGGCCTTGATCCCGTACTCGGTCTCCCCCTTGTGGCGCGACCAGATCGTGGGGCCGAAGCCGACCATGTACTGGGGCACACGGATACCGAAGAGCTTGGCGGTCGAGAGGTGGCCGAGCTCGTGCCAGGCGATGGAGAAGAGCAGTCCGACGGCGAAGAGCGCTATGCCGAGGACCGTCAACAGAATCGTCATGCGCGAGCCTCCGCTGTCGCCTTCTCTGTCTGTGCGGCCAGTTCCCGGGCGCGGGCGCGCGCCCAGGTCTCCGCTTCCAGGACGTCCGTGACCGTCAGCGAGGTTCCCCTCCCGGGGGTGCCGTGTTCGCCGACGACTGCAGTGACCGTATCCATGATTCCGTTGAACGGCAGCCGTCCCGCCAGGAAAGCGTCCACGCACTCCTCGTTAGCGGCGTTGAACACCGCGGGGGCGGTGCCGCCTTGCTCCCCGACCTGCCGGGCGAGTGCCACGGACGGGAAGGCCTCGTCGTCGAGCGGGAAGAACTCCCAGGTGGAGGCCGTCGACCAGTCGAAGGCGGGCGCGGCGTCCGGCACCCGCTCCGGCCAGCCGATGCCGATGGCGATGGGGCCGCGCATGTCCGGCGGCGTGGCCTGGGCGAGCGTGGAACCGTCCGTGAACTCCACCATCGAGTGAACGTAGGACTGGGGGTGGACCACGACCTCGATGCGCTCGAACGGGATGTCGTAGAGGAGGTGCGCCTCGATGACCTCCAGGCCCTTGTTGACCAGGGTGGCGCTGTTGACCGTGATCACCGGCCCCATCGCCCAGGTGGGATGGGCGAGGGCGTCCTCGGGGGTGACCCGGGAGAGCTCGGCCCGGGTGCGGCCGCGGAAGGGGCCGCCGGAGGCGGTGACGACGAGCTTGCGGACGTCGGCGCGGGTACCGGCGGCGAGGGCCTGGAACAGCGCGGCGTGCTCGGAGTCGACGGGGATGATCTGGCCGGGCTTCGCGAGCGCCTTCACCAGCGGGCCACCGACGATGAGCGACTCCTTGTTGGCCAGCGCGAGGGTGCGGCCCGCTTCGAGTGCGGCGAGGGTGGGGGCGAGGCCGATGGATCCGGTGATGCCGTTGAGGACGGTGTGGCACTCGGAGGCGGCGAGGTGGGTCGCCGCCTCCGGCCCGGCCAGGATCTCGGGGAGCGGCTCGCCCGTTCCGTACCGCGCCCGCAGGGCGTCCCGGAGCTCGGGAACGGCGTTCTCGCGGGCGACGGCGACCGACCGCACCCCGAGCCGGTGCGCCTGCTCGGCGAGCAGGTCGACCCGCCCGCCGGCGGCGGAGAGCGCGATGACGCGGAAGCGGCCGGGGTTGCGCAGGACCAGGTCGATGGCCTGCGTGCCGATGGACCCGGTGGAGCCGAGGACGACGATGTCCCGGCGGCCTTCGGACGGGTCGAAGGCGATGTGCGGATCGGCGAGTGGGGCTGGGCTGTCGCTCATCCCCCCATTGTGGCCGCTGCCGACGCGGGCCCCGACAGCGCGTCCCCCTGCGCGCCGCCGCCGCGGGAGCCGCCCGGAGGCGGCGGTCCCGCGGCGGCGGCCGCACGGCGGCCCGGCCGGTCAGCGGAACGGGCGGTGGACGTTCTCCCGCGTCGACGGGCCGGGGGTCGCGTCCGCGATCCAGGGTCCGTCGCCGCTCGGGTCGAGGACGCCCTCCTCGAGCCAGGTGTAGGAGCCGGCGAGGACGTCCTTGACCACGGACCGGTCGACGTCGTCGGTGTTGGTCCACAGCCGTCCGAAGAGCTCCTCGACCCGGATGCGGGACTGCCGGCAGAAGGCGTCCGCCAGCCGGTACGCCTCCCGGCCGTGCTCCCCGGTCCTGCGCAGCAGTTCGGCCCGTACGCAGGCGGCGCTCATCGCGAACAGCTCCGCGCCGATGTCGACGATCCGGCCGAGGAAGCCCTGCTTGGTCTCCATCCGGCCCTGCCAGCGGGACATGGCGTAGAACGTGGAGCGGGCGAGCTTGCGCGAGGTGCGCTCCACGTACCGCAGGTGCGCGGAGAGGTCCGTGTGCCCGCGCGGGTGGAACTCGGCGTACGAGCGGGGCAGCTGGCCCGGACCCGCGACCAGCCTGGGCAGCCAGCGGGCGTAGAACGCCGTGGCCGCCGCGCCCGCCCTGGCCTTGTCGCCGAGCGACTTGTCGGGGTCGATGATGTCGCCGGCCACGGAGAGGTGCGCGTCCACCGCCTCGCGCGCGATCAGCAGATGCATGATCTCGGTGGAGCCCTCGAAGATGCGATTGATGCGCAGGTCACGCAGCAACTGCTCGGTGGGGACGGCTCGTTCGCCACGGGCCGCGAGGGACTCCGCGGTCTCGAAGCCGCGTCCGCCGCGGATCTGGACGAGCTCGTCGGCGATGAGCCAGGACATCTCGGAGCCGTAGAGCTTGGCGAGGGCGGCCTCGATGCGGATGTCGTTGCGGTCCTCGTCGGCCATCTGGGACGCCAGGTCGACGACGGCCTCCATGGCGAAGGTGGTCGCCGCGATGAAGGAGATCTTCGCGCCGACGGCCTCGTGCTTCGCGACCGGCTTGCCCCACTGCTCGCGGACGGCGGACCATTCGCGGGCGATCTTCAGGCACCACTTCCCGGCGCCGACGCACATCGCGGGCAGGGACAGACGTCCGGTGTTCAGCGTGGTCAGGGCGATCTTCAGACCGGCGCCCTCGGGGCCGATGCGGTTCGCGGCGGGCACCCGGACCTGGTGGAAGCGGGTCACGCCGTTCTCGATGCCGCGCAGGCCCATGAAGGCGTTGCGGTTCTCGACGGTGATGCCCTCGTCGCCCGCCTCGACGACGAAGGCGGTGATGCCGCCCTTGTGGCCTTCGGACTTGGGGACGCGGGCCATGACGACGAGGAGGTCGGCGACGACACCGTTCGTCGTCCACAGTTTCACGCCGTCGAGCACGTAGTCGTCGCCGTCGGGCACGGCCGTGGTGGCCAGGCGCGCCGGGTCGGAACCGACGTCGGGCTCGGTGAGCAGGAACGCCGAGATGTCGGTGCGGGCCAGGCGCGGCAGGAACGTCTCCTTCTGCTCCTGGGTGCCGAAGATCTTCAGCGGCTGCGGTACGCCGATCGACTGATGCGCGGACAGCAGCGCGCCGATAGCGGGGCTGACGGAGCCGACCAGGGCCAGGGCCTTGTTGTAGTACACCTGGGTGAGGCCGAGGCCGCCGTACTTGGTGTCGATCTTCATGCCGAGCGCGCCGAGTTCCTTGAGGCCCTCGATCACCTCGTCGGGGATCCGGGCCTGGCGCTCGATGAGCGCGCCGTCGATCTTCGTCTCGCAGAAGTCGCGCAGTTTGGCGAGGAACTCCTCGCCGCGCTGGACCTCCTCGGAGGCCGGCAGCGGATGGGGGTGGATCAGGTCGAGCCGGAAACGGCCGAGGAACAGCTCCTTGGCGAAGCTGGGCTTGCGCCAGCTCTGCTCGCGCGCGGCCTCGGCGACCTGGCGTGCCTCACGCTCGGTGACCTTTGGTGCCCCTGTGACCTCGGGGGACACAGTGACCTTCGGGGCGTCCTGCGGAGTGGATGGTGCGGACATGAGGGACTCACCTCGCCGCTGTCGGAGGGCGGCCGGACCGGAATTACCGACCGGTGCTACTCGTCCGTATCTACCCGATTGACGGCCTCCTCACCAGTCCTGCGGGGCAGCCGGGTGGATCGCTGACGGACTACCACAGGAGGACCGCCGGAGCCCCCGCACAGCGGTCTCCTCACAGTACTCCTGAGCTGCGGATTCTCTCTGAGCTGCGGAAACGCCCGGCGGTTCGGCGCGCAACCTGACGCATCGGGCCGCAGCAGCGATCACCGGGTTCCCACGGGGAACAGGACCGGGTCCGCGCTCCCTTTCACCGCCCTTCGACGCCCAGCAGCTCCAGGAAGGCTGCGGCCGCCGGGGTGCGGCTCTCCCGGCCCCAGATCACGTACTCGGCACGGGCCGGGGCGTCCGTGACCTCGATGGTGGCCATCCCGGTCAGGCCCGCGACGTACGCGGGCGGGAGCAGGGCCACGCCAAGGCCCGCGCCCACCAGACGGGCGAGGTAGTCCGCGTTGGTCACCTCGAAGGCGACCTCGCGGGTGAGTCCGGCGGCGGCGAAGGCCAGATCGGACTGGGCCCGGCCGGCGGTCTTCGCCGGGAGGTCCACGAACGCCTCCGAGGACAGCCGATGGAGGTCGACCGAGGTCTCGCCGGCGAGCGGGTGGTCCGGGGAGACCACGGCGACCAAGCGCTCCCGGGCCAGCTCCCGGGCCATGACGCCCCTGGGGTGGGCAGTGACCGGGAGACCGAGGAAAGCCACCTCGATCTCGCCCTGCCGCACCCGCTCCACGAGCTCGTCGCTCGCTCCCACACTGAGACTGATCCGGGCCCTCGGGTGGCGCCGGTGGAAGTCCTTGAGGACGTTCGGAACATCCACGGCGGCGACGGTGGGGATCAGCCCCACCGCGAGACGTCCGCGCACCTCCCCGACGGCCGCCGCGACTTCGGCGGCGGCCCGCTCCGCCGCGTCCAGGCACTGTCGGGCGGCGGGCAGGAAGGCAGCGCCCGCCGGGGTCAACCGGACCCGGCGGCTGGTGCGTTCGAAGAGCCTCGCACCCAGTTCCTTCTCCAGGCGTGCGATCTGATGGCTGAGCGCGGACTGAACGACCAGGCAGCGCTGGGCAGCCCTCGTGAAGCTGTTCGTCTCGGCCACGGCGATCACATACCGCATTTGCTGGAGCTCCACGGATCCATCGTGATACGCGATTCATCACGTGACAAGCATGTGTTGGACTCATTGATCTCCCGGCCCGACACTCGTCACAACGCACACGGCAGGAACGTCCTCGGGCCGACTCCGCGGGGCGGGCCCTCGATCGGGCCCCGCCGGAAGATCCGAGAGCCACGCTTCCGCTGCCCTCTCCCCTACCTCCCGCACCTGGGCGCACACCGCCGAGGCGTGCTTCGGCGCGCCCTCGTGCCCGTGACACCGAAAGGACGAGCGACTGCCATGAGCACCGCACCACCGCGTCCCGAGACGACCGTCACCGACATCCGGGGCCCCGAGGTCGGCACCCCCGTGATCCACGTGCCCTGCCCTGACGGGAAGGCCCGCCGGCGTTCCTCGGCCCGGTGCTCACCCCCGCCGACCCTTGGCGAAGCCGCCGGAACGCGCTGGGACGGCGTGCGTGCCGTGGCGAGCGTCGACGGCTTCTTCGAGCCGAAGCGCGACCGGGGCCGTGACCCGATCCTCGACCGAGGCCGCCGGCCGCGCCCGCACCCGAAGTCCGAGGAGACTCCCTCGGCCCCGCCCCGCACCACCGACGCGCGCCTCCCCGGCCACCCCGATCCGGAACAGGAACACAGCGGACAACGGCAGGCGCACCCCATGCCCTGACCTCCCCACTGGATCCCAGCGCCATGAGGCACGCGCGCACCACGCCCGACGACCACGTCCGGAGAGATGACATGACCATTCAAGAAGAGACAGGCACCCCCGTCGCGCCGCAGAAGCCGGCGTCCCCGGCCCGGGGATGGCTGGGTGTGGCCGCCATCACCGCAAGTCTGTTCGTCTTCCTCACCACCGAACTGATGCCGATCGGCCTGCTCACCCCGCTCAGTGAGAGCCTCCACGTCTCCGTGGGCGCGGCCGGCCTCATGGTCACGGCGCAGGGTGTCGCGGCCGGTCTCGGCGTGCCGTTCATCGTGGCGTGGACGCGGCGCGTCAACCGGCGCCGGCTGCTGACCACGCTGCTGGCCGTCCTGACCGTCGGCAACCTGGTCACCTCGATCGCCCCGAACTACCCGCTGATCCTGTGCACCCGCCTGCTCATGGGCTTCGCCAGCGGCGTCTTCTGGGCCATCGGCGTCAGCATGGCCATGCGCATCGTCCCCGAGAAGCACGCCAACCGGGCCGCCGCCGTCGTGATGTCCGGCATCTCGATCGCCACCGTCGTCGGCATCCCGCTCGGCACCCTGCTGGAGAGCGCCGGCGACTGGCGCGCCACCTTCCTCATCTGGGCCGGCCTCAGCGCCCTGGTGTTCCTCGCGGTCGCCTTCACGATCCCGTCACTGCCGTCGGCCAACGCGGTCCCGGTCCGCGAGGTCTTCGGACTGCCCGTCAGGAACGTGCCGCTGCGCGTGGTCCTGGTCATGGTCGTCCTCTTCGTCCTCGGCCACTTCGGTGCCTACACCTTCGTCCGTCCCTACCTGGAGGAAAGTGCGTCCGCCACCGTCGGCTTCATCACCGTCGTCCTCGTCGTCTTCGGTATCGGCGGCGCGATCGGCAACTTCATCGGCGGCCGGACCGTCAACAAGAGCCTGCGGGGCAGCTTCATCGTGGGCGGCCTGGTCCTGATCGGCGCACTCGTCATGCTGCTGACCGCCGGCACGAACGACATCGGCGTGATCGCCGCCATGGTCCTGTGGGGCCTCGCCTTCGGTGTCGTCCAGCTCAGCCAGATCAACATGACGCTCGCGGCGGCTCCCGAGACCTTCGAGGCCGCGATGTCGCTCAACACCATGGCCTACAACACCTGCATCGCCCTGGGTGCCCTCATCGGCGGCCTGTTCGCCGACCACCTGGGCGTCCCGAGCGTCATTCGGTTCGGCATCGTCCTGGTGGCTCTCGCCGTGATCCTGCGCGCCGCGACCGGCCGCCGGACCACGCCTGCGGGCTGACCTCATCCCTCCAGGCAATCCCTTGCTCCGGCAGCCGGACGTCCGCTCCGCGTCGCCGCCGGCCGGGTTGATCCCCGGCACGGGCTCCGTCCCCGACGAGGCGGCGGTCCATGCCCTGCTGCACCGTCCGACCCGGCGCACCCGACGCGGCCGAGAACCACCGGGGTCCGGAGGTCGTTCGCCGGTCGGACGGGATGCAAAGGGGACGGCCGGAGCCCCCGCACAGTGGGCTCCGGCCGCCGGTCGGGGAGGTACTACAGAGCGAGCCCGGTGAGGACCAGCACCCGCTCGTACGTGTAGTCGTCCATCGCGAACTTCACGCCCTCGCGGCCGACGCCGGACTGCTTGGCACCGCCGTAGGGCATCTGGTCGGCACGGTAGGACGGCACGTCGCCGACGATCACGCCACCGACCTCCAGTTCCCGATGGGCACGGAACGCGGTCTGCAGGTCGTGGGTGAACACGCCTGCCTGGAGGCCGTACTTGGAGCTGTTGACCGCCGCGAAGGCCTCGGCCTCGCCGTCGACGCTCTGGACGGTGAGGACCGGCCCGAAGACCTCCTCGCAGGCGAGGGTGGCGTGCGCCGGAACCCCGGTGAGCACGGTCGGGGCGTAGGAGGCGCCGTCGCGCTTGCCACCGGTGTGGAGCAGGGCACCGGCCTCGACCGCCTCGTCGACCCAGGACTCGACGCGCTTGGCGGCGTCCTCGCTGACCAGCGGGCCGACGTCGGTGGACGGGTCCGACGGGTCTCCGGTGTTCTGCGCCTCGACCGCGGCGACGATCCTCGGCAGCAGCCGGTCGTACACCGAGGCGTCGGCGATCACGCGCTGCACGGAGATGCAGGACTGGCCGCCCTGGTAGTTGGAGAAGGTGGCGATACGGGTCGCCGCCCAGTCCAGGTCCTCCTCGGAGGCGAAGTCGGCGAGGACGACGGCCGCGCCGTTGCCGCCGAGTTCCAGGGTGCAGTGCTTGCGCGGCACCGAGTCCATGATCGCGTAGCCGACCTTGTCGGAGCCCGTGAAGGAGATGACCGGGAGGCGCTCGTCCTGGACGAGGGCGGGCATCTTGTCGTTCGGGACCGGCAGCACCGACCAGGAGCCGGTGGGCAGCTCGGTCTCGGCGAGCAGCTCGCCGAGGACCAGACCGGACAGCGGGGTGGCCGGAGCGGGCTTGAGGATGATCGGCGCGCCGACGGCGATGGCCGGGGCGATCTTGTGGGCGCACAGGTTCAGCGGGAAGTTGAACGGCGCGATCCCGAGGACGACGCCCTTCGGGAAGCGGCGGGTGAGGGCGAGGCGCCCCTGGCCGCCGGCGTCCGTGTCGAGGCGCTGGGCCTCGCCGCCGTTGAACCGACGGGCCTCCTCGGCGGCGAACCGGAAGACGGAGACCGCACGGCCGACCTCGCCGCGGGCCCACTTGACGGGCTTGCCGTTCTCGGCGGAGATCAGCTGGGCGATCTCCTCGGTGCGCTCGACGAGGCGCCGGGAGACATGGTCGAGGGCGGCGGCGCGGACATGGGCCGGGGTCGCGGCGAACTCGTCCACGACGGCGTGGGCGGCGGCAACGGCCTCCTCGACCTGAGCGTCGGTCGGGACGGCGACCGTGCCGACGGGACGGCCGTCCCAGGGGGAGGTCACGTCGAAGGTCGTCTCGCCGGTGGCCTGGCGGCCGGCGAGCCAGAAGGCGTGGGTGGAAGTCATTTGGGGGTCCCGGCCCTTCCGAAGTAGTGGGTTGCCTCTTCTCACACGTTAGGGCGGCCGGGCCGGAACGTGGGTTGTCCGCGTTGGAGTGGTCGACCGGTTCGCCCTGCCGCTTTGGCGAGTGCGCGGGTCTCCGGTCGCCCGCCGCACCGGGATGGGCGGGGCTCGGCAGGTGTCAGCGGCGGCGTTCGGTACTGACGATCAGGCAGACGCCGGCCACGACGACCGCGCCGCCGACGGCGATCGGCCAGGTCAGCCGCTCCCCGAGGATCAGCGCGCCGAGGAGTACGGCGACGACCGGGTTGACGTAGGCGTAGGTGGCCACGAGCGAGAGCGGGGCGGAGTGCAGCAGCCAGGCGTACGCCGTGAACGCGATCAGCGAGCCGAAGACGACGAGGTAGGCGAGGGCGGTCCAGGAGCGGCCGGACACCTCGGCGAGCACGAAGCCCCGCTGTTCACCGCGGCCCAACCCGACGAGCAGACAGCCGATGCCGCCCGCGACCATCTCGTAGGCGCTCGCCGCGAACGGGTCGGCCGGCATGGGGATACGGGAGGAGGAGAAAGAGCCCACCGCCCACATGACGGTCCCGGCGATCACGGTCAGCACGCCCCAGAGGCGGACGTCGCCGCTCAGCCCCGGCAGGGTCAGCACGGCGAGCCCCGCGAGCCCGAGGAGGACACCGCCGTACGCTCCGGTGCCGGGTCGCTCGCCGGACGCCCTCCGCAGCACGACGACCCAGGCCGGGACGACGGCTACCAGCAGGGCGGCGAGTCCGGAGGGGACGGCCGTCTCGGCGAGGACCACGAGCCCGTTGCCGCCGAGGAGCAGCAGCAGCCCGACCACGGCGGCGGAGACCAGCTGGGCGCGGGTGGCACGCAGCGCGGACGGTCCCCGGCGCCAGGCGACGATCGCGGCGAGGAGCAGCCCGGCGACGACGAACCGCGCTCCGGCCGACAGGAACGGCGGCATGGTCTCCACGGCCACGCGGATGCCGAGGTACGTGGACCCCCACACGACGTAGACGATGGCGAGCGCCGCCCAGACCGGCCCTGACGTCCGGCGGCCGGACGCGGGCCCGAAGCCGGAGTCGGCGGCGGGCGCGGAACCGGGTTCGGAGAGGAGGGCGGCCACGGGGCCGGCGCCGCGTTCCGCGCCCGTTCCCGTGCCGGGCGGGGTGCCGGCCGCGGTGGCGGGCCCGGCCGGGGGGCTGCTCGCGCCGGGCGAGCCGGGAGTGGGGGCTCCGGGAGTGGGGTTGCCGGCGTCTGCCGCGGGTTGTGTCATCGGTCCTTCCCGTCTCGTGGACGGCCGGACGGATGCCCCCGCCCGACTGGTGATCACGAGGGAGGACCCTAGGCAGTTCGAGGACCGAACACCATGTTTTCTGCCCGAATTCGGGCAGCGCAGGGGGAATTTCTCCGGCTGGATCGTGTGGCAGGGCGGTCTGCGTGCCGCCGGCCCCCTGGCTGGGCGTCTCCACGGGACGGCGGTCGGGGCCGGCGGCCGAGGGGGCCGCCGGCCCCGACCTCCGTCCCGGGACCGGCTCGGTGCCCCGGGGGGCGGGGACGTCGGCTCCGGGCAGGGGCGCGGGAGATCGGCTCCGGGCGGGGTCGCGGACGGCTCAACGGCTCAGCGGCGGTTCCGGGGCCGGAGCCGGCAGCGGGGTCTCGGTCGCCTTCAGGGCCAGCCAGAGTTCCATGCGCACGTCCGGATCGTCCAGGGAGCGGCCGAGGATCTCCTCCACGCGCCGCATGCGGTAGCGCAGGGTGTGGCGGTGGACACCCAGGTCGGCCGCGGCCGCGTCCCACTGGCCGTGTCGGGAGAGCCAGGCGCGCAGGGAGGCCACGAGGTCGCCGCGGCCGGTCGCGTCGTGCTCCCGCAGGGCTCGCAGCATTCCGTCGGCGAAGGCGCGCACCGCGTCGTCCGCGAGCAGCGGCAGCACGGAGCCCGCCGCGAGCTCCTCGTGCTCGACGAGCGCCCTGCCCCGCCTGCGGGCGACGGAGAGGGCCTGCTCGGCCTGCTTGTACGCCGTGGCGGCCGCGATCGGGCCGGCCGGCGCGGACATGCCGACGGCCACCCCCGCCTCCTCCGTCTCGCGTTCGGTGTACGGCTCGCACGCGAGCGCGACCGCTCCCCCGTCGGCGGCGAGGACCACGAGCCTGCCGTCGCTCTCCCACACGGTGAGCACGGACTCACCGGCCCGGGAGGCGGCGGCCTCCAGCGCTTCGGCGAAGGCGTGCGCGGGGTGCTCGGCCGCGGGGTCCGGTTCGCCGGACGGTTCGGCGATGAGCAGCCGGAACGGAGCGTCCAGAAGCCCTCCGTACAGGTCCCCGGCGACCGTCCTGGCGTGATCAGGCAGGCCCGAGAGCATCATCCTCAGCACCGCCGCGCCGAGCCGCTGCTCGGCGGCCTGCAGCGAGCGCGATCGTTCCGTGGTGAGGGTCAACAGGGCCACCGCGGAGTGCACGGCGTAGCGCTCGGCGGTGCCGAGCGGCGCTCCGGTGCCGACCGCGAGCGCGCCGCGGACCCGCCTACCCGTGCCCAGCGACTGGAGTTCGACGCGGTCCTCCGTACCGCCGACGACCGCGCTGGCGGGAGCGGGGCGCTCCCGCAGGCGCTCCACGTCGCCCGTGAGCCGCGCCGCGCGCCGGACGGCCCATTCGGGCGCGGCGGCGACGACGGCACCGGAGGCGTCGTAGAGCGCGGCCCAGCCGTCCACGTGGGCGGCGAGCCTCGCGAGCAGGGCCGCGGGGCCCTCGGCGAGCGCGGCGCGCGTCAGCTCGCGCTGGGCCTCGAAGCCGGCGGTGACGGCTCGGTACTGATCGGCCGCGATGGCCGCGGAGACCGCCTTGCTGATGGCCAGGAAAGGCGTGCGCCGTGGCACTTCGAGAAGGGGGAAGTCCTCGGCCTCGGCCGCCTCCAGCAGCGCGTCCGGGACGTCGTCGTAGTTGACCCCGACGGCGAAGCCCAGTCCGGCGACGCCCGCCCCCGCGAGCCGCCGCACATAGCGGCGCATCGCCTCCCGGTCGGCGGCGTCGAGGGTCATCGCGGTGACGAGCAGCAGCTCGCCGCCCTCCATGTACGGCACGGGGTCCGCCAGCTCGCTGGCGTGCACCCAGCGCACGGGGGTACCCAGACGGTCCTCCCCGGCGCGGACGGCCAGCTTGAGCGCGGAGTGCTGGACGAGGGAAGCGAGGGTGACCGGCATGGGACCGCGGACTTTCGGCAGAGGGTGGATGCTTCTGGGCCTATTTTGCCGTCCCGTATGAACGGCGTAGCTCGATTCTGCCACCGCGTACGGTTACCCGGCTCAGTTCCGCATATCCACCAGGAGGGGCGGTGTGCGCTCGCCGCGGACCGACGTCAGGGAGAGCACGGCGTGCCCGGCCGGCACGAAGTGCGCCAGCTCGGACGCCGACCAGCGCTCCCGCTCGACCTCACGCACCGTCACCGCCTCGGCCGTCGCGGCCCTGCCCGTCACGACCCGGCGCATGAAGTGCAGCGCCTTGGTCAGCGGCTCGTCGGAGACGATCTGCCGGTTGGTCACGTCCTTGGTCTGGACCCATTCCTTGCCCCAGGACTCGGCGAACCGGCCGCCGTCCCACGCCCCGAGCCCGGCGAACGCCATCCGGCATCCGACGGCACCCAGCAGCGGCCCCCGCAACGCCTCCGGCACGTCCTCCAGGGTCCGCAGCGTCAGCACCACCCCGGCGTGCGCGGAGCGCAGCCGCTGTACGGCCCTGACGGAGTCGGGGGTGACCGTGTGGGTGGCGTCGTCCAGAACCAGGCAGGCGAACAGCGAGCGGTCCGAGCGGCTGAGAGCGGCCTCGGTGAACTGGGCGAGGACGAGCCGGGCGATGATCCGTGACGCCTCGGCGTGACCGCGTTCCGGGAGGTCGATCCGCACCCTCAGCGGGTGCTCGACGGCCCGCAGCGAGAACTGCCGGCCGGGCGCGCCGGTGCGGAAGAACCCGGCGAACGCCGGCCGGTCGAGGTATGCGATCCGCTCCGCGAGCAGCACCCCGATGTCGTCGGCGCGCTCCGACTGCCGTGCCCGCGCGTCCAGTTCCCTCAGTTGCGACGTCTCGCCCGCGGCCTGCAGGGCGGCACGCAGCCCGTCCAGCGCCCCGGGCACGCCACCGAGGAGGTCGCGCAGTTCGGGCACCGCGGGGAAACGGCCGTGGACGCCGCGGTACGGCCCGATGAGCTGCGCGAGGGCGGTGGCGGCCCGCCGGCCGTCGGCCGAAAGGTCCCCGACGAGCGCCTCGGCGAGGGTCCGGGCGGCCTCGTCGGGGTCGTCGCTGCCGCCGTAGAGGTCGAGGTCGTGTGTGGACTCCGGCCGGCCGGGGGCGATGACCAGGTCGAACGCTTCGTCGGGGGCGAGCGCCGTGCCGTGCGCGGTGACGGCGACGACGGCGGCACGGTTCGCCAGCGCCTGCAGGCACATGGCCTCCACCACGGGTCGCACGAGCCGCACGGTCTTCCCCGACCCGGACGGCCCGACGGCGAGCAGCGAGGTGCCGAGCAGCGCGGGTTCCAGAGCGACTCCGGTGGTGCGGCGGGCGTAGGGGTTGCGGGGGTGGTCGGCGGCGGTGCCGATCCTGACCTGGTTCACGGCGAGGTCGTGCACGGCGGTGCGCACCGGCAGATCCCTCGCCCCGGAGGGATGTACGAACGCACCGGCTCCAAGCCGCTCCACATCGTCCGAGAATGCACTCAACCGCTTCGGGTCGGCTTCGACGGAGTACCAGGCACGCCGGATCCGCGCGTAGTCGACATCGTTCATCCGCCCGGCCCGGACCTCCTCGGCCAGCCGTTCGGCGACGACGGACTGCCCCACCCGGCGCAGCTGGGGCCACTCGGTCGGGTCGTCGGGCCCGCCCGGCAGGACGGGGGCAGGGTCGGACGACGTTCCCCGTGGGCGGAAGGCCCTTACCGAGGGCAGCAGAAAGCGGCGGCCGATCTCCGGCCAATTGCCGAGGCGGCCGAAGAAGACCACCATTCCCACGATCAGCAGCGCGTCGACGGCCCATCCGATCACACCCTTGATCGCGGCGTTGTCGGAGAGTTTGACCAGCGCTCCGGCCCAGAAGTGCGGGTCCAGCCAGTACGGAATGTAGTAGTTGTCGTACAGCGACCAGAGCAAGAGCGCACAGAGCGACGAGATCAGCGCACCCGTGAAGAGCCGCCGCGCCGGGACGAGCTCCGGCTCCTCCGCCGGGCGCGGCCGGTGCCCCAGCCGCCAGACGCCCGGTTCGGCGTCGGGCCGCGGGGTGCGCAGCCAGTCGGCGACGGAGGCGCGGGACGGCACCGGCGGGACGGCGGACGGCATCGGTGGGGCGGCGGACGGCATCGGTGGTGGGCCCGCGGGACGCGGGACGGGCCGTGCGCTGCCGGTGCCGCCGGATCGGGCTCCGCGTGCGTCGTACGTACCTTCGGTCTCCATGAACCCCTGCCCCCTGACCAGCCAGGTCCGCGCGTCTGTGCCACCGTCAATCTAGTGCCCGCCGCCGGGGAGTTCAGCGATCCCGCACCGCGAGCGCGGCGGCCGGTGCGCACGGCCGGGGGCGGGACCCGAAGTCGCGGGCGGGACCTGCGGGGAAGCGGCCACGGCTCGGCCCGCGCGTCGCCCGCACCGCGGTCCGGGCCCGCCCGCTCCTCCACGCCTCCCGGCCGGGCCCCCCTCGGCGGCAACTCCCGGCAGGGTGCTACCGGCCGCCCCGCGCCCCGGGGCGCCCCGGCCGGGCACTCCTGCCCGGCCCTGCGCCGGAACCGCGCTCCGAGGCGCCGCACGTCCGTACCCGCCTGCCACCCCGAACCGCGCGCACCCGCACCCCGCCGGTATCCGGCTCTATGTCCGTCACGGACAAGGACACGCCCCCACCACTACCGAACGGAGCATGCCGGACCCCCCGACCCGGACCTAGCCTGCGAAGAAGGAAGAAGTGCGTCCGGAAACACCCCCCAGGAGCCCTCATGAGCGCAATTCCGCAGGAGCGCCGCGTCGTCACCGCCATCCCCGGCCCCAAGTCGCAGGAGCTGCAGGCCCGCCGTCTCTCCGCGGTCGCGGGCGGCGTGGGCTCCGTGCTGCCGGTGTTCACCGCCCGCGCCGGCGGCGGCATCATCGAGGACATCGACGGCAACCGTCTGATCGACTTCGGGTCCGGCATCGCCGTGACCACCGTGGGCGCCTCCGCCGAGGCCGTCGTACGCCGGGCCTCCGCGCAGCTCGCGGACTTCACCCACACCTGTTTCATGGTCACGCCCTACGAGGGTTACGTCGAGGTCTGCGAGGCCCTGGCCGAGCTCACGCCGGGCGACCACGCCAAGAAGTCCGCGCTGTTCAACTCCGGCGCCGAGGCCGTCGAGAACGCCGTCAAGATCGCGCGGGCCTACACCAAGCGCCAGGCCGTCGTCGTCTTCGACCACGGCTACCACGGCCGCACCAACCTCACCATGGCACTGACCGCGAAGAACATGCCGTACAAGAACGGCTTCGGCCCGTTCGCCCCCGAGGTGTACCGCGTCCCGGTCGCCTACGGCTACCGCTGGCCCACCGGCCCGGACAACTGCGGCCCCGAGGCCGCCGCCCAGGCCATCGACCAGATCACCAAGCAGATCGGCGCGGACAACGTCGCCGCGGTCATCATCGAGCCGGTCCTCGGCGAGGGCGGCTTCATCGAGCCGGCCAAGGGCTTCCTCCCGGCGATCGCGCAGTTCGCCAAGGACAACGGCATCGTCTTCGTCGCGGACGAGATCCAGTCCGGCTTCTGCCGCACCGGCCAGTGGTTCGCCTGCGAGGACGAGGGCATCGTCCCGGACCTGATCACGACCGCCAAGGGCATCGCCGGCGGTCTGCCGCTGTCCGCCGTCACCGGCCGCGCCGAGATCATGGACGCCGCGCACGCGGGCGGCCTCGGCGGCACCTACGGCGGCAACCCGGTCGCCTGCGCCGGTGCGCTCGGGGCCATCGAGACCATGCGCGAGCAGGACCTCAACGGCAAGGCCAAGCGCATCGAGGAGGTCATGAAGGGCCGCCTGTCCTCGATGGCGGAGAAGTTCGACATCATCGGCGACATCCGCGGCCGCGGCGCCATGATCGCCATCGAGCTGGTCAGGGACCGCGCCACCAAGGAGCCGAACCCGGAGGCCGCCGGCGCCCTCGCCAAGGCCTGCCACGCCGAGGGCGTCCTCGTGCTCACCTGCGGCACCTACGGCAACGTGCTCCGCTTCCTGCCCCCGCTGGTGATCGGCGAGGACCTGTTGAACGAGGGTCTGGACGTCATCGAGTCGGCGCTCGCGGGCGTCTGAGCGGGCCGGGCGGGGTGTGACCGCCCGTAATCGCGCGCTCTCTGTGAAGAACGTGTGGGGGGCCAATGGCGGGATCGCATTCCCGCTGTCGGTCCCCCTCCTGCTGCCGTACGGTTTCCGCAGATGAGAGAAACACCCCGCTCGCAGGGGACTGCGGGCGACTCCATGGCGTGGCCTCCCCAGCCCCGCCCTGGCCGTGCCCTCGCGCACACCACCGGAGCCTCGCGCTCCGGATCTCCTCTCCGATCGGATGGCCGCCCGCCCCAAACCCCCCGGGGCGCGCGGCAAACCGGTCCTCACGGCCGCCCCGGAACCACCCCCCCTGTTCCGGGGCGGCCGGCCTTCTCCTTCGACTTCCGCGGATCCCTCGGCCCGCTCAGCGGCCCCGCCGTCGTCGCGGCGCTGTGCGCCGTGCTCTTCGCGCTGATCACCTGGCAGGTCGTGGGGCACGGACCGCTGCGCGCACTGGACGAGCACGTCGACCGGGCGGTCGTGGGCGACGGACCCGCGGGCCTCACCGAACTCCTCGCCGATCTCGGCAACGTGCAGGTCGCACTGCCGGTCCTGGCCGCGGCCGTCGGTCTGGCGCTGCACCGGCGCCGACCGGGCCCCGCGGCGGCGGTCGTCGTCGCCATGGCCCTCGTACCGGCGCTGGTGGCACCGCTGAAGGAGCTGACCGACCGGCCCGGACCGCTGACCCCGGAGACGGGGTACTTCCCGTCGGGCCACGCCGCGACCGCGATGGTGGCGTACGTCGGCGCCGCCCTCCTCGTCGGCAGCCGGCTGATGCCCGTCGCCGTGCTGCTCACGCTGGCGACGGGCATCGGCCTGGTACTGCGCGGCCACCACTGGCCTCTGGACGTCCTCGCCAGCTGGTCCCTCTGCGGGGTGCTGCTGGCCGGTGCCGTCATGGTCAGCTCCAGGGGTAGGCGTCGAAGAGGCGCTGGAACTCCCAGCCGCCGAACCGGTCCCAGTTGATCGACCAGGCCATCGGTCCGCGCAAGCCGGACCAGGTGCGGTGGGCCCCAGGTGCCGTGGGTCCGGTAGGGGCCGCAGTTCACCTTCCGCGCAACTCGGTCCAGACCGATCATGCCGTCAAGACCTCCGGCAGCCCACCGCCCCCGTCTCACTCCCCCACGCGGCCGGCGGCGACGGCCTCGTGCATCGACAGTTCCAGCAGCGCGGGGTCGGTGAGGGTTCCCGAGCCGTCCGGGAGGACCACCCAGCGCACGCCCCCGGCGGTGCGCCCCGGATAGGGCAGCACCACCCAGGCGCCGGGCCCCGCGGCGTGGGTGCCCGTGCCGACCCAGCGCTCCGAGGAGCCCGGCGGCACGAAGAAGCCCATGCGCGGCGCCGGGTTGCGGCCGTCCCGGGCGATGCCGAAGTGGGCGAGGACCGGTCCCGGCCGGTCCGTGAGCCGCGTCAGGACGTCCAGCGCAGGTCCGGCGATCCTGCCGGGCAGGACGAGCACGTCCCAGTGTCCGCCCGTGGGGAACAGGGCGACACCCCTCGGGTCGCTCTCCCACCTCCTGCGCCAGTCGTCGGGGTCGGGCGCCGCCGACACCAGCCAGTCCACGCCCCCGCCGATCCCCCGGCCCCCGGTTCCCTTCATCTCCCACAGCCTCCGTTCCGTCCGCCTCGCCGCGTGCGCGGTCCGTGCGTCCACCCGGTCAGAGCGGGAAGGGCCCGCGCTATGACGCGGGTTCGGGCAGTCGGTGCAGGAATTCATCCGGGACCGGACGGGAGCACGGGACGGGCACACCGACCGGGGCGCGGATGGGGACACGGGACGGGGCACGGGGACACGGCACCGGCCGGGGACACGAACGGCCGGGCCCCGAGGGGCCCGGCCGGACGGCGGAGGTGTCAGCTGTCGAAGCCGAGGCCGAGGCGGTCCATCGTCCTCAGCCACAGATTGCGCCGGCCGCCGCGGGCGTCCGCCCGGGCCAGCGACCACTTGGTGATGCCGATCCCGGCCCAGGCCACCGGCTCGGGCGGGAAGGGCAGCGGCTTCCGGCGGACCATCTCCAGCCCGGTGCGCTCGGTCTGCTCTCCGGCGAGCAGATCGAGCATCACGTCGGCGCCGAAGCGGGTGGCGCCGACGCCGAGTCCCGTGTAACCGGCGGCATAGGCGACCCTTCCGCCGTGCGCGGTGCCGAAGAACGCCGAGAAGCGGGAGCAGGTGTCGATCGCGCCGCCCCAGGCGTGGGTGAAGCGCAGGCCCTCCAGTTGCGGGAAGCACTCGAAGAACTGCCCCGCCAGTTTCAGGTACGTCTCCGGCCGGTGGTCCATCTCGGCGGAGACCTTCCCGCCGTACGGGTAGATGGCGTCGTAGCCGCCCCACAGGATCCGGTCGTCGGCGGTGATCCGGAAGTAGTGGAACTGGTTCGCGCTGTCCCCGAGGCCCTGCCGGTTGCGCCAGCCGATCGCGGCACGCTGCTCGGGCGAGAGCGGTTCGGTCATCAGGGCGTAGTCGTACACCGGGACGGTGTACGGGCGGATCCGCTTGACCAGCGACGGAAAGACGTTCGTGCCGAGCGCGACCCGGCGGGCGAAGACCCGCCCGTAGGAGGTGCGCACGGCCATGCCGGCGCCGGCGGAGGAGAGGTCGAGGGCCCGGGTGTTCTCGTAGATCCTCACGCCGAGGTCGAGACAGGCCCGCTTGAGGCCCCAGGCCAGCTTGGCCGGGTGGAGCATGGCCACCCCCTCCCGGTCCCACAGGCCGCCGAGGAAGGTCGGGGAGTCGACCTCGGCGCGCACGGCGTCCCGGTCGAGGAGTTCCAGGCCGCCGAAGCCGAGCCGGCCGGCCTCCTCGTGCATCTCGCGGAGCTCGTCGAGCTGGTGGGGCTCGGTCGCCACGTCGATCTCACCGGTGCGCTCGAACTCGCAGTCGATGCCGTGGCGGGCGACGGCGGCCTCGATGGCGTCGAGGTTCCGCGCGCCGAGTTCCTCCAGCCTGGGCATGTCGTCCGGCCAGCGGGCCAGGCCGTTGGCGAGCCCGTGGGTCAGGGAGGCGGCGCAGAAGCCGCCGTTGCGGCCCGAGGCGGCCCAGCCCACCTCGCGGCCCTCGATCAGGACGACGTCCCGAAGCGGGTCGCGCTCCTTGGCGATGAGCGCGGTCCACAGTCCGCTGTAGCCGCCGCCGACGACGAGCAGATCGGTCTGCTCGTCGCCGGTGAGGGCGGGCAGGGCGGCGGGCTTGCCGGGGTCTTCCAGCCAGAAGGGGACGGGCTGGGCGTCGGAGAGTGATGAGGCAAAGGTCATGGCTGCTGGGGCCATGGTTCCACTCCTTCGGGTGCTACTTGGGCAGTGCGGTCTTCCTCCGCCGGCCGCTGATCATCTGACCGGCGACGACGACGATGACCGCCAGGGCGAACATGGCCGTACCGATGACGTTGATCTGGACGGGCGTGCCGCGCTGGGCCGAGCCCCAGACGAACATCGGGAAGGTGACGGTGTTGCCCGAGTTGAAGTTGGTGATGATGAAGTCGTCGAACGAGAGCGCGAAAGCGAGCATCGCGCCCGCGGCGATGCCGGGCGCGGCGATCGGCAGCGTGACCCTCAGGAAGGTCTGCACCGGTCCCGCGTAGAGGTCCTTGGCGGCCTCCTCCAGCCTCGGGTCCATCGACATCACCCGGGCCTTGACCGCCACCACGACGAAGCTGAGGCAGAACATGGTGTGCGCGATGAGGATGGTCGTCGGACCCAGCTCCGCCCCCAGGTTGAGGAAGAGCGTCAGCAGCGAGGCAGCCATGACGACCTCGGGCATCGCCATGGGCAGGAAGATCAGGGAGTTGATCGCCCCGCGGGCCCGGAAGCGGTAGCGGACGAGCGCGAAGGCGATCATCGAGCCGAGGACCGTGGCACCGATGGTCGCCCACAGCGCGATCCACAGGGACAGGCTGAGCGAGTCGCACATGTCGGCGACGCCGCACGGGTCCCGCCACGCGTCGGTGGAGAACTCCCGCCAGGAGTAGTTGAAGCGCCCGGCCGGCTTGTTGAAGGAGAACACCATCACGATGACGTTCGGCAGGACCAGGTACGCGAGCGTGAGCACACCCGCGATCACCACCAGGTTGCGCCGTATCCACGTCGTTGAGAGTCGCAACATCAGACGAGATCCTCCGTACCGGCCCGGCGGATGTAGACCGTCACCATGATCAGCACGACGGCCATGAGAATGAACGACAGCGCGGCCGCGGTCGGGTAGTCGAGCACCCGCAGGAACTGCGACTGGATGACGTTGCCGACCATCCGGGTGTCGGTGGAGCCGAGCAGTTCGGCGTTGACGTAGTCGCCGCTCGCCGGGATGAAGGTCAGCAGCGTCCCGGAGACGACACCCGGCATCGACAGCGGGAAGGTCACCTTGCGGAAGGCGGTCGAGGGCCTGGCGTAGAGGTCCCCCGCCGCCTCGTGGAGCCGTGGGTCGATCCGCTCCAGCGAGGTGTAGAGCGGCAGGATCATGAACGGCAGGAAGTTGTACGTCAGACCGGTGACCACGGCGAGAGGTGTGGCCAGCACACGGTTGCCCTCGGTCATCCCGAGCCAGCCGGTGACGTCGAGGAAGCCGACGGTGTTGAGGACGTCCACCACCGGTCCGCCGTCCGCGAGGATCGTCTTCCACGCGAGCGTGCGGATCAGGAAACTGGTGAAGAACGGTGCGATGACCAGCACCAGCAGCAGATTGCGCCAGCGTCCCGCCTTGAACGCGATGAGGTACGCCAGCGGATAGCCGAGCAGCAGGCACAGGATCGTGGCCGTGCCGGCGTACAGCAGGGACCGCAGGAACTGCGGGTAGTACTCGCTCAGCGCGTCCCAGTACGTCTGGAAGTGCCAGGTGACCTGGTAGCCCTCCTCCAGGGAACCGGTCTGCACGGACGTCGAGGCCTGGTAGACCAACGGCAGGGCGAAGAAGACCAGCAGCCACAGGATGCCCGGCAGCAGCAGCCAGTAGGGCACGAGCTTGCGGCGCACCGGCTGCTTGCGCGGTACCGGCCCCGTCCCGGCCGGGGCGGGCGAGGCGGGGGGTGCCTCGGTGACGGTCATGCTGTCTCCTCCACCGTCTCCACGCCCGCGTCTATGTCCTGGGCGGCGTCGAGGCCGAACGTGTGCTCCGGGTTCCAGTGCAGGACGACCTCCGCGCCGGGTACCAGGCGCGGGTCCCGCTCGACGTTCTGCACGTACACCTCCAGCTCGGGGCAGACCGGGCTGTCGATGACGAACTGGGTGGAGACGCCGATGAAGCTGGAGTCCGCGATCTTCCCGGTGAACCGGTTGCGCCCCTCGGTGATCTCACCGGCGTCGTCGGCGTGCGCCAGGGATATCTTCTCGGGCCGTACACCGACGAGGAGCTTGCCCCCGGCACGGGGCCGGGTGGCGCAGCGCGCGGCGGGCAGCCGCAGCTTGGCGTCGGCGGCGGTGACGACGACCTGGCCGCCGGCGGCCTCGGCGACCTCGGCCTCGATGAGGTTGGAGGTGCCGAGGAAGTTGGCGACGAACGTCGTCTGCGGGTTCTCGTAGAGGTCGGACGGGGCGCCCAGCTGCTCGACCCGGCCCCCGTTCATCACCGCGACCGTGTCGGCCATGGTCATGGCCTCCTCCTGGTCGTGGGTGACGTGGACGAAGGTGATGCCGACCTCGGTCTGGATGCGCTTGAGCTCCAGCTGCATCTGGCGGCGCAGCTTGAGGTCGAGGGCACCGAGCGGCTCGTCCAGCAGCAGCACCTGCGGGTGGTTGATGAGCGCGCGGGCGACGGCGACGCGCTGCTGCTGCCCGCCGGAGAGCTGATGGGGCTTGTGCTTGGCCTTGTCGCCGAGCTGGACGAGCTCCAGCATCTCGTCGACCTGCTTCTTCACGGACTTGATGCCGCGGCGGCGGAGCCCGAAGGCGACGTTCTCGTGGATGGTCAGGTGCGGGAAGAGGGCGTAGCTCTGGAAGACGGTGTTCACCGGTCGCTTGTACGGCGGGAGGTCGGTGACGTCCTTGTCGCCGAGGAAGACGGAGCCGGTGGTCGGGTCCTCCAGGCCGGCGATCATCCGCAGCGTGGTGGTCTTGCCGCAGCCGGAGGCGCCGAGCAGGGCGAAGAACGAGCCTTCGGGGACGGTGAGGTCCAGCGGGTGCACGGCCGTGAACGAGCCGTAGGTCTTGCTGATCCCGGTGAGGCGGACGTCTCCGCCCGCTGTCTTGTCAGTCATGGATCGCGGTCCCAGGTGTCGAGAGGGGAGCAGGGAAGCAGGAACGGTCAGGCGCCGATGAGCTTGGCGAACTTCTCTTCGTACGCCGTCTCTTCCTCGCCGCTGAGCGAGCGGAAGGCATGGGACTTCGCGGCCATGGCCTTGTCCGGGAGGATCAGCGTGTTCTCGGCGAGCGCCGGGTCGATCTTGGCGAGTTCGGGGCCGACGCCCTCGACCGGGCAGACGTAGTTGATGTAGGCGGCGAGCTGGGCCGCGACCGGGAGCTCGTAGTAGTAGTCGATGAGCTTCTCGGCGTTGGTCTTGTGCCGGGCCTTGGCCGGGACCAGCAGGTTGTCGCTTGAGGTCATGTAGCCGGCGTCGGGGATGACGAACTGGATGTCCGGGTTGTCCACCCGGAGCTGGACGAGGTCCCCGGCCCAGGCCAGACAGGCGGCGATGTCGCCCTTGTCCAGGTCCGAGGTGTAGTCGTTGCCGGTGAAGCGGCGGATCTGCTTGGTGTCGACGGCCCGCTGGACCTTCGCGATCGCCGCGTTGTAGTCGTCGCCGGTGACCTTGCCCGGGTCCTTGCCCATGTCGAGCAGGGTCATCCCGATGGTGTCGCGCATCTCGGAGAGACAGGCGACCCGGCCGCGCAGCGACTTGTCCTCCAGCAGCTGGGAGACGCTCTCGATCCTCCGGCCGCCGGTCGCCTTGGAGTTGTAGGCGATGACGGTGGAGATGCCGGTCCAGGGGTAGGAGTAGGCCCGCCCGGGGTCCCAGTCCGGGCTGCGGAACTGCGGCGACAGGTGGGCGTACGCGTTCGGCAGGTTGGCGGGATCGAGTTTCTGCGCCCAGCCGAGGCGGATGATGCGGGCGGCGAGCCAGTCGGTGACGTTGATCAGGTCGCGCCCGGTCTCCTGGCCGGCGGCGAGCTGCGGCCTGATCTTGCCGAAGAACTCGACGTTGTCGTTGATGTCCTCGGTGTACTTGACGCTGATACCGGTGCGCTTGGTGAACGCGTCGAGCGTCGGGTGGCTCTTCTCGTCCTCGCTGATGTCGATGTACTGCGTCCAGTTGGAGAAGGTGATCCGCTTCTCCTCGGCCGAGTGGTCGTCGGAGGCCGCCGCCCCTGCGCCCTCGCGCTTGGCGGGCGGGATGCCGCAGGCGTTCAGCGCGCCCATGCCACCTATGGTGAGCGCGCCTGCGCCCGTCGCTCGCAGCAGGGAGCGGCGGGAGAGCGCGCCCCGGCCGTTCGTCAAGCTCCGCCGCATAGCGGCCAGCTGGGCCTCCGAGAGGCGCTCGGGCTGGTACTGCTTCATGCGCTGTGTTGCCTTTCGGAATGGGTCGCCGTTCGGTCGTACGGCTGTGGCTGCTATCGGTCCCCGAAGATCGTGCGGTGCCAGTCCTTCCTGACCACCGCGGTGTTGTCGTACATCACATGCTTGACCTGCGTGTACTCCTCGAAGGAGTACGCCGACATGTCCTTTCCGAACCCGCTGGCCTTGTAGCCGCCGTGGGGCATCTCGCTGATGATCGGGATGTGGTCGTTGATCCATACGCAGCCCGCCTTGATCTCGCGGGTGGCGCGGCCCGTCCGGTACACGTCACGGCTCCAGGCGGATGCGGCGAGCCCGTGGGGGGTGTCGTTGGCGAGTGCGATGCCCTCGTCGTCGGAGTCGAAGGGCAGGACCACCAGGACGGGCCCGAAGATCTCGGACTGGACGACCTCGCTGTCCTGGGCGACGCCGGAGATCAGCGTGGGCAGGTAGTAGGCGCCGTTCGCCAGGTCGCCGCCGGGTGCCCTGCCACCGGTGACCACGGTGGCGTACGAGCGGGCCCGGTCGACGAAGCCGGCGACCCGGTCGCGCTGGGTGTGCGAGACGAGCGGGCCGAGGTCGGTGGACGGGTCGAAGGGATCGCCCAGCCGCACGGTCGCCATCAGGTCGGCGACGCCGGACACGAACGCGTCGTAGAGCGGGCGCTGGACGTAGGCGCGGGTGGCCGCGGTGCAGTCCTGACCGCTGTTGATCAGCGCGCCGGCGACCGCCCCGTGCACGGCCGCGTCGAGGTCCGCGTCGTCGAACACGACGAACGGCGCCTTTCCGCCGAGCTCCAGGTGGAGCCTCTTGACGGTGGCCGTGGCGACCTCGGCGACCCGCTTGCCGACGGGGGTCGAGCCGGTGAAGGAGGTCATGGCCACGTCCGGATGCCCGACCAGGTGCTCGCCCGCTTCCCTGCCGGTGCCGGTGACGATGTTGAGGACGCCGTCGGGGATGCCCGCCCCGGTGGCGGCCTCGGCGAACATCAGCGAGGTCAGCGGGGTGATCTCGGCGGGCTTGAGGACGATCGTGTTGCCCGCGGCGATGGCCGGGAGGACCTTCCAGGCGGCCATCTGGAGCGGGTAGTTCCAGGGGGCGATGGAGCCGACGACGCCGATCGGCTCCCGGCGTACGTACGACGTGTGGTCACCGCTGTACTCGCCCGCGGACTGTCCCTGGAGATGGCGCGCGGCCCCCGCGAAGAAGGCGGTGTTGTCGACGGTCCCGGGGACGTCGAACTCCCGGCTGAGCTTGATCGGCTTCCCGCACTGGAGCGATTCCGCCTGGGCGAGGTCCTCGGCCTGCTCGGCGAGCACGGACGCGAACCGGTGCAGGGCGTCGGAGCGCTCGCCGGGCGTCGCGCCGGCCCAGCCGGGGAAGGCCGCCCGGGCCGCGGCGACGGCCGCGTCGACGTCGTCGGTGCCCGCCAGGTCGTAGGCGAGCACCTGCTCCCCGGTGGCGGGGTCTACGATTGCGTGGTTACGTCCCGATGTGCCGGGGCGCAGCTCTCCGTCGATGTACTGTGCGCCGTCCTTGAAACGGTCCTGCACCTGGAAGCGGTTGCCCATGACGCTCTCCGTAGTTCCAGATCGAAGTGAGTGCCGATCCTGACAGAGACGCACCTCGCCAACAAGTGATTCCGTAGTTGCCTTTTGGTTACGCGACGGAATCGGTCGACCATGTGTCGCGTCAGGACGGGAATCCCCGTACGGAGTGTCAGTGGTGGATGCCAGACTCGCGTGCATGGGGATCACCGACGTATCGGCCGAGGCTCTGACAGAGCAGGTCAGGAATGGTAGACGGGTCAAATATCTGCACTTCTGGGGCCACAGGCCGCGCCCCGACGGTGCCATAGGCACCGGTTGCCTGAGCCAGTGGTGGCCGGCGCCGTTCACGGTTGACGGAACCGAGTATGCGACCGCCGAGCACTGGATGATGGCCCGCAAGGCCCGCCTCTTCGGTGACGCGGGGGCGGAGGGCAGGGCCGTGGCGGCCGCGAGCCCGGCCCAGGCGAAGAAGGAGGGCCGGCTGGTGCGCGGCTTCAGCGACGTGACCTGGGAGCGCGAGCGCTTCGGCATCGTCGTCGAGGGCAACGTCCACAAGTTCTCGCAGCACCCGGAACTGTCCGCGTTCCTGCTGGGCACCGGCGAGCGGGTGCTGGTGGAGGCGAGCCCGATGGACCGGATCTGGGGCATCGGGCTGGCGGCCGACGACGAGCGGGCGAACGACCCGGCCCGCTGGCGCGGGCTGAATCTGCTGGGCTTCGCGCTGATGGAGGTGCGGGAGCGGCTGAGGACGGGCCGGACGGCGGGGTGAGGCGCGTCGGGACCGCCGGCGCGTCTCCCGGGTGAGGTGGGCGGCGGCCTCGGCCCCGTAATGGGCGGGACCGGGCGGCGCGGGGGGCCGCCCGGTTCAGCGCGTCGCGGTGGCCACGGTCAGCGTCGTCGCCCAGGGGTCCTCCTCGGACCGCTCGAGGAAGTCCGGATCGTTGGCGACCGCCCAGATCACGAGGCCGAGGAAGGCGGCACCGACCACGATGCCGATCGCACCGAGGATGATCCCGGCGAGTGCCATCCCGCCGTTGTTCGCCTCGCCGCGCCGGGCACGGGCACGACCGATGAAGCCGAAGATCAGTGCCAGGACGCCGAGGACGATCCCGAGTCCGTAGAGGCAGAACCCCACGACGGCGATGATGCCGAGCACCAGTGCGGTGATCCCCATGCCGTTCGCGGGCGCCGGTGCCCACCCGCCGGCGCCGTAGCCGGGGTAGCCCGGGTAGCCGGCGTGCGCCCCGTAGGACGATCCGCCGAACGTGGCGCCCGGTGCTCCGGCCGGGTAGCCGTAAGGGCCCGGAGCCGTCTGCCCGGGGCCGCCCGGGGCGATGGGCGGCGGGGGCACGGCACTCCCGTCACTCCCGGCGCCCGTCCCGGCACCTGGCGGGGCGAACGGGTCGCCGGTCGGCACGGAGGTGACCGTGGGGTGGTCGTGGACGCCCGGAGGACCGCCCGGCGCCGCGCTGCCCGGCCCGGGCCGGTCCTTCTTGCCCAGTTCCACCTTGTCCTGCGGGTCCTGCGGGTCCTGCGGGGAGCGGCGCTCCGGCGGGGCCCACGGGTCCTCCGGCCCGTTCCCGCCCGGCCGCTGGTCGCTCTGGTCTGACATGAGGCTCCCCCATCGTGGACTTGTCATGCTACGGGCCCGCTCCGCGCGCGACCCGCCCCGCCTACGATGATCCCTGACCGGCACGGACAGCACACACGGAGGACCCGGTGACCGATCTGCTTCCCTTCATCGAGGGCCTTCCCAAGGCCGAGCTGCACGTGCACCACGTGGGCTCGGCGTCACCGCGGATCGTGTCCGAGCTGGCGGCCAGGCACCCCGACTCCCAGGTGCCCCTCGACCCCGCGGCGCTCGCCGAGTACTTCACCTTCACCGACTTCGCGCACTTCATCGAGGTCTACCTGTCGGTCGTGGACCTGGTCCGCACCCCCGACGACGTCCGTCTGCTGACGTTCGAGGTCGCCCGGGACATGGCCCGGCAGAACATCCGGTACGCGGAACTCACCGTGACCCCGTTCAGCTCGACCCACCGCGGCATCCCCGAGCAGGGGTTCATGGAGGCGATCGAGGACGCCCGCAAGGCGGCCGAGACCGAGCTCGGCGTCCTGCTGCGCTGGTGCTTCGACATCCCCGGCGAGGCGGGTCTCCACGCCGCCGAGGAGACCGCGCGGCTCGCCGTCGACCTGCGCCCCGAGGGTCTCGTCTCGTTCGGTCTCGGCGGGCCCGAGATCGGCGTGCCCCGGCCCCAGTTCAAGCCGTACTTCGACCGCGCCAGAGCCGCCGGGCTGCGATCGGTTCCGCACGCCGGCGAGACCACGGGCCCCCAGACCGTCTGGGACGCGCTGAACGGCCTGCGGGCCGAGCGCATCGGCCACGGCACCAGCGCACCGCAGGACCCGGAGCTGCTGGCTCACCTCGCCGAGCACCGGATCCCGCTGGAGGTCTGCCCGACCTCCAACATCGCCACCCGGGCGGTGGCCACGCTCGACGAGCACCCGATCAAGGAGATGGTGTCGGCCGGCGTGCTCGTCACCGTCAACAGCGACGACCCGCCGATGTTCGGGACCGACCTCAACAACGAGTACGCGGTGGCCGCCCGGCTGCTCGAGCTCGACGAGCGGGGCGTCGCCGCCCTCGCGAAGAACGCCGTGGAGGCGTCGTTCCTCGACCCGTCCGGAAAAGCCCGGATCGCGGGCGAGATCGACGCGTACACCGAGCAGTGGCTCGCGAAGTGAGGTCCGG
The DNA here is from genome assembly GCF_027460265.1 of Streptomyces sp. WMMC940. Classification (NCBI taxonomy): domain Bacteria; kingdom Bacillati; phylum Actinomycetota; class Actinomycetes; order Kitasatosporales; family Streptomycetaceae; genus Streptomyces; species Streptomyces sp. WMMC940. The sequence continues at coordinate 1,981,335 of NZ_JAPZBC010000001.1, forward strand.
CCCATGCGCCGTGTGACCGTCGTAGGACATCGCGGAGATCCGTACGTCGCGCGGGAGAACACCCTGCCCTCGCTGCGGGCCGCGGTCGACCGGGGCGCGGACGCCGTAGAGGTCGACGTCCGGCTGACCCGCGACGGTGTGCCCGTGCTGCTCCACGACGACACCCTCGAGCGGCTCTGGGGACACGACCGGCCCCTGGCCCGGCTCTCCCATGCGCAGCTCACCGGGCTGACCTCCGGCGGGGTGCCGACCCTCGAGGAGGCACTGGCGGCGGTCGGCGGCCACCGGCTCATGCTGGACCTGCCGGGCGCGGACGAGGCGGCCGTGCGCACGATCATCGGCACGGTGCAGCGGAGTGGCGCCGCCGACCGCGTCTACTACACGGGCGGTCCCGTCGGCATGCTCGCGGTCCGGGACGCCGACCCGGACGCGGAGATCGCGCTGACCTGGACGACGCTCGCCCCACCGCGTCCCGTGCTGCTCGCGTCGCTGCGGCCGCGCTGGCTCAACTACCGCTTCGGGCTGGTGAGCCGGGAGCTGGCGGACCGGGTCCACGCGAGCGGTCATATGCTCTCCGTGTGGACGGCCGACACGCCTGGGACGATGCGCAGGCTCGTGGGTCGCGGAGTCGACTCGATCACCACGAACCGCGTGGACGCGCTCACCCGTGTACTGCGCGGTTCCCGGACCGGGAAGGGACGCACGTCGTGACAGGGCCCGAGGACACCGGCCAGGACAGGATCCGCACCGACATCGCCCACAACGCCCGCGTCTGGAACTACTGGCTGGGCGGCAAGGACAACTACCTGGTTGACCGTCAAGTGGGCGACATGGTAACCGGGATGTACCCGAGCATCGGTCATGTCGCGCGCGCCGACCGGGCGTTCCTCGGCCGCGTCGTGACCCATCTCGCCGGTGACGCCGGAGTGCGCCAGTTCCTCGACATCGGCACCGGACTGCCGACCGTGGACAACACCCACGAGGTCGCCCAGCGCATCGCCCCCTCCGCGCGGATCGTGTACGTCGACAACGACCCGATCGTGCTCACCCACGCCCGCGCCCTGCTCACGAGCACCCCCGAGGGCCGCACCGAGTACATCGACGCCGACGCCCACCGGCCCGACGACATCCTGTGCGCCGCGGCGGGGACGCTCGACCTGTCGCAGCCGGTGGCCGTGATGATGCTCGGCATCCTCAACTTCGTGCTCGACACGGACGAGGCCGGTGCGATCGTGCGGCGCGTCATGGACGCCGTTCCGTCCGGCAGTTACCTCGCGCTCACCCACCCGACGCTGGAGCTCGGCGGGGAGGGCAACGCGGAGGCGATGGCGTTCTGGAACGAGAACGCGACACCGCCCATCACGGCCCGGACCCGTGCCGAGTTCGCGGGCTTCCTCGGGGGCCTGGACCTGCTGGAACCGGGCATCGTCTCCTGCGCGCGCTGGCGCGACGGCGGGGCGACCACCGTCGAGGTCGCGCAGTTCGGCGCGGTGGGGCGCAAGCGCTGACACCCGTACGGGCCGGCCGGCGCGCGGCCCGGGAGCGGATCGCCGTCCGGGCGTGCCGGGCGGCCCTTCCCGGTCACGGGCGAGCGTCCGCGGCCTACAGCCCCACGATCCCGTTCCACCGCTTCGCGAACTCCCGCCGCTCCGCCGACGTGATGTCCCGGGCGATCGCCAGCCGCCGGCGCATCGCGTCGTCGGGGAAGACCAGCGGGTCCTCGGCCAGTGCGGCGAGTTCCGCGTCGCCCGAGTCCGCGAGGACGTCGCGGGCCGCGGGCACCGGGCACACGTAGTTGACCCAGGCGGCGAGTTCGGCCGCGACCTCGGGCCGGTAGTAGTGGTCGACCAGGGCCTCGGCGTTGCGCTTGTGCTGGGCGAGATTGGGGATCATCAGGGACTCCGCCCAGAGTTCGGCGCCCTCCTCAGGCACCACGAACGCGATGTCGGGGTTGTCGGCCTGGAGCTGGATGACGTCGCCCGAGTAGGCCTGGCAGGCGAGGACGTCGCCGGAGGAGAGGTCCTTGACGTAGTCGTTGCCGGTGAAACGGCGGATGTGCCCTCGGCGCACCAGAGTCTCCACCTGGTCGCACACGGTGTGGAAGTCGTCCGAGGTCCAGTGCGTGACGTCCACGCCGTTGCCCTGCATGAGGAGCGCGACGGACTCGTCCAGCCCGGACAGCAGGGTGACCCTTCCCCGGAGGTCGGCGGCCCACAGTTCCCCGGTGCTCCGGATCTCGCGGCCAAGGCGGGCTCGGTTGTAGGCGATGCCGGTGATCCCGGACTGCCAGGGCACGCTGTACCGCCGTCCCTCGTCGAAGGCCGGCGAGCGCAGCTGGGGGTCCAGGTGCTCGGCGACGTTCGGCTGGCGGTCCCGGTTCATCTCCTGGACCCAGCCGAGACGTACGAAGCGGGCGGCCATCCAGTCGCTGACGACGACGAGGTCCCGTCCGGTGACCTGGTGGTTCATCAGGGCGGGGCTGATCTTGCCGAAGAACTCGTCGTTGTCGTTGATCTCCTCGGTGTAGCGGACCGAGATACCGGTGCGCCGGGTGAAGGCGGCGAGGGTGGGGCGCCGGGAGGTGTCCTCGCCGTCGGTGTCGATGTAGAGAGGCCAGTTGGCGAAGTCGAGGGTGCGGTCGCGGCCGGAAAGGTCGCGTCCGGCGCGGTCGGCGGGCTCGACGTAGGCCGGGGGAACCCCGCAGCCGGCGAGCGTGACGCCCGCGGCCCCGGCGCCGGCGGCGCCCAGGGCCCGCAGCGCGGAGCGGCGGGACAGGAGGCGGGGCGTACCGGGCGTCGAGGACTGCTTCGGCTTGGCGGACACGGTCGGCAGGATGCCGGGCACGGGCAGCGGGCGGCAATGGACGGTGCGTCGAGCGGACGGCCCCGGCACCGACACCCTGTCGATCATGGACGAGTGTCTATACTTCCTGGACACCTGTCCAAGAAACGAGAAGAGAGAGGAGCCCGCCGTGACCGCGACCGCTCATGTCCTCGTGGCGCTGGTGGCCGTACTGCACCTGTACTTCCTGGTGCTGGAGATGTTCCTGTGGGAACGGCCGCCGGGCCGGCGACTGTCGGGCTTCGACGCGGAGACCGCGCGGGCCACCGCTCCCCTGGCCGCCAACCAGGGGCTCTACAACGGCTTTCTGGCCGCCGGGCTGGTCTGGGGCCTGGCGGCCGCGCCCCCGACGGGCCACCGGGTCCAGGTCTTCTTCCTCGTGTGCGTCGTGATCGCCGGGCTGTACGGCGGCGCCACCGCCAACCGCCGTGTCTACGCCGCCCAGGCGCTCCCCGGGGCCCTGGCACTGGCGGCCGCGTGGGCGGCGGGATGAACGCGGACCCCAGGGCGGGGACGAGCGGGGACCCCAGGGCCGATCGGACCCGGGCCCGGCTGCGCGCCGCCCTCCTCGACGAGTGCCGGGAGCGGCCGCTGGCGGAGGTGAGCGTGGCGGGGCTGGTCCGGCGTGCCGGCCTGGGGCGGGCCACCTTCTATCTGCACTACCCGGACCTCGACGCCCTCGCGGTGGACGCGTGCGCTGAGATCGTCCGGGACGCGGTGGAGGCGCTGCACGCCTGGCGCGGGGTACCGGATCCCGAGGACCCCCCGCCCGCGCTGGCGGGGTTCTTCAGCGGCGTCGTCCCGCACACCCCCCTGTACCGCGCCCTCCTCCGGGAGGGGGGCGGCGGCCCGCTCGGGGACCTCCTGCACCGCGAACTGAGGGAGCGGAGCCGCCGTGAACGGGAACTGGTGGGCGCGCCCGCCCCCGACCTGGTCGCCTCGGCGGTCGCGTCCGCCTTCACGGGCCTGCTCGCCGACTGGCTGCACGGCAGCGTCGACGCCGGCCCGGAGCGCATGGCGGCCCGGGTCTGGCGCCTGCTGCTGGCGCTGCACACGGCGCCGCTGGGCTGACCGCGCACCGATGGGGCCCCGGCCCCGGGAGCACGGGAGCCGACACGCGGGGCGTGCACGAGGCCACCGGGGCCGTGCCCCGGTGGCCTCGTGCGGCGCCGCGGGAAGCGCGGCGCCCCCGCGGGACGCGTCCGAGCGCCTGCGCGCTTACGCGTTACGCGTCGAGGGACGTCATCACGTGCTTGACGCGCGTGTAGTCGTCGAAGCCGTACGCCGACAGGTCCTTGCCGTAACCCGACTTCTTGAAGCCGCCGTGCGGCATCTCGGCGACCAGCGGGATGTGGGTGTTGATCCACACGCAGCCGAAGTCCAGCACCTTGGACATGCGCATCGCTCGGGCGTGGTCCTTGGTCCACACCGAGGACGCGAGGGCGTACTCCACGCCGTTCGCGTACTCGACGGCCTGCGTCTCGTCGGTGAAGGACTGGACGGTGATGACCGGGCCGAAGACCTCCTTCTGGATGATCTCGTCGTCCTGCTTGAGGCCGGAGACGACGGTCGGAGCGTAGAAGTAGCCCTTGTCGCCGACGCGCTGCCCACCGGCCTCGACCTTCGCGTGGGCCGGGAGTCGGTCGATGAAGCCGGAGACCTGCTTCAGCTGGTTCTCGTTGTTGAGGGGACCGAACAGCACGTCCTCGTCGTCGGGCATGCCGGTCTTGGTGTCCTGCGCGGCCTTGGCCAGCGCGCTGACGAACTCGTCGTGGATGGACTCGTGCACGAGCACGCGGGTCGCGGCCGTACAGTCCTGGCCCGCGTTGAAGAAGCCGGCGACCGAGATGTCCTCGACGGCCTTCGCGATGTCGGTGTCCTCGAACACGACGACCGGCGCCTTGCCGCCCAGCTCCAGGTGGACGCGCTTCAGGTCCTTCGACGCCGACTCGGCCACCTGCATGCCGGCCCGTACGGAACCGGTGATGGAGGCCATCGCGGGGACCGGGTGCTCGACCATCATCCGGCCGGTGTCGCGGTCGCCGCAGATGACGTTGAAGACGCCCTTCGGCACGATGGAGCCGATGATCTCGGCGATGAGGACCGTGGAGGCCGGGGTGGTGTCCGACGGCTTCAGCACCACGGTGTTGCCGGCGGCGAGGGCCGGGGCGAACTTCCACACCGCCATCATCATCGGGTAGTTCCACGGGGCGACCTGCGCGCAGACGCCGACCGGCTCGCGACGGACGATGGAGGTCAACCCCTCCATGTACTCGCCCGCCGAGCGGCCCTCGAGCATCCGGGCCGCACCCGCGAAGAAGCGGATCTGGTCGACCATGGGCGGGATCTCTTCGCTGCGCGTGAGCCCGAGCGGCTTGCCCGTGTTCTCCGACTCGGCCGCGATCAGGTCCTCCGCCCGCTCCTCGAAGGCGTCCGCGATCTTCAGCAGGGCCTTCTGGCGCTCGGCCGGGGTGGTGTCGCGCCAGGCGGGGAAGGCCGCGGCGGCGGCCGCCATGGCGGCGTCCACGTCCGCCTGGCCGGACAGCGGGGAGGTCGCGTACGCCTCGCCTGTGGCCGGGTTGACCACCTCGATGGTCCGCCCGTCAGCGGCGTCCCGGAACTCTCCGTCGATGTAATTGCGCAGACGACGCAGTTCGGTGGTCACAGCCACCCCTCCTCAGATGTCCGATGGGTGAGACACCCCCACACTACGCGGCCCAGGCTAGCCCGACGAGTGACGCTTTCGACAGACCCAACACCGCTGGACTTCGAAATCGGTGACTTTTGCATCCACTAACAACGAATTTCATCGCTCACCGGTTGCGGAATCTACGACTCCGGTGCACAGTGTGCTCGTGGCCAGTCGAAGCACAGACTCCAGGACCGGGGGCGGCGGTACCTCCCCCACGATCGATGCCGTCTCCCTGGCGATCATCGAGCAGCTGCAAGAGGACGGGCGCCGCCCCTATGCCGCGATAGGCAAGGCCGTGGGCCTTTCCGAGGCGGCGGTCCGGCAGCGCGTCCAGAAGCTGCTCGACCAAGGCGTGATGCAGATCGTCGCCGTCACGGACCCGCTCACCGTGGGCCTGCGGCGCCAGGCGATGGTCGGGATCAACGTCGAGGGCGACCTGGACCCGGTGGCAGATGCGCTGACCGCCATGTCCGAGTGCGAGTACGTCGTCATGACGGCGGGCTCGTTCGACCTGATGGTGGAGATCGTCTGCGAGGACGACGACCACCTGCTGGAAGTGATCAACCGGCGCATCCGCACTCTCCCCGGCGTGCGCTCCACCGAGAGCTTCGTCTACCTCAAGCTCAAGAAGCAGACCTATATGTGGGGAACCCGATAGCCGTGAGCAAGGACCGCAGCGACCTCTCAAAGTCCGCCTACGACCACCTGTGGATGCACTTCACCCGCATGTCGTCGTACGAGAACTCCCCCGTGCCCACCATTGTGCGTGGTGAGGGCACCTATATCTACGACGACAAGGGCAAGCGCTACATCGACGGCCTGGCCGGCCTGTTCGTGGTCCAGGCGGGCCACGGCCGCAGGGAGCTGGCCGAGGTGGCCGCCAGGCAGGCCGAGGAGCTGGCCTTCTTCCCGGTGTGGTCCTACGCCCACCCGAAGGCGGTCGAGCTGGCCGAGCGCCTCGCGGGCGAGGCCCCCGGCGACCTCAACAAGGTCTTCTTCACCACCGGCGGCGGTGAGGCGGTCGAGACCGCGTGGAAGCTCGCCAAGCAGTACTTCAAGCTCACCGGCAAGCCGACCAAGTACAAGGTGATCTCCCGCGCGGTCGCGTACCACGGCACCCCGCAGGGCGCCCTGTCCATCACCGGCCTGCCGGGCCTGAAGGCCCCGTTCGAGCCGCTGGTGCCCGGTGCGCACAAGGTCCCGAACACCAACATCTACCGCGCGCCGCTGCACGGCGACGACCCCGAGGCCTTCGGCCGCTGGGCCGCCGACCAGATCGAGCAGCAGATCCTGTTCGAGGGTCCCGACACCGTCGCCGCGGTCTTCCTGGAGCCCGTGCAGAACGCCGGCGGCTGCTTCCCGCCGCCGCCCGGGTACTTCCGGCGGGTCCGCGAGATCTGCGACCAGTACGACGTACTGCTGGTCTCCGACGAGGTCATCTGCGCCTTCGGCCGCCTCGGCAAGACCTTCGCCTGCGACAAGTTCGGCTACGTGCCGGACATGATCACCTGCGCCAAGGGCATGACCTCGGGCTATTCCCCGATCGGCGCCTGCATCGTCTCCGACCGGCTCGCCGAGCCGTTCTACAAGGGCGACAACACCTTCCTGCACGGCTACACCTTCGGCGGCCACCCGGTCTCCGCGGCCGTCGGCCTCGCCAACCTCGACCTGTTCGAGCGCGAGAAGCTCAACCAGCACGTCCTGGACAACGAGGGCGCGTTCCTCTCGACGCTGCAGAAGCTGCACGACCTGCCGATCGTCGGCGACGTCCGCGGCAACGGCTACTTCTACGGCATCGAGCTCGTGAAGGACAAGAACACCAAGGAGTCCTTCAACGAGGAGGAGACCGAGCGGGTCCTCTACGGCTTCCTCTCCAAGGCGCTGTTCGACGCCGGCCTGTACTGCCGTGCCGACGACCGCGGCGACCCGGTCGTCCAGCTCGCCCCGCCGCTGATCTCCACCCAGGAGACCTTCGACGAGATCGAGCAGATCCTGCGCGGCGTCCTCGCCGAGGCCTGGTCGAAGCTGTAGGACCGGGCCCCCTGCCCGCGCCGACGGCCCGGACGCCTCCCTTCGGGTGAGAAGGGAGGCGTCCGGGCCGCGTGCCGTGCGTACACCCGGCTCCGAGTCCCTACGGTGCTGTGACCGATCGGCCTCGGGGTCGTTCGCCCGTGCGGGGGAACGGAACCCACGGATCTGAACCGAGGTGTACGCCATGGTGGTCCCGCCGGACAACGATGTGCTCTGGGCGCGGTCCCTGAACCACGCCCTCGGCGGCTCGCCCGCCCTCTGCGGAGTCTCCCTCGGGGTGCGCGAGGGAGAGATCCTCGCGGTGAACGGCCCGCGCGGCAGCGGGAAGACGACCCTGCTGCGCTGTCTCTCGGGGCAGATCGTGCCGCAGCAGGGCGAGGTGTGGTTCAACAGCACACCCGTCCACACCATGGGGCCGCTGAACCGCGAGCGGCTGAGGCGAGAGCGCTTCGGCTGGATCGGGCCCGAACCCCAGCTGGTGCCCGAACTGACCGCCTGGGAGAACGCGGCGCTGCCACTGCTGCTGCGCGGCTCCTCGCACCGCAAGGCCAGGACGGCCGCCCTGGAATGGATGGAGCGGCTCGACATCGGGCGGTGCGCCCGCAAGCGGCCCCGGGCGCTGCTGCAGTCGCAGCGGCAACGGATCGCCCTCGCCCGTGCCCTGGTCACCACTCCCGCGGTGCTGTTCGCCGACGAGCCGACCGCCACACTCCACAGCTCCGACCGGGCCCAGGTGCTGCGCACCCTCACCACCGCCGCCCGGTCGCACCGCATCACCCTCGTGCTCGCGACCCATGACGAGGAGGTCGCGACCCTCGCCGACCGCGGTGTGTCGCTGGTGGACGGCCGGCGGGTCACCCCGGTGCAGGACGCGGAGGCGGAAGGCCTGGCCGAGTGCTCGCTCTCCGTCTGAGCCGCGGCTCCCACCCCCTCGTCCTGCTGCGCCGCCTCCTGGTGGCGACGGCCTCGGCGGGGGTGGGCTTCCTCCTTCTGTGCACCCTGTCCTACGCGGTGTCCGGCCCGCATCCCTCCGATCCGGCACTGCAGCGGCTGGCATGGTGTCTCGCCCCGCTGGCGGCCACGGTCCAGTTCGCCGTGGCGGTGGCCCGCACGGACCCGGGTACGCGACCCCGTCAGGGCCTGTCAGCCGTCGGACTCGGACCGGTGCGCATGAGCGCGCTGGCGGCGGCGTCCACCGCCGTGTCCTGCGTCCTCGGCAGCACGGTGGCCCTGCTGTTCTTCCTGCACCTGCGCGGGGACCTGAGCGGCATGCCGTTCGACGGCGACGCGGCGGAACTGCTCGCCGCAGGCCGGCCGTTGCCGCTGGGGGCGGTGGTCCTGCTGCTCGCACTCGTCCCGGTCCTCGGCGCCGGGGCGGCCGCACTCGCCCTGCGTCCGCGCCGCCAGAAGGGCGGCGAACTCCCCGACGACGAACCCGACCACGCCACGGGTGCGCCCGGCGGCCTCCCCTGGGGCGTCGCGCTGACGGCCGTGGGCGTCGCGATCGAGGCGTACACGGGCCGGGGCGCGGAGGGCGCCGGCGGCACCCCCGGCGGGGTGCTCGCCGGCTGGACGCTGACCGCGGTGGGGCTCGCGATGGCCGGCCCGGGCATCGTCCATGTGTGCGGGCGGGTGCTGCAGTCCGTACGGCCCGGGGCGACGCGACTGCTCGCAGGGCGGGCGCTCGTGGAGGACGCACGCCGGCTCGGGCGGCCCCTCGGCGTCGTGTGCGCCGTGGTGTCCGCCCTCATCGCGGCCTCCGCACTCGCCGGGGAACGCCCCCAGCCCTTCGGGCCGCTGACCGCTCTGGGGGCGACGCTCGTCGTGGCCTGCACCCTGGCGACGCTGCTCACCTCGGCCGTCGAGGCACGGCAGGCACGGGCGGGCACACGGGCCGGTCTGCTCGAACTGGGCGCCTCCGTGGCCCTGCTGCACGCCACCGCGATGCTGCGGGCCGTGGTCCTGCTGGCCGTCTTCGCCCCGCTCACCTGGGCGGTGGCGGAACTGGCGGCCCTGCCACTGCGGCGCTGACACCGGGGCGAGGTCACCGACCCGGACACGGGGGCCCCGGACCCGGGGCATATCGTGGCGGCCATGGTGAACGGACAGAGGCCGCGGCTCGGCTCGTCGTTCGACGACGACCGGGAGATCGAGACGCTCGAGGAGTTCGACCGGGTCGTCGCCCGGCGGGGCAGCCTCGCGGGGCACCGCATACAGTCCGTCGACCTGAGCGGGCGCACCTTCGCGCTCCTGTCGTGCGACACCACGGCCACCGCGTTCCTCGGCTGCGCCATGGAGCCGGACGCCACGGCCAAGGTCCGCGCGGACGGCGCCCTCGTCTTCCCTCCCCTGCCGGACCTCCCGTTCGACCCCTACCGGGGGCTCCTCTACACCCCCGACGAGCTCTTCGACGGCCTCGCCGACGGTGGTTACGAGGTCACGCCGGACGCGCTCGCGTACGACTGGTTCCAGCTCACCAAGGCGGACCGGGACATCTACGCCTCGATGCTCAGGGCCCTGCACGACGACGCCGTCTCGGACGCCCTGGACGAACTCCTCGACGGGGTGCCGGTCGTCGGGGTGATGGGGGGTCACGCGATGAGCCGGGGCACCGACGAGTACGCCGGCGCGGCCCGGCTCGGCCGCGCACTCGCCCGCGCCGGGCTGACCGTCGCCACCGGCGGCGGCCCCGGGGCGATGGAGGCGGCGAACCTCGGCGCCTACTCGGCCCCGCACCCCGACGAGATGCTGGACGAGGCCCTCGAACTCCTCGCCAAGGTCCCGTCGTTCACCCCCTCCGTCACCGACTGGGCGGCCGTCGCCCTCGAGGTCCGCTCGCGCTGGCCGCAGGGCGGCGACTCGGTCGGCATCCCCACCTGGTTCTACGGGCACGAGCCGCCCAACCCGTTCGCCGGGCACATCGCCAAGTACTTCGCCAACGCCACCCGCGAGGACGGGCTGCTCGCCCGCTGCACCGCCGGTGTCGTCTACCTCCCCGGCGCCGCGGGCACACTGCAGGAGATCTTCGACAACGCGACCCCGAACTACTACGAGTCGCGGGGCGAACCGACGCCGATGGTCCTGGTGGACCGCGCCCACTGGACGGAGCGGCTCCCGGCCTGGCCGCTGCTGCGGTCCCTGGCGGAGGGCCGCGCGATGCAGACGCGTATCGCGCTGGTCGACTCGGTGGAGGAGGCACCCGGGGCACTGGCCCGGCTGACGGCCGCCGCACGTCCGGCCGGCTGAGGTCCCGGGCGGCAGCCGGCTCCGGCCGGATCAGTCGCCGGTGTCGGGCGGCAGGACCACCACGTCCTCCGCGGCGAACGCGACCCCGACCTCGGCGCCCGGCTCGGGAGCGTCCCTGAGCCCGCACTCGGCCTCCAGCGGCGGCGCGTCGTGCGGCCGCAGCCGTACGGCGACATGGTGGCCGCGGAAGGTCAGCGACTCCACCGCGCACGGCAGTCCCGTGCCGCGCGGCCGAAGCCGTACCGCGGACGGCCGTACCAGCAGCCTGCAGGCGCCCTGGGGCGAGCCCGTGGGGACCGGGACGCCGCCCCAGGGGGTCTCGGCCGCGCTCCCGTTCACCGTCGCGGGCACCACGTTGGCGAAGCCGAGGAACCGCGCGACGAATTCCGAGGCGGGCCGCTGCCACACGTCCCGAGGTGTGCCCGACTGGGCGACGCGTCCGTCGCGCATGACCACCACCCGGTCGGCGAGCGCGAAGGCCTCCCCCTGGTCGTGGGTGACGGCCAGCACCGTGGTGCCCAGCCGGCGGAACACCGCACGCAGTTCGACGACGAGCCGCTCCCTGAGGGTGCGGTCGAGCTGGCCCAGTGGCTCGTCGAGCATCAGCAGCCGCGGGCTGGGGGCGAGCGCCCGGGCGAGGGCGACGCGCTGCTGCTCACCGCCGGATAGCGCGCCGACGGCCCGTCGCGCGGCGCCGGGGAGCCCGACCAGTTCCAGCAACTCCTCGACCCGCAGAAGCCGCTCGGCCTTCGGCACCCCGTGCATCCGCAGCCCGAAGGCGACATTGCCGCCGACGTCGCGCTGCGGGAAGAGCTGGTGGTCCTGGAACATCAGGCCCACCCCGCGACGGTGCACCGGCACTCCGGTCTGGTCGCCGCCGCCGAGCAGCACCCGGCCGCCGTCCAGGGGCTGGAGCCCGGCGACGGCCCTCAGCAGGGTCGACTTGCCGCTCCCGCTCGGTCCGAGCACACACACGATCTCGTGGTCGGCGACCTCCAGGTCCACACCGTCCAGCGCCGCCCGCCGCCCGAAGCGCACGGTCGCGTTCTCCAGCGCCAGCATCAGAACTCCCCTGCGGAACGGTCGGGACGGAGCCGGTCGAGCAGCAGCAGGGCCGCCGCGCAGACCAGCATGAGGATCGTCGAAAGCGCCATCGCCTGGCCGTAGTTGAGCTCGCCGGGACGGCCGAGGAGTCGGGCCACGGCGACCGGGAGCGTCGGGTTGTCCGGCCGGGCGATGAAGACGGTGGCACCGAACTCGCCGAGCGAGACGGCGAAGGCGAAACCGGCGGCGACGAGCAGCGCCCGGCGCACCAGCGGCAGGTCCACCTCGCGCCATGCCCGCAGCGGCGAGGCGCCCAGCACGGCCGCCGCCTCCCGCAGCCGTGCGTCGACGGCCCGCAGCACGGGCAGCATCGTCCGTACGACGAAGGGCACTCCCACGAGTGCCTGGGCCAGCGGCACGAGGATCCAGGAGGTGCGCAGGTCCAGCGGCGGCTCGTCGAGGGCGATGAGGAATCCGAAACCGACGGTGACGGCGGAGACCCCGAGCGGCAGCATCAGCAGCGCGTCGAAGCCGCGGACGAGCCGGCCGGCCTTGGAGACCCCCCCGGACGACGTCCGGGGGAGGGTGAGCGCCGCGGCCGCGAGACCGCCGACGACGAGCGCGATCGCGGTGGCGGCGAGCGCGTACTGGAGGGAGTTCCACACGGCTTCGACCGGCGGGACGAGGAACGTGCCGCCACTCGCCTCGGCCGACTGCAGGGCCCGGTAGAAGCTGAGGCCGTAGCCGCCGGGTCCGTCGAACGACCGCTCGACCAGCACCGCGAGCGGTGCCAGGATCAGCACCACGACCGTGGCGAGCACCCCGCCCAGCAGGGCCCACTGCCCGGCGCCCCTCGGACGGTGCGCGGCGAGCGCCGGATCGACGAGTCGCAGCGCGGTCTCCCGTCGCCGCACGGTCCGGGCGTGCACGGCGAGGACCGCGCCCACGGCGGCGAACTGCACCAGGGTCAGCACGGCGGCCGTGGAGAGGTCCAGCACCTGGGCGGTCTGCCGGTAGATCTCCACCTCGAGCGTGGAGTACGCCGGTCCGCCGAGGATCTGCACGACGCCGAACGAGGTGAAGGTGAAGAGGAACACCATCAGCGCGGCGGCGGCCACCGCCGGGGTCAGCGCGGGCAGGGTGACCCGCCGCCAGGCCCCGAAGCGGCTTGCGCCGAGGACCCGTGCGGCCTCCTCCTGGCGCGGGTCGAGCTGGGCCCACAGACCGCCCACGGTGCGTACCACCACGGCGTAGTTGAAGAACACATGGGCGAGGAGGATCGCCCAGACCGTCGTGTCGAGCCGCACGCCCCACAGGTCGTCCAGCAGCCCGCCCCGGCCCAGGAGCGCCAGGAACGCGGTGCCGACCACGACGGTGGGCAGCACGAACGGCACGGTGACGACCGCCCGCAGCAACTGCTTCCCGGGGAAGTCGTAGCGAGCCAGGACATAGGCGCCGGGCAGCGCGATCAGCAGGGTCAGCCCCGTGGAGGCGAGCGCCTGCCAGAGGGTGAACCAGAGCACCTGGAGGATGTCCGGGCGGCCGACGACCTCGGCGACGCCGCCGAACCGCCAGGAGTCCCCCACCCGCAGTCCACGGCCGACGATCGAGGCCACGGGGAGGGCGAAGAAGAGGGCGAAGAACGCGACGGGCAGGGCCATCAGGGCCGAGCGTGCCGCGGTGGCGCGCAGGGACGCCGGGCCGCGCGAGGGGTTCCTCCCGCGCGGACCGGCGTTCCCGCCGGACGACCCGGCTACTTCAGGACGAGCGAGGACCACGACTGGATCCACTGGTCGCGGTTCTCGGCGATCTTCTCCGGAGCCATCGTGCGCGGCTCGGCGACCACCTCGCCGAACTCGGTGAAGAGCGGGGGCAGCTCCGCGTCCTCGACCACCGGGTTCACGAACATGTTGAGCGGCATGTCCTCCTGGAACTTCTTGCTGATCAGGAAGTCCAGCAGGGCCTTGCCGCCGGCCTCGTTCCGCGCGCCCCTGAGGAGGCCGGCGGCCTCGGTCTGGCGGAAGCAGGTGCCGGTGGAGACACCGGTCGGTGCCGCCTTCGGCCGCGGCTCGGCGTACAGCACCTCGACCGGCGGGCTGGAGGCGTACGAGACGACGAGCGGCCGGTCGCCCTTGGCCGCCCTGCCGCCGGCGGAACCGGAGAACTCCTGGTTGTAGGCGATCTCCCAACTGTCGACGACCTTGACGCCGTTGGCCCGCAGCTTCTTCCAGTAGTCCTGCCAGCCCTCGTCCCCGTAGGCGGCAGCGGTGCCGAGGAGGAAACCGAGGCCCGGCGAGGAGCGTTCGGCGTTCTCGACGACGAGGAGGTTCCGGTACGCGGGCTCGGCGAGGTCGTCGAAGGTCTGCGGCGGGGCGAGCTTCCTGTCGGCGAAGTACTTCTTGTCGTAGTTGACGCAGATGTCGCCGCTGTCGACCGGCGTGACCCGGTGCCCGTCCTCGTCGAGCCGGACGGCCTCGGGGACCCGCTCCAGACCCTCGGCCTCGTACGGGGTGAACAGGTCGTTGTCGAGGGCCCGGGAGAGCGTGGTGTTGTCGACGCCGAAGAACACATCGCCCTGCGGGGAGCCCTTGGTGAGGATCTCCTTGTTGAGCGCCTCGACCGCGTCTCCGCTCTTCAGCACCTTGACCGTGTACCCGGTCTGCTCGGTGAACTCCTTGAGCACGGCCGGCGAGGCGTTGAAGGAGTCGTGGCTGACGAGCGTCACGGTCTTGGAGCCGCTGCCGCCGGCTCCGGCGGAGTCGTCCCCGGACGACCCGCCGCAGGCCGCGAGCGTGCTCACACCGAGGGCCGCGGCCAGCGCGGTGACGGTGATCTTCTTGGTGGTGCTCACTGATTCCTCCTGGGCATGACCAGGAAGAGACGCGGCCCTGCCCGGCCGCGGGATCCTCGGGATCCGGGAGCCGGGCAGGGCGCAACAGCTTGAGTCTCGTCCGAACTTCCTACCCGGAATGACCCGGGCGAGGTTCAGAGGGTCTGCGGTCTGACGGTCACCGCACTCTCAGCGCTGTGGCGCTCCCCTGTCGGAATATGCAGATGTTCGGGCCAGCGTACAGGGGCCCCGTCGGACGCTCCGCAGGGACCGGGGCGGTCCCTGCGGCGAGACCATCGAGCCGGCCCTGATCCGGGCGAAGGCCCGTGACCAGGCCGACCGGATCGGTTCGCTCCGGAAGCCGCCCTGGCACTCAGCGCTCGGAGGCGGCGAGCTGGCCGCAGGCCCCGTCGATCTCCTGACCACGGGTGTCCCGGACGGTGACCGGGACGCCGTGGGCGGCGATGGCCTCGATGAAGGCCTTCTCGTCCTCGGGCCGGGAGGCCGTCCACTTGGAGCCCGGAGTCGGGTTCAGCGGGATCAGATTGACGTGCACCCGCTTGCCCTTGAGGAGCCGCCCGAGCAGGTCACCGCGCCATGCCTGGTCGTTGATGTCCCGGATCAGGGCGTACTCGATCGAGATGCGGCGGCCGGACTTCTCCGCGTACTCCCAGGCCGCGTCCAGGACCTCCCGGACCTTCCAGCGGGTGTTGACGGGGACGAGGGTGTCGCGCAGTTCGTCGTCCGGCGCGTGCAGGGAGACGGCGAGGCGGCACTTGAAGCCCTCGTCGGTGAAGCGCAGCATCGCCGGGACGAGGCCCACCGTGGAAACGGTGATCCCGCGCTGCGACAGGCCGAGGCCGTCGGGCTCCGGATCGGTGAGCCTGCGGATGGCGCCGACCACGCGGTTGTAGTTGGCGAGGGGCTCGCCCATGCCCATGAAGACGATGTTGGACAG
This sequence comes from Streptomyces sp. WMMC940, assembly GCF_027460265.1. NCBI lineage: Bacteria > Bacillati > Actinomycetota > Actinomycetes > Kitasatosporales > Streptomycetaceae > Streptomyces > Streptomyces sp. WMMC940. Next base: position 1,996,977 of record NZ_JAPZBC010000001.1, read on the forward strand.
CCGGGCCGTGCCTCCGGGGACCTCGCCGTCGCGGAGGGCCCGCATGCCGTCCACGATCTGGTGCACGATCTCGGCGGTGGACAGGTTCCGGTCGAGACCGGCCTGGCCCGTGGCGCAGAACGGGCAGTTCATCCCGCAGCCGGCCTGCGAGGAGATGCACATCGTCACCCGGTCCGGGTAGCGCATCAGCACCGACTCGACGAGCGTGCCGTCGTGGAGCCGCCACAGCGTCTTGCGGGTGGTGTCGTCGTCGCAGGAGACGTGCCGGACCACCGACATGAGCTCGGGCAGCAGTTCCGACGCGAGCCGCTCGCGCGCGGCGGCGGGGATGTCGGTCCACTGCTCCGGTTCGTGCGCGTAGCGCGCGAAGTAGTGCTGCGACAGCTGCTTCGCCCGGAACGGCTTCTCGCCGATCGCGGCGACGGCGTCCTTCCGCTCGGCGGGCGTGAGGTCGGCGAGGTGCCGCGGGGGCTTCTTGGCTCCGCGGGGGGCGACGAAAGTGAGTTCTCCGGGCTTGGGCATGGTCGTACCAGTGTCGCAGATCGACTTAAGTGAACCGGCTGCCCGGACACCCGGGGGATGCGGGGGAACCGGCCGGGCCGGGACGGCGGTCTCCCGGTACGCGACGACCGAGCCGGGCGGGTGCGGGACGAACCGGACCGGCGGCGGGTCGTGCCCGGCTCCGGACCGACACCGGGCAGGGGCCGACCACGGGCCCGAACCCGATCCCGGACGGTCGGCCGGGAGATGGTGAGGACCGCCGACGGCCGCTGGGCGGGGCCGGCCTCCGCGACGACGTCAACAGCATGCAGACGGCCATGGTGGCGATCACGACTGCCGTGGTCGTGACCACGGTGATGTGACCGGCCGGGTGCGCCCCCGGCAGGTGCGGATCCGGGCCCCGTCGGCCCGGTCCGCGTCAGCCGAGAGGCGGCAGGGCGTCGTACACCGCCGCGAGGTCGGCGGGGATGTCCGTGCCGTCGTCGACGGAGGTGTGGCCGTCGTGGACCAGCACGCGGGTCAGCCCGTCCATGATCGGCGGCCCGGTGGGCCGGGTCGGCAGCCGGGAGAAGTCGACCTCGTCGAGGGCCGTCCGCAGTTCGGCGAGGGCCGCCGGGGCCATCCGGCCGGGACGGTTCCTCTCACCCGGTGCGACCAGGAGGTACGTACCGTCGTCGTACACGACGACCGAATGGTGTCGCCCGTCGATACCGCCGCTCTCGGTGAGGGTGACGAGCGCGGACGCCCGGTCGGGCGTCGCCCCGGACGGGGTGGAGGCGGGCGGTCCGCTGGTCGCCGGGGGCACGAGGGCACTCGGCGCGGGCTGTTCCGCGCGGGTCGGGGTGGGCGTCCCGGACGGACGGGAGTCCGTGGCCCCGTCGTCCCCTCCCCCGCACCCGGTGACGCACACGAGTACGAGCAGCACAGCCGCTCCGCCGGCCTTCCGCCCCATGGTCCCCCCTCGCCGCCCGGTGATTCCCGCGTCCCGGGCCCAGCATGCAGGGTCCGGGGCCGACTGGACAGACCGCGGCACGGACACGGGCGCACGGTACCGGCCCCGGACACGGCGGAAGGGCCCGACGCCCCTGGGACGAAGAGCCCTTCCGACCGGAACTCCCCGGTTTGCGACGGGACCTCCCCGCGTCAGCCCGCGCCGACGAACACCACGAACAGCAGCCACACCACCGGCGCCGTGGGCAGCAGCGAGTCCAGCCGGTCCATGATGCCCCCATGGCCCGGCAGCAGCGTTCCCATGTCCTTGATCCCGAGGTCCCGCTTGATCATCGACTCGCCGAGATCGCCCAGGGTCGCGCTGACCGCGACCGCGAGGCCGAGGATCAGGCCCTGCCACCAGGTGCCGCCGCCGATCAGCAGCGGCACGCAGAGGGCGCCCGCCGCCATCCCGAACGCCACGGCCCCGAACAGGCCCTCGCGGGTCTTCCCGGGGCTGATGCGCGGCGCGAGCTTGTGCTTGCCGAAGCGCCAGCCGATCGCGTACGCGCCGGTGTCGCTCACGACCGTGAGCAGGAGGAAGGTGAAGACCCGCTGCGGGCCGTCCTCCGCGGTGAGCATCATCGCGACGAACGTGGCGAGGAACGGCACGTAGAACGTGGCGAACAGCCCGGCCGTCACGTCCTTGAGGTAACCCTCGGGCGGCTCGGTCATCCGCCAGACCAGCACCGCCAGGGCGGTGAAGGCGGTGGCGACCCAGGCGCCCTCGGCACCCCGCACGTAGCCGGCCACGACCATCGCCGCGCCACCCACCGCCAGCGGCACCAGGGGCGCCTTGACACCCCTGCGCTCCTGGAGGCGGGAGGTGAGCTCCCACAGGCCGACGACCACGGCGACGGCTATCACACCGACGAACACGGCCTTGACGACGAACAGCGCCGCGACGATCACCGCACCGAGCCCGACGCCGACCCCTATGGCAGCACGAAGATCGCGACCTGCGCGCTTCTTCTGCGGCGGCTGCGGCTCCGGCGGTTGGGAGGCCGCAGCCGGCGGAGGGGTGGGCATGGGCTCCTGCGGCATCTCGTCGCGGACCGGGGGGCCACTCAGCCGAGCGGCCCCCCGGTCGCGGTCATCGCGGTCTGCGGCGTCTCTACCTGCGTCGGGATCGTCCGGCACGATGGGCATGGGCCGAGTCTGCTGGGCGTCAAGCTCATCGTATGCGGGACCCGCCGGGGCAGCCCCCTGGTCGGGCGGGCCCCAGTAGCCGGTACTCGTCGGGGCCCCCCAGGAAGAGTCGTTCATCAGACCTCGAGCAGCTCGGCTTCCTTGTGCTTGAGCAGCTCGTCCACCTGCGCGACGTACTTCGCGGTGGTGTCGTCGAGCTCCTTCTCCGCACGACGGCCCTCGTCCTCGCCGACCTCGCCGTCCTTGATCAGCTTGTCGATGGCCTCCTTGGCCTTGCGGCGCACGGAGCGGATCGAGATCCGGGAGTCCTCGGCCTTGCCCTTGGCGACCTTGATGAACTCGCGGCGGCGCTCCTCGGTGAGCTCCGGGAACACCACCCGGATGATGTTTCCGTCGTTGCTGGGGTTGACGCCGAGGTCGGAGTCGCGGATCGCCTGCTCGATGTTGCGCAGCGCGCTCTTGTCGAACGGGGTCACCACGGCCATGCGCGGCTCCGGCACCGAGAACGAGGCCAGCTGGTTGATCGGCGTCAGCGCACCGTAGTAGTCGGCCACGATCTTGTTGAACATCGCCGGGTGCGCACGCCCGGTGCGGATCGCGGCGAAGTCCTCCTTGGCGACCACGACGGCCTTCTCCATCTTCTCCTCGGCCTCGAGGAGGGTCTCTTCGATCACCACTTGCTCCTGCGTGTCTTGGTAGTCCCGGCGAGTACGAGCGGCGGCCCCGGTACACGACCCGTGGTGCGGGTCCGCGGACCGGTACGTGCCACGCGTACGAGACCGGCGAAACTTGGCGGCGCGTCCTCCCTGCACGGTGTCCGACCGGCAGGGCTTTGTCCATCCCGGGGCGGTCCCCGGGATCAGGCCCGGGTGCCCTGGTCGCTCACGAGCGTGCCGATCTTCTCACCCCGGACGGCCCGCGCGATATTGCCCGCGGCGAGCAGTTCGAAGACGAGGATCGGCAGCGCGTTGTCGCGGCAGAGGGTGATGGCGGTGGCGTCGGCGACCTTGAGGTCGCGGGCGAGCACCTCGCCGTACTCCAGCGCGTCGAACTTCACCGCGTCCGGGTTGGTCTTGGGGTCGGAGTCGTAGACGCCGTCGACACCGTTCTTGCCCATGAGCAGGGCCTCGGCGTCGATCTCCAGGGCACGCTGGGCCGCGGTGGTGTCGGTGGAGAAGTAGGGCATGCCCATACCGGCACCGAAGATCACGACGCGCCCCTTCTCGAGGTGGCGCACCGCCCTCAACGGGATGTAGGGCTCCGCGACCTGGCCCATGGTGATGGCGGTCTGGACACGGGAGTCGATCCCCTCCTTCTCCAGGAAGTCCTGGAGGGCGAGGCAGTTCATGACCGTGCCGAGCATGCCCATGTAGTCGGAGCGCGCCCGGTCCATGCCGCGCACCTGGAGCTCGGCCCCGCGGAAGAAGTTGCCGCCGCCGATGACGACCGCGATCTGTGCGCCGTCACGGACGACCGCGGCGATCTCCCGCGCGATGGCGTGTACGACGTCGGGGTCGACGCCCAGGCCGGTGCCGCCGGAGAACGCTTCTCCGGACAGCTTCAGCATGAAGCGGCGGGCTTTCTGGCCGGTGTGGTCGCTCTTGTCGTCGGCAGCCGGATTGGCGTCCGCGCCCTTGTTCATGGAGATCTCCTCGTGCACATACGAAGAAGGCCATTGCCGGTGGGTGCTGGTGTCCCTGCGGCAATGGCCTCCTCGTCAGATCTGCGGTCGTCCGGCGTTCGCGCGGCCGACGACTGCTGGAAAACCCTATCGGGCTCCCGTGTCGATCGCGTACCGGCTCAGATGCCGACCTTGATGCGCGAGAAGCGCTTCAGGGCGACACCGGCCTCGTCCAGGATCTGCTGGACGGACTTCTTGTTGTCCAGCGCGTACGGCTGGCCCAGGAGGGTGGCGTCCTTGAAGAAGCCGTTGAGGCGACCCTCGACGATCTTCGGCAGGGCGGCCTCGGGCTTGCCCTCGGCGCGGGTGGTCTCCTCGGCGACGCGGCGCTCGGACTCGACGACCTCGGCCGGGACGTCCTCGCGGGACAGGTACTTCGGCGCGAAGGCGGCGATGTGCTGGGCGACGCCCTTGGCGACCTCGGCGTTCGGCTTGTCGAGCTCGACCAGGACACCGATCTGCGGGGGCAGGTCGGGCATCGTGCGGTGCATGTACGCGGTCACGTAGGCACCGGAGAACTGGGCGAAGCGGTCCAGGACGATCTTCTCGCCGAGGTTGGCGTTGGCCTCGTCGACGTACGCCTGCACGGTCTTGCCGGGCTCGATCTCGGAGGCGAGCAGGGCCTCGATGTCGGCCGGGCCGGTGGCGGCGACGTGGGCGGCGAGCGCATTGGCGACGGCCTGGAACTTGTCGCCCTTGGCGACGAAGTCCGTCTCGCACTTCAGCTCGACGATGACACCGGAGGTGTTGTCGTCGGCGATGAGGGAGACGACGGCGCCGTTCTCGGCGGAGCGGCCCTCGCGCTTGGCGACGCCCTTCTGGCCCTTGATGCGCAGGGCCTCGACGGCCTTGTCGACGTTGCCGTCGGCCTCGTCGAGCGCCTTCTTGCAGTCCATCATGCCCGCGCCGGTGAGCTCGCGGAGCTTCTTAACGTCAGCGGCGGTGTAGTTCGCCATGTCTGTGAATCTCTCTGAAGTCGAAGAGCTGAGGTCGAACGATCTACGGGCCGACGGCGGGGGCTTCATGGGCCCCCGCCGTCGGATACCGGAACCTGGGTGTCAGGCCTTGTCGGCGTCCGCGGCCGGGGCCTCGGCAGCGGCCTCGGCCGGCTTCTCGACCTCGGCAGCGGCCTCGGCCGGCTTCTCGGCCTCGGCGGCCGGCGTCTCGTCGGCCTTCTTCTCGCCCTCGAGCAGGTCGCGCTCCCACTCGGCCAGCGGCTCGCCGGCGGCCTTGTCGCCCGGCTTCGAGTCGCCCGTCGCGACGCCGGAACGGGCGATGAGGCCCTCGGCGACGGCGTCGGCGATCACGCGGGTGAGCAGGGTGACGGAGCGGATCGCGTCGTCGTTGCCCGGGATCTTGTAGTCGACCTCGTCCGGGTCGCAGTTGGTGTCGAGGATCGCGACGACCGGGATGTGGAGCTTGCGCGCCTCACCGACGGCGATGTGCTCCTTCTTGGTGTCGACGATCCAGACGGCGCTCGGCACCTTCTGCATCTCGCGGATGCCACCGAGGGTCTTCTCCAGCTTGGCCTTCTCGCGGGAGAGGACCAGGAGCTCCTTCTTGGTGAGACCGGAGGCGGCCACGTCCTCGAAGTCGATCGCCTCGAGCTCCTTCAGACGCTGAAGGCGCTTGTAGACGGTGGAGAAGTTGGTGAGCATGCCGCCGAGCCAGCGCTGGTTGACGTAGGGCATGCCGACGCGGGTCGCCTGCTCGGCGATGGCCTCCTGCGCCTGCTTCTTCGTGCCGACGAACATGATGGAGCCGCCGTGCGCGACGGTCTCCTTGACGAACTCGTAGGCGCGGTCGATGTACGACAGCGACTGGAGCAGGTCGATGATGTAGATGCCGTTGCGCTCGGTGAAGATGAAGCGCTTCATCTTCGGGTTCCAGCGACGGGTCTGGTGACCGAAGTGGACGCCGCTCTCCAGCAGCTCCCGCATCGTGACGACGGCCATGGCCGTATCTCCTTGAGTTTTCTCGGTTGTGTCCTGACGCCCCGACGCGCCGTGCCGCGAGGGACCGAGAGGCGCGGCCACCGACCGAGGATGAGGGCGGTGGCGGGGCGTGCGAAGTCGACCCGGGTGACCCGGATCGCCAGAAGAAGTGTACGGGACCGCCGAGGTGCCGGGTGACGGCGATGTCCACAACGGGCCGGCCGTCCACAGATCCGGACCATGATCAACGCGGAGGCGGCCGGCTGGGGGAACGTCGACGTCATGAATCGCGGACGACGAGTCGTGACGACGGCGCTGGCAGCGGTGCTGCTGGTGGCGGTCCCCCCGGTGGCGGCACGGGCGGCGGTCTGGCCGGTGGGCCCACCCCGCCCCGCGCTGGTCCGGGGCTGGGAACCGCCACCCTCCCCGTACGGGCGGGGCCACCGCGGGGCGGACCTGGCGGCCAGCCCGGGCACCGAGGTGCGCGCCGCCGCACCGGGGCGGGTGTCCTTCGCGGGACCGGTGGCGGGGCGCGGTGTGCTGTCGATCGAGCTGACGGGGACGGACGACCCGCCGCTGCGCACGACCTACGAGCCGGTGCGCCCCCTGGTCCCACCGGGCGCCATGGTGGCCGAGGGGCAGGTCGTGGCGGTGGTGGCGGCGGGTTCCTCGCACTGTCCGCGCGGGTGTCTGCACTGGGGGCTGCGGCGGGGCGGGACGTACCTCGACCCGCTCTCCCTCCTGCCCGCCCCGGCCCTGCGCCGGGGCCCGTCCCGGCTGCTTCCGGTCTTCGGAGTGCCCCTGCCGCCGACGGCTCCGGGGGCGGCCGTACCGGGACTCGCCGAGGCGTCGGCGGCCTCGTCCCGGGCCGGTGCCGACACGGTCCAGGCCCTGGTGCTCGCAGCGGCGGCGCTCTTCTCGCACCGGGCGATTCGTCTCGGGCGCCAGAGGGTCGCCAGGGGTGGGAGCGGCGGCGCGGGTGTGGGGCACGAGCACGGAGAGGGAGTGGGGGCGGAACCGGGCAGCGACACGGGACAGGTCGCGACCGGCCGGAGGGACCCGATACGACCAGGCCGCGACCGGGCCGAACGCCGACGCGGACCGGAACCGGCCGAACAAGGACCCGCAGTGGGGCTCAGTCCCCCAGCACTCCACGGAGCGCCATCGAGACCGCGGCCTCGGCGATGGCGGAGGGGTCTTCGGCGGCGCCCAGCTCGATACGGCGCACCGCCGCGTCCACGACCCCCTGGAGGAGCATGGCAGCCAGGCGGGGCTGCCGGTGCTCCAGGTCCCCGAGCGCCTCCGCGATCATGGCGATCAGCCCACCGTGCGCGGCACGGATCTTCTCCCTGGCGCCGTCGTCCAGCTCGCTCGCCGAGATCGCGACGACGGCACGGTGGCGCCGGTCGCCGACGAGTTCCAGCTGACGGCGCACATACGCCTCGACCTTGCCCTCGGGGGTGTCCGAGCCGGCCATGGCGGCTTCGACCTCCGCCGCCCAGACCGGGAAGTCGACGGCACACAGCTCTTCGACCACCGCGGCGCGGGAGCGGAAGTACTCGTACACGGAGGACCTGGCCAGGCCCGTGCGCTCGGCGAGGGCGGGGAAGGTCAGCGCGTCCGTCCCGCCTTCGGACAGCAGGGAACGCGCGGCGTCCAGCAGGGCGGCACGCTGCATGGTCCGGTGCTCGGCCACGGAGGCCGCTCGAATCCTTGGCACGGGACCACTTTACGGCGACGGCGGCACGCACGGGCGGGACAGTGACGGTTCGGCACCGCGCCGCCGCCCGCTCCCCGGGCCGCCCCGGCCCGTCCGCCTCACCGGGCGACGTCGGCCAGCTTCGCCCTGAGCTGCAGCACGGACTTGGTGTGGATCTGGCTGACCCGACTCTCGGTGACGCCCAGGACATTGCCGATCTCGGCCAGGGTCAGGCCCTCGTAGTAGTAGAGGGTGACGACGGTCTTCTCCCGATCGGGAAGGGTGTTGATCGCTCGGGCGAGGAGACGCCGCAGCTCGCGGTCCTCGGCCACCTCGACCGGGTTGTCGGCGGCGGTGTCCTCCAGGGTGTCCATGAGGCTGAGCCGGTCGCCGCCCTCACCCCCGACGTGGAGCAGTTCCTCCAGTGCGACGACGTTCGCCAGGGACAACTGGCTGAAGACGGAGTGGAGGTCCTCGAGCGAGATGCCCATCTCCGCGGCGACCTCGCTCTCGGAGGGGGTGCGCCGCAGTTGCGCCTCCAGTGTGGCGTACGCCCGCTCGACGTTGCGGGCCTTCTGCCGCACCGAGCGCGGGATCCAGTCCAGCGCCCTCAGCTCGTCGATCATGGCGCCCCGGATGCGGGTGATCGCGTACGTCTCGAACTTGATCGAGCGCTCGATGTCGAACTTCTCGATCGCGTCGATGAGTCCGAAGACGCCGGAGGAGACGAAGTCCGCCTGCTCGACGTTGGACGGCAGTCCGACGCTCACCCTTCCCGCGACGTACTTCACCAACGGCGAGTAGTGCAGGATCAGCTGCTCCCGCAACCGGTCGTCGCCGGTGGCCTTGTACGACCGCCACAGCTCTTCGAGCGACGAGGGCGCGGGCGGCCGCACGGAACCACGGGCAGCGGGGGGAACTGCCGCGTGGTCAGACCCGGAGGTGTGCTGGGGCATGCGTTGCCTTTGAGCCGTTCTGCTGTGGGGCGTGTCGGGACGGGTTGTCTGGGCCGGTGGCTGGGCGGTGAACCTGGCGAGCGTAGCGTGACTGGGCGATTGCGGTGCGCGAACGGCGGCGGATCGCGCCTCGGTGGGTGTGTACCGTCGGCCACATCTTCGAACGAGAGCCGGAGGCGGGCGCCGGCCCTCGCGGTCCCGCTGAAGTGCCGCCGGGGCCGTCGGGCTCACCCTTTCACCCGAATGCCCCGGATCAAGCACCGCCTCGCCGTGCGTTCGAGCCCGTTGTCGCGGCTGCGGCCAACTGCCAGCGGTCCCCCCGGCGTTCGACGAAGCCCAGGGAGTGCAGCTCGTACAGCCTCGCGAGGGCGTCGTCGGGCGTGGTGCCGGCCCGCGCGGCGACGTTCCGGCCGTCGAGGGAGCCGTTGGCCGGGAGGGCCTCCAGGACCCGTGCACAGCCGTGGCCGAGCAGATCCCGCGGGAGGACCGGACCGCGGCGCGCTGGGGCGAGATCGCCGATGTGGCCGACCAGTTCGACCACTTCGTCGGCGTCGGTGACCAGCACCGCGCCGGTGCGCAGCAGTTCGTGCACCCCTGCGGAGAGTCCGCTGGTCACCGGGCCGGGAACGCCCATGGTGAACCGGCCGAGGCGCTCCGCGGCGCGCGCCGTGGCGAGTGAACCGCTCCGGTACTCGGCCTCCACGACGACCGTGCCCCGGGACAGGGCCGCGATGACCCGGTTCCGCAGCACGAACCTGCTGCGGGTGGGATGGGCTCCGGGCGGCAACTCCGCGATCACCAGGCCCTGTTCGACCACGCGGCGGAGCAACTCCGCATGGCCGCGGGGATAGACGGCGTCCACCCCGCAGGCCAGTACCGCGACCGTCGCGCCCGCCGCGGACAGCGCGCCTCGGTGGGCGGCGGCGTCGACCCCGTACGCGGCGCCGGAGACGACCACCCAGCCGCGCTCGGCGAGACCCGAGGCGAGGCTCCCCGACACATGGACCCCATACGGGGTGCACGCTCTCGCACCCACCACGGCCACCGAACGCAGGGCCCATATCCGCAGGTCGGGTCCGCCCCGGACCCAGAGCCCGACCGGCCTTGCGTCTCCGAGGTCGTCCAGTTGCCCCGGCCACTCCGGATCCCCCGGACACAGGAAGCGTCCGCCCAGTTCGGCCACCCGCTCGAGATCGCGCTCCGGACGTGCCGCCGCAGCCCGCATCCGGTAGCCCTCGATCCGCTGCTCCCCCGCACCGGGAAGGGCACCCTCGCCCGGGGTGGGCGCCGTGAGGCGGGCCAGGAGTTCCACCGGGCCGAGCCGGCGCAGCCATCTCCCCGCGTGTTCGTCACCCGGTTCGACGACCCTCGTCAACGCGGCACGCGCCCTGCGTTCCTCCTCGCCCGCACCGGCGGTCACGACCGGGCTCCCGTCGCCGCGCCCGGGCACCGGTCCGGCCCGCTCCCACGCACGGGGCTCACCGCTCGGCTCCGAACCCCGCCGGGACGCCCCGCGCGATGCCCGTGCGCAGTTGGAGCGCCAGGTCCACATCGCGGGTGCCGGGCCGGTCGTGGCCCGCGAGATCGGCGATCGTCCAGGCGACCCGGAGTACACGGTCCATGCCCCGCGCGGTGAGCAGTCCCCTCTCCATGTCCCGCTCGGCCGCGGCCAGCGCGCCGGGAGCGGTGTGCCAGCGGGTGCGCAGCTCGTGCCCGGGCACCTCGCTGTTCGCGTGCCACGGGGTGCCGGCCAGCCGGGCGGACGCTCTGTCCCGTGCCTCCCCGACCCGGGCCGCGACGTCCGCGGACGGCTCACCCCGGCCGCCCCTGCCCAGCAGGTCGGCCCGGCTGACGGGCTCCACCTCGACCCTCAGGTCGACCCGGTCGAGCAGGGGTCCCGAGAGCCGCGCCCGGTACCGCCGGATCAGCGCCGCGGGGCAGTCGCACCCCGAGCCGTGCAGGGTGTGGCGCCCGCACGGGCAGGGGTTGGCCGCCAGAACCATGAGGAACCGGGCGGGCAGCCGGACCACCCCCGCGCTCCGTGCGACGATCACATGGCCCGATTCGAGGGGCTGGCGGAGGGCGTCGAGCGCCTTGCCGGAGAACTCCGGGGCCTCGTCCAGGAACAGGACGCCCCGGTGCGCCAGGGACACCGCGCCGGGTCTCGGCACGCCCTGACCACCGCCCACGAGGGACTGCATCGTCGCCGAGTGGTGCGGGGCGCAGTAGGGCGGCGTGCGCACCAGGGGCTCGCCGGGCGGCAGGATGCCCGCGACCGAATGAACGGCGGTGACCTCGAGGGACTCCTTGCGGGTGAGTGGCGGGAGCACGGACGCGAGCCGCTCCGCCAGCATCGTCTTCCCCGCGCCCGGAGGGCCCTGGAGCAGCAGGTGGTGGCCCCCGGCGGCGGCGATCTCGACGGCGGTGCGCGCAGCGTGCTGCCCGGCGACGTCCGCCAGGTCCGGATGGGAGCCCTCGCCCCGCCCCGGACCGGCGAGACCCGTGCCCACCCCGGCGCCGGGAACCGTGAGTCCGGCGAGCATGGCGTCGGGCCGGCCGTCGCCGTCGGGCTCCTCCTCCGGCACCGGTTCGTCGTTCAGCACCGCGATGAGCTGGCGCAGACTGCGCACTCCGAGGACCGAGACGCCCGGGACGAGCGAGGCCTCTCCCGCGGTCCGCTCGGGTACGACGACCTGCCGGTATCCCGCCTCCGCCGCGGCGAGCACCGCGGGCAGCACGCCCCGCACGGGCCGCACCCTGCCGTCGAGCCCCAGCTCGCCGAGGAGTACGAGATCCGCGATGGCCCCGGGATCGATGCGCTCGGCTGCACCGAGCACGGCGCAGGCGACGGCCAGGTCGAAACCGCTGCCGCTCTTGGGCACGGAGGCCGGGCTGAGGCCGACGGTGAGCTTCTTCTGCGGCCACTCGGCATCGGAGTTGACGACGGCGGCCCGGACCCGGTCCCGGCTCTCCACGAGGCTCTTGTCCGGGAGTCCCACCAGGGCGAAGGCCGCGACTCCCGGCTCCAGGTCCGCCTGGACCTCCACGACCACGCCCTCAACCCCCACCAGGGCCACCGAGCATGTGCGCGCGAATCCCATCAGGCCACCCCCGCCACATGCTCGACCTGGGGCGCGCCCCGCCGGGGCAGCACGACCCCGACGACGTCGATCCGCACCCCGCCCGGGGGCGGTGGCCCCCCGTGCCGCTGAAGCCAGCAGGCGGCCAGGTGTCTCAACCGCTCCACCTTGGCGGATGTGATCGCGGCCATCGGATGCTCGAAGGGCGTACGCCCGTCGGGGCCGACCCTGCGGGTCTTCACCTCGCAGACGACCATCGTGTCGCCGTCCCGGGCGACGATGTCGATCTCTCCGGCCCGTCCGCACCGCCAGTTCCTGGCGAGTACGGCCATTCCGGCCGCTGCCAGCAGCCGGACGGCCAGTTCCTCCCCGTACCGCCCCAGTGCGCTCGTCGCGTTCATCGGGCACCACCTCCGGCACCGACTCTGACGCCTGCGGCCCCGGCGAGTGGATCTTGGTGGAAAACCGGCCCGATGTGGAAAACCGCGCCGCCCCTTCGGGTGGAGATCAGCCCTGGGGAAGCTCCAGATCGCTCTTGTTCAGCTCCTCGATGTTCACGTCCTTGAACGTGAGTACCCTGACCTGCTTGACGAACCTGGCCGGCCGGTACATGTCCCACACCCAGGCATCTGCCATGGAGACCTCGAAGAAGACCTCACCTTGCACCGAGTGGACCTGCATCTCGTAGTCATTGGTGAGATAGAAACGGCGCTCGGTCTCGATCACGTATTTGAACAGACCGACGACGTCGCGGTACTCCCGGTAGAGCTTCAGCTCCATCTCGGTCTCGTACTTCTCGAGGTCCTCGGCGCTCATGGCATGTTCCCCTTCAGCCGTGCGTCCCCCTATTGTGCGCCAGCCCCCCGCGTCCCTAGACGTTTTCCCGGGCCAGGACCACAGGCGCACTCGGAGGCCCCTCGTCGAGCAGCGTACGCAGCAGCTCGGCGAGCCTGGTCGGATACACCGTCTCACGCGCCGCCGACAGTTCGGCGGAGGTCCACCACCTCAGCCCCGCGACACTGCGCTGCTCCAGCCGGGTCAGGCCGGTCAGGCTGGTCGTCGTCTGCCGGGTACGTGCCAGGTAGTACCACTCGTCCTGGTCCCAGCGCCGTCCGTCGAACGGGAAGGAGCACTCCCGCTGCCAGATCACCGGTCCCAGCTCGACGTCTGTGATTCCCGTCTCCTCGGCCAGCTCGCGCAGCGCGGCCTCCTCCCGTGACTCCGTGCCCTCGACCCCACCGCCCGGTGTGAACCACCAGTCGTCGTCCGGATCGTCCGGCTCGAAGCCGTGCAGCAGCAGGACGCGGTCGTCGGGATCGAGCAGGATCACCCGGGACACCCGGCGCAGGGCGCGCCCGGCCCCGCCCCCGGTCGTCCCGGACGTCCTCCCGTCCACGGCAGCCCCCGGCGCAGGACCGCCCGCAGGCGTCCCTCGGCCCGATCCGTCCGACGGCCCCTCAGACATCCGCGGTCGCCCCGCTCCGCCCAGCAGTACGCTTCCGCCGGCCCGCGAGCTTCGCGAGCGGTCCGTGGGCGGCCCCACCCAGGATCAGCACGGCGCCGAGCGCCACCGACGCGAGGACCGGCCGGACGGGCCCCGGCTCGGAGATCCCGCCGGGCAGGGCGGCGAAGCCCCGCGGCCGTTCCAGTATCCCGCCGAGCGGCCAGGCGACGGCGTCGAGCCGGGCGGTCACCGCCCCGACCGGCACGGTGCCCTGGCCGGCCTCCTGGAGGTGCGAACGGGAGTCCACGGAGGTCCTGCGCTCGTCACCGAGGAGGAAGAGCTTCCCCGCGGGCACGGACACGTTGAAGCCCAACGGTGACGCGGGCTCCTCGCCGCGCAGATACGGTTCCTCGACGGCCTTGCCGTTGACGGTCATCCGGCCGTCGGAATCGCAGCACGCGACCTTGTCGCCGCCGACCCCGACCACGCGCTTCACCATCGGGGCGTCGGCCCACACCTTGTCGGTGAAGACGACGACGTCCCCGCGCCGGACCTCCGATCCGTCGATGCGCTGCGCCAGCACCCGGTCACCCGGCTCCACGGTCGGTGACATCGAGTCCGTCGGGACCGTGTACGGCTGGTAGAGCAGCGCCCCCCAGACGAATCCGCCGAGGAAGAGCACACAGCCGACGGCCACGGCGAGCCCCGACAGCACACTGCCGAGGCGGCCGTGGCCGCTGCCCGTACGTCCTGTTCCGCTCATCGCAGCGCTCCCTGCCTCCCAGGACCGACGATCGCTGATCCGAGCGGCACCCTACCCGTCGGTTCGCCCGCGGGTCAGCCGCCTCCGGCGGACGAGCACGATCGGCAACGCGCCGGCCACCGCGAGTGCGCCCGGCGCGAGGGTCCCGCCGATCACAGCCGCCGAGTTCAGCCCGGGCTGGTCGAAGGTGTCCGGAACCGGCAGCGTGGACCAGCGGTTGAACGGCCAGGCCACCACGACGGCCCTCCCGACGACGTCCTCGTTGCTGACCGTGCCGTTGTAGGGCAGTTCCTGGTGGTAGCGCGAGTCCAGGGAGTTGTCGCGGTTGTCGCCCATCACCCAGATCCGGCCCTCGGGCACGCGGATCGGACCGAACGGCTTGTCGTCGCAGGGCGTGCTGCCGGGCCGGATGTACGACGTCTCGTCCAGGGCCTTGCCGTTGACCATGACCTTGCCTCCCTTCTTGCAGGAGACGGTGTCACCGCCGACCGCGATGACACGCTTGATCAGGTCCTTCTCCTCCGACGAGGGCATCAGGCCGATGAAGCTCAGGAACTGCTGCACCACATTGGGCTCGGGAGCCTGGGTGTCGTCCAGCCAGCCGCCCGGGTCGTGGAAGACGACGACCTCGCCGCGCTCGGGTTCGGAGCCGAACCAGGGCGTCAGCTTGTCGACCAGCACCCGGTCGCCCCGCTGCAGCGTGTTCATCATCGAGTCCGACGGGATCGAGAACGCCTGCACCAGGAAAGTCTTGATCAGCAGCGCCAGGACCAGCGCGATGCCGACGAGGAGCGGCAGCTCCTTCCAGAAGGACCGCTGCTTCCTCGCCCCGGTACCGGACGAGCCGTCGCCGTCCGCCGGGTCACCGCCCCCCGAACCGCCGTCGCCCTGCGGGGGAAGGCCGCCGGAGCCGCTGGAACCGGGGGAAGGCTTCGCGTACCGCTCGGGCCGCTCCTCGGGCTCCTCGTGTCCGGATCGTGCGCCTACGGCCAAATCCCCCACATCCACTCCTCACTCCGTGCGACCGCCCGCGCCCGAGACGGCGCAGGCCCACTACTCCCATAACGAGCGGGAGTTCCGCAGGGCTCGGGAGCAGGACCAGTCCTTTGTGATCCTGGGAGGACACACTATGCGACGCTCCGTGTGCGGTGGCCGTCCCGGCGCGCGCATCGGGGACCGAGGCGTACGTTCCCCTCTCCTCCAGTTTGCTCCAGTGGTCGAACGGCCATGCGATGACCACGGCGCGCCCGACGACCTCCTCCTCCGAGACGGTGCCGCTGTACTCCTCGTCGAGGTGGAATCGGGAGTCGGCCGAGTTCGACCGGTGGTCGCCCATCACGAACAGCCGGCCCTCGGGGACCTGCACGTCGAACCTCAGTTTCGAGGGGGCGTTGCCGGGGTGCAGATAGGGCTCGTTCAGCGGGACCCCGTTGACCGTGACCTTGCCCTCCCGGTCGCAGCACTTGACCGAGTCACCGCCGACGGCGACGACCCGCTTGATCAGGTCCTGCTCGTCCTCGGACGGCAGCAGGCCGATGAAGGTCAGCACGTCCTTGGCCTGCTTGACGACGACAGGGTCGTCCCTGCGCGGCGTCTGTTCCTCCTGGAGCCAGCCGCCGGGGTCCTTGAAGACGACGACGTCACCGCGCTCGGGCTTGGAACCGAACCAGGGCGTCAGCTTGTCGACCAGCACCCGGTCGTCGATCCGGATCGTCTGCTCCATCGAACCCGAGGGGATGACGAACGCCTGCACCAGGAAGGTCTTGAGGACGAGGGCGATCATCAGCGCCACCGTGATGAGAAGGGGGATCTCCTTGACCGCGGATCGCTGGCGCCGTCTCTTCACCTTCTTGGCGAGCCTGCGCCGCTCGGCGCGCCCGGGCAGCGTCCGGCCGCCGTCGGTGGGCCGGGTGCCGGTGGGCAGCCGGGTGTCGGCCCGGTGGCTCGCGCGCCGCCCACGGCTACCCATGGACACCGTCCGGTGCGGTCACACGGTCGAAGGCGCCCGTCGAAGGCAGCGCGGACCAGCGGCCGAGCGGCCAGCCGATCCAGTCAGCGCGCCCGACCACCCGGTCGAGGGGGACCGTGCCCCCGCCGGGTTCGCCCAAGTGGTCGCGGGAATCACGCGACTTGCTGCGGTGGTCGCCCATGACCCACAGCGTGCCGTGCGGCACGACGATGTCGAAGGGCACATGGGACGGTGCGTCACCGGCGTACAGATAGCCCTCGTCGACCGGTACGCCGTTCACCTGGAGTCTTCCCCTCTTGTCGCAGCAGACCACGCGGTCGCCGCCCACTCCCACCACACGTTTGACGAAATCGGTGTCGGACGGTTCCGCGAGCCCGAGGGAGGCCAGCCCCTCGCGCGCCGCCGCGCTGACCGGGTTCTCCTCCACGCCCTCCGGCACGAAGGATCCGATGCCGTCGAACACGATCACGTCGCCGCGCCGCGGTTCGGACCCGAAACGGTACGCGAGCTTGTTCACCAGCACGCGGTCGCCGACTTCGAGGGCCGGTTGCATGGAGGTGCTGGGGATCAGGAACGGCTGCATCACGAAATGGCTGAGGAGCAGCAGGAACACGGCGCAGACGCCGCCCAGCACGCCGGCTCGCCGCCAGGACGGCCGCCGGTAGACGCGCGCGGAGCGCGACCGCTCTCCGGTGCCGGACCCATCGGTCTCGGGGGCGGAAGAGCGGTCGCGCTCCGTGTGCAGTGCTTCGGTGTCCATCGGGGCCAGATGCTATCCGGCCGCCGTAAGAACCGTATGAGGCCTCAGCAGGGCGCGGGTGTGAGCCGTGGCTCAGTTCTCGCGCTTCTCCTTGATCTTCGCGGCCTTGCCGCGCAGCTCACGCAGGTAGTAGAGCTTGGCGCGGCGGACGTCACCGCGGGTGACGAGCTCGATCTTCTCGAAGATCGGGCTGTGCACCGGGAAGGTGCGCTCGACGCCGACGGAGAAGGAGACCTTGCGGACCGTGAAGGTCTCACTGACGCCCGAACCCTGGCGGCGGATGACGACGCCCTTGAACTGCTGGATACGGGAGCGGTTGCCCTCGATGACGCGAACGTGGACGTTCACGGTGTCACCCGGGCGGAAGGCGGGGAGGTCGGTCCGCAGCGAGGCGGAGTTGACGGCGTCGAGCACGTGCGACATGTTTCGTCTGCTTTCTTCGCCGATGCCACAGGTCATCGACGGTATCCGGAGTGATGTTCGAGGAGCCGCGGCGTCGGGGCGGGCGTCGTGTCCCCCTGTGGCAGGGGCGCACGCCGGACGTACGGCAGCGGCCTATTCTTCCACGGCCTCCGGCCTGCGCCAAAATCGCCCGTCGGGCGACGGCGCCCAGCCCAGGATGGAGAGGATCTCCCGGTCCTTCTTGTCGAACGCGGAGGGGTCGCAGCGCTCGATCAGGTCCGGCCGGTGCAGGGCGGTCCGGCGGAAGGCCTCGTCCCTTCGCCATCGGGCGATCCGGCCGTGGTGACCGCTGAGCAGCACGTCCGGTACGCCGCGGCCGCGCCAGAGCGGTGGCTTGGTGTAGACGGGCCCCTCCAGGAGGTCGGCCATGGCGCCGGGCGCGAAGGAGTCGTCGCGGTGCGACTCGGCGTTGCCGAGGACGCCGGGCAGCAGCCGTGCGACGGCCTCCGTCATGACGAGGACGGCGGCCTCGCCGCCGGCCAGCACGTAGTCGCCGATGGAGACCTCGTGGACGGGTATGCGGGTCGCGTACTCGTCGATGACGCGGCGGTCGATGCCCTCGTACCGGGCCGGGGTGAAGATCAGCCACGGCCGCTCGGACAGCTCGACGGCGAGCTCCTGGGTGAACGGCCGGCCGCTCGGGGTCGGCACGACCAGCGCGGGAGCGTGGGCGCCCGCCTCGTAGCCGGATGCGAGGACCTCGTCCAGCGCGTCGCCCCAGGGCTCGGTCTTCATGACCATGCCCGGTCCGCCGCCGTACGGGGTGTCGTCGACGGTGCTGTGCCGGTCGTACGTCCAGTCCCGAAGGTCGTGGACGTGGACGCCGAGCTGCCCGCGTGCCCGGGCCTTGCCCACGAGCGAGACGTTCAGCGGCTCCAGGTACTCGGGGAAGATCGTGACGACGTCGAGCCGCATCAGTTCCCGTCCTCGGCGTCCGCTTCCCGCTGCGAGGCGATCTCCGCGCGGTCGTCGACGAGGCCGGGGGGCGGGTCGATGACGGCCCGCTGTCCGGCGAGGTCGATCTCGGTGACGATCTCCTCGACGAACGGGATCATGACCTCGCTTCCGTCCGGCCGCTCGACGATGAAGAGGTCCTGCGACGGCAGATGGGAGATCTCCGTGATCCGGCCGATCCCCGTGCCGTCCGCGAGCACCACGTCGAGGTCCATGAGCTGGTGGTCGTAGTACTCGTCGGGCTCCTCGGGCCGCTCCTCCGGATCGACCTCGGCGATCAGCAGGGTGTTGCGCAGCGCCTCGGCGCCGTTGCGGTCCCGGACCCCCTCGAAGCGCAGCAGCAGCCGGCCGCTGTGCACCCGGCCCGTCTCGATGGTCAGCGGGCCCGCGGAGGCCGGTTCGGTGGCCAGTACGGCTCCGGGGGCGAGCCGCAGTTCCGGCTCGTCGGTACGTACCTCGACGGTGACCTCGCCCTTGATGCCGTGGGCGCGGCCGATCCGTGCGACTACCAACTGCACGCTCAAAGCTCCTGTCGTACGACGACGGGCCGGGGCGGGCCGGTAGGCCCTCCCCGGCCCGCGCCGGTGATCAACTGCTCAGCGGACCTGGTCCACGTCGACGAGGTCGACACGGATACCACGGCCGCCGATGGCGCCCACGACGGTGCGCAGGGCGCGCGCGGTGCGGCCGTTGCGGCCGATCACCTTACCGAGATCGTCGGGGTGGACCCGGACCTCGAGCACCCGGCCGCGACGCAGATTGCGTGAGGCGACCTGCACGTCCTCGGGGTTGTCGACGATGCCCTTCACGAGGTGCTCGAGAGCCTCCTCGAGCATGCTCAGGCCTCGGTGGACTCGGCGGGAGCCTCAGCCTCGTCCGCCTTCTTCTCGGTCTTCTTCGACTTCTGGGTGATGGCCTCACCCTTGCCCTCTTCGCCCTCGAGAGCCTTGGCGAACTCGTCGAAGGAGCGGCGCTTCTCTTCCTTCGTGGCCGGGGCGAGGAGCGGCTTCTCCGGGGCGGGCAGGCCCTTGTGCTTCTGCCAGTCGCCGGTGAGCTTCAGGATCGCGAGAACCGGCTCGGTCGGCTGGGCGCCGACGGACAGCCAGTACTGGGCACGCTCCGAGTCGACCTCGATGCGGGACGGGTTGTACGTCGGGTGGTACAGACCGATCTCCTCGATGGCCCGGCCGTCACGGCGGGTACGGGAGTCGGCGACGACGATGCGGTAGTGAGGCGAACGGATCTTGCCCAGACGCTTCAGCTTGATCTTGACTGCCACGGGAGTGGGATCTCCTGGTTTTGACGTGGTTGGGCACAACGAGATGCCGCGTGGGGTTGCGGTACCCGATGGCCCGATGGACGCGTCAGCCGGAGGAGAGAGGGGTCCTGTGCGACTGTCGAGTACAGCTAGACATTGTGCCACACGGATCCCGGCCGGCTGACCCGAGGCCGTGGACCCCGGGTCGGGCCGGCCGCTCACTCCCGGAGTGCGGCCGTGTGCGGTGTCCCGCTCAGCTCGCCGCCGCCACCGCTTCGGGGATGCGGAACGGCTTGCCGCAGCCTCCGCAGACGATCGGCGCCTGGGCGAGGACCGAGGGGACCACCCGGACGTTTCTCCCGCAGTCGCAGACCGCTTTGACCCGGACGCCGCCGCCGGACGAGCCGTGGCGGGCCGCCGGACCGCGGAAGGTCCGCTTGGTGTCGGATGCCGTGGCGACCGTGTGCGCGGCGAGGGCGCGCTGCAGCCGCTCGATGGTCGGCCGGTACCGCCGCTTCGCCTCGGGGGTGAGGACGACCAGCGAGAAGCCGCTGCTGGGGTGCGGCTCCTCCGGGTGGTCCAGGCCCATCTCCTCGGCGATCGCCAGGAACCGGCGGTTGTGGTAGCGGCCGGCGCGCGAGGTGTCGCGGACGCCCCGGGCGGCGGCAATGCCGTGGACTGCCTCGTGGAGCAGTCGCTCGAAGGAGAGTTCGTGCCCGCAGGCCGACGACGACTCTCCGATCAGTGACTCTGGCGCGGCAAGATCGGGCAGCTCGGGGTGGTGC
Source organism: Streptomyces sp. WMMC940 (assembly GCF_027460265.1). NCBI lineage: Bacteria > Bacillati > Actinomycetota > Actinomycetes > Kitasatosporales > Streptomycetaceae > Streptomyces > Streptomyces sp. WMMC940. Next base: position 2,017,362 of record NZ_JAPZBC010000001.1, read on the forward strand.
CGCTGAATGTCGGCCCACGCCTGTGCCAGCTCTGCGGCGAGAACAGGTGGTGTCGTGCTCACGTCGTGACAACGAGCAGGACGTCCCCCGGGTTCCATTCCGGGGCATCCCAAATAATTTGCACGTACCCGTCAGTTGCCGTTGATGCGTCCTGACGAGGGCGGGTGCGCTGATCTGCGGAGAAGCCTCGCAGCTCACAACAAGCTGGTACGTACTCCCGCGTCCACGCCGCAATGCCTACACCGGGCGAGCCGATGCGCGACCCCGGCCCGCGCGCCGGGACCGTGCGCCGGAGCGCCCGCGAGTGGCGCGGCACCCGGGACCGCCGGGCGGGCCTGCGCACGGTCCGCGGCGTTCCCGAGGGCTCGGCACCCGGCCCCTTCGGTGGGCGCGTGCGCCCCAGGAGGCGCGTGCGACGATCGCGAGCGTACCGGGAGCACCTTCGGACCCGGGCACCGACCCGTCCGCGCCCCGCCGGCACCGCACGGGCACCGGCCGGTTCGCGGTGCGGCCCCGGCCGCCCTCGCCGTGTGCGACCGCGGGACGAACCGGGGCGGGTACGCGTTGCACACCCCGGCCCGCCGTGGTCCGGGGGTCCGCCTCCTGCCGCACCCGCTCCCGGTGCCCGTGGCCGTGGGGCGTGTCGCGAAGATCCCTCCCGGCCCGCGACGCCCGGCACGCACTCCCCCGCAGACCTTCGGGCACGGGAGGTGCCCCCACGCGGCGTTGTCGGGGTCATCCGAGAACGTCCATCACCATCCGCCGTGCACGGGCCGTTGTCCGCGGCCTCGGCCTTGTCGATCAGTCCTGTCACCGGTGGGGGAGTCCTCCGCCGGTGGTGGAAGGACGGGCGGTCCTGCCATGGCGGGAATCGCAGGCGGGCTGCACTCTGGATGCGGAACGGTCCCGGGCGCGGGGGCGCACGACCGGGACGTCCGAGACATTGCGGTGCGACCTCTGGACGTACCGAGCGAAGCGCAGTTCCCTGGCATACGGGGGGCGCGAGCGATACGACACGGGGGCTGTCCAGCAGGGCAAGGCTGACCTCTTGGCGGATTGGGGCGCTTTTCGATGACACCTACGCTCGTCCCGCACCACCCTCGTACGTCCTCAGTGCTCCCGGCGGACGCCGGGAAACGCGCCCGTGACTGGGCCGAGATCCAGGAACGGATGCTGGTGCCGCTCTACGAGGCGGTGTACGAGCATCTGGAGGTCGGGGCCGGCACTCGTGTACTGGGCCTCGGCTGCGGCTCGGGCCTTGCCCTGCTGATGGCCGCGACGCGCGGCGCGAGCGTCACCGGCGTCGACACGGACCGGGCGAGGATGGCGCTGGCGCGCGAGCGGCTCGCTCCCGCGCCGGAGCGCCGCGGATCCGGCGACGCACCGTGGGCACGGCTGGTCGAGGGCGGGCCGGAGGAAGCCGCCGATCCCCGGCGCCCCCGGTTCAACATGATCACGGTTTTTCAGCCGATCGGGTGTACGGCCGGCGACTCCGACGGATTGGTTCCGGCGCTGGAAGCAGTAGTTCCGCTCGCTGAGCGCGGCAGCCCCGTGGTGCTGGCGGGTTGGGGCCCGCCCGAGCGGTGCGCCACCTCGGCGGTGCTGAGAGTGGCGAGCAGGCTCACCGAACGACTGCGCGCGGACGGGGGCTGGCGGCAGACGCTCCGGGACGACCTGGAGGACGTGGCGACCAGGGCGGGGATACGTCCGGACGGCTCGGGCCGGGTGTCGTGCCCCTTCGGCTACGCGGACCTGGACAGCGCCGTGCGCGGCCTGATGTCGACCGGCCTGTTCGACGCGGCGGTACGGGCGACGGACCCGGCGCAGGTGGAGAAGGAGGTCAAGGAGGCGCTCCATCCGCATGTGCGGGCCGACGGGACGGTGTGGATGCCGAACGTCTTCCGGTACCTGATAGCGCGTACGCCGTGAGGTGAAGGACCGGCGGCGCGGGGGCCCGCGAGGCACCCGGGCTCGTGCCCTGCGTGCACCGGCGCCGGGTCCCGCGCCGGAGAACGCGGGCGCGGGCCTCCCGCGCCGTGAACGTGCGAGGCGTGCGGGGCGCGCGGGCCTGGCGTACCGGGACCGCGTCTCCGCGCGCGATCCCCTGCCGCACCCGCACCGCGGGCCCCGGCCGCGGGTGCCGCGAGGGCGGCTGGAGCCCGATCGCCCCGAGCCCCCGGCGGGCCCCGGGCGCTTGCGTCCGCGCCCCGGCGACTCAGTGGCCGTTCGTGTCCTTCTTGAGCCGGGGGATGCCGGCGGCCCGGTACGCCTCCTCCTCGTCCAGCGTCTCGCTGGCGAGGAGTGCCTCGGCCAGCGCGTCCAGCCGGTCGCGGTTCTCGCGGAGCTGCCGGCAGGCGCTCTCGTAGCATTCCTCGGCGATCCGGCGCATCTCGTGGTCGACCGCGTCCAGCGTCGCCGGGGCGGCGGTGAGCCCGTACGGCTCCTGCCCGTCCCCCGACACGGCGGTGAAGCGGCCGACGCGCTCGCTCATGCCCCAGCGTCCGACCATGCCCCTGACCAGCCGGGTGACCTGCTCCAGATCGTTCTCCGATCCGGTGGTGATGATCCCGAAGACGACGTGCTCCGCCGCCATGCCGCCGAGCGCCCCGATGATCCTTCCGCGCAGGTACTCCTCGGTGTACGCGTACTTGTCCGCATCCGGGGTGGAGAGCGTGACGCCGAGCGCCCGGCCGCGCGGGACGATCGTGACCTTGCGGACCGGGTCGGCACCCGGCTGGAGCATGCCGAGCAGGGCGTGGCCGCTCTCGTGGTACGCCGTCCTGCGGCGTTCGCCCTCGGGCATCACGAGCGCGCGCTCCGCGCCGAGCTGGACCTTCTCCAGCGCGTCCGAGAGGTCGCGCTGGGTCACCCGGCCCTGCCGCCGTTTGACCGCGAGCAGCGCGGCCTCGTTGGCGAGGTTGGCCAGTTCGGCACCCGTCATGCCCGGTGTCGTACGGGACACCTGCGCCAGATCGACGCTCGGCGCCAGTGGGATGTCCCGGGTGTGGATCCTGAGGATGGCCTCCCGGCCCGCCCGGTCGGGCGGGCTGACGTGCACGATCCGGTCGAAGCGGCCGGGCCGGGTGAGGGCCGGGTCGAGGACGTCTGCACGGTTGGTGGCGGCGATGACGACGACGCCCTCCGAGCCCGTGAAGCCGTCCATCTCGGTCAGGATCTGGTTGAGGGTCTGCTCGCGCTCGTCGTGGCCGCCGATGCTCGCGCCGCCGCCGCGCACCCGCCCGATGGTGTCGATCTCGTCGATGAAGACGATGGCCGGGGCGACCTTGCGGGCCTCGGCGAAGAGCTCGCGGACGCGGGAGGCCCCGACGCCCACGATCATCTCGATGAACTCCGACGCGGACGCGGAGAAGAACGGCACCCCGGCCTCGCCCGCCACGGCCCGCGCGAGCAGCGTCTTTCCGGTGCCGGGCGGGCCGGCGAGCAGCACGCCGCCGGGCATCCGTGCGCCCATGGCCCGGTAGACCTGGGGGTTCTTGAGGAAGTCGACGACGTCGTCGAGCTCGCCCTGGACCTCGTCGATCCCCGCCACGTCGGCGAAGGTGGTGCGTCTGTGGGGTTCCAGCTCCACGGGGCGGGGCGGCGCCTTGCGACCCAGGGGACCGCCGAGGCGTGGCCCCAGGCGTCTCGCGAGGGCCACCCAGAGCAGCACGAGGATCACGATCGGCGCGAGGGAGAGCAGCAGATTGGTCAGCAGGCTGCGCTGGACGACGACCGGTTCGGCCGTGACGGTCACGCCCTTCTGGCTCAGCTGCTGCCAGAGGTCGTCCTCCGCGAACTCGGGCCGCTGGGTCCGGAAGGTGGTGTAGTCGCCCCCGCCGCCGGGGATCGGCTGCCCGGTCCTCAGCTCGCCCTCGATGGTGTCGCCCTTGGCATAGATCTTGGTGACGTTGCCGGCCTCGACCTGCCTGCTGAACTCGGTGTACGAGATCGTCGGCTCGTCGCCCTTGGCGAAGTACGACAGGATCCCGTAGGCGACGAGGAAGAGGACCACGGCGGTCGCCACGAGCCCGATCCAGCCACCGGGCGGCTTCTTGCGCGGCGGCGTGGGTGGCGGTGCCCCCTCCGATCGCCAGGGCTGGTCGGTGCGATCGCGCGGGGGTACGGCATTGGCCACGGCCTGCCCTCCGGTCCCTCGGCTGCTCCAGATCTCTGCCCATGACCGCACAGAACCGCCCGGGCTGCCACCCGGAGCGGAGCCCGGGCGGTGTGAGCGACCGGGCAGCCGAAGGGCCCGGCACGGGCGAGGGCCCCGCGATCGGGTGATCGCGGGGCCCTCGCCCGTGCTCGCGGCGGGCCCGCCGGTCCATGGACTTCCCGGACGTCAGCCCATGAACTTCTTGAACTCCTCGGGGAGCTCGAAGTCCTGGGCGCCCTGGCCACCCGCAGGCAGCCCGAACGGGCTCCCCTGGCCGGCCTGTTCGCGGCGGGCCTGGGCGGCCTGCTCCTCGGCCTTGCGCTTCATCGGGTTGCCGGAACGCTGCTTGCCCTTGGCCTGCTTCTGCTTCTTCTTCTGACGGCCCGGTCCGCCGCCCATGCCGGGGATGCCGGGCATCCCCGGCATGCCGCCGCCCTGGGCCATGCGCGACATCATCTTGCGGGCCTCGAAGAACCGCTCCACCAGGTTCTTCACGGCGCTGACGTCCACACCGGAACCGCGGGCGATGCGGGCCCGGCGCGAGCCGTTGATGATCGTCGGGTCGGTGCGCTCGCCGGGCGTCATCGACTTGATGATCGCCGCCGTACGGTCGACGTCGCGCTCGTCGATGTTGTTGATCTGGTCCTTGATCTGGCCCATGCCCGGCAGCATCCCGAGCAGCTTGGAGATGGAGCCCATCTTCCTGACCTGCTCCATCTGCGCCAGGAAGTCGTCGAGCGTGAACTCCTTGGGGCCCTTCGCCAGCTTGGCCGCCATCTTCTCGGCCTCGGCCTGGCTGAAGGTCTGCTCGGCCTTCTCGATCAGCGAGAGCATGTCGCCCATGCCGAGGATGCGGGACGCCATGCGGTCCGGGTGGAACGCGTCGAACTCGTCCAGCTTCTCGCCGTTCGAGGCGAACATGATCTGCTTGCCGGTGACGTGCGCGATGGAGAGCGCGGCACCACCGCGGGCGTCGCCGTCCAGCTTGGACAGCACCACGCCGTCGAAGCCGACGCCGTCGCGGAAGGCCTCCGCGGTGTTGACCGCGTCCTGGCCGATCATCGCGTCGACGACGAAGAGGACCTCGTCGGGGCCGACCGCGTCACGGATGTCCGCGGCCTGCTGCATCATCTCCTGATCGATACCGAGCCGGCCGGCGGTGTCGACGATGACGATGTCGTGCACCTTCGACTTCGCGTACTCGATCGACTCCTTGGCGACCTGGACCGGGTCGCCCACGCCGTTGCCGGGCTGGGGCGCGAAGACGCCCACGCCGGCGCGCTCGGCGACGACGGCCAGCTGGTTCACGGCGTTGGGGCGCTGCAGGTCGCAGGCGACGAGCAGCGGGGAGTGGCCCTGGCCCTTGAGCCAGAGACCGAGCTTGCCGGCCAGGGTGGTCTTACCGGCACCCTGGAGACCCGCCAGCATGATCACGGTGGGCGGCTGCTTGGCGAAGCGCAGCCGGCGGGTCTCGCCGCCGAGGATGCCGATGAGCTCCTCGTTGACGATCTTGATGACCTGCTGGGCGGGGTTCAGCGCCTGGGACACCTCGGCGCCGAGGGCGCGCTCCTTGACCTGCTTGATGAAGGCGCGCACGACCGGCAGCGCCACATCGGCCTCGAGCAGCGCGATGCGGATCTCACGTGCCGTGGCGTCGATGTCGGCCTCGGACAGGCGGCCCTTGCCCCGGAGGTTCTTGAATGTCGCTGCAAGGCGGTCGGAGAGGGTGTCGAACACGGTGGTCGCGGATCCTCAGGTCTCGGGGGCGGGCGGACAGATGTCACCCAAGGGTATCCGGCCGCGTGGGATGGGGTCTGCCCCCGGGCACGCGGCCGGACGGATCCCTCGCCCGGGTCCGGGGCGTTCACACGGTCCGCAGCGCGGCCTCCAGCGTCCGCGCGACGTCCACGGCCTCCTCGGGCGGCAGCGGGGCTCCTCCGGGACCTGTGACGTAGAACGCGTCCACCGCGTTCGCGCCGAGGGTCGAGACCCGTGCGCTGCGCACGCTGACCGCCGCCGACTCCAGGGCGTGGCCGATCCGGTGCAGCAGCCCCGGGGCGTCCTGCGCGCGCACCTCGATGACCGTGGCCAGTCGGGAGGCCGCCGGGGCGACCGTGACCCTCGGCGGCGGGGCCTTCACCCCGCGCCGGCGCGGATACGCGGCGTCCCGCTCGGCGAGCCGGGCGGTGACGTCCAGGGATCCGTCGAGGGCCCGCACGAGATCGGAGCGCAGCCGGGCGGCCTGCGGGAGCGAACCGTAGGCCGCGGCGACCCGCCAGTTCAGCATCAGGACGGTCCCCGGGCCCACCTCGTGGGGGAGCTCGACGGCGCGCAGGTCGGCGGCGCGGACGGTGAGCCGGTGCAGGGCGAGCACGCCCGCGACGGCGGGCAGTACGGCGGGCTGGTCGGGCACGGCGATGAGGAGCTCGACGCCGACCGGCTCGGGTTCGCCGTCCGGTTGCCGGCCCTCGGCCTGGGCGGCGTGCAGGGCCAGCACCGGTCCGCCGGTGCGCAGCGCCTCGACGGCGAGCCGCTCCTGCTCGGCGCTCGGAGCGACCGGCTCCGGTTCCTCGGGGCTCTCCCCTGCGAGAACGCCCGCGACCCGTTTGACCAGGTCGGCGACGAGTGATCCCCGCCAGGCCGACCAGGCCGCCGGCCCGGTCGCGAGGGCGTCGGCCTCGGTGAGGGCGTGCAGCAGCTCCAGCGTGCCGGGCGAGCCGACGACGTCCGCGACCGCCCGCACGGTCGCCGGGTCCTCCAGATCACGGCGGGTGGCGGTCTCGATGAGCAGCAGATGGTGGCGCACCAGGGCGGCGATCACGGCCACGTCCTGCTTGTCGAAGCCGATGCGGGTGGCGACGTCGCGCGCGATGGTCTCACCGGCCACCGAGTGGTCGCCGGGCCAGCCCTTGCCGATGTCGTGGAGCAGGGCCGCGACGAGGAGCAGGTCGGGGCGGCCGACCCGGCGGGTGAGCGCGGAGGCGCGGACGGCGGCCTCCACGAGGTGGCGGTCGACGGTCCAGGTGTGGACGGGGTTGCGCTGGGGCCGGCAGCGGACCCGCTCCCAGTCGGGCAGCAGCCGGGTGATCAGGCCCTCGGCCTCCAGCGCCTCCCACACGGCGACGGTCGGTTCGCCCGCGCCGAGCAGGGTGACGAGTTCCTCCCGTGCCTCGGCGGGCCAGGGAACGGGGAGCGGCTTGGTGGCGGCTGCCAGGTGGCGTACGGCGTGCAGGGAGAGCGGCACACCGGACTGGGCCGCTGCCGCCGCCGCGCGCAGGGGCAGCACCGGGTCCCGCTCCGGCCTGGCGGAGCGGGCGATGACGGCTTCGCCGTCCATCTCGACGACGCCCTCGGCCAGAGGGGTGCGCTCGGTCTCGGGGCGGCGACCGCCCCAGATGTTCCGCAGCCGGGGGCGCGCGGACCGGGCCTTGAGCACCCGGTTGACCTCGCGCCAGGTGACGTCGGCGGCGTACGAGACGGTCCGCGCGGCCTCGTACACCTGGCGCAGCAGCGCGTCGGCGTCGAGCAGACCGAGTGCCTGCGCCACCTGGTCCTGCTCCTGGAGGGCGAGCCGGTCGGTGGCCCGTCCGGTGGTGAGATGGAGTGCGTCGCGGGCGTCGAGGAGGGTGCGGCGGGCCTCGGCCAGGCCCTCGCGGGGCGCGTCGGCCAGCCAGGACGCGGCGACGGCGCGCAGGGCGGTGGCGTCGCGCAGCCCGCCCCGGGCCTCCTTGAGATCGGGCTCCAGCAGGAACTGCAGCTCGCCCTGGCGTTCGGCGCGTTCGCGGCAGAGCTCGTCGAGTTCGGGGAGCCGCTTCGGCGCCTGGTTGCGCCAGTCGGCGAGGACGGCCGTGCGCAGCCCGGCGACCATCTGGAGGTCACCGGCGACGGCGCGGGCGTCGAGCAGCCCCAGCTGCACCTTGATGTCCTCGCCCGCGGTACGGCGGGCCTCGGCCGGGGTCCGGACCGAGTGGTCGAGCGCCAGCCCGAGATCCCACACCGGGTACCAGATCCGGTCGGCGAGCGAGGCGAGCGCGCCCGGTTCGGCGCCGCCGTCGTGCAGCAGCAGGAGGTCCAGGTCGCTGCGCGGCGAGAGCTCGCCGCGCCCGTAGCCGCCGACGGCGACGAGGGCGGCGCCGCGCACCCCGGTGTCCTCCTTGGCGGCGGCGAACAGCGCCGCGAGCCAGTCGTCGGTGAGCCGGGCCAGCGCGGCACGGCGCGGCGGCCCGGGCCGCGTCTCCTCCTGGAGGAGACGCAGCCGGGCCGCCGCATAGCCGCTGGGTCCCGAGCCCTCGGTTTCCGTGGTCAGATCGATGCTCGTCACCCAGAACTCCCGTCTACAGCGCGTCCGGGCCGCGTTCGCCGGTCCGGACGCGGACCGCGGTGTCGACCGGTACGCTCCACACCTTGCCGTCACCGATCTTCCCGGTGCGGGCGGCCTTCACGACCACGTCGATCAGCTGCTCGGCGTCGTCGTCCTCGACCAGGACCTCGATCCGGATCTTGGGGACGAGGTCGACGGTGTACTCGGCACCCCGGTAGACCTCGGTGTGGCCGCGCTGCCGTCCGTAGCCGCTCGCCTCGGTGACCGTGAGCCCCTGGACGCCGAAGGCCTGCAGGGCCTCCTTGATCTCGTCCAGCCGGTGCGGCTTCACGACTGCGGTGATGAGCTTCATGCGTCCACCTTCTTGTTCTGCGGTCCGGCTGCCACGGTCTCGGCGGGTGCGGGGGCGGTCTTGCGGGAGCCGGCGCCGCCGCCCGCCCCACTGAAGTCGTACGCGGTCTCGGCGTGCTCGACCTGGTCGATGCCCGAGATCTCGTCGTCCTCGCTGACCCTCATGCCGATCGTCCGGTCGAGGACGAAGGCGAGGATCGCGGAGACGATCAGAGAGTAGGCCAGGACCGCGAAGACACCGACGGCCTGCTTGCCGAGCTGCTCGAACCCGCCGCCGTAGAAGAGACCCTTGGCGTCGGACTGGACGCCTCCCGTGGCGAAGAAGCCGACGAGCAGCGAGCCGACGACACCGCCGACGAGGTGGACGCCGACGACGTCCAGGGAGTCGTCGTAGCCGAACCTGTACTTCAGGCCGACGGCCATGGCGCAGAGCAGACCGGCGACGGCACCGATGGCGATGGCTCCGAGCGGGGAGCAGGATCCGCCGGAGGGGGTGATGGCGACGAGGCCCGCGACCGCGCCGGAGGCGGCACCGAGGGTGGTGAAGGAGCCGTGGCGGATCTTCTCGTAGCCGAGCCAGGCGAGCATCGCGGCGGCCGTGGCGACCTGGGTGTTGACGAACATGACCGCGCCCACGCCGTCGTCGTTGCCGAGCCACGAGCCGGCGTTGAAGCCGAACCAGCCGAACCACAGCAGTGCGGCGCCCAGCATGACCAGGGGCAGGCTGTGCGGCCGCATCGGGTCCTTCTTGAAGCCGACGCGCTTGCCGATGACGAGGATCACGCCGAGGGCCGCGGCTCCGGCGTTGATGTGGACCGCGGTGCCGCCGGCGAAGTCGATGACGCCCATCTCGAACAGCCAGCCGCCCGCGCCCCAGACCCAGTGCGCGACCGGGAAGTAGACGACGGTGGCCCACAGTGCGATGAACAGCGCCCAGGCGGTGAACTTGACCCGGTCGGCGAGGGCGCCGCTGATCAGGGCGGGCGTGATGATCGCGAACATCAGCTGGAAGACGGCGAAGACGTACACCGGGATGGTGTAGCCGTCCCAGAGCTGGTCGACCCCGATGCCGCTCAGACCGACGAAGTCGGACGACCAGCCGATGACGGAGCCGGAGTCGGTGCCGAAGGCGAGGCTGAAGCCGTAGAGCACCCACAGGATGGTGACGATGCCGAGGCTGATGAAGCTCATCATCAGCATGTTCAGCGTGCTCTTGACGCGGACCATGCCTCCGTAGAAGAAGGCCAGCCCGGGCGTCATCAGCATCACCAGCGCGGAGCAGATGAGCATGAAACCGGTGTTGGCGGCAGACAGCTCGGGGGCGTCTGCGGCAAGTGTGATGCCTGGGGGCATCGGCGTCTCCTCGTCGTCGTGCGGCCTGTGCGGGGCGGGAGCCTGGGCTACCGGCGGCCGGTCCGGCTGGATCCGGCTGCCTGGGGAGTCGGCCCGTTATGGGGCATGAGGTTGGCGCGCCGCGGTTTCCGCCGATGCCGCACGATGTTTCACCGCAGTGACGAAGAGGTCGGGCGTGTTACACGCCCATGAACTGAAGGGTCACGGGAACATCACGGGCGTACCCTCCCGGGCGGCACGACCGGCGCGACGGTCACCCGGTTGACCTGGCGTGGGGAGCCGTGTCGGGCAGTAGGGGTGGCCGTCGCGCCGGAGTTCTGTGACGGGCTGCTCAGACCGCCTCGGCGGTCTCCGGCAGCTGTGCGGTGATGAGGTCCGTGAGGTGGGCGACCTCGGGGACGTCGCCGAAGTCCCTGGCCGCCGTGTCGACGGTCTTGCGCAGCCGGGTGTTGACCCGCTCCGAGCGCACCCTCCTGGCGATGTGCAGTGCCTGCTCGGCGAGTCTGGTGGACTGCTCGGGCTCCCTCTTCAGCAGATGCACCGTCGCCATGCCGACGAGGTTGAGTGCATACGAGCGCTGGTGCTCGGCGTCCTCACCGAAGAGCTCCACGGCGCGCTCCATGACGGGCTCGGCGAGCGAGGCGTACATGGGGCTGCGGCCGGCTACGTAGGCGAGGTCCCGGTACGAGTGGGCGTTCTCGCCGTTGAGCTCGGCCTCGGAGAAGAAGCGGATCCAGTCCGGCTCCGGCTCGGGGGCCTCGAGCGCGTCGGCGAAGGTGTCCTCGGCCATCCGGACGGCCCGCTTGGTCTTGCTGGGCTGGCCCATGTTGGCGTAGGCGCGGGCCTCCATCGCATACAGCATGGCCTGTGTACGCGGGGTCGCGCAGTCACGGCTGCCGTACTGCGCGAGGTGGATGAGCTCCAGCGCGTCCTCGGGCCGGCCCAGGTGGATCATCTGGCGGCTCATGGAGGAGAGGATGTACGAGCCGAGGGGCTTGTCCCCGGCCTCCTTGGCTGCGTGGAGGGCGAGCACGAAGTACTTCTGGGCGGTGGGCTGCAGCCCTACGTCGTAGCTCATCCAGCCGGCCAGCTCGGCCAGTTCGGCGGCGCAGGTGAAGAGCCTCCTGGAGGTGGCCGCCGGCTGCGGTTCCTGGAGCAGCTCCGTCACCTCGTGCAGTTGCCCGACGACGGCCTTGCGGCGCAGCCCGCCGCCGCACTGGGCGTCCCACTGGCGGAACATCGCCGTCGTGGACTCGAGGAGGTCCAGCTCCGGCTTGGAGAGCCGGGCGGGGCGGCGGACGCTCGCGGTGTCCGCCGGCCCGGTGTCGGTGGGCGGGGTGGGCACCAGCCAGCGCTGCATGGGCTCGACCAGGGCCGGCCCCGCGGAGAGCGCCAGCGACGTCCCCAGGAATCCGCGGCGGGCCAGCATGAGGTCGCTGCGGGAGAACTCGCCGAGGAGCGAGACGGTCTGCGGGCCGGCCCAGGGGAGGTCGACACCGGACACCGAGGGTGACTGGTGTGCCGTGCGGAGCCCCAGGTCCTCGATGGCGACGACGGTGCCGAACCGCTCCGAGAACAGTTCACTGAGGATGCGCGGGATGGGCTCGCGCGGCTGCTCGCCGTCGAGCCATCTGCGGACGCGCGAGGTGTCGGTGCTGATGTGGTGCGCACCGATCTGCCGGGCCCGGCGGTTGACCTGGCGGGCGAGCTCGCCCTTCGACCAGCCGCTGCGCACGAACCACGAGCCCAGTTGCTCGTTCGGACGCTTCCCGCCGCCCGTGCCGTCCGCGCCGCCGCTCACAGGTAACGCCCCCATCCGCATACTGTCCTTGCCTGTCGTGCCGAGTGGTCCCGCCGGAATGCCCTGCCCGGCGGGACGGTGTCCGAACCCCTAGCAGAATGCCGTGATGCACGGCTCTGCGTCCGGCGGTCGCCCCCCTTCGAACAGGAAACCGACGTGCCCCCGGCATGCCCGCGGAGACATCGCCCCCCGGGCTTCGTGCACCGAAAGTAATCCTACGATCACCGGTCTCGCCATGGCGATTCCAGAAACGCCACCATTCGCCACCCCTTCGAATGAACTGCCTTGCGGCCAGGCGCGATTCACTTGACACACGACGGCCGGGAACAGGCGGAGCGTTGTACGCCGGGGCGCGCGAGACCGGACGCACCACCCCGAGCGACACTTCGCACCGGCGAGCCGGGACGACGGCAACGCAGTGTCACCGCAAGACTCCTTCTCGTAACCACGGCGAGTTCGACCCGTTGGAGGGGGCATGGGCTTCACGATCGGCGGCTCCCGGGTCCGGGAGATCCGGCCCGGCTCACGGCGCCGCGGCCGCGCGACGGAGTGCACGGCTGCGGCCGAGTGCACGGGACTGTGGGGCTGGGACGTGGCCCCGGGCGCGCGGGCAGCGGCGGGCCGCTGCTCCTGCGGGGACCCCGGCTGCCCGGCCCCCGGTGCGCACCCCCTGGACTTCGTGCCCGAGGTGCGGGCCGGTGCGACCCTCGACGAGGTGGCGAAGGCCTGGGCGGAGGTGCCCGGCGCCTCGGTACTGCTCCCCGTGGGCCGCACGTTCGACGTCCTGGAGGTCTCCGAGGCGGCGGGCCGCCGCGCCCTGGTGAGGCTCGAGCGGATGGGCGTGCCCCTGGGGCCCGTGTCCGCGACGCCGACGGGCCGCGCCCAGTTCTTCGTGGCCCCGGGCGCCGCCCCCGAACTGCCCCATCTGCTGTACCGGATGGGCTGGGACGACGCCGGCCTGGACCTGCGCTGCCTCGGCGCGGGCCATCATGTGACGGCCCCGCCCTCCGACCACGCCGGCCTCGGTCCGTCCCGCTGGCTCCGACCGCCGGCCCTCGGCTCCTCCGAGGCTCCGCCCCAGGCCCGGCTGCTCCTGGGGACGCTCGCCTACATCTGCCACCGCTCGACGGCCCTCTGAACGCCGCCGAGGCGTCCCGGCCGTTCACGCCGGATCCCGCGTGTCTCCCGTCGCCCGTCTCCCCGCACCCGGTGCGGCGGCCCCGTGCGGAGGCCGCACGGAGCGCGTCCGCCGAGCCGCGGAGGACGCGGCGCGGCGGAGGGGCCGGACGGAGCGACCCCGGGACGGCTGGGGCGTGTCGCGATAGCCCCTCCCGCCCTGCGGGGCGGACGGAGCGATCTGCGCGACACGGCCTGGGTGCCGCGTCGGGCGAACGTCGCCCGGCACGGCGACTCGCGGCGTTGGCCGAATCAACCGATCAGGCCCACTACGAGGTCGATCCTGCGCCCTGCGGTCCTTCCCCTCGGCCCGCAGGGCCGCGCTAGGACCTAGTCCTACTAGTCGCCGATCAGGGCGTCGACGAAGGCCTCGGGTTCGAAGGGGGCCAGGTCGTCCGGGCCCTCCCCGAGGCCGACCAGCTTGACCGGCACACCGAGCTCGCGCTGCACGGAGATGACGATGCCGCCCTTGGCCGTGCCGTCGAGTTTGGTGAGGACGATGCCGGTGATGTCGACGACCTCGGCGAAGACGCGGGCCTGGACCAGGCCGTTCTGCCCGGTCGTGGCATCGAGGACGAGCAGCACCTCGTCCAGCGGGCCGTGCTTCTCGACCACGCGCTTGACCTTGCCGAGCTCGTCCATGAGCCCGGTCTTGGTGTGCAGCCGGCCCGCCGTGTCGATGAGGACGACGTCGGCACCCTCGGCGATGCCCTCCTTGACCGCGTCGTAGGCGATGGAGGCCGGGTCACCGCCCTCGGGCCCGCGCACGGTGCGGGCGCCGACGCGCTCGCCCCAGGTCTGCAGCTGGTCGGCGGCGGCGGCACGGAACGTGTCCGCCGCGCCCAGGACGACGCTGCGCCCGTCCGCGACCAGCACCCGGGCCAGCTTGCCGGTGGTCGTGGTCTTGCCGGTGCCGTTGACGCCGACGACCATCACGACGCCCGGGGTGTCCAGGCCGCTCTCGGTCTGCACCGCACGGTCCACGTCCGTACCGATGAGCCGGAGCAGTTCCTCGCGGAGCAGCCCCCTCAGCTCGTCCGGGGTGCGGGTGCCGAGGACCTTCACCCGCTCGCGCAGGTGGTCGACCAGCTCCTGCGTGGCCGAGACGCCGACGTCGGCGGTGAGAAGGGTGTCCTCGATCTCCTCCCATGTCTCCTCGTCGAGGTGCTCGCGGGACAGGAGGGTGAGCAGCCCCTTGCCCAGGGTGTTCTGGGAGCGGGCCAGACGGGCGCGCAGCCGTACCAGACGGCCCGCGGTGGGTTCGGGGATCTCGATCGCGGGAGCCTCGGGCTCGGCGACGACCGGATCCTCGACCGCGGCGGGCTCGGCGACGGCCTCCTCCGCGGTCGGGAGGTCGACCTCCTCGATGGTGCGGCGGGGTTCTTCCCGCGGCGTCTCCGCCTCCTCGCCGACGTGCGGCTCGGCTGGCGGAGCGGTGATGGTCGGCGTGCTCGACGGCGCCGAGGGCGGCAGCTGCTTCTTCCTGCGGCTGCTGACCACGAGCCCGCTGATCGCGCCGATCGCGACCAGGGCGATGACTACAGCAAGGATGACGATTTCCATAACGCCACCCAGTATCGGCCAAGGGCGCCGGGGTCCGGTCCCCTCGGGGCTTCGCACGAGGGAGCGCGCCCATTTTTGGACCTTTTGCCGGAGACGTTACGATGTTCGTTCCGGCCTGACGACGCCCCCCGCGGCCCGGTCGCGGTCGGCGCTCCGCCCGGGGCCACGTCCCCGGGCTCCCCCCATCATCCCGTACGGAGCCTTCTTCATGCCGCACGCCTCCGAATCCGAAGGCGCGATAGAGACCCGTGGCCTCGAGCCCGTGCCCGACGGCGAACGCACCGGCCACGTCCGCGAACTCCTCCCGACCTGGGTCGCCGCGAACATCAGCGTCCTGCTGCTGACGATGGGCGCCGGCCTGGTCGTCTTCAACGGGCTCAACATCTGGCAGGTGCTGGTCGTCGGCCTGACGGCCCCGGTCGTCTCGTACGGCATCGTCGGCCTCATCTCGCTCGCGGGCAAACGCGGGGGCGCGCCCGGCATGGCGCTGTCCCGCGCCGTGTTCGGCCAGCGCGGGAACCTCTTCCCCGGCTCGCTCATCTGGGTCGCCCGCTGGGGCTGGGAGACCATCAACGCGGTGACCGGCGCCTACGCCCTGCTGACGGTGCTCGATCTGCTCTTCGGCATCGAGCCGAACACCGC
This sequence comes from Streptomyces sp. WMMC940, assembly GCF_027460265.1. Taxonomy (NCBI): domain Bacteria; kingdom Bacillati; phylum Actinomycetota; class Actinomycetes; order Kitasatosporales; family Streptomycetaceae; genus Streptomyces; species Streptomyces sp. WMMC940. Next base: position 2,032,725 of record NZ_JAPZBC010000001.1, read on the forward strand.
GCTGATCGTCGTGACCCTCCTCCTCTTCGTCGCGGTGACGTTCCTCGTCTCCGGGCTCGGCATCAACGCGCTGCGGGTGTGCAGCAAGTGGTCCACGTATCTGTTCGGCGGGTTCTCGGTCCTGGTCCTCGGCCATCTGGTGGCCAACACCGACTGGTCGGCCGTGCTGGCCAAGCCGGCCGGTTCGACGGCGATGCTGATCGCGGGCATCGGCACCATCGCCGCCGGAGGGATCAGCTGGGTTCCCTCGGGCCCGGACTTCACGCGGTACCTGCCGCGCACCGCCTCCGGCCGTGCCGTGGTCGGCTCGACGATCGGCGGCGCCGGGATCGTCGTACTGCCCATGGTGCTGATGGGCGCGGTGATGGCCGTGGCGACGCCGGACCTGGCCTCCGCCCGGGACCCGGTGTCGTTCATCGGCGAGCTGCTCCCGGCCTGGATCTCGGTGCCGTACCTGCTCATCGCGCTGGTGGGCATGCTGCTCATCAACTCGATGTCGATGTACTCGGCGGGCTTCACCGCCCAGACCCTGGGCATCCGCGTGCCGCGCACCTGGGCCGTCAGCGTGAACGCGGCCATCTCGCTGGTGTTCGGCTTCCTGCTGATGGTGGTGGCGACGAGCTTCATCGGCTCGTTCATCTCGTTCCTGACGCTGCTCGCCGTCGCCTTCTCGGCGTGGATCGGGGTGTTCGGCGCCGACATGCTGCGCGGGCGCGCGTACGACGCGGTGGCGCTGATGGACACGGGCCGCACCAGCGGCTACTGGTACCGGGGCGGGTTCGCCTGGCAGGCCATGACGGCGTGGGGCGCCGCCCTGCTGGTGGGCCTGCTGTTCACCAAGGTCGACTGGTTCGCCGGCCCGCTGGCCGGGTCCTGGATCGGCAGGAACGGACTGGGCTGGGCGGTGACCGTCGTCGTGGCGGGGGCGCTGTACGCGGTGCTCCCGCGCACGGCCGGTCCGGCGGCCGCCGACGAGCGGGCCGGAATCACGGAGGAAGGGCCGGCGCGCACGGCGGTTCCCATCTGACGCAACGTCAGCTACCGTCCCCCTTCGCCACCCCCACACCCCGGCGGAGGGGGACGTTCGCCATGGCCTTCACAGTCCTGCGGTTCAACCTCGTCGATCCCGCGGCGACGCCCGGCTCCCTCGCGGCGCGGTACCGCGTCGCCCTGGAGCTGGCGGCCCACGCGGACGAGCACGGGGTCGACGCGGTCCAGACCGAGGAGCACCACGGCGTCGCCGACAACTGGCTGCCCTCGCCCCTCGCCTTCGCCGGGGCCGTGTTCGGCGCGACGCGCCGGATCGCGGTGACCGTCTCGGCGGTGATCGGCCCGCTGCACGATCCGCTGCGGCTGGCCGAGGACATCGCCGTGCTGGACCTGCTGAGCGGGGGGCGGCTGGTCACCGTGGCGGGCATCGGCTACCGGCCGGAGGAGTACGCGGCCCACGGTGTGGACTGGCATCGCCGCGGGACCCTCCAGGACGAACTGCTGGAGACCCTGCTGGCGGCGTGGACCGGCGAGGTGTTCACCCATCGCGGCCGCCGGGTGCGGGTCACTCCCCGGCCCGGCACGCAGCCGCATCCGCTGCTGCTCGTGGGCGGCTCGTCGAGAGCGGCCGCCCGGCGTGCCGCCCGCTTCGGGCTGCCGTTCTTCCCGAGCGCCCATCTGCCCGAACTGGAGGCGTACTACCACCGGATGCGCGAGGAGTACGGGACCGAGGGGTTCTGCATGATGCCGGCTGCCGAGACGCCGCTGCTGCACGTCTCCGAGGACCCGGACCGGACGTGGGCCGAGTACGGCGGGCACTTCCTGCACGAGGCCCGGACATACGCCTCGTGGCAGTCCTCCGGCGTCCGCTCCGCCGTGCGGTCGTCGGCGACGACGGTGGACGAGCTGCGTGCGGAGGGCGTCTACCGGGTGCTGACCCCGGACGAGTGCGTGGGGCTCGGGTCCGAGAGCCTGGTGCTCCATCCGCTCTGCGGCGGGATGCCCCCGGAGGAGGGGCGGCGGAGCGTCGAGCTGTTCTGCGAACGGGTACTGCCCCGGCTCAAGGGCTGAGCCGGGGCAGTGCCATGGCCATGGGGCCGAGAGGAGGGGGCAGCGGGGTTTAGCCCATCTCCTCCAACGCCTTGCCCTTCGTCTCGGGCACCCATTTGAGGATGAACGGGATCGAGAGCACGGCGAAGACCGTGTAGATGACGTACGCGCCCGAGAGGTTCCAGTCCGAGAGGGTCGGGAACGTCACCGTGATCAGCCAGTTGGCGATCCACTGGGCCGCGGCGGCGACGCCCAGCGCGGCGGCGCGGATCTTGCCGGGGAACATCTCGCCGAGCAGCACCCACACCACCACGCCCCACGAGAGGGCGAAGAAGAGCACGAAGAAGTTGGCGGCGAAGAGGGCGACGGTACCCTGCAGGGCGGGCAGCGAGACCTCGCCGCCCACCTCGGTCTTGTACGAGAACGCCCAGGCGGCCACCCCCAGCGAGATCGCCATGCCGCCGGAGCCGATGAGCGCGAGCGGCTTCCGGCCGATCCGGTCGACGAAGATCATCGCGATCACCGTACCGATGATGTTCACGATGGACGTCTCGAAGGAGTAGAAGAACGAGCTCTCGGGGTTGACGCCGACCGACTGCCACAGCGCCGAGCTGTAGTAGAAGATCACGTTGATGCCGACGAGCTGCTGGAAGAGGGACAGGCCGATGCCGATCCAGACGATCGGCAGGAAGAGGAACCTGCCGCCGAGCAGGTCCTTGAAGGAGGGCTTGCGCTCGTGGCGCATGTTCTCCTCGATCTCGGCGACCCGCTTGTCCAGGTCCACGGCCTTGCCCTCGACGTCGCGGAGCACCTCGCGCGCCTGCGGGTAGCTGCCGATCGAGATCAGGTACCGGGGCGACTCGGGGATGGCGAAGGACAGCAGTCCGTAGAGCACGGCTGGGACGACCTCGATGCCGAGCATCCACTGCCAGGCCTCCAGCCCCGCCATGTCACCGCGCTGGTCTCCGTCGGCGAGGGTCAGGATGGTCCAGTTGACCAGCTGGGAAACGGCGATTCCGGTGACGATGGCGGCCTGCTGGAAGGAGGCGAGACGGCCACGGTACGCGGAGGGCGACACCTCGGCGATGTAGGCGGGGGCGATGACGGATGCCATGCCGATGGCGACGCCGCCGACGATGCGCCAGAGGGCCAGGTCCCAGAGGGCGAACGGCAGTGCGGAGCCGACCGCGCTGGCCGCGAACAGCACGGCGGCGATCTGCATGACCCGGATGCGGCCGATGCGGTCGGCGATCCGGCCCGCGGTGGCCGCGCCGATCGCACAACCGATGAGAGCGGCTGCGATGACCTGGGCGAGCGCTTCGGAACCCACGTCGAATCGGTCGCGGATGGCCACGACGGCTCCGTTGATCACCGCGCTGTCGTAGCCGAAGAGGAAGCCTCCCATCGCGGCCGACGCCGCGATGAAGACGACATGGCTGAGGTGCTCCGGCCTGGCCTTGCGGCCTTCGGGCGCCTGCGCCTGCGGTGTGCTGGTCACGTCTACTCCTGGGGCCACCCGGCGACGGCGCCGGGGGTGGGGGGCGAGCCCTTCCAGTGGCGCACAACATAACGCCGCCCACCACTTGAAGGTAAAAGCAACGTTGCAGAGACTATGCGTTCAAGTTTCGAAGTCAAGAGCGCGCCAGGAAGTCACAGGACCCCCATGAGTGGGCACACTTGTGTAAAAATGTTGAAGATCAGAGAGCCGAACGGCATCGGTATGGGGGCGACCGTCGGCTCGAGGGAGGAAGCCGGAGCCCCGTCTGCTCCCGGCGGGCGGCAGGGCTCAGCGGAGCCGCTGGCTGATGACCTTCGAGACGCCGTCACCCTGCATGGAGACGCCGTAGAGCGCGTCCGCGACCTCCATGGTCCGCTTCTGATGGGTGATCACGATCAGCTGGGAACTCTCCTGGAGCTCCTGCATGATGCGGATCAGCCGCTGCAGGTTGGTGTCGTCGAGCGCTGCCTCGACCTCGTCCATCACGTAGAACGGGCTGGGCCGGGCCTTGAAGATGGACACGAGCATCGCCACGGCGGTCAGCGAGCGCTCGCCGCCGGAGAGCAGGGACAGCCGCTTGACCTTCTTGCCCGGGGGCCGGGCCTCAACGTCCACGCCCGTGGTGAGCATGTTGTCGGGATCGGTCAGGATGAGCCGGCCCTCACCCCCCGGGAAGAGCCGCGAGAACACGCCCTCGAACTCACGCGCGGTGTCCCGGTACGCCTCCGTGAACACCTGCTCGACGCGCTCGTCGACCTCCTTCACCACCTGGAGCAGATCGGCACGGGTCTTCTTCAGGTCTTCGAGCTGTTCGGACAGGAACTTGTGCCGCTCCTCCAGGGCCGCGAACTCCTCAAGAGCGAGCGGATTCACCTTTCCGAGTTGCTGGTACGCCCGTTCGGCGGACTTGAGCCGCTTCTCCTGCTCGGCGCGGACGAACGGCCGCGGCTGGTTGCGCGGGTGACCGGGATCCTCGGGGAGCTCCTCCCCCTCGGCGGGCGGCGACGGCGGCACCAGCTGGTCCGGACCGTACTCGGCGACCAGCCCGGCCGGTTCGACGCCCAGCTCCTCCAGCGCCCTGGTCTCCAGCTGCTCGATGCGCAGCCGCTTCTCGGCCCCGAGGACCTCGCCGCGGTGCACGGAGTCGGTGAGTCTGTCGAGCTCGCTCTTGAGGTCCCGGCCCGCCGCTCGGGCGGCGGAGAGCTCACGCTCGCGCTCCGTCTTGGCCGCCTCGGCAGCGGCACGCTCCCGCTCTGCCCGGACGACGGACACCTCGACGTGGGCCAGGAGCAGGCGGGCACCCCTCGCCACCGCCTCGGCGACGGCGGCCTCGTGGCGGAGCCTGGCACGGCGCCGCTCGGCGCGCGCCCGGGCCTCGCGCTCGGCGCGTGCGCCGCGGTCCAGCGCATCGGCCCGCCCGGCGAGCCCCTTCACCCGCTCCTCGTGCGTACGTACCTGGAGCCTGGCCTCCATCTCGGTCTGCCGGGCGTTGGCGCCGTCGGCGGCGAGCCGGTCGCGGGCCGAGGTGTCCGGCTCCTCCTCGACAGGGGTCTCCTCCGCGACGGCCAGCCTCTCCGCCAGCTCCTCGGCCTCGTACAGCGCCTTCTCGAGCGCCTCCTCAGCCCGCGCGGCGGCCGCCGCCGTGCGCTCGGCCTCCCCGGCGGCGCCGCGGGCCTGACCGGCCAGCCGGCCCAGTTGCTGGGCGACGCCGGCCTTCTCCCGCTCGGCCGCCCGTCTCCGCTCGCCCAACTCCTCGACGAGGGCGGCGCACGCCGTACGCCGCTCGCCGGCCTCGCGCTGCCCCGCGGCGAGTTCGTCGCACCGTACGGCCAGTTCCTCCAGCTCGGCAGCGGCCTCGTCGACCGACGCCTGCACCTCCAGGAAACTGGGCGCGCCCGCGGAGCCCCCGTGAGCGAAGTGGGCGCCGAGGACGTCGCCCTCGGCGGTGACGGCGACCAGTCCCGGCTCCGCACGGACCAGGTCCTCGGCGTCATCCAGGGTGCCCACGACCACCATGTCCCGTACGAGCCTCGCCACGGCGGGCATCAGCTCCTCCGGCCCGCGCACCAGGTCGAGGACGCGGGGCGGCCGCGTCCCCCCTTCACCGTCGGCGGCCGGCGAGGGGACTGCCCCGGGATGTGCGTGTGCGGCCGCGCCGGCCGGGACCGCGGGCGGCACGGGGGTGGGCGCGGGGACCCCGGGCGTCGGGACGTTCTCGGCGGGCGGCCGGGCGGGGGCGGGGATTCCGGCCGTGGGCGGGCCCTCCGCGGGGGCGCCCGCCTGCCCCGGCACGGACAGCAGCAGGGACGCACGGCCCGCGTCCTGCTTGCGGAGCAGCCGGATGGCCTCGGCCGCCGTGGAGGGATCCGCGACCGCGACGGCGTCGGCCGCAGCGCCGAGCGCCGCCGCGACCGGGAGTTCATGGCCGGGAGCGACCGTCAGCAGTTCGGCGGCGGGGCCCAGCAGGCCGGAGAGCCGGTCCCGGGCGGACAGCAGTGCGCCGGTGCCGTCCTTGCGACGCAGCCCCTGCGCGAGGGCCTCGTGGCGTGCGGCGACCGCGGCCCGCTTGCGTTCGGCGTCCGTGGCCGCTTCCCGGGCGGCCGACAGGGCCGCCTCCGCCTCGGACAGTTCACGCCTCGCCGCGTCGTGCCGGTCCGCGAGCGCGGTGTCGTCCGCCTCCAGCCCGTCGACCTCCGCCCTGAGCTGCTCGTACTCCTCCTGGGCCGCGGCAGCCCGTTCGCCCGCCTCGTCACGGGCGGCGGCCAGCCGGTCGATCTCCGCCTGGGCCGAAGCGGCGCGTGAACGGGCGGCGTTGACCTGCCCGTTCAGCCGGGCAAGTCCTTCACGGCGGTCGGCGATCGCCCGGGCCACGTCCTTCAGCCGGCGTTCTTCGACCGCCAGTTCGCGCTCCAGTTCGGCGCGGTGGGCGACCGTGTCCTCCAGCGCGCGCTGCGCCGCCTCCAGCGCGGCCTCCAGCTCCGCCTCCTGTTCGCGGATCCGCGCGGCTTCCCGCTCCATGTCCTCGGGGTCACGTCCGCGCCGTTCCTCCGCGGGCACCGAGGTGGCGCTCTTCACCCGGGCCTCGGCCAGGGACACCGTGCCGCGCACCCGCTCGGCCAGCTGCGAGAGTTCGTACCAGGTCTGCTGGGCCCGCTGCAGCCGCGGCGCCAGCCGGCGCACCTCGTCCTCCAGGTCGGCCTCCCGGGCCAGGGCCGCCTTGAGCTTCGCCTCCGCACCCTCTTTGCGCTCCTTGAGCGCGGCCTCGTCGGCGACCTCGCTCCTGAGCGCCTCGCGCATGCGCACGAGGTCGTCGGCGAGGAGGCGCAGGCGCGCGTCGCGCAGGTCGGCCTGGATGACCGCGGCCCGCCGCGCCACGGCGGCCTGCCGCCCCAGCGGCTTGAGCTGCCGCCGCAGTTCGTCGGTGAGGTCCTGGACACGGGCGAGGTTCGCCTGCATCGCGTCGAGCTTCCGCAGCGCCTTCTCCTTGCGCTTGCGGTGCTTGAGGACGCCCGCGGCCTCCTCGATGAACGCCCGGCGCCCCATGGGGTCGGCGTGCAGGACGGAGTCGAGCTGGCCCTGCCCGACGATGACGTGCATCTCCCGCCCGATACCCGAGTCGGAGAGCAGTTCCTGGATGTCCAGCAGCCGGCAGGTGTCCCCGTTGATCTGGTATTCGCTGCCGCCGTTGCGGAACATGATCCGCGTGATCGTGACTTCGGCGTATTCGATGGGCAGTGCGCCGTCGGAATTGTCGATCGTGAGCGAGACCTCCGCGCGGCCGAGCGGCGGCCGCCCGGTCGTCCCGGCGAAAATGACGTCCTCCATCTTCCCGCCGCGCAGGGATTTCGCCCCCTGTTCGCCCATGACCCAGGACAGCGCGTCCACGACATTGGACTTGCCGGAGCCGTTCGGCCCGACGACGCACGTGATGCCGGGCTCGAAGCGCAGCGTCGTCGCCGAGGCGAAGGATTTGAACCCGCGGAGGGTCAGGGCCTTGAGGTGCACGCCGCCGGACTCTACCCGTCGCTGCCCGGAGATCGCCGCCGGCGCAGGGCCTGCGGCTCACCACGACATGAGCGCGCCGCGGTTTCGTCCCTGAATATGCAGGGCACATCAGACGGTAAGCAGTGCACTACAGAGGGGGAAACAAAGAAAGAAGGGACGCCGAAGCGTCCCTTGCATACATACCTGCCGTGCGAGTGAGTTCCTCACCGGATCCCCACGGGATCTGGGATCAGGTGAGCGCCGGCTCGCCCTTGGGTACGTCGATGTCGATGCCTTCGAGCAACGACTCGCCACGGTGCTGTGCGGCGGCAGCGCTCAGCGCGTCGTTCTCGGACTGGATCCGTACGAGCTCGGACTCCAGGTCCTGGACGCGCTGCTGAAGCCGTCGCATCTCGGCGAGGAGTCGCGGGTCGGAACCGCCGACGTAACCGAGAAGCGCCTTTGCCATGATGGATGGTCCTCCACACTGAGTGACCGACCGATGCGGTGTGGGTCGTGAGGGATTTCGCACCCGCGGTGCTCGGCAGCGCTTGTACTCACTGCGGTTCTTGCTGCCAAACAGCTAGGGTGCGCGGGGCTTCCAGCGTCTCACCAAAAAGTTTGACGGTCAACACGATCACGCCCCGTATCGGGGGCAAGCCGCGGGCTCGCGGCCGCGGAACGCGCGGCGGCGGCTCTCCTGCGGGCCCCGGGGGCTCGGAGATCATCGTTACTGGCGCAGCCTGGCACGGCGGGACCGTTATTGGCAACCACCAGCGCGTTTCTTTCGAACACGCATGCTGTGGGCAGTCGGATGAACACATCGTGTACCCATGCCGGGTCTTCCGATCAGCGGATCGCGAATCCGTCGTAGCCCCCGCGCGGAGCGCCCCAGATTTCGGTGACGCCGGCGACGGCGCCGGGCGTGTCGGACGACCGCAGCCACTCCAGAAGACGGTGGCAATTCTCACGCGGGCCTTCCGCCACGATCTGCACCCTGCCGTCGTCGAGATTGAGCGCGAAGCCGCGGAGCCCGCCTATCCCCAGAGCGTTTTCCCTGGTGAACCAGCGGAAGCCCACTCCCTGTACGCGACCGCGTACCCATGCGGTCATCCGTGCGTGCTCATGCATGCGCGAAACCTACACGGACGCGTACCGGTCAATGCCACTCGGGTCACATCGCCCACTCCCGACATCGCGTACAGTCGCGACGCAACGGACTTCGCCCGTTCGGGCGAGTCATTCCACTGATCCAGCTGAAGTCGAGACCGGAAGGGCGAGCGGATGGGACGCCACCGCCGGAAGAAGCGGGTTCCCGGGCCCGTACGCACCGGACTGCTCGGGATCGCCGCCGCGGCCGCGGTCGGCACCGTCGCCGTCGCGGCCGGGCTGGTGCCGGGCGGCGACGTGTTCACCACGGAAAGCCGGAAGACCGCCGCGCAGCACGTGCGCGAGGCGGCGGGCGGTGCCCTCGAGACCCAGGGCGGCACCGCCGCGACCCCGTCGCAGCGCACCTCCGCCGAGGCGGCCCCCCGCCCGTCGAAGGGCATGTCCTCGACGACGGGGAAGACGCAGAAGGGCTCCCCGTCGGCGGCCGCGTCCAAGCCGGAGCCGCCGGCGAGGAAGGCACCTTCGGCGAAGCCACCGGCCGCACCCGGAAGCTCCGAGGCTCCGGGCAGCAGGGCCGCGGAGCGGAAGTCGGCCCCGGAGCGCCGGGCCGTCCCCGTCCCCGCCAAGCCGCGGCCCAAGGCACCGTCCGGCGAGAACGCGGCGGAGGCCGAGGTGCTGGCCCTGGTCAACAAGGAACGCGCCAAGGTGGGCTGCGCCCCGGTGCGGGCGGACGCCTCGCTGGGCCGCCTCGCGGGCCGGTTCAGCTCCGACATGGCCGCGCGCGACTTCTTCGACCACACCGACCCCGAGGGCGACGGCCCCTGGGACCGTGCCGCCCAGGCCGGCGTCGGCGGACTGGGTGCCGAGAACATCGCCCGCGGCCAGGCCGACGCCCGGACCGTGATGAACGCCTGGATGAACAGCGACGGCCACCGCGCGAACATCCTCAACTGCGAGTACCGGACGCTGGGCGTGGGGGTCTCCTTCGCCCAGGGCGGTCCTTGGTGGACGCAGGACTTCGGCTTCTGAGTACACCTCGCGCCCCGCACACTCCCCCGGGCCGCCCCAAGGCCGTCGTCGGCCGCCGGGGCGGCCCGGACCGCGTTCGCGGCAACGCGCGAGTGACCGGCGGGCATCGGGTGCGGGTTGCGTCCGCGGGCTGGGCGTGACGGTGGCCGCGTAGCCGGCTCAGGGCCATGACGCTCTCGCCCGTGCCGGGTACCGGTCTTCGCGGCCCGAGGCCCGGCAGGCTCGGGTTGCCCGGGCAGTGCGGGGCAGGGCAGCGGCGACACCGCTCCACCGGCCTCAGCCGTCAGTGGCAGTCGAAGCGCCAGTCCCACGGAAGGCCTGGGCACTGGCGGCAGTGGAAGAAGTAGACGCCGCCGCAGTCGCCGAGCCGTATGTCACCGGTGATGGTCAGAAGGTGCTCCATGCGGTGTCCGCTCTCGCAGTCCGGCCAGTCGGCAGGCTGCGTCCAGGCGGGCCAGCCGCCGACCTTCGTCCCGATGACGTTGGAGTCGGGTGGCCGCACCGAGCCGCCCGTCGACACCCGGAGACGGGGCTCCCACGTCTCCCGCACCTCCTCGGGCAGATCCAGCCATCTCGGAAAGTCCTGCGCCCTGGTCGGGGACACCGTGGACGGTTCCGGCATGTGGTCCTCGTCGTACTCCCCCTCGCTCACGCCGGGGATCACGGACAGCGGACCTGCGGCCACGACCTCCGCCTCGTTGCGCCAGTACAGCTGCGGCATCACCGGCCCCGGGTCCTGCTCATGGACCAGCGCGCACCACACGAGCTGCAGCAGGTCCTTCCCCTGCGGGAACTCCAGCCCCGGCACATCCCTGGCGAACAGTTGGAGGATCGGCACCATCGGCACCGCGCCCGGGACGATCTCGGTGCGGTTGCCCCAGTCGGATCCGTACGTCCAGTGGTCTTCCTGGGCGCAGTACGGCCAGGGCTCGTCCCCGGGCCACAGCAGCCCGCCTCCCAGCGAGCTCTCCCGCACACCGGGGTCGCCCGGCTCCGGGTTGAGGAGGGTGGCCTCCCGGGCAAGCCCCGCGTACTCCGGTATCAGGGCGCGCAGGTCCTTCGCGCACGGCTCGGGGGTGTCTCCGGGCATCGTGACTCCTCAGGCGTACGAAGATCGACGGGAAGCTGCTGACACGCTAGTGCCTGCCACCGACAGCCCCCGCACGGCAACGGCCGCCTCAACGCACTTCGTGCGCACGGGACGTTCGGTACCACCGCCGGTCACGCCACGGGGGGACGGCCTGGACGCGTTCGCTGACGGCCGGGCGGGGCCGCGTCCCGAGCCTCCGGGTCCACGAAGGGCTCCGCCTCCGCTTTCCTCGGGATACAGCCCGACCCCGCTCGGACGGGAGGTCACGGAGCGGCTGCTCGTGCTGATCCGTCGCGTGGAGGGGCGGATGCCGGAGGTGCCGGCCGCCCGCGGACGCTACGACGCGACGCGCGGCAACGAGCGGGCCGGCCGCGGCGGGCGCTGACAACGCGGGCAGTAGTAGCTGGAGCGGTTCATCCAGGGGCGGCGACGCATCACCGTACCGCAGCGGCGGCAGGGCTCGTCCTCGCGCCCGTATGCGTCGAGCGACCGGTCGAAGTACCCGGATTCGCCGTTCACGTTGACGTAGAGGCTGTCGAAACTGGTGCCGCCGACGGCGAGGGCGGCGTTCATCACGTCCCGCACGTGGCCGAGGAGTTCGGCGGAGCGGGGGCGGGTCAGAGCGGCCGTTGGCCGGTCGTAGTGGAGTCTGGCCCGCCACAGTGCCTCGTCGGCGTAGATGTTGCCCACACCGCTGATCAGGGCCTGGTCGAGGAGGGCCCGCTTGATCGTCGTACGGCGCAGGCGGAGCGCCGTGTGGAAGGCCGCGTCGTCGAACTCGGGGTCGAGGGGGTCCCGGGCGATGTGGGCGATCGCGTCCGGCCGCCCGTCCGGGGTGGTGTCGTGGAGGGACAGTCCGCCGAAGGTGCGCTGGTCGACGAAGCGGAGTTCGGTGCCGAGGCCGTCCTCGAAACGGATCCGGATCCGCAGGTGCTTCTCGTCCGCGGCCGCCTCCGGCTGTACGAGCAGCTGCCCGCTCATGCCGAGGTGTCCGAGGACGGCGCTGCCGCTGTCCTCCAGCGGCAGCCAGAGGTACTTGCCGCGCCGCCGGGCGGTTCCGATCCGCTGTCCCCGGAGCCTCGCGGCGAAGTCGCCCCCGCCGCCGAGGTGCCGGCGCACGGCCCGTGGGTGCAGGACCTCGACGTCGCCCACGGTCCGCCCGGAGACCCACTGCTCGAGTCCCCGCCGCACGACTTCCACCTCGGGCAACTCGGGCACGTATCTCCTCCGGATCTCGACCGACTCGACGCCCGCAGCGTACCTCCGCGCCGCGTCCCGGCGAGCCGCGGCCCTCCCGCCCCGGCAGCCGGTGCGGGTCGGAGGAACGCCTGCGGGAAGGGAAGGACCCCGCCGCGCGGGCGCGGCGGGGTCCGGAAGCGAAGCGTCAGGCGGTGGCGCGGGGTGAAGGGGTGTCGGCGGCCCCTCCGGCCTCCGCGATCTCCGCGGCTTCGGCGGCCCTCGCCGCCGCCGCGCGTTCGTCGGCGGCGGCGCGGATCGCACGCCACGCGGACTCCGCCGCCTGCTGTTCCGCTTCCTTCTTGCTGCGGCCGGTGCCGGTGCCGTACGAGACACCACCGACGCGGGCGGCAGCAGTGAAGGTCTTCTCGTGGTCCGGACCCGTCTCGGAGACCAGGTACTCGGGCACTCCGAGCCCCTCGGCGGCCGTCAGCTCCTGGAGACTGGTCTTCCAGTCCAGGCCGGCACCGAGGTTCGAGGACTTCTCGATCAGCGGGTCGAAGAGCCGGTGCACCAGCTCGGACGCCGCATCGAGGCCCTGGTCGAGATAGACCGCGCCGATCACCGCTTCCAGGGTGTCGGCGAGGATGGAGGCCTTGTCCCGCCCGCCCGTGCCCTCTTCGCCCCGGCCGAGGCGGATGAAGGACCCGAGATCGAGGCCGCGCCCGACCTCCGCCAGCGCACGCGAATTGACCACCGCGGCCCGCAGTTTGGCCAGCTGGCCCTCGGGCAGGTCGGGGTGGGTGCGGTAGAGCGTGTCCGTGACCACCAGTCCGAGCACCGAGTCCCCGAGGAACTCCAGCCGCTCGTTGGTGGGCAGACCGCCGTTCTCGTACGCGTACGAGCGATGGGTCAGCGCGCGCACCAGAAGGGCGGACTCGAGCTGATACCCGAGCCGCCCTTCCAGAAGCGTGTGGGACGAGGCCGAACTGATGCTGTCAGACATCGCGCCTCTCACCAGCCGCTCAGACCTCGAGGACCTGGCGCTTGTTGTAGGTGCCGCAGCTCGGGCACGCGATGTGCTGCTGCTTCGGCTCCTGGCAACGCTCACACGAAACCAGGGTGGGGACCGCAGCCTTCCACTGCGACCGGCGGTGGCGCGTGTTGCTGCGCGACATCTTCCGCTTCGGAACAGCCACGGCTACTTCTCCTGCTTCTCGTCGACGCGTGCTGATCGAGGCGCGTCGCCGCTCTTCTTGTCCTTCTCACCGGTTCCGAGTGAATCGGCGAGTCCCTGCAGTGCCGCCCAACGCATGTCGACGGCGTCGTGGTGGTGGTCCGGATCGGCGTTCAGGTCGGCCCCGCAGTCGGAGCACAGCCCTGCACAGTCCTCCCGGCACACCGGCTGCATCGGCAGTGCGAGCACCACCGCGTCACGCAGCACGGGCTCGAGGTCGAACATTCCGTCCTCGAGGAAGATCACGTCCTCGTCCTCGGCGTCGTCGCCGGGCTCCGACTCCTTGGCACGGCCCCGGTCGTCGGCGTCGGGGTACGAGAACATCTCCTGGAAGTCCGCCACGACCTCATGGCGCAGCGGCTCCAGACACCTTACGCACTCCCCCTCGGCCGTCGCACGGGCGGTGCCTGTGACGAGCACCCCTTCCATGACGGACTCGAGGCGGAGCTCCAGCTCCACGGGCGCGCCCTCGGGCACGCCGATGACCCCTTCGACGCCGAGGACCGCCGGCGCTGCAGGCGCCGGAACGGAACGGGAGAGCCGCTGGAGCGCACCGGGCCGCCGGCCCAGCTCGTGCGTGTCGAACACGAGGGGGTTGCGGTGGTCGAGGCGGGCGTTCAGGGCTCTTCCTGCTTTCGGATCGAGTGCGGGAGGCCACGAATCCAGCGCAGCATCAATCCACGCTCGCGCGACCGAAGAGCCAGGATACTGGACCGTTCGCTCCAGGCCCAATCCGGTGCTTACCGGATCAGCGGCCCTGCTCGTAGCGCCGCAGCTGCTCCATGTCGATCATGCTGGTGTCGAAGAAGCTCGTCTCGTCCAGCGAGGCGGGTTGGGCGTGGCCCTGATGGGCCTGCTGAGGCTGCGGCTGCTGGGCGCCGTAGCCTCCGGCGTACGGGTCCTGACCGTACCCCTGGGCGTACGCCGGGTCGTAGCCCTGCTGCTGTCCGTAGCCTCCGGCGTACGGGTCCTGCTGGTACCCGTACACGTCCTGCGGCTGGGCCTGGGCCGCCGCGGGCTGGTAGCCGTACGGGTCGGCCTGCGCCGGGATCTGGGGCAGCGGGGCCTGCGGCTGCTGCGCCCGGGGCTCCGGGTCCGCCAGTTCCGCGAGCCCGGCGAGATAGTCGGCGTCGCTGGTGTGCCGCCCGGTCCCGGCGGCCTCCTGTGCCGCCATGTGCGCGCCGAGCTCGTCCGTCGCGATGCGGCCGTGCAGCTTCTGCCGGCCCCGGCCGACCGCCTCCAGCGTCTTGGACAGCACCGCCTCGAAGGCGCCCAGCTTGGCGTCGACGTAGTCGTCCGCGCGCCGGATCAGCGTCTGCGGGTCCGCGCTGTACTCGGGGGCGTCGTCGTCGGCGGGGTCGACGTAGCCCCGGTCGTCCGGGCCGTGGCCGCGGCCGAGCAGCTTCTCGCGCCCCCGGTCGACGGAGCCGATGGTCTTGTTGAGGACGACCTCGAAGTTGGCGAGCTTGGAGTCGACGTAGTCGTCGGCCTCGGCGCGGATCTCCTCGGCCTCCCTCCGGGCCTCGGCGAGGATCCGGTCGGCCTCCTCCTGGGACTGCCGGGCGATGTGGGTGTCGGAGACCAGCGAGCCGCGCTCGGAGTGGGCGGCCTGGATGATCCGCTCGGCCTCCTGGCGGGCCTGCTCGACCATCTGCTCCCGGTCGCCGATCAGCTCCTGGGCCTGGGCGAGCGAGCCGGGCAGTGCCTGCCGCACCTCTTCGAGCATCGCGAGCAGTTCGGCGCGGTTGACCACGCAGGAGGCCGACATGGGCATGGACCGGGCGTTCCCGACCGCCTCGACGATCTCGTCGAGCTTCTTCTGCACGTCCACCGTGTGCTCGCCACTCTCTACAGTCACTACAGCCGTTTTGGAGCCGGACGCAACGACTGTACGGCCAGTCGACGCCGGTCCGACACCGGATGACGGCACGTCAGGAAGGGGCCGTGCGTGCCGTCTCCCGCGTCACTTGTTCGGGAGCCGTTCGGTCAGCGCCTCCAGGACGGCCGGCGGCACCAGGTGGGAGACGTCTCCGCCCCAGGCCGCGACTTCCTTGACCAGCGAGGACGACAGGAAGCTGTAGGTGGGACTGGTCGGCACGAAGAGCGTCTCGACGCCCGACAGACCGTTGTTCATCTGGGCCATCTGCAGCTCGTAGTCGAAGTCGCTGACCGCCCGCAGGCCCTTGACGATGGCGGGGATGTCCCGCTCCTTGCAGTAGTCGACGAGCAGGCCGTGGTAGGCCTCGACCTCGACGTTGCCGTACTCGGCGGTGACGTCGCGGATCAGCTCGATCCGCTCGTCGACGGTGAACAGTCCCTGCTTGGACTGGTTGATCATCACCACCACGTGCACCACGTCGTACAGCTTGGAGGCGCGGGCGATGATGTCGAGGTGTCCATTGGTGATGGGGTCGAACGACCCCGGACAGACGGCGCGGCGCAACTGAAGTCCCTCGCTCTCCGGTCCGGTCATGGTGCGTCTTCGCACGTAGAGGCGGCGCGACCGTACCAAAGCGTCCCCTCGCCGTAGCGACGGGCCCGCAAGGGTTCGATCCCGTCGGGCCAGGCGAACTCTCCGCCCCTGGTGCTGCGCTCCACGGTGACGACGGCGCACTCCGCGAGCCAGCCCCCCGCGCGGAGTGTGAGGAGAATCTCCCGAAGATCGTCGTCGGTGACGGCGTACGGCGGGTCGAGGAACACCACGTCGTACGGGTCCGCCGGCGGCGGTCCCTGCACGACCTGCTCGGCACGGCCGGCGCGGACCTCGGCTCCCGGCAGGGCCAGGGTCCGGACGTTCTCCCTGACCGTGCGGGCGGCGCGGGTGTCGGCCTCGACGAGCAGGGCGTGGGACGCGCCGCGGGACAGCGCCTCCAGACCGACGGCGCCCGAGCCCGCGTAGAGATCCGCCACGCGCAGTCCCCGGAAGCCGCCGAGCAGCGACTCCCAGGTGGAGAACAGGCCCTCGCGCGCCCGGTCCGAGGTGGGGCGGGTGCCGTTGCCCGGCGGCACGGCCAGGCGGCGTCCGCCGGCCGCACCGGCGATCACGCGGGTCATCTGGGTCCTTCGCGGAAGACGGTGCTCGATCGGCTCGTGCGGCCTGGTCGTGGCCGTCGGACCGATCCGGTCACCTCCACGATATGGGCTCCGCGCGGCCGGGGAGCCACGCCCGTCCCCGGTCCCGGTGCGGAAGGAGCGCTGCGGCCGGCGCAGGGCAGGCCTTCCCCGGGCCCCTGCGGCACGGGGAGGAACGCGCTCGGGTCGGAGCCGCGGCTCAGCCCTTGTCCAGGTACTGCTCGCGGTCCTTGTCCAGCAGGGCGTCCAGCGCCGTCCGCAGCTCCGGGAGTCCCTCCAGCTCCGGGTCGGCGCCGACGACGGACACCGCCTCGTCGCGGGCAGCGGCGATGATCTCCTCGTCCTCGATGACCGCGAGGACCCGGAGCGAGGAGCGCACTCCCGACTGGGCCTGGCCCAGCACATCGCCCTCGCGGCGCTGTTCGAGGTCGATACGGGAGAGCTCGAAGCCGTCCAGGGTGGCGGCGACCGCACCGAGCCGGGCGCGTGCGGGGCTCGCCTCGGGCATCTCCGTGACGAGCAGGCAGAGCCCGGGGGCCGAGCCGCGGCCGACCCGGCCGCGCAGCTGGTGGAGCTGGGACACGCCGAAACGGTCGGCGTCCATGATGACCATCGCGGTGGCGTTCGGCACGTTCACGCCGACCTCGATGACGGTCGTGGCGACGAGCACGTCCACCTCGCCCGCGGTGAAGCGGCGCATCACGGCGTCCTTGTCGTCGGGCGCCATGCGGCCGTGCAGCACCTCCACGCGCAGGCCCTTCAACGGTCCGGCCGTCAGCTGCCCGGCCACGTCCAGCACGGCCAGCGGCGGCCGCTTCTCGGCCTCGTCCTCCGGCGACTTCCGCCGGGCCTCGGCGGAAGTGTCGAGGTCGTCGCCGATGCGCGGGCAGACGACGTAGGCCTGGTGACCGGTCTCGACCTCCTCGCGCACCCGCTCCCAGGCCCGCGCCAGGAAGTGCGGCTTGTCCGCGGCGGGGACCACGTGCGAAGCGATCGGCGAGCGTCCCGCGGGCAGTTGGTCCAGCACGGACGTCTCCAGGTCGCCGAAGACCGTCATGGCGACCGTGCGGGGGATCGGGGTGGCGGTCATGACCAGCAGATGCGGCGGCTGTTTGCCCTTGCCGCGCAGGGCGTCGCGCTGCTCGACGCCGAATCGGTGCTGCTCGTCCACGACGACCAGGCCCAGGTCGTGGAACTGCACCTTGTCCTCGATCAGGGCGTGCGTCCCGATGACGACCCCCGCCTCGCCGGTGGCGAGGTCGAGCAGGGCACGGCGGCGGGCGGCCGCGCCCATGGATCCGGTGAGCAGCACGACCTTGGTGGCGCGCTCGGCGCCGCCGAGCATCCCGCCCTCGGCGAGGTCGCCCATCATCTCGACGACGGACCGGTGGTGCTGCTGGGCGAGGACCTCGGTGGGCGCGAGCATCGCCGCCTGCCCTCCCGCGTCCACCACGGCGAGCATGGCGCGCAGGGCGACCATGGTCTTCCCGCTGCCCACCTCCCCCTGGAGCAGCCGGTGCATCGGATGCTCCGTGGCCAGGTCGCCGAAGATCTCGGCGGAGACCTTCCGCTGCCCCTCGGTGAGGGTGAACGGCAGCCGCGCGTCGAAGGCGTCGAGCAGTCCGTCCGGCACGGGCCGGCGGGCGACGGCGGGGAGCTGCGCGTCCGCGTACCGCCGCCGGGCGAGGGCGACTTGGAGGACGAAGGCCTCGTCCCACTTGAGCCGCTGTCTCGCGTCCTCCACGTCGGCCTTGGTCTGCGGACGGTGGATCTTGAGCAGGGCCTGCGGGAGGGGGACGAAGCCACGGCCCTCGCGCAGCGTGGCCGGCAGCGGGTCCACGGCCTCCGTCGCGTGCGGGAGGACGGCGTCGACGGCCTTGGCGATCTTCCAGGACTCCAGGCCCTTGCAGGCCGGGTAGATCGGGATGAGCTTTCCGGCGAAGGCGCTGACCGCTCCCTCGCCGCTCTCGGCGTCGAGCCGTTCGTACGTGGGGTGGGCGAGCTGCAGCTTCCGGTTGAACACGGAGACCTTGCCGGCGAACATGGCGCGGGTACCGGGCAGCAGGTCCTTGTGGGGCCGGTGGACGCCGCGCCCGAAGAACACCAGCTGGAGCCGTCCGCTGCCGTCGGTGATGGTGACCTCCAGCCGCTGGCCGCGCCCGCCGTTGAACGTGAGCACGCGGGCGTCGGCGACCTGGGCGACGACGGTCACGTGCTCGTCCAGCGGCAGCTCGGCGAGCCGGGTCAGCTGTCCGCGCTCCTCGTACCGGCGCGGGTAGTGGTGCAGCAGATCACCGACGGTACGCAGGTCGAGGTTCTCGGCCATGACCTTGGCGGTCGCGGGGCCGAGCGTCTTGGTCAGCGGTTCGTCCAGCACGCCGTCCATTGCACACCACGGCACCGACAACCGTCAGGCGCCCGCGGGAACGGCGCGTTCCGCAGGGCGTACGGCGCGCACCCGAGGCGCCGGGGAGGCGCGGCGGGCGGCCGTCGGAGCCCGGTCCCCCGCGAACCGTCCGGAAACCGCACGGAGCCACCGTCCGCGGGCGGGCGGTCACTCCACGCCGACGAGGAGCGGGGCTCCCGCGCCCCCGTGGTAGATCACCGTGTCCACCGCCAGGTGTCCCGCGCGCACGTGCGCCTCCAGCCTCTCGCCGAGCTCCGGCGGGGCGTCCTCGGGGAGGACCAGGGTGACGAGTTCGCCGCCGGCCGAGAGCATGCGGTCCAGAACCGTTTCGGCGGTGGTCGCGAGGTCCCCGCCGATCACCGCCACATCGCCCTCGATGAGCCCCAGCACGTCCCCCGCCTGGCAGACGCCGGCGGACGTGAAGGACTGCCGCTCGGCGACGGCCAGTTCGCCGTAGCGCGTCGCGCCCGCCGCCGAGGTCATGGCGACGACGTCCTCGTCGAAGCGCCTCCCGGGCTCGTGGACGGCGAGCGCGGCGATGCCCTGGACCGCCGAGCGGGTCGGGATGAGGGCGACCCGGACGCCCTCGGTGCGGGCCTGTTCGGCCGCGGCGGCCGCCGTGTGCCGCAGCTCGGTGTCGTTCGGGAGGAGCACGACCTCGCGGGCGTGCGCCCGCCGGATGGCGTCGACGAGCTCACCGCTGGCGGGCGGTTCGCCGGGCCGGGCGAGCACCGTCGTCGCGCCGGCGTCCGCGCACAGCCCGGCCAGTCCCTCCCCCGGCACCACGGCGACTACGGCCCGCTGGACCCGCTCCCGGGGCTCGGCGTGCCCGGCCGCCGCGAAGTGGGTGATCCGGATCCGGTACGGCCGGCCCGCCTCCACTCCGGCCTCCACCGCCGCACCCGCGTCGTCGACGTGCACATGGACGTTCCACAGCCCGTCACCGCCGACCACGACCAGCGAGTCGCCGAGCGCGTCGAGTCGGGACCTCAGCCGGGCCACGGCGGTGTCGTCGGCCTCCAGGAGGTAGATCACCTCGAAGGCCGGACCTCCCTCGGCACACGGTTCGGCCGCCGTCGTCACGGCGGGGTGGGCGCGCACCGCGGGCCGCACCGACGCCTCCCCCGTCACCGCCTCGGCCAGCGCGCCCAGCACCGCCACCAGGCCCTGTCCTCCGGCGTCCACGACGCCGGCCCGGCCCAGCACCTCGAGCTGTCCCGGCGTTTCCGCCAGAGCCCGGCGCGCGCCCGAGTAGGCGGCCGCGACCGCCGCCGCGTCGTCGCCGTGCGCCGTGCCGTGCGCGGCCTGCGCGGCGGCGGAGGCGACGCTCAGGATCGTGCCCTCCACCGGGTGCGCCACCGCCTCGCGGGCGGACTCCGCGGCCCGCCGGAGCGCCTCGGCGGCCCCGCCGCCCCGCTCCCCGAGCACCTCGGCCATGCCGCGCAGCAACTGCGCCAGGATCGTCCCCGAGTTGCCCCTCGCCCCGATCAGCGCCCCGTGCGCCATGGCCCGCACCGTGTCGGCGAGCGCGGGGGCGGCCGAGCCGGTCCCGTACGCGGCGAAGACCGCCTCCACGGCGGTGGCCGCGGACTCGACGGTCAGATAGAGGTTGGTGCCGGTGTCACCGTCCGCGACCGGATAGACGTTGATCGCGTCGATCTCCTCGCGCTCCCGGCCCAGTGCGTCCAGAGCGAGCGAGCACCAGGTGCGGACCGCCAGGGCATCGAGGGGCTGGGGCAACGAGGTCCTCCTTCGGCGGTCCCTCCACGCCGCGGTGGCGGACGTGGGAGGGGAGGCTGGGCTGCACCGCAGGGTAGACCCGGGCCGGGCCCGGAACCGGGGTGGGGGCGTGGGTGCCCGTGGTAGTTTCGTTCTACGGGCGCAGCCGTTGTATGCTGCTCCGGTTGCCCGATGAGAATCGGGCCATTCCCCCGGCAAGCCACTTCAGACCACTGATTCCGGCACGCCGGATTTCACTGTAAGTGCATCTGAAGTCTTTGGAGTGACCCGTGGCTGCCAACTGCGACGTCTGCGGCAAGGGGCCGGGCTTCGGCAACAACATCTCCCACTCGCACCGCCGTACGTCCCGTCGCTGGAACCCGAACATCCAGCGCGTGCGTGCCGTGGTCGGTCGGACGCCGAAGCGGCTCAACGTCTGCACCTCGTGCATCAAGGCCGGCAAGGTCTCGCGCTAAGTGATGCTCCCCGCGTTCGTGCGGGGATGATCCCGCCGACGTCTCGTCGTAGCGCAGCCCTGCGGTTGCCTTGAAAGCCGGTCCACCTCTCGGTGGGCCGGCTTTTCGCCGTACGCGCCCGGGCCGGAGCGCGCCGGCCCGGACCCCGTCAGCGGCCCGGCCGGTGCCGTTCCCAGGCGTGGTCGACGGGGCCGATCCCGCCGCCGAGCGCGAATCCCGCGGCGATCGCGCCCGTCACGTACGCCTTGGCGGCCGAGACGGCCTCGGGGACGTCCCGTCCCTTGGCGAGCTCCGCCGCGACGGCCGAGGCGAGGGTGCAGCCGGTGCCGTGTGTGTGCCGGTTGTCGTGCCGCGGGGCACGCAGCCAGTGGGCCGCGGTGCCGTCGGTGAGCAGGTCCACCGCGTCCCCTGCGAGATGACCGCCCTTGATCAGCGCCCATCGCGGCCCGAGGGCGAGCAGCGCGTCCGCCGCACGGCGCAGATCGGTCTCGCTCTCCACGCGTACGCCGGTGATCCGGACGACCTCGTCGAGGTTCGGGGTCGCGACCGTGGCCGTCGGCAGCAGCTTCGTACGGACGGATTCGAGTGCGGAGGCGGCGAGCAGGGAGTCGCCGTGCTTGGAGACGCCGACCGGGTCGACGACCACGGGGGCGTCCGTGCCGGCCAGCAGGTCCGCGACGGCCTCGACGAGTTCGGCCGAGGCGAGCATCCCGGTCTTCACGGCCTGGACCCCGATGTCGTCCACGACGCTCCGGTACTGGGCCCGCACCGCGTCGACCGGCACTTCCCAGGCTCCCTGCACCCCGAGGGAGTTCTGCGCGGTCACCGCCGTGACGACGCTCATCCCGTGCACGCCGAGGGCGAGCATGGTCTTGAGATCCGCCTGGATCCCGGCGCCGCCACCGGAGTCGGACCCGGCGACGGTGAGCACCCGCGGCGGTGCCTGCCGCGTCATGTGCCCTCCCCGAAGTGGTCCCAGCCGCCCTTGCTGGTCCAGGGCGCCCCGTCGACGGTCACCTGCGGCAGCGCGGACGGGTTGAGCACCTCGCCGATCACCTTCCAGCGTGCGGGCAGCTTCGCGTCCGGCGGGAAGGTGGCGACGATCGCGTGGTCCTCACCGCCGCTGAGCACCCACTGGAGAGGGTCGACACCGACGGCCTGGCCGATGTCGTTCATCTGCGAGGGGATGTCGATGAGACCGGAGCGCAGGTCGATGCGGACCTTGCTGGCCTCGGCGATGTGGCCGAGGTCGGCGACGAGGCCGTCGCTGACGTCGGTCATCGCCGTGGCGCCGAGTCCCGCGGCGGCCGGGCCCGCGTGGTACGGCGGTTCGGGGCGGCGGTGCGCCTCGACGAACGCGCGCGGCGAGCGGAACCCGCGGGAGAGCACTGCGTGTCCGGCGGCGGACCAGCCCAACCAGCCCGTGTAGGCGACGACATCGCCGGGCTGCGCGCCGGCCCTGGTCACCGGGTCGTGGTTGCGCAGATCGCCGAGCGCGGTGATCGCGAGGGTGATCGTGTCGCCCCGGACGACGTCGCCGCCGACGACCGCCGCACCGGCGACCTGGCACTCGTCGCGGATGCCGTCCATCAGCTCGGTGGCCCAGGTGACCGGGAGATCGGCGGGGACCACGAGGCCGAGCAGCAGAGCGGTCGGCACGGCGCCCATGGCGGCGATGTCGGCGAGGTTCTGCGCGGCGGCCTTGCGGCCCACGTCGTAGGCGGTGGACCAGTCGCGCCGGAAGTGGCGTCCCTCCAGCAGGAGGTCGGTGCTGGCCACGACCCTGCGGTCGGGTGCGGACACGACCGCGGCGTCGTCGCCGGGTCCGAGCCGTACCGCGGGGGTGGAGGTGAGCCTGGAGGTGAGCTCCCTGATGAGCCCGAACTCCCCCAGTTCGCCCACAGTGCCCTTCATCTCGTCATGCCCTTCGTCGCCGCGGTGCCGCCGGACGGCCCGGCCCACCTGTTCGTCGTGCGGTCGCGAGCCGTCACCGCTGTCGGTACCGTCGAGTAGGCCCCGTCGGCCGTCAACTTCTGTGCCCGGTACGCCACGCTGCGCACGCCCCGGAACGCGCGGGTCTCCCCGCGGCCCGCGGCGACGCGATACCGTGGCGTCCCTTCTCCCCACATGATCCTCGTGGCCGCCCTGGAGGTTCCGTGGTACAGGCGTACATCCTCATTCAGACCGAGGTGGGCAAGGCGTCGACGGTCGCCGACACCATCTCCAAGATCCCGGGAGTGATCCAGGCCGAGGACGTGACGGGTCCCTACGACGTGATCGTGCGCGCCCAGGCCGACACCGTCGACGAGCTGGGCCGCATGGTGGTCGCCAAGGTCCAGCAAGTGGACGGCATCACCCGTACGCTCACCTGCCCCGTCGTGCACCTGTAGCCCCCGTCTACGCTTGGCCGGTGATGACTCACCGCCGGCTCCCGTTCCTGCCCTTCGCCGCCGTGCTGCTGGCCGCCGCGGGCTGCTCCTCCACGGACGCCGCCCCGTCGGTCACGGTTCCCGCTCCCCCCGCCGAGGAGAAGGCCCTCTGCCTGGCGTTGCACAAGGCGTTGCCGGAGTCGGTGGCCGGTGAGAGCCGCCGGGATCCCGAGCCCCGCTCCGAGCTGACCGCCGGGTGGGGGGACGCCGCGATCGTACTGCGCTGCGGGGTTCCGCGCCCCGCGGGGCTGCAGAGCGAGCAGGCGGACGGGGTGGAGGTGAACGGCGTGGACTGGTACTCCGAGGAGCTGGAGGACGGCGCCCGGTTCACCACCACCTACCGCAGGACGTACGTCGAGGTGACGCTGTCGGACCGGTTCACGGACATGGGGCCGCTGACGGATCTGGCGGGACCGGTCGCCCGGACCGTCCCTCCTCTCTTCACCCGGAATCCCTAGGTGCCCCGCTGAACCGAATCTCCCCGCACCCGGTGGCGGGTGCGGGGAGATTCGGTTCAGCGCAGTCCGGTGGAGCGGCGCAGCGCGGCCCGGATCAGCAGGTCGACGAGCTCCGCGTAGTCGACCCCGGACTCCTGCCACATGCGCGGGTACATCGAGATGGGCGTGAAGCCCGGCATGGTGTTGATCTCGTTGATCACGAACCGGCCCGCCTCGGTGAGGAAGAAGTCCGCGCGGACCAGTCCCTCGCAGGACGCGGCCTCGAACGCCTCGACGGCGAGCCGCTGCACCTCGGCGGTCTCCTCGTCGGTGAGCGGCGCGGGCACGAGCCCGGTGGCCGAGTCGATGTACTTGGCCTCGAAGTCGTAGAAGTCGTGCGAGGACACGGGCGGGATCTCGGCCGGCACACTGGCGCGGGGGCCGTCCTCGAACTCCAGCACACCGCACTCGATCTCGCGGCCGCGCAGCAGCGCCTCCACGAGGATCTTCGGGTCGTGGCGCCGGGCCTCCTCGACGGCCCCGTCCAGGCCCGAGAGGTCGTCGACCTTGGTGATGCCGATCGAGGAACCGGCACGGGCGGGCTTCACGAACAGCGGCCAGCCGTGCTCGCCGGCGAAGTCGACGATCCTCTTACGGGCGGCGGAAGGATCCTGCTCCCACTCACGGGGCCTGATCACCGCGTACGGGCCGACCGGCAGTCCGAAGGAGACGAAGACCCGCTTCATGTACTCCTTGTCCTGGCCGACGGCCGAGGCGAGCACCCCGGCTCCCACGTACGGGACGCCGGCGAGTTCGAGCAGGCCCTGGAGCGTGCCGTCCTCGCCGTACGGGCCGTGCAGCACGGGGAAGACGACGTCGACCTCGCCGAGCGCCTTGGGCACGGAGCCGGGCTCGCTGTAGACGACCTCGCGGTTGGCCGGGTCCACGGAGAGAACGACGCCGCCCTCGGCCGATTCGGCGAGGTCGGCGACGGACGGCAGCCTCCGGTCGGCGATGGCCATCCGGTCGGGCTCGTCGGCCGTCAGCGCCCAGCGGCCGTCCGCCGTGATGCCGATGGGCAGGACGTCGTACTTGGTGCGGTCGATGGCACGCAGTACGGCGCCGGCCGTCACGACGGAGATCGCGTGCTCGGAGCTTCGGCCGCCGAAGACGACCGCGACACGCGGCTTGCGGAGCGCCTCACCGCCGGTGGGGACGAGGCCGGTGCTCTGGGACTGGTTCTCGCTCATATCGCGACGAGCGTACCCTGCGCCTCCGCCGGGCCGAAGGGGCGCGCGGCCACCGAACGGAAGAGTGCCTTCCGGCGCCCTTCCCTCAGTGGCGCTCGGGCTTGGCGCTGCGGGACATCAGCTCCTTGAGCGCGACGACCGGCGGCTTGCCCTCGTGGACGATCGACACGACCGTCTCGGTGATGGGCATGTCGACTCCGTGCCGGCGGGCGAGATCGAGAACCGACTCGCAGGACTTGACGCCCTCGGCCGTCTGCTTGGTCGCGGCGATGGTCTCCTGGAGCGTCATCCCGCGGCCGAGGTTGGTGCCGAAGGTGTGGTTCCGGGAGAGCGGGGAGGAACAGGTGGCCACGAGGTCGCCGAGGCCGGCGAGGCCGGCGAACGTCATCGGGTCGGCGCCCATGGCGAGTCCGAGGCGGGTCGTCTCGGCGAGCCCCCGGGTGATGAGGGTGGCCTTGGAGTTGTCGCCGAGGCCCATGCCGTCCGCGATGCCTACGGCCAGTCCGATGACGTTCTTGACCGCGCCGCCGAGCTCGCAGCCCACGACGTCGGTGTTGGTGTAGGCGCGGAAGTACGGGGTCATGCAGGCGGACTGGAGGCGCCGGGCGACGCCCTCGTCGGCGCAGGCGACGACCGCGGCCGCGGGCTGGCGGTCGGCGATCTCCTTGGCCAGGTTGGGCCCGGTGAGGACGGCGACCCTCCCCCGGACCTCGTCCGGGGCGCCCCCGGCCGGTGCCTTGGCGACCACTTCCTCGATGACCTCGCTCATCCGCTTGGCGGTGCCGAGTTCGACGCCCTTCATCAGGGAGACGAGCACGGTGTCGGGGGCCAGCAGCGGCGCCCATTCCGTGAGGTTGGCGCGCAGGGTCTGGGAGGGGACGACGAGGACGGTGAAGTCGGCGTCGCGGGCGGCCTCGGCGGGGTCGGTGGTTGCCCGGACCGCCTCGGGGAGCTGGACCCCCGGCAGGTAGTCGGGGTTGGTGCGGGTGCCGTTGACGGCGTCGACCAGTTCGGCGCGGCGGCCCCACATGGTCACCTCGCAGCCGGCGTCGGCGAGGACCATCGAGAAGGCCGTGCCCCAGGAGCCGGTGCCGAAGACGGCCGCCTTGACGGAACGAGTCACTTGATCCCCTCCCCGGCGGCCCTGCGCCGCTGTTCGGCCCGCGCCTGGCGGTGGTCGTACGGCGTCGCCGGCGCCTTCTCGCCGCGGATCTCCTCCAGCTGCGCGGTGATCGCGGCCATGATGACCTCGGTGGCCTCGCGCAGGACGTCGGGGGTGGGCTCCATGCCGTGGAACCGGTCGAGGTCCACGGGCGGCCCCGCCTGCACGACCAGGGTCTTCCGGGGGAAGAGACGCAGCTTGTTCTCCTTGGCGTAGGGCGGCATCGCCATGTTGGCGCCCCACTGGGCCACGGGGATGACCGGGGCCTTGGTGAGGAGCGCGACGCGCGCGGCACCGGTCTTGCCCGCCATCGGCCACATCCCGGGGTCCCGGGTCAGCGTGCCCTCGGGGTAGAACGCGACGCACTCGCCGCGCTCGATGGCGTCGACCGCGGCGCGGAAGGCGTCGAGGGCGTTCGTCGTCTCCCGGTAGACGGGGATCTGGCCGGTGCCGCGCAGCATCGTGCCCACGAAGGAACCCTTGAAGAGCCCGGACTTCGCCAGGAAGCGCGGGACCCGTCCGGTGTTGTACTGGTAGTGCGCGTAGGAGAGCGGATCCAGGTAGGAGTTGTGATTCACCGCGGTGATGAATCCTCCGTCGGCCGGAATGTGCTCCATTCCCCGCCAGTCCCGCTTGAACAGAACCACCAGCGGCGGTTTCGCGATGACCGCAGCAAGGCGGTACCAGAAGCCGATTCTGCGGCGGGACACTCGGACACCTTCCTCTTTGGACCTGACTGCCGCCCGGCTGGTGCCCGGCTGCTGGGGGTCAAGTGTCGCCCCAGGCCCCTGGTCTGTCGAGAACACCGTACGCCCCGCCTGCGACGCCGGGTCGCCGGACGGTCGTGATCGCGGGTGACAATGGGCCCGTGCACTGGTCACTGGTCGTCCCCCTGAAACCGCTCGCACTGGCCAAGAGCAGGTTGTCGGAGGCCACGGGTGGTGCGATGCGGCCGCGGTTCGCGCTCGCCTTCGCACAGGACACGGTCTCCCGGGCGCTGTCCTGCCGCACGGTGCGGGATGTGGTGGTCGTCACTGACGATCCGCTGGCGGCGGCCGAGCTGGCGGCCCTGGGCGCGCGTGTCGTCCCGGACTCGCCGGGCGCGGGGCTCAACGCGGCGCTGGCCCACGGGGCCGCCGAGGTGCGCGCGCTGCGGCCGGCCGCGGCGGTGGCGGCGCTCAACGCGGACCTCCCGGCGCTGCGCCCCGAGGAATTGGAACGGGTGCTCGCCAGGGCCCGGCAATTCCCCAGGGCTTTCCTGGCGGATGCCGCCGGAATTGGCACGACATTCCTGTCGGCGGCACCCGGCACAGAATTGCGTCCCGCATTCGGCGGGCACTCACGGCAGCGGCATTTGACCTCGGGGGCCGTGGAAATCGAATTGGACGGGGTGGAGTCGATACGCCGCGACGTGGACACGGGCGGCGATCTGCGGGCCGCTCTCGCGCTGGGCGTCGGCCCGCGGACGGCGGCCCGGTGCGCTACGGCACCGGTCGGCTGGAGCTGCTGAACCACGGCGGCCGCCGACCGCGCCGGACCCGGGCGGGCCTGGACGGAACGCCCGTCCCGGGCGCCGGATAGGCTCGGGGCATGCAGGCGACCGCGTACACGTACGACCCAGTGACCCGCAGCGGGAGTGTGCTGCTCGACGACGGGACTCCGGTGGACTTCGGCGCCGCGGCGTTCGACGCCGGGGGGCTGCGGCTGCTGCGCCCGGGCCAGCGGGTGCGGATCGAGACCGAGGGCGAGGGCGACACCCTCCGGATCACGCTGGTGACCCTGCAGACGCTGTGACCGGCACGGTCCGCACGGTGCGGGAGAACGCCGCGGGCCGGGCTCCCCCTGGGGGAGTCCGGCCCGTCGCGTGAGTGGCCCTGAAATGGTGCGCCGCTTACTTCTTGCGGGCAGTGGTCTTCTTGGCGGTGGTCTTGCGCGCGGTGGCCTTCTTCGCCGGCGCCTTCTTGGCCGTCGCCTTCTTCGCGGGAGCGGTCTTCTTCGCCGTCGCCGCCTTCTTGGCGGTGGTCTTCTTCGCCGCCGCGGTGGTCTTCTTGGCGGTGGTCTTCTTCGCCGCCGTCTTCTTCGCGGCCGTGGTCTTCTTGGCGGTGGTCTTCTTCGCCGCCGCCTTCTTGGCCGTCGCCTTCTTCGCGGCCGCCTTCTTCGCGGCGGCGCCCATCTGCAGGCTGCCCTTCGGAGCCTTCTTCACGGACACTTCGCCACCCCTGGGGAGCTTCTTCGTGCCGCTCACCAGGTCCTTGAATCCCTGGCCCGCGCGGAACCGCGGCACCGAGGTCTTCTTGACCCGTACGCGCTCGCCCGTCTGCGGGTTGCGGGCGTAGCGGGCCGGGCGGTCCACCTTCTCGAACGAGCCGAAGCCGGTGACCGAAACCCGGTCGCCGCCGACAACCGCGCGGACGATCGCGTCGAGGACCGCGTCGACAGCTTCGGCGGCCTGCTGCCGGCCGCCCATCTTGTCGGCAATCGCTTCTACGAGCTGCGCCTTGTTCACGTCTTCCCCTTCGGAGACATCGCCGGAACGAAACTGTTCAAGCTATTTCGCACGTTAGGCAGATATATACCGCAAATCAAACACGAAACGGGCTAATCACCCTAGTGCCGCAACGAAGTCGACCGTCGCGGCCACGCGACCGCGCCGCATATCGACCCCGTCGCCGGGTGGTCAGTCACCTTGGGGGAATCGACCTTCATCGAGGTCCTTCATCAACCGGTCCAGGCGCCTTGCGGCGTCTGCGAGATCGTGCTTCGCCACGGCCGTCACTGCCAGCAGCTTCCGGGACAGCGCCATCCGCACGCCCTCCGGAACTTGCAGTTCGCGCACTGTCGTGTGTGCTTCCTTCAGTCGGGCCGCAACCGCCTCGTAGAGCTCGAGTTGGCTGTCGCGTTCCATGCACCGATTGTGCCATCTGGGGCGAGTTGTCGCCCCACAGGGCATCAACATGCGACTGCGCCCCCCACCGGGCGGTGGAGGGCGCAGTTCGGGAAAACCGCTGCTCAGACCTCAATCGTACGAGGTTTGAAGGCCGGCCTGGAGGCTTCGTAGGCCGCGATGTCGGCTTCGTTCTGAAGGGTGAGGCTGATGTCGTCGAGGCCGTTGAGCAGCCTCCATCGGGCGTTCTCGTCGAGTTCGAAGTCGGCGGTGACGCCTGGGGCGCGGACCTGGCGCTGTTCGAGGTCGACGGTGATGTCGACGTCGGGGTCGGTCTCGGTCAGTTCCCAGAGCCGGTCGACGGTCTGCTGGGGGAGTACCACGGTCAGCAGGCCGTTCTTGAGGGAGTTGCCGCGGAAGATGTCGGCGAAGCGGGAGGAGATGACTGTCTTGAAGCCGTAGTTCTGCAGGGCCCAGACGGCGTGTTCGCGGGAGGAGCCGGTGCCGAAGTCGGGGCCCGCGATCAGCACGGTGGCGCCCTGCCGCTCGGGCTGGTTGAGGACGAAGTCGTCGTTCTTGCGCCAGGCCTCGAAGAGGCCGTCCTCGAATCCGTCGCGGGTGACCTTCTTCAGCCAGTGGGCGGGGATGATCTGGTCGGTGTCGACGTTGCTGCGGCGCAGCGGCACGGCCCGGCCGGTGTGGGTGGTGAAAGCTTCCATGGTGGTCAGACTCCGGCGGGCGTGGGGGTGGCGGACACGTCGGTGAGGTCGGCGGGAGAGGCGAGGTGGCCGAGGACCGCGGTGGCGGCGGCGACCTGTGGCGAGACCAGGTGGGTTCGTCCGCCTTTGCCCTGGCGGCCTTCGAAGTTGCGGTTGGAGGTGGAGGCGGAGCGCTCGCCGGGGGCGAGCTGGTCGGGGTTCATGCCCAGGCACATCGAGCAGCCCGCGTGCCGCCATTGGGCGCCGGCCTCCTTGAAGACCTTGTCCAGCCCTTCCTCGACGGCCTGCAGGGCGACCCGCACCGAGCCGGGAACGACCAGCATCCGTACGCCGTCGGTGACTTTGCGGCCCTGGAGGACCGACGCCGCCGAGCGCAGGTCCTCGATACGGCCGTTGGTGCAGGAGCCTACGAAGACGGTGTCCACCTTGATGTCGCGCAGCGCCTGTCCGGCGGTCAACCCCATGTATTCCAGGGCCTTTTCCGCGGCGAGACGCTCCGAGGCGTCCTCGTACGATGCGGGGTCGGGGACCTGTCCGGACAGCGGTGCGCCCTGGCCGGGGTTGGTGCCCCAGGTGACGAACGGGGCCAGTTCGGCGGCGTCGATGAACACCTCGGCGTCGAAGACCGCGTCGTCGTCGGTGCGCAGGGTCCTCCAGTAGGCGACGGCCGCGTCCCAGTCCTCGCCCGTCGGGGCGTGGTCGCGTCCTTTCAGGTAGTCGAACGTGGTCTGGTCGGGGGCGATCATGCCCGCTCGGGCGCCGGCCTCGATGGACATGTTGCAGATGGTCATCCGGGCCTCCATCGAGAGCTTCTCGATGGCCGGGCCGCGGTATTCCAGGACGTAGCCTTGGCCGCCGCCGGTGCCGATCCTGGCGATGATGGCCAGGATCAGGTCCTTGGCGGTGACGTCGTCGGGCAGTTCCCCGTCGACGGTGATCGCCATGGTCCTGGGGCGGGCCATGGGCAGGGTCTGGGTGGCCAGTACGTGCTCGACCTGGGAGGTGCCGATACCGAACGCCAGCGCGCCGAAGGCGCCGTGGGTGGAGGTGTGGGAGTCGCCGCAGACCACGGTGGTGCCCGGCTGGGTCAGCCCCAGCTGCGGCCCCACGACATGGACCACGCCCTGCTCGACGTCACCCAGCGGATGCAGCCGGACGCCGAACTCCGCGCAGTTCTTGCGCAGGGTCTCCAGCTGCGCACGGGAGACGGGGTCGGCGACGGGCTTGTCGATGTCCAGGGTGGGGGTGTTGTGGTCCTCGGTCGCGATGGTGAGGTCGAGCCGCCGCACCCGGCGCCCGTTCTGACGGAGACCGTCGAACGCCTGCGGACTCGTCACCTCGTGCAGCAGGTGGAGATCGATGAAGAGGAGATCGGGCTCGCCCTCGACGCGCCGGACGACATGATCGTCCCAGACCTTCTCCGCGAGTGTCCTACCCATCGCTTTCCCTCCGGCCCGGCAGCGTCGCCGGGCACCAAATAGAGATCGATTGCGCCGCCGTCCGCATACCGGGCCGGGCGGGGAGCGCGGGCCCTTGTGCGGCCGCACATCCAGAGTCGCAACTTCTCGGAGAATTTGAACTTGCGTTTCACAGAGTGAGACGTGAGTATCGTTGCATGGACAACTCTAGCGGCGTCGGCGTTCTCGACAAGGCAGCTCTGGTACTGAGCGCCCTGGAGTCCGGTCCGGCCACCCTCGCCGGGCTGGTCGCGGCGACAGGGCTCGCACGACCCACGGCACACCGCCTCGCCGTGGCACTGGAACACCACCGGATGGTGGCGAGGGACATGCAGGGCCGGTTCATCCTCGGCCCGCGGCTGGCGGAGCTCGCAGCCGCCGCCGGCGAGGACCGGCTGCTGGCCACGGCGGGGCCGGTGCTGACGCATCTGCGCGATGTGACGGGCGAGAGCGCGCAGCTCTACCGCCGGCAGGGAGACATGCGCATCTGCGTGGCGGCCGCCGAGCGGCTGTCCGGACTGCGGGACACGGTGCCCGTCGGCTCCACGCTCACCATGAAGGCGGGCTCCTCGGCCCAGATCCTGATGGCCTGGGAGGAGCCGGAGCGGCTGCACCGCGGTCTGCAGGGGGCGCGCTTCACGGCGACGGCACTGTCCGGCGTCCGGCGCCGGGGCTGGGCGCAGTCGATCGGCGAGCGGGAGCCCGGCGTCGCGTCCGTCTCGGCGCCGGTGCGCGGCCCCTCGAACCGGGTCGTCGCCGCCGTCTCGGTCTCCGGACCGATCGAGCGCCTCACCCGACACCCCGGCCGGATGCACGCACAGGCCGTCATCGACGCGGCGGCACGCCTCTCCGACGCCCTCCGCCGCGGCTGACCGGACGGGTCCCGCGGCCGCCCCGCCCGCCGACACCGCGGGGCGGCCCGATCACGCCGCGGGCGGGACTCCCCCAGGAGCCCCGCCCGCGGCGTTAGCGGAGCGTCTGCGCCCCGCGATCATGCCGGGCGCAGACGCTCCGCGGCCCGTTCACCGCGCCGGGCGACCGGGACGACACCGCTCGCCGCACCCAGACCGAACGCGGGCATGTTCACGTAGACGTTCTCGTACGAGCCCGCCGGCACGATGTACGTCTCGTGCCAGAAGCCGACCTTCCCCCTGCCCTCGCGCATCCGCCGGTTGAACGCCGCCCAGGCCGGGCGGTGCTCCCTGTCCTGGGCCGCCGCGTAGGCGAAGAGCTTCTCCTCGGTGTCCCAGTACTGGACGGTGCAGAGGACGCGTGGACCGCCCAGCAGCAACCGGTAGCCGAGCAGCCCGCTGTCCTCGTCCTTCGACAGCTCCTTCAGCATCCGCGGCATGGCCCGGAACACCGGCCACCAACTCCGCACCGAGCGGAAGCTGTTGATGCGCATGCCGATGAGGAAGACGACCACGTCGCCCTGCGCGTCGGCGGTCATGCGGCCCTGGATCGGTGTGCTGCCCATGACGGTTCCTCCTCGAGTGCCAATTGGATAGTTCAGCTATCCATGATTGGATAGTGACACTCCCCAAGGAAGGGCGCAAGGGCATGAGACTCGCGGAGCTCAGCGAACGCAGCGGGGTGCCGATACCGACGATCAAGTACTACCTGCGCGAGCGGCTGCTGCCGCCGGGCCATCGGATCAGCGCCACCCAGTCCGAGTACGACGAGGGGCATCTGCGCCGGCTCCGTCTCGTCCGCGCCCTGATCCAGGTCGGCCGGATACCGGTGGCGACCGCGCGCGAGGTGCTTGCCGCCGTCGCCGACGACGGCCTCGACCCCCATGTGCGGCTCGGCGCCGCCGTCTGGGCCATGCCGCACGGCACGGAGCCCGACGAGGACGACCCGGCCACGGAGACGGCCCGCCGCACCGCGGACGCGCTGCTGGAGAAGCTGGGCTGGACCTTCGGCCAGGAGGTCGGCGCGCAGTCACCCGCCTACCGGATGGTGGTCTCCGGGATCGCCACGATGGTGCGTCTCGGATATCCCTGCGACATGGGGCAGCTGCTGCCGTACGCCCGGGGCGCGGCCGAACTGGCCGTGGCGGACCTGGACTTGGTGGAACGGTACGAGCCCGGGGAGGAGCAGGTGGAGGCGGCCGTGGCGCTGACCGTGCTCTACGAGCCGGTACTGCTCGGGCTGCGCAGGCTGGCCCAGGCCGAGGAGTCCAACCGGCGCTTCGGCTGACCCCGGCGGAGGACGACGCAGGAAACGCGAGGAGGCCCTCCCCTGCTGGGGAGGGCCTCCTCGTCGCGTACCCCCGACCGGATTCGAACCGGCGCTACCGCCTTGAGAGGGCGGCGTGCTAGGCCGCTACACAACGGGGGCAAGATCTTGATCCATCGAGACGGATCAGCTGGCCTACCTGGACTCGAACCAAGACTAACTGAACCAGAATCAGTCGTGCTGCCAATTACACCATAGGCCACTGGTGGTCTAGACCAGTTGGTACCCCCGACCGGATTCGAACCGGCGCTACCGCCTTGAGAGGGCGG
This sequence comes from Streptomyces sp. WMMC940, assembly GCF_027460265.1. NCBI lineage: Bacteria > Bacillati > Actinomycetota > Actinomycetes > Kitasatosporales > Streptomycetaceae > Streptomyces > Streptomyces sp. WMMC940. The sequence goes on from NZ_JAPZBC010000001.1 coordinate 2,066,408, forward strand.
CGTGCTAGGCCGCTACACAACGGGGGCCCTGGGCGATCCCCACCCGGCGGACGCCGGATGTTTGTCACTGCGAGGCCACCGGGAGCGACCCAGGTGATCTCGCGGGAAGGATCTGTACCCCCGACCGGATTCGAACCGGCGCTACTGCCTTGAGAGGGCAGCGTGCTAGGCCGCTACACAACGGGGGCTTTGCAGATGAGCTCTGCGAGCTGGCCTACCAGGACTCGAACCTAGACTAACTGAACCAGAATCAGTCGTGCTGCCAATTACACCATAGGCCACCAAAACTCAACCCCCCTGCGGGGGTTTTGTTCAGGTTGTGCGCTTCCGGGTCCGGCCTTTCGGCTTGCTCCCCTCGGCGCAGGAAGAACATTACCCGAAGGAGCACGGCGCTCCAAAACGGGTATCCGCCCGCAGCAGGGCGGGCAGCTCCCCCAGGCCGGTGATCCGGATCAGCTCCGGCCGGCCGCCCAGTCCGCCGCGGTCCAGCCAGACACCGGTCAGACCCGCGGCGACGGCCCCCACCGCGTCGATGTCCGGGTGGTCGCCCACGTACGCCACCTCCCCCGGAGGCAGCCCGAGGGAGTCGCACGCGGCGTGGAAGGCGGCGGCCCGGGGTTTGGCGACGCCCAGTTCGGCCGCGCACACGACCGCCTCGAAGCGATCGCGCACGCCCAGCACGGTGAGCTTGCGGTGCTGGTTGCGGATGGAGGAGTTCGAGAGCACCCCGTGCCGGAAGCCGGCCGCCAGGGCGTCCAGCGCGGGTACGGCGTCGGGGAAGAGCTGCCAGGCGGCCTCGTAGTGGGCGACGTAGCGGGCGAACCACTCGTCCGCCCGGACGTCGCTCATGCCGGGCGCCCCGAGGAAGTCCCGGACGCGGTCCCGCCGCTGGGCCTCGAAGTCCACTCCGCCGCCCTCGAAGCGCCGCCAGTGGATCCGGGTGAGCTCCTTCCAGCGCGTGAGGGCCTGGTCGACGGACGCGTACGCCTCGGCCAGACCCTCGGCCCGCAGGTGCCGCTCCATGCCGACGCGGTCGGCTCCGGCGTAGTCGAAGATCGTGTCGTCGACGTCCCACAGTACGGCTCGGATCGGCATGGTCCGAGGCTACGCCGAAGGAGTGACTCCCTCCCCGGGACGGGCGGAGAGAACGCCGTGCGGCGGGTTCGCGCAAGGGGAGTGGCTCCTCCGCCGCAGGCCGGTCGCCGGGGAGACGGAGGCGTCGGGAAGGACGTCGGTCCCCGGAGACGCCGGAGCGGCGGCAGCCACGGGCTGCCGCCGCACCGGGCGTCCGGCGACGCGTCACGCCCCGAGCTTCTCCAGCGCCGCGTCGATGCGCGCCAGCGACTTCTCGCGGCCCAGGATCTGCAGCGACTCGAAGAGCGGCAGGCCCACCGTGCGTCCGGTGACCGCGACGCGGACCGGCGCCTGGGCCTTGCCGAGCTTGAGGCCGTGCTCCTCGCCCGCCGCCAGGACCGCGTCCTTCAGCGCCTCCGGGCCGGACCAGTCGGCGGCCGCGAGCTTCTCCCGCGCCGTGCGCAGCAGGGCGTCGGAGCCCTCCTTCATCGCCTTCTGCCAGGACGCCTCGTCCTCGACCGGCTCCTGGCGGAAGAGGAAGTCGACGTTGGCGGTGATGTCGGAGAGGACGGTCAGCCGGGTCTGGGCGTACGGGGCGATCGCCTCCCACGCGGCCTGGTCGAAGTCCGCGGGCTCCCAGTCGGCGTGGGGGGCGCGCAGCCAGGGCTCGCAGGCCTCGGCGAACGCCTTCACATCCAGTCGGCGGATGTGGTCCGCGTTGATCGCCTCGGCCTTCTTGAGGTCGAAGCGGGCCGGGTTGGCGTTGACGTCCGCGATGTCGAACTTCCCGACCATCTCGGCGACGGAGAAGACGTCCTGGTCCGCGGAGAACGACCAGCCGAGCAGGGAGAGGTAGTTGAGCAGGCCCTCCGGCAGGAAGCCGCGCTCCCGGTAGAGGTTGAGGGATGCCTGCGGGTCCCGCTTGGACAGCTTCTTGTTGCCCTCGCCCATGACGTACGGCAGGTGGCCGAAGGCCGGGATCCGGTGGGCGACGCCGAGCTCGATCAGCGCCTCGTAGAGCGCGATCTGGCGCGGGGTGGAGGACAGCAGGTCCTCGCCGCGCAGCACGTGGGTGATGTCCATCAGCGCGTCGTCGACCGGGTTGACCAGGGTGTAGAGGGGCGCGCCGTTGGCCCGGACGATGCCGTAGTCCGGCACGTTGTCCGGGGTGAAGGTGAGCTCGCCGCGGACCAGGTCGGTGAAGGTGATCGGCTCGTCGGGCATCCGGAAGCGGACGATCGACTCGCGGCCCTCGCGCTCGTAGGCGGCCTTTCGCTCGCCGGACAGGTCACGGCAGTGGCCGTCGTAGCCGGAGGGCCTGCCGGCGGCGCGTGCGGCCTCGCGGCGCTCGTCGAGCTCGGTGACGGTGCAGTAGCAGCGGTAGGCGTACCCGCCGGCCAGCAGCTTCTCGGCGACGTCCCGGTAGATGTCCATGCGCTGCGACTGGCGGTACGGCTCGTGCGGGCCGCCGGTCTCGGGGCCCTCGTCCCAGTCGAGCCCCAGCCAGCGCAGTGAGTCGAGGAGCTGCTCGTACGACTCCTCGGAGTCGCGCGCCGCGTCCGTGTCCTCGATCCGGAAGACCATGGTGCCCTGGTTGTGCCGGGCGAACGCCCAGTTGAACAGGGCGGTGCGGACCAGACCCACGTGGGGGTTGCCGGTCGGCGAGGGACAGAAACGTACGCGAGGGGGTACCCCCTGCTCGAGCGGAGCCGAGAGCTTGGGGGAGGGTCCGTTAGCCACGCTTGATCACCTTGTTGGTGAGAGTGCCGATGCCTTCGATGGTGACGGCGACCTCGTCGCCGACGTTGAGGGGGCCGACCCCGGCGGGGGTGCCGGTGAGGATGACGTCTCCGGGCAGCAGCGTCATGGCCTCGGTGATGTGGACGACCAGGTCCTCGATGGAGCGGATCATGTCGCTGGTGCGACCCAGCTGGCGCTGCTCGCCGTTGACCGTGCACTGGATGGTGAGGTCGCCGGCGCGCGCCAGGTCGATGCCGGTCTCCACCCAGGGGCCCAGCGGGCAGGACGTGTCGAAGCCCTTGGCCCGGGCCCACTGCTTCTCGCGCTTCTGGGCGTCGCGGGCGGTGACGTCGTTGGCGCAGGTGTAGCCGAGGACGACGTCCTTGACCCGGTCGCGCGGGACGTCACGGCACAACCGGCCGATCACGACGGCGAGCTCGGCCTCGTAGTGCAGGTCGTCGGAGAACGAGGGGTACTCGATCGCGTCGCCGGTGCCGATCACCGAGGTGGTGGGCTTGAAGAAGGCGACCGGTGCCTCCGGGACCTCGTTGCCGAGTTCCGCGGCGTGCTCCGCGTAGTTGCGGCCGATGGCCACGACCTTGTTCGGGAGGACGGGCGGCAGCAGCCGGACCTTGCTCAGGGGGATCTTCGTGCCCGAGAGCTCGAAGTCGCCGTAGGGAATGCCCTTGATGACGTCGAGGACGAGGCCGGCCGGATCGCCGGTTCCCTCGCCCTCGACCGCGCCGAAGGCGACATTGCCGTCGATGGAGAATCTGGCGATCCGCACGGGTGCCTCGCGCCCCTCTGTTCCGCTGGCTGGAGTCTGACGCTCCAGGCTAACGCGCGGGAGGGGCCCGACCTGCCGTATTACAGCGCCGCGGGGGCGTTCACCAGGGTCGTGCGGCGGGGGTTGGCCGTCTGGGCGGGGAGTACGGCGGACGGTTCCGGCTGAGCCTCCGGCTGCAGCTCACCGGCGTCCTCGAGGTGCGCCAGGGTCGTGCGGCGGGGGTTGGCTATGTTGCGGAACATCATCGTCGTCTTCATCGCTCGCCTAGTCAGTGTGCCGGTGCTTGTAAAGCGTCAGGCTAAGCAGCGATTTCCCTGCGAAAGCGCGGAAGAGCCAACGATCTACGTGTGAGTTTGCTCACGGCCCGAAGAGCAATTCCGTCATTCCGGTCAACCAAACCGTCGCTCAGAAACGGACATTGCACACCTGAATGCGCCATTCCGCTCCTGATCATCGCGACTGGGACACCCCCCACCCGTAAGCGACTCGTCAATAAACGCCCGATTCCTCCGCGATCACTTTCTACGTCTCGTGATGTTTCGCTCACAACGCGTCACTCAGGTCACAGGCCGGTACACGGCCCTTGTTGCAGATCCGGCACTGTGCTGGAATTCCACGCACCGCCGCAGGTCTCCGACCGGCGCGCAGGGGGCGCAACGCAGCGCCGAGTGGCGGCGGGAAGGGGGAGAGCGCCGGTCCACGACCACCTGGGGGCGCCTCCACCGCCCCTACGACGCCGACACCGTCCTTCCCGTACCGCGGGGGGACGCCTGGTCCAGAGGTTGCGACGCTAGTGCAGGGACGTTTCAAGAGGGATGGCATGGGGCGTCCCCAGGCCCGACAGGGCCAAGGGGAAGCTGCCGCTGAACAGGAGCCGCGCGGCGCGAGCGACCGCGGGCCCTCGCCCCAGCACACCCAGAACCAGGGTCCGGCAGGCGACAGCGGTGAACGCGGAGCGCGCCCCGGCGCCGCCCCGGCCCCCGCGGAGCCGGCGGACCGGCCCAAGGGCAAGGGCCCGACCGACACGGGCTCCCGCATCGCCCTGCGCAACTGGCGCATCAGCACCCGGCTCGTGTCCCTGCTCGCGCTTCCCGTCGTCGCCGCGACCACCCTGGGCGGTCTGCGCATCAACGAGTCGATGAGCGACATCGAGCAGCTGGACCACATGCAGCTGCTCACCAAGCTCACCAAGGAGGCCACGGCCCTCGCCGAGGCGCTCCAGGAGGAGCGCGACCACGCGGCCGGCCCGCTGTCCAACAACGGCAGCGTCCAGGCCTTCGAGGTCACCCAGTCCCGCACGGAGACGGACCGCCACCGGCAGTCCTTCCTGGCCGCGACCGTCGACATCGGCGACACCACGGGCGACGAGGCGCTGGAGAGCATCCACGCGAACGTCAGCCAGATCGCCCAGCAGGTCACGACGATCGCCAAGATCCGGGGCACCGCCTTCGACGGCGAGGACTCGACCACGCAGACGGTCAACCGGTACAACCGGCTGATCACGTCCCTGCTCACCCTGTCCCAGGACATGGCCCAGGCGACCAACAACCCCGAGATGATCAAGCGCACCCGCGCCCTGGCGGCCTTCTCCGCCGCCAAGGAGTACGCGTCGATCCAGCGCGCGATCATCGCGGCCGCGCTCCCGGCCAACGCCAGGACCGCCGGCGAGATGAGCGAGAACGACCGCCTCACCGGCGACGACGCGGCCGAGAACGAGAAGCAGGCCCTCGCCTCGTTCAAGCGCCTCTACGCCTCCCTCGGCGGCAACGCCGAGGAGCTGACCGCCCCCCTCGTGGACGGCAACTCCGAGATCGAGGCGGCGAACGACTACGCCCTCCGCGTGCTGAGCCGGCCCAGCGGTCTCGCGAGCGCCGAACGCCGCGGTTACAAGGACTGGACCGACCAGGCCGACACCAAGATCGACGCGATGAACACCATCGAGAAGACGCTTCTCGGTGAGATGGAGAGCAAGGCCCGCGAGCTCAAGCAGGAGTCGCAGCAGGACGCCATCATCAACGGTGCGCTCATCCTGCTGGTGCTCGGTGTGTCGCTCGTCGGCGCCTTCGTCGTCGCCCGCTCCATGATCCGCTCGCTGCGCCGGCTGCAGGACACCGCCACCAAGGTCGCCCAGGAGCGCCTGCCCGAGCTGGTCAAGGAGCTGTCCGAGGCCGACCCGCAGGACGTGGACACCACGGTGGAGTCCGTGGGCGTGCACTCCCGGGACGAGATCGGAAAGGTGGCCGCGGCCTTCGACGACGTGCACCGCGAGGCGGTCCGCCTCGCCGCAGAGCAGGCCCTCCTGCGAGGCAACGTCAACGCGATGTTCACCAACCTGTCCCGCCGTTCGCAGGGCCTCATCCAGCGTCAGCTGTCGCTCATCTCCGAGCTGGAGTCCCGCGAGGCCGACCCGGACCAGCTGTCCTCCCTCTTCAAGCTGGACCACCTCGCGACCCGTATGCGCCGTAACGGCGAGAACCTCCTCGTCCTCGCGGGCGAGGAGCCGGGCCGCCGCTGGACCCGGCCCGTCCCGCTGGTCGACGTGCTCCGCGCCGCCGCCTCCGAGGTGGAGCAGTACGAGCGCATCGAGCTGTCCGCCGTGCCGGCGACCGAGGTCGCGGGCCGCGTCGTCAACGACCTCGTGCACCTCCTCGCAGAGCTGCTGGAGAACGCGACGTCGTTCTCCTCGCCGCAGACCAAGGTGCGCGTGACCGGTCACGCCCTGCCCGACGGGCGGGTGCTCGTCGAGATCCACGACACCGGCATCGGCCTCTCCCCCGAGGACCTCGCCGCGATCAACGAGCGGCTGGCGTCGCCGCCCACCGTGGACGTCTCGGTATCCCGCCGCATGGGCCTGTTCGTGGTCGGCCGCCTGTCCCTGCGGCACGGCATCCGCATCCAGCTCCGTCCCTCCGACTCCGGCGGCACGACCGCGCTGGTCATGCTGCCCGTCGATGTCGCCCACGGCGGCAAGAAGGCACCGGGCAAGCCCGGCCCGGGCGGGCAGAACGGCGCACCGCAGGCTCCGGCCGGCGCAGGCGCCGGTCGGGGGCTGACCGGCGGGCCCGGTGCCACCGGCGGCGGACGTCCCGGCCTCGGCAACGGTCCCTCGGCCGGTTCGGGCGGCCGCCCCTCCCCCGGCGGACAGCGCGGGCAGGTCGGTACGGGACCGGCTCCGCGTGCGGCGCTTCCCGGCCGCGACGGCGGTCTGTTCCAGGGCGGACCGCAGCAGGGCGGACCGGGTCAGGATCCCGGTCAACAGGACTTCTCCCGCCAGGGCGGCGCTGCCGCAGGCGCGTTCGGCGCCGATGCCGGGCGCGGCCGACCGGCCGGACCGGGTGCGCAGGACCGCGGCCGCAACTCCGGCCGTCCCGCCCAGCCCGGCAACGGCGGCCCGCGTGCCGAACTTCCCGGCAGCGGCGGCCGGCAGCAGCGCCCACAGCCCGCGGGCTGGGGCGGCGAGCAGCAGCGCTCCGCCCAGGACACGCCGCGCGGCCACGAGGACCCCGAGTCCACCGGGCAGTACGCACGGCCCGGTGCCCACCGCGGCGACGGCCACGGGGGCCGTCCTCCGGCCCAGGACCCCGCGGCCACCGAGCAGTTCGCGCGGCCCGACTTCAACGCCCCGCGTCCGCCCGCGGCGGGCCAGGGCAGGACCGGAGCACCGCGTCCGCGCCACGGCGGTGCCGACTTCGGCGCGCCGCGTCCGGCCGTGGGCAGCCTGCCCGCGCAGCCGCAGCCCGAAGCGCTGCCGCCGGCGTCCGGCCCCGGCGACGGCCGTACGCCGCTGTACGACACGCTGGAGACGAACTGGTTCCACCAGAACCAGGGCGGCGGCGGTGCCGACGGCGCCGCACAGCCCCCGGCCGCACCGCAGCAGCCGGCCGCACCGGCCGGGCGCCCCGCTCCGTCGGGCCCGCCGCGCCGCCCCACGGGCGGCCAGGGCCAGCCGGGTCAGGGCGGCCAGCACAACAACGCGGGTGCCGCCTCCTGGCGGACCTCGCCCAACGACGAGCTGGTGCGCCAGGCCGAGCGGGTGCGCAAGCCCGCGGCCGGCGGTGTCACCACCTCGGGTCTGCCCCGACGGGTCCCGCGCGCCAATCTCGTGCCGGGAACCGCGCAGGAGCAGACCCACCACACCGGTCCGCAGGTGTCCCGTGCGCCGGACGACGTACGGGGCCGGCTGACCAATCTCCGTCGGGGCATCCAGCAGGGGCGTCAGGCGGGCGGCTCCGGAAACACCGGCAGCTTCAACGTCGGCCCCACTCACCAGCAGGAGCGTTAGTTGAGCCCGATGAGCCAGGCGGCGCAGAATCTGAACTGGTTGATCACCAACTTCGTGGACAACACCCCCGGGGTGTCCCACACCGTGGTGGTCTCCGCCGACGGTCTGCTGCTGGCGATGTCCGAAGGGTTTCCGCGTGACCGCGCCGACCAGCTGGCGGCGGTCGCGTCGGGTCTGACCTCGCTGACCGCGGGGGCGTCCCGGATCTTCGAAGGCGGCGCGGTCAACCAGACCGTCGTGGAGATGGAGCGTGGTTTCCTCTTCATCATGTCCATCTCGGACGGCTCCTCGCTGGCCGTGCTCGCCCACCCGGACGCCGACATCGGCCTCGTGGGATACGAGATGGCTCTCCTGGTCGACCGTGCCGGCACCGTCCTCACCCCGGACCTGCGTGCCGAACTCCAAGGGAGCCTCCTCCACTAGGAACGTTCAGAAAGCCCGCCGTTCGGGGGTGTGCGCCCCAGGCACACCCCGGTGATCCCTCACCCGTCCACTCACCGTCCGGCCGCCCCAACCGGCCCCCCACCGGCCCAGTCAGACGGCACAGCCGACCACTTGCTGTCACGCCCGGAGGATTCATGACCCCGCCCCCCGCCTCTCACGATCCGTACGGTGTCCCCGTCGACACCGACTACGGTCATGAGGGCGACCAGCCGCTGGTGCGTCCTTACGCGATGACCGGCGGCCGGACCCGGCCGCGCTACCAGCTCGCCATCGAGGCGCTGGTCAGCACCACCGCCGACCCGGCGCACCTGTCGACGCTCCTGCCCGAGCACCAGCGGATCTGCCACCTCTGCCGGGAGGTCAAGTCGGTGGCCGAGGTCTCGGCGCTGCTGTCGATGCCGCTGGGTGTGGCGCGGATCCTGGTGGCGGACCTGGCGGAGGCCGGCATGGTGGCGATCCACCAGCCGGGCAATGGAGAGGCCGGCGGCACGCCGGATGTGACACTGCTCGAAAGGGTGCTCAGTGGACTTCGCAAGCTCTAGCGCCGGTGCGGCCCGGTCGACCACCAGCGCGAAGATCGTGGTGGCGGGCGGCTTCGGCGTGGGCAAGACCACGTTCGTCGGCGCCGTCTCGGAGATCAACCCGCTGCGTACCGAGGCCGTCATGACGTCCGCGTCGGCCGGCATCGACGACCTCACGCACACCGGCGACAAGACCACCACCACGGTGGCCATGGACTTCGGCCGCATCACCCTCGACCAGGACCTGATCCTCTACCTGTTCGGCACCCCCGGACAGGACCGCTTCTGGTTCATGTGGGACGACCTCGTCCGCGGCGCCATCGGCGCCGTCGTCCTCGTCGACACCCGCAGACTCGCCGACTGCTTCCCCGCGGTCGACTACTTCGAGAACAGCGGCCTGCCGTTCGTGGTGGCCCTGAACGGCTTCGAGGGACACCAGCCCTACACCCCCGACGAAGTCCGCGAAGCACTCCAGATCGGCCCCGACGCCCCGATCATCACCACCGACGCACGCCACCGCGCCGACGCCAAGAGCGCCCTCATCACCCTCGTGGAACACGCACTCATGGCACGTCTCAAGTAGAAGTGGGCATACGGATGTTGTCGTAGACCTTTCATGGGCGGGCCGTGTCTTTTTGACACGGTCCGCCTCCATGTTCATAACGTTTCGACAGAGAATTCTCGGGGTTCGGACACCCGATGCATCCGGCTGGTATCGCTGTGCTCACACAGGCCCCTCTTTTTGCCGGGGCTCGCTCTTTATGCCCGTTTTATCTCCGGTTCGGAGGGCGCGGTTCGGCCGGTTCCCGCTGTTTGGAGCCGACCCCCTTGGCGTGCTGAAATCAACGAACTCATGAGTAGTACGGCCCTGAACAATAATCGGCACAACCTAGGTGCCGACGCCGAGAGGTTGTTGGTCGAGTGAGGCGAAGCAAGACGAGCTCCGCGGAACAGCAGTCGCGGGGCAACTTCACCCCGCCCCCGCGTGCAGCGGCGTCGCCTGCGGATGTGCAGCCCGTGGAGCCCTCCGCCACCGGTGGCAGTTCCAGCAGGCTGTCGCCGCGCAACTGGCGTGTGCCGACCCGGCTGAACGCGATCCTCCTCATACCCGTGCTGGTCGGCCTCGTCATGGGCGGATTCCAGGTGAAGGGGTCGATCGACACCTGGAACGAGGCCCAGGACGCCGAGAAGACGGCGCTCATCGTGCGCGCCGCCTCGGCGTACGGCCAGGCCCTCCTCAACGAGCGGGACCTCACGGCGGAGCCCCTGCTGAAGGGCGACAGTCAGAGCAGGGTCGTCACGGAGGCCAGGGCCGCCACGGACGCGGCCAAGGCGAAGTTCGACGAGGCCGTCAAGGACATGCCGCAGAAGGAGGGCCTCGAGCGGCGCCTGAACCTCTTCCGCGCCGCGGAGCCGGCCCTCGAGAAGCTTCGCCAGGTCGCCTACACCGTGCCGTTCGAGACGCCCACCAAGTCGGAGGGCGACGACCCCGACGACCCCAGTGACGACGAGCGGGGCCCCGTCGCCACCCAGGAGAGCTACGTCGGCGTCCAGCACTACCTGATGGAGTTCGCCAACGAGCTCGGTCTCGGCACGGGCAACGTCACGAGCTACGGCCGGATGGTGTACGCCATCCAGCTGGCCAAGGCCGCCGAGTCGCTGCAGCGCTCCATCGGTACCGAGCTGCTCATCCGTCCGAGCAAGAAGAAGGACATCAGGGCCGGCCAGACCATCGCCTTCACCTCCTACGCCTACCTGGAGGGCATCGCCCTCGGCGAGTACCAGTCCGGTGGTACCCAGGCCGACGTGGACAGGCTGAAGGAGGTCATGGCCAGGAAGACGGAGGAGGGCCAGAAGGCGCTGGCCGCCAAGATGGCCGAGGCCGCCGCCGCCGGCCAGGACGTCCAGCCTCCGCCGAAGGACGAGGACGGCTCGGTCCTCGGCGGCATGGTCGGTGCGATCAGCACCGGTGCCGACCCCGACGAACTCGCGGAGCAGGGCGTCACCCAGCAGATCTGGATGGCCGCCGCCACCGCCAAGTTCGAGGGCTACAGCGAGGTCGAGAGGGAACTCGTCGACAAGGCGGTGGCCGAGGCCGCCCAGATCTCCGACGACGCCAAGACCGACGCCATCGTCAACGGCCTGATCGTCGTGATCGCCCTGCTCGCCGCGTTCATCCTGGCCGGCATGGTGGCCCGCCAGATGAGCCGCTCGATGCGCCAGCTGCGCACCGCCGCCTTCGGCATCGCCGAGCAGCGCCTGCCGATGCTCGTCGACCAGCTCTCGCGCACCGAGCCCGGCCGGATCGACACCCGTGTGCAGCCGATCCCGATCGACAGCAAGGACGAGATCGGCGAGGTCGCCCGCGCCTTCGACCAGGTGCACCGCGAGGCCGTGCGGCTCGCCGCCGAGCAGGCCCTGCTCCGCGGCAACGTCAACGCGATCTTCACCAATCTCTCGCGCCGCAACCAGTCGCTGATCGAGGGCCAGTTGACCCTGATCACCGACCTGGAGAACAACGAGGCCGACCCGGACCAGCTGGAGAACCTCTTCAAGCTGGACCATCTGGCGACCCGTATGCGCCGCAACGGCGAGAACCTCCTCGTCCTCGCGGGCGAGGAGCCCGGCCGCCGCTGGAACCAGCCGGTGCCGCTGGTCGACGTGCTCCGTGCCGCCTCCTCCGAGGTGGAGTCCTACGAGCGGATCGAGCTCACCGGCGTGCCGGAGACCGAGATCCACGGCCAGGCCGTGACCGACCTCGTGCACCTCCTCGCCGAGCTGCTGGAGAACGCCACGACGTTCTCCTCGCCGCAGACGAAGGTCCGGGTCACCGCGACCCGGCTGCCCGACGGCCGGGTCATGATCGAGATCCACGACAAGGGCATCGGCCTGACCGCCGAGGACTTCGCCGACATCAACCACAAGCTGGCCAACCCGCCGACGGTGGACGCCGCAGTCTCGCAGCGCATGGGCCTCTTCGTGGTCGGCCGTCTCTCCGACCGGCACGGCATCCGCGTCCAGCTCCGCCCCTCGGGCGAGCAGGCCGGCACGACGTCGCTGGTCATGCTCCCGGACGCGATCACCCACGGTGGCGGCGGCGAGGCCCTGCCCGAGGACGACTTCACCGTCTCCCAGATGATCCCGACGCAGCAGTCCTTCGATGCGGCGCCGATGCGCACCGCCGCGGAACTCGGCTTCGACGACTCCCGCTACGAGGACCAGCCCGCCGAGCCCCGGCAGCTGGACCCGGTCAACCGCTCGCTGATGCGCGAGGAGCGCCGGGCGGCGCTGGAGGCGCAGACGGGCGGGGACCGCCCGCCGTTCCACGACGAGCCCGAGCAGGCCTACGCCGATCAGGGGAGCTACGCCGAGGAGCAGTACGAGCAGGGCTACGCACAGGAGCAGCAGCCCGCGTACGACCAGAACGGGTACGACCAGAACGGCTACGACCGGAACGGCTACGAGACCGGCGGCTACCAGCAGAACGGCTACGAAGCCAACGGGTACGACAACACCGGCGAGTTCCAGGTTTCCGGCGGTTACCCGGAGACCCAGGAGCAGGCCTATGCGGAAGCGTCGTACGACGACTCGCAGGGCTCCGCACCGCAGTACGACAACGGATACGCCTCCCAGCCCGACCAGGGAGAGTGGGCGGACCGGAACACGTACCAGAGCGCGTACGAGCCGGAGTACCGAGCGGATACGGAATCTGCTCCCTCCGCTCCCGCGAACGGCGCCGACCGCGTAGGCTTCGAACGTCCGGCTCCGGCCACCGGATCCGGCCACCAGCTGACCGACGCCGGTCTGCCGCGTCGCGGCAGCGGCCAGCCGGGACAGCCGCAGCAGGGACAGCAGCAGTGGCAGTCCTCCACCGGCGGCGGCCAGACGCCGGGACAGGCCAAGCAGGCCCCCCAGGCGCCCCAGGCCGCCCAGGGCGGGGACTCGGAGGCGGACGGCTCAGGCGAGTGGCGTTCGAAGAACGACGAGCGCTGGCAGCGGGCCGAGAAGCTCCGCAAGCCCGCGGCCGGCGGAGTCACCTCGTCCGGGCTTCCCCGCCGGGTCCCCAAGGCCAATCTGATCGAGGGCACGGCCGAGCAGACCCCGCAGAACGGCCCTCAGGTGTCCCGCGCCCCTGAGGATGTGCGCGGCAGGTTGAGCAACCTGCGGCGCGGTGTCCAGCAGGGACGCAGCGCGGGAACGGACACGAACGGATCGGGCTTCGGCCCGGGCAGTACCTACAACCAGGAGCGTTAGTGTGAGCCCGATGAGCCAGGCGGCGCAGAATCTGAACTGGTTGATCACCAACTTCGTGGACAACACCCCCGGGGTGTCCCACACCGTGGTGGTCTCCGCCGACGGACTCCTGCTGGCGATGTCCGAAGGGTTTCCGCGTGACCGCGCCGACCAGCTGGCGGCGGTCGCGTCCGGTCTGACCTCGCTGACCGCGGGGGCGTCCCGGATCTTCGAAGGCGGCGCGGTCAACCAGACCGTCGTGGAGATGGAGCGTGGTTTCCTCTTCATCATGTCCATCTCGGACGGCTCCTCGCTGGCCGTGCTCGCCCACCCGGACGCCGACATCGGCCTCGTGGGATACGAGATGGCTCTCCTGGTCGACCGTGCCGGCACCGTCCTCACCCCGGACCTGCGTGCCGAACTTCAGGGAAGTCTTCTCAACTAGCTGAACGGCAGTGCGTTTATCGCCACCGCACCATAGGGTGCGGTGGCGCGGCTCCACAGGGACATGGACCGGCGTACGGCACTCGGAGGAGGAATCGTGGCAACACCCCCAGGCGGACACCCATACGACGGGGCTCAGCAGTCTCCGGGTGAGCACGCTCAGAACCGCTTCAACTTCCCCTCTTCACCGAGCAGAGGCGGCGGTCCCCAGCCCTACCAGCGGCCGCAGCAGCCGTACGACCCGTCGTACCACCAGCCGCAGGGCCCCCGGAGCCAGCCGGTGGCTCCCCGCCGGGCACCTGAGCCGTCGCAGGCGTCGGGCACCAACAATCCGTTGGTGCGTCCTTACGCGATGACCGGCGGCCGGACCCGGCCCCGCTACCAGCTCGCCATCGAGGCGCTGGTCAGCACCACGGCCGATCCCGCGCGGCTGCAAGGGCAGTTGCCCGAGCACCAGCGGATCTGCCGACTGTGCCTCGAGATCAAGTCGGTGGCCGAGATCTCGGCACTTCTCTCCATCCCCCTCGGCGTCGCCCGGATCCTCGTAGCCGACCTGGCCGAGGCCGGACTCGTCGCCATCCACCAGCCCGGCGGCGACGAGTCCGCCGGCGGCCAGCCAGACGTGACACTGCTCGAAAGGGTGCTCAGTGGACTTCGCAAGCTCTAGCGGCGGTGCAGCCCGCTCAACCACCAGCGCGAAGATCGTGGTGGCGGGCGGCTTCGGCGTGGGCAAGACCACGTTCGTCGGCGCCGTCTCGGAGATCAACCCGCTGCGTACCGAGGCCGTCATGACGTCCGCGTCGGCCGGCATCGACGACCTCACGCACACCGGCGACAAGACCACCACCACGGTGGCCATGGACTTCGGCCGCATCACCCTCGACCAGGACCTGATCCTCTACCTGTTCGGCACCCCCGGACAGGACCGCTTCTGGTTCATGTGGGACGACCTCGTCCGCGGCGCCATCGGCGCCGTCGTCCTCGTCGACACCCGCAGACTCGCCGACTGCTTCCCCGCGGTCGACTACTTCGAGAACAGCGGCCTGCCGTTCGTGGTGGCCCTGAACGGCTTCGAGGGACACCAGCCCTACACCCCCGACGAAGTCCGCGAAGCACTCCAGATCGGCCCCGACGCCCCGATCATCACCACCGACGCACGCCACCGCGCCGACGCCAAGAGCGCCCTCATCACCCTCGTCGAGCACGCACTCATGGCACGCCTGCGGTAGGCCCGTCGGCCGTACCGACCGCCCCGTCCCGTTCCCGGGAAGGCCCCGTACACCGTCACACGTCACGGTGTACGGGGCCTTCGCGTGTCCGCGTTCCGCCCTTCTCCGTCCCACCGGGGGCACGGCAGGACGGAGAAAGACGAAGGCCCCGTCCGTTCCCGGTGAGGGAACGGACGGGGCCTCGGGGTCCGGGAGGGCGTCAGCCCTGCCAGGAGTGCGGAGCGCGGAAGCCGGACTGGCGCTCCAGACGGCGCCATCCGGCGGTGCTGCGGCCGCGGTGGGCCGGGACGGCCTGCGGCTGCGAGGCGGCGCGGGCGAGGAGCACGGCCGTGATCGCGGCCAGTTCCTCGGGGTCGGCGTGCCCCTTCTCGACGCGGAGCAGGGATTCTGCGGGCGTGGTCATGTGCAGCGTTCTCCTCATGGGTTACTGCGGGGGGTTGCCGTGCTTGCGGGACGGCAGGTCGGCGTGCTTGGTGCGGAGCATGGCGAGGGAGCGGATCAGGACCTCGCGGGTCTCGGCCGGGTCGATGACGTCGTCGACCAGTCCGCGCTCCGCGGCGTAGTAGGGGTGCATCAGCTCGGCCTTGTACTCCTTGACCATGCGGGCACGCATGGCGTCGGGGTCCTCGGCGTCGGCGATCTGGCGGCGGAAGATGACGTTGGCCGCACCCTCCGCCCCCATCACGGCGATCTCGTTCGTGGGCCAGGCGTAGGTGAGGTCGGCACCGATGGACTGGGAGTCCATGACGATGTACGCGCCGCCGTAGGCCTTGCGCAGGATCAGCGAGATGCGGGGCACCGTCGCGTTGCAGTAGGCGTACAGGAGCTTCGCGCCGTGGCGGATGATCCCGCCGTGCTCCTGGTCGACTCCGGGCAGGAAGCCCGGCACGTCCAGCAGGGTGATGATCGGGATGTTGAAGGCGTCGCACATCTGCACGAAGCGTGCGGCCTTCTCGCTCGCCTCGATGTCGAGGACACCGGCCAGCGACTGCGGCTGGTTGGCGACGATACCGACGACCTGGCCGTCGAGCCGGCCCAGGGCGCAGATGATGTTGCGCGCCCAGCGCTCGTGGATCTCCAGGTAGTCGCCGTCGTCGACGATCTCCTCGATGACCTTGTGCATGTCGTACGGACGGTTGCCGTCGGCCGGAACCAGGTCGAGCAGGACGTCCGAGCGGCGGTCCGCCGGGTCCTCGCTCTGCGCGTGCGGCGGGTTCTCCCGGTTGTTCTGCGGGAGCATCGACAGCAGGTACCGGACCTCCGCGATGCACGTCTCCTCGTCGTCGTAGGCGAAGTGGGCCACTCCGCTGGTCTCGGCGTGGACGTCCGCGCCGCCGAGGCCGTTCTGGGTGATCTCCTCGCCGGTGACCGCCTTGACGACGTCCGGACCGGTGATGAACATCTGCGAGGTCTCACGGACCATGAACACGAAGTCGGTCAGCGCCGGCGAGTAGGCGGCGCCGCCCGCACACGGGCCGAGCATCACGCTGATCTGCGGGATGACGCCCGAGGCCCTGGTGTTGCGCTGGAAGATACCGCCGTAGCCCGCAAGGGCCGAGACGCCTTCCTGGATGCGGGCACCGGCGCCGTCGTTCAGCGACACCAGAGGCGCACCGGCGGCGATCGCCATGTCCATGATCTTATGGATCTTCGTGGCGTGCGCCTCGCCGAGGGCACCGCCGAAGATCCGGAAGTCGTGCGCGTAGACGAAGACCGTACGGCCCTCGACCGTGCCCCACCCCGTGATCACACCGTCGGTGTAGGGCTTCTTCGACTCCAGTCCGAAGCCGGAGGCGCGGTGCCGCCGGAGCTGCTCGACCTCACGGAACGACCCCGCGTCCAGCAGCAGCTCGATACGCTCGCGCGCGGTCAGCTTGCCCTTGGCGTGCTGCGCCTCGGTCGCCCGGTCACTGGGTCCGCGCCGCGCCTGATCGCGAAGGGCGTGCAGCTCGGCCACACGCCCGCGTGCGTCGGTCGGCTCGCCTGCGGTCTCGTCCAAAACGGTCATGTACGAACCCTACGGAGCGGACCAAGAAAATCCTGCCGTTGACTCCGTACAGTCTCGCGCCCGATCTGCTGTCAGCCCCGCACAGAACCATTTCGCACCACAGGCGAAGTACCAGTTGAACGGCCTGCCGTTTTGTCGTGGTCCAACAATGACGTCAGCTGATGGTCACCTCGCAGCCATGTACGACACCTGCCGTACCCGGAGCGATCCCCAACCGCAGGCGGCGGCCGGTGCCCAGCACCTCGACCGACGGAGCGGCACCCAGGACCCTGCCCACCGGGCGGTCCCAGACGAGCTCCAACGGCAGCCCGGTGCGCATGGGTTCGCTGATGTGGAGCGTAGCGGTCCGGCCGCGCCTCCGTACCACCACGCTCGCCGGCGACGTGACGGTGAGGGCACCCACGGTAGCGGCCCGCCAGAAGTTCGCCGCGGTCAGCCCGAGCGAGGGGACGGCGACCGATTGACAGATGTCCGAATTGTCGAGGACCTCCAGCCAGCCCGGGTCGGCCGCACGGGCCTCGACCGCCCGCCGGGAGGCCCCGGGCATCAGGATGTACCCGTAGGACGAGTTCACCGGATCGGTCCCGTGGTCCAGCCACAGGGTCTGGTAGTGACGGGTCCGCCGTTCGGGAGAGCTGGTGGTGTTGATGTCCCGCCACGCCCCGGTCCGTGCCTCGCGCAGGGTGCGCAGCCCCGACCCGCCGGGCCGCTCCGCGCGGTCGGCACCGGCCGGGCCGACCGGGAGGAGGACCCAGCCGCCGTGTCCGTCCAGATGAGCCCAGCGGCCGTGGCGCCCGGTAGTGAGGGCCGAGGCCGGGCGCTCGCCGAGGTTCCTGTTGTCGACGACCGTCTCCACGGGTACGCCGTCCGTGCAGGTGATCCCGGCCCCGAGGCAGATCACGGCGTCGGCGGCACAGAACCAGGACTTTCGCGCCTCCAGGGTCGAGCCGAGCCCCCTGAGGTGCTGGCCCACGGCCGCGTACTCGCCGTCGGTCGAGCCACCGACCCACTTCACGCCCGGTTTCGGCTCCCCCCATTCGCCGCCCTCCCGGTCGGCGAGGCGGCGGGTCGACACGGTCGTCCCGGGCAGCCGGTACCAGTCGACGGTCGGCCAGAACCAGTCGGTGTACTGGTCGCCCCGGTCGGAACCGGGCCACCAGTAGAGCATTCCGGCGCCGGTGTGCCAGCCGCGCGGGTTCTCCCCGTTGCCGCACTCGTAGGCCGAGATCCGCTCCGAGGACATGGCGATGCCGGCGGCCCAGCCGGGCCGGCGGTGGACGGCCCGGTCCATGGCGGCGAACAGCTTGTGTCCGACCGGCTCCGGCGCGGCGGGGACGGGGGCGGCGGCCACGGCGTGCAGTCGGGCAAGATCGGCCACCCCGAACTGGCGGTCGGTGAGGACGGGACTGACGGTGTCCCGTTCGATCCAGCCCTTGATCATGGACTGCCAGCGGGTGCGCTCGGCGGCGGGCGCCCCGTCCGCGAGCAGCGCGACGGCCGCGATGAGCGCGTGGCCGTGGAAGTGGTCGCTGCGCATGACCCGGCGGCCGTCGCCGGAGAGCAGGCCGCGGCTGATCGCCCGGCCGTTGACGCTGTCCATCATCAGACCGTCGTGGATCAACGGGGCGAAGGCGTTCTCGACGCTGCCGAGGACGTTGGCCCGGCCGGGGTCGGTGATGTCCCAGGCGGAGCCCGCGAGGAGGGCGAAGAGGCGGCCGAGGCCGTCGAGCAGGACCTGCCCGTACGTGCCGGAGTAGGCCACCCAGGTGTGCTGGACGAACGATCCGTCGGCGTAGAGGCCGTCACCCGTGGTGACGTGCGGGAAGACGGGAGACAGCGCGTCGCGGGCGAGGGCGATCCTCGCCGGCTCCGCGCCGTTGATGCCGCGCAGTACGACCGAGCGGCACAGATCGACCCGGTTCGCTCCGGTACTGGTGCCGGTGTAGGAGCCGAGCACGCTGTCCGGCACGAAGTGGTCGACGGCCGCGCACGCGGCGTGGCGCCGCTCGTGGGTGAGCTCGCCGTGGAGCGCCGTGACGATGTCCATCAGCAGGCGCGGGCTGCCGATCTGCCACTCCCACCAGTTCCCGTAGCGGGTGGTGGAGGGGTTGTAGATCCGCTCGGAGAGATGGTCGAGGCCGCGGACGACGTCGGCGAGCATCGCCGTGTCCCCGGTCGATCCGGTGCCCGGCTGGAGGCAGGCCTGTGCCATGGTCCACAGCCTGCTGTAGCCGGCCGTGATGCCGGACGGCGGGTCGAAGCGGAGGCCGGGGAAGAGGGAGTCCCCGGCAGGTGCCATGGAGTCGCGGAAGGTGCGGGCGAGGCGGCCGGTCTCCGCGAGCCGCGAGGCGTACGGCTCCGCGGCCGGGTCGTAGTCGGTGCCGAGCTGGAGTTCCAGCCAGCGGCGGCGCAGTGCGGCGTACACATCGTCGGCGCTGCCGCCCGCTCCGGCCGGGGTGCCGGACGCGGGAGCGGAGGCGGGAGCGGGCAGGGCCAGGGAGAGCGCGCCTGAGCCGGAGGCGAGCAGCAGGGCGCGGCGGGACCAGGCGGGCAGGGCGGGCAACGGGGCCTCCGGGAACGAAGTGACATGGTCCGGTTGGCAGTTGGCATAGCACCCGGGGAGGTCGGCCACAACGCCTCGATCAGGCCGTCGCCGGCGCCGCGGGGCCATGGGCACGGCCGTGACGACGGCGACCGCGCATGCGGTGCGAGGGCCTCTGAAGTGCGACCCGGGCGCTGGGTGCGCGCCGGGACGGGGTCGTCGGAGTCGCCGGCGCCGCCGGCCCGAGTGGCGCCGGGCGGGGCAGCAGGGTGCGGTCCCGGCGCGCGGCGAGGGGAAGACCCACGAAGGAAAGTTGAAATTTGAACGGGAATGCTTCTATGGTGAGTGTCGTTGAAGGTTCAACGAGTGGCCGGGAAGGCCACCGACCCGCCCGACCACGTCCCCGAGGAGCAATCATGGGCCTGTTCAACCGCAAGACCAGCGAGACCGCCCCCGCCGCCCCCCGCCCTGTGGACCCCGCACTGGCAGCCCTCACCGGCAAGTACGCCATCGACCCGGCCCACAGCAGCATCGGCTTCACGGTCCGCCATGCCATGGTCACGAACGTGCGCGGCACGTTCAGCGACCACGAGGGCACGCTGCACCTGGACGGTGCCGACCCGTCCCGCTCCACCGCCGTCATCGACGTCAAGATCGCCAGCATCGACACCGGCATCGGCGACCGTGACGGGCACCTGCGCAGCGGTGACTTCTTCGACGCCGAGACCTTTCCGGTGATGTCCTTCCGCTCGACCACGGCCGAGCAGCTCGGCGGCGAGAAGTACCGCATCAGCGGCGACCTCACCATCAAGGACGTCACCCGCCCGCTCTCCATCGACCTGGAGTTCAACGGCACGGCGACCGACGTCTACGGCAACGAGCGCGTCGGCTTCGAGGGCAGCGCCGAGATCCTGCGCTCCGACTGGGGTCTGACCTGGAACGCCGCGCTGGAGACCGGCGGCGTGATGGTGAGCGACAAGGTGAGGCTGAACTTCGACATCTCGGCGATCAAGCAGGCCGCCTGACGTCACCCGGGCTCGGCCGGCGAACCCCCGTCCCCGCGGACGGGGGTTCGGCATGGACCGCCCCCTCTCCCCCGGGTGCGGTCACACGGCCCGCCGGTAGGCGCTGCCGTCCCTGGCGCGGGTCAGCAGCCGGGCCTCGACCAGATACCGGCGCAGCGCCGAGCAGTCTTGGTGGACCGTCCGGATGGCGTCGTTGACCTCGCGCTCGGTGTACTCCCGACCCTGCTGGAACAGGGTCCGGGCGAGGTGGTCGAGCAGATGCCGACGGCGGGCGGCCTTCCGCGGGATCGCCGTCAGCCGGCCCCGGGAGAAGAGTGCGGACACATCCCGTGGACCGCCGGCTTCGTTGTCGGACATGCGCCGAAGCCTGATGCACCCCGCCCCGGCGGTGCAACGCGATTTCGCCGCCCCGCACTGCGTCCGCCACGCCCTACAGCGGTATCTCGATGTCGAGGACCGGGCCGGTGGCCCGGGCGGGCGGCGCGTCCAGGGTCTCCAGGACGTGGAGCATCGGCACATTGGCCGCGGCCACCGCCGCGGTCAGGGTGTGGTGCCCGTCCCGCCGGGCGACGTCGGCGGCATGGGCGGTGAGCGCCGTACCCAGCCCCTTGGACTGCCAGGCGTCCTCGATCAGCACCGCGAACTCGCCGACGCCCTGCCGAGCGGTGCGCATGACGTTGGTCATGGCGATGATGCGGTCCGTCCGCTGGGCGGTGGTGGTGACCAGGGTGGTGCCGCGCTCCGGATCGCACAGCAGCCGCCAGCCGGCCGCCGACAGTCCGGGCGTGCCCGCGTGGTAGCGCATGGCACGGCTGCCGGGCGAGCAGCGGTGGTGCAGCGCCTGGACCGGGCCGAGGTCGGCGGGGGTCG
The DNA here is from genome assembly GCF_027460265.1 of Streptomyces sp. WMMC940. Classification (NCBI taxonomy): domain Bacteria; kingdom Bacillati; phylum Actinomycetota; class Actinomycetes; order Kitasatosporales; family Streptomycetaceae; genus Streptomyces; species Streptomyces sp. WMMC940. Next base: position 2,087,607 of record NZ_JAPZBC010000001.1, read on the forward strand.
CCTCCCGCGTCCGGGTGGGCGTGCCGTCGGCAAGGGTGATCGGATGTCCGGTGCGGCGCGTGCCGGTTTCGGGCATAGGGGGCCTCCTCGCGGCCTGTACGGCGGAGTGCCGCAGACCCCCGTGCGGGCGGACACCCGTCTCGGCACAGGACAGAGTCTTTTGCGATCGCAAGGCCGGCTCAAGAGGGGTTCGCGCCATCCTGGCTACGCTTCGCACAGGATGCGTCACCGAACGGAGCTGGTCGGGAGTGGCGCGAAATCGGCCGGTGCAGCGCTCCGCGTGCCGGACGACGGTCGGCGCCCGGACGTTCCCGGGGCGCCACCGAAGTCGGGCCCGGGGGACCGGCGGCTCATCCCTCGCGGAGGCGGTGCACCTGCTCGCCGGTGCGGGACTCGATCTCCGTGGCCACCTCGTGGAGCAGGGAGTGGCTCACCCCGTTCAGGGCCCGCGCCACCGCCAGTTCATCACCGATGTGGGGGATGTCCCGGTCCGATCGATTGCGGTGGGCCGTGCCCTCACCGACGTACAGCTCGGCGTTCTGCCCCCGCAGGCGCGCCTCCGCCTGGGTGGTGCGGTCGCTCTCGGTGATGACGATCTCGACGTTCCATTTCTTGGTGCGCATCAGAAGCCACCGCCTCCGTCGAAGCCGCCTCCGCCACCCCAGTCGCCGCCGAAGCCGCCGCTGAAGTCGGAGGAGTTGAAGTCCGCGCCGGAGAAGTCGCCGCCCCCGAAGTCGCCGCCGCCGTACTCGGAGGCGTACGCCGGGGTGGACAGGGCACTGCCCAGCAGGGTTCCGGCGAGCAGGCCCGGCAGCAGCCCGCCGCCGAAGTAGCCGCCCGCCCAGGGCCCGTAGGCCGGTCCCGCCTCCCAGTACGGGCGCCGGCCGGACTCGGTCTCCACGGTGCGGGCCATCGGGTCGTCGCCGTCCTGGAGACGCGCCGCGTCGGCGGCGCACACGGGCACCTCACGAGGGGCGCCCGCCGCCGGGGTCCAGGTCGTGTCGGTCACCGAAGGTCCGTGGCGCGGGTCGAAGAAGCACGGGGCGCGGCGCTCCGGGAGCGGGGCGCCCTCCCTGCGTGCGGCGAGCACCGCGAGGGCGTAGCGGCCCTCCTCCAGCGCCTCGGTGACGACCCTGACGTCGTGCGGGTGCTCGGCGGCCGCCATGGCGGACTTGGCCTCCTCGTAGGAGTCCAGGGCGCGTTCGTAGTCCGCGCGCATCGAGTCGTCCGCGCCGGGCTCGGACGGGCGGAAGTCGAGCCGGTCCAGTTCCTCGCCGTAGGCGGTGATGTCCTCGTCGACGACCACCCGCAGCTTCTGCAGCGCGGCCCGCTCCTCCTCGGCCTTCCGGCGGCGGCTGCGGCGGACCACGGCGTAGGCACCGGCCGTGCCCGCGACGAGGACGGCGCCGATGGCGATCAGCGAACCGGTCCCGGCGCCGGTGGGGTCGGCGCCCTCGCTCCAGGAGGCCGGTGCGCTGCCGCGCACGGCCGGGAGCGCCTGGTCGACGAAGTTGCCGAGTTGCGTGGCGGCGCCGGTGCCCGGGGTGTTCACCCCGGCGACGAGATTCCGCACGGCGTTCCGCGGCAGGACACCGCCGTCGGCGCCGGCGTCGAAACGGTCGCCGAGGCGGATGCCGTACAGCCCGGTGATCCCGGTGGCCGTGCGCAGATCGCGCAGCACGCTGTCCGCGGGGAACTGCGGGCTCTCGGGCAGAACGGCCACGAACACGGGTTTGTCCGCGTTCAGGATCCTCTGCTCGAGGGCCTTCTCGTCGGCCGGGGAGAGCTGGGAACGGGCGGCCGGGTCGACGTAGACCGGGTCCTGTTTCAGTGCGGCGGCCGCGTCGGAGATGCCCGTGGTTCCGGCGGCCGCGCCGGGAACCAGGGCCAGCAGCAGAAGGAGCGTCAGCCCGGCGAGGGCAGACAGCAGGGAAAACGGCCTGGTCCTCATAGCATCGAAGCTACCCGAACGGCGCGGAATAGGACATAGCCCCCGGTGGGGGCACCAGGGGCCGTGGCCTCGTGACGGACCCGCGGCTACTCCGCGGGCTCGACGCCCGCCCTCAGCAGTCCGTAGGTGTACGCGTCCTCGAGGGCCTGCCAGGAGGCGGCGATGATGTTGTCGCCGACACCGACCGTGGACCATTCGCCGGTGCCGTCGCCGGTGGTGACCAGCACCCGGGTGGTCGAGCCCGTGCCGTGCCGGCCCTCGAGGATGCGGACGCGGTAGTCGACCAGCTCCAGCTTGGCCAGCTGGGGGTAGATCCGCTCCAGGCCCACCCGCATCGCCCGGTCCAGCGCGTTGACGGGACCGTTCCCCTCGGCGGTGGCGACGATGCGCTCGCCCTTGGCCCACAGCTTCACCGTGGCCTCGTTGGCGTGGCTGCCGTCGGGCCGGTCCTCGACGATCACCCGCCAGGACTCGGTGCGGAAGTACGTGAGCGCACGGCCTTCCGCCTCCGCGCGCAGCAGCAGTTCGAAGGAGGCGTCGGCGGCCTCGTACGTGTAGCCGCGCAGCTCGCGCTCCTTGACCCGCTCGACGACGCGGCCGACGAGCTCCCGGTCGCCGCCGAGGTCGATGCCGAGCTCCCGACCCTTGAGCTCGACCGAGGCGCGGCCGGCCATGTCGGAGACGAGCATCCGCATGGTGTTGCCGACCTGCTCGGGGTCGATGTGCTGGTAGAGGTCGGGGTCGACCTTGATCGCGGAGGCGTGCAGTCCGGCCTTGTGGGCGAAGGCGGAGACACCCACATAGGGCTGGTGGGTGGACGGCGTGAGATTGACGACCTCGGCGATGGCGTGCGAGATCCGGGTCATCTCCGTCAGGGCGCCCGGCGGCAGCACCCGCTTGCCGTACTTCAGCTCCAGCGCGGCGACGACCGGGAAGAGGTTGGCGTTGCCGACGCGCTCGCCGTAGCCGTTGGCGGTGCACTGGACGTGCGTGGCACCGGCGTCGACGGCGGCGAGCGTGTTCGCCACGGCGCAGCCGGTGTCGTCCTGGGCGTGGATGCCGAGGCGCGCGCCGGTGTCGGCGAGGACGGTGGCGACGACCGCCTGGACCTGGGCGGGGAGCATGCCGCCGTTGGTGTCGCAGAGGACGACGACGTCGGCGCCCGCTTCGTGGGCGGTGCGGACGACCGCCTTCGCGTAGTCGGGGTTGGCCCGGTAGCCGTCGAAGAAGTGCTCGCAGTCGACGAAGACGCGTCTGCCCTGCGCGCGCAGATGGGAGACGGTGTCGCGGACCATGTCCAGGTTCTCGTCCAGGGTCGTGCGCAGCGCGAGTTCCACATGGCGGTCGTGGGACTTGGCCACCAGGGTGATCACCGGGGCCCCGGAGTCCAGCAGCGCCTTGACCTGCGGGTCCTCGGCAGCGGTCGCACCCGCGCGGCGGGTGGCGCCGAAGGCGACCAACCGGGCGTGCTTGAAGTCGATCTCCTCGCGGGCCCTGGCGAAGAACTCCGTGTCCCGGGGGTTGGCACCCGGCCATCCGCCCTCGATGAAGCCCACGCCGAACTCGTCGAGGTGCCGGGCGATGGTCAGCTTGTCCGCGACGGTGAGGTTGATGCCCTCGCGCTGCGCGCCGTCGCGCAGCGTGGTGTCGAAGACATGGAAGCCGTCGTCGAGGACCGTGTACCTATCGGTGTCCGTGGCCTCTGTGGTCATGGCTGTTGTGACTCCTGTCGGATGAGTGGCTCCGGAAGCTCTGGCTCCACTTGCCCCCATCTTCGCGCGCCTCGGTCTCCGGCCGGGGTGGGGCCGCAAAACGAAAAAACCTCTCGCGGGTGCGAGAGGTCTGCGCGCGGGTCTGGGGCACGGTGCCGCTGCCGCGGGGGGGGTTGCTGTCCACGGGTCAGCGGTCACTGCGGACCGGCGCGCTGCTGCCGATAATCATGGCGAATGCGAGCACGGTGGCAGTCTGCCACATATGCGTGCCAGCATGGACAGGAGTCTCAGTATGCGGGCGGTGTTCCGGCCGCAGGCGGTATTCGGGCCGGGCCCCGGCACCCGATCGGCGGGCGGGGGGCCGCCCGGCCGAGTGGTAGGGGAATCCCCATGAGCTCACAACCCCCGACGGGTCCGCCCTCAGGCCCCGTCCCCCGGCCCTCCGGTCCGGCCCCCGGGCCCCCGCCTCCTTCGGGTGGCGGGACTCCCCGCGGAGGCTCGCGGCGCAAGCGGGCGCTGATCGCCGGGGGCGCGGCGGCGGCGGTGCTGGCACTCGTCGTCGTGCTGGTGGTGTCGCTCGGCGGCGACGGGGACGGCGGCGGGAGCGCGGTCTCGCCCGCGCCCACCGACACGAAGGCCGCCGAGGCAGCGGCGCACGCCGTCGCGACGCGGGTGGCCCTCACGCCCCCGGACTGGGGAACCGGGTTCACCCAGCACAAACCGTACGAGGTGGATCCCGCACCGGAATCCCTGGTGCGGGAGAACTGCGAGTTCGCCAGTCGCCCCAGCCGCATCGGCACGCTGGCCTCGCTGCAGCGCAACGTGACCGAGGCGTCGTCCGGCATCGCGGGGACGTCCGAGGTCAAGGTGTTCACCGACGTGGCCACGGCGAAGCAGTACCTCGCCGACGCCCGCGACAACATCCACCGCTGCCCGGAACAGTTCCGCGGCAAGGAACGCTGGAACGGTGTGCGCGAGGCCAGCCCGCCGCCGCTGTCCGGCTTCGACGAGTTGGTCTCCGAGGAGGGCCGTCAGGTCGTCTCGGCGGGCGGGGCCAAGGTGAACGATGTCTACGTCATCGCCACCGGCCGGGACGGCCGGAACGTCCTCAGCGCCTACGTGGTCGGCAAGGCCGAGCTGGACGCGCAGATCCAGAGGTACGCCGCCGACTCCCTGCAGAAGATGCACCAGCGCCTCGAACAGCAGCCGAAGGCCGCGGCGGGGCGGTGACGAGCCGCCGCGGCGCCCCGTGCGCACGCCGCCACCGCGCGGACACGGCGCGGGCGCCGTGGGCTTCGCACGGCGGTCACGGGAGAAGCGACTCGGCGATGAACTCCTCGACGTGGGTCAGGACCTGGGCCCGGCCGGTACCCGGTATACCGACGGCCACGTGCACGCTAAAGCCGTCCAGCAGCGCGCGCAGCCGGGCGGCGTAGCGGTCGGGGTCGACGGCGCGGAACTCGCCCCGCGAGATGCCTTCGGCGAGCAGGGCGACGAGATCGCGGTGCCAGGCGCCCTCGATGGCGGCCTGCCGGGCCCTGGCGTTCTCGTCGGCGTTCCGCGAGCGGTTCCAGACCTCCAGCCACAGCGTCCAGTGCGGGTCGCGGTGGCCGTCCGGGACGTACAGGTCCACGTACGCGGCGAGCCGTTCGCGGGCGGCGGCCGGCCGGGACAGCAGCGCGCTCCGCTCGGCACCCAGCCTGCCCTCGCTCCACTCCAGGGTCCGCAGCAGCAGCTCGTCCTTGGTGCGGAAGTAGTAGAGCAGGTGGCCGCTGCTCATCCCGACGTCGCGGCCGAGCCCGGCCATGGTGAGCCCGTCGAGCCCGTGCTCGGCGATCGTCGCCATCGCCGCGGCGAGCACCTCCTCGCGGGGTGGTGCGGTGTTGCGGCGTCGGGGGCCCGATGGAACGTTCACCCGTACGTTCTACCCGATCCCCCGGCCGTCAGGTGGCGGCCCCCCGGGCGGATCCGCGGCCGGCGCCCCGGCGGCCGGGCACGGGGTCAGACCCGCGGCTGCTGCTGGGTGACGCAGTGGATCCCCCCGCCGCCCGCGAAGATCGTGCGGGCGTCGACGAGGGTCACCGTCCGTTCCGGGAAGAGGCGCCGGAAGACGCCTGCCGCGATCTCGTCGTTGGAGTCGTCGAAGGAGCACAGGACCACTCCCCCGTTGCAGAGGTAGTGGTTGATGTAGGAGTAGTCGACCCACTCCCCGTCCTCGTCCTTCAGCACGGTCGGCGCCGGGACCTCCACGACCTCCAGAGCGCGGCCGCGGGCGTCCGTTCTGCCGCGCAGGATCTCCGCGTAGGTTCTCGAACGCTCGTGGTCCGGGTGGGCCGGGTCCTTCTGGCTGTGCACGAGCACCACTCCCGGCCGGGCGAACGCCGCGACGATGTCGACGTGGCCCTGCGTGCCGTACCTGCCGTAGTCGCCGGCCAGGCCGTGCGGCAGCCAGATCGCCTTGCTCGTGCCGAGTTTGGCGTGGATCTCCGCCTCGACCCGCTCGCGCGTCCAGTCGGGGTTGCGCCCGGCACCGAGCTGCACGGTGTCGGTCAGCAGGACCGTGCCCTCGCCGTCGACGTGGATCGCGCCCCCCTCGTTGACGAGCGGCGAGGAGAGGACGGGGGCGCCCGCCAGGTCGGCCACATGGCGGGCGATCTTGGAGTCGTGCTCCCAGCGGGCCCAGTCCTGGGCGCCCCAGCCGTTGAACACCCAGTCCACGGCGGCCAGCCCGCCCTCGCCGTCGGTGACGAACGTCGGGCCGACGTCCCGCATCCACGCGTCGTCCAGCTCGCGCTCCACGATCTCGACGTCAGCGCCGAGCAGTTCGCGCGCTCCCTCCGTCTGCCCCGGTCCCACCACCATGGTGACCGGCTCGAAGCGGCGTACGGCGCGGGCCACGGAGGCCCAGGCGGCACGAGCCGCGGCGAGTTCCCCGTCGTCGCGGAAGGTCGGGTTGGGCCCGGGCCAGGCCATCCAGGTGCGCTCGTGCGGGGCCCACTCGGGCGGCATACGGAACGTCATCACAGGTCCTTGTGGAGAGGGTTCGGAGCAGAACTCGGTGGCTCGGGGCTCGGGCGGCTCAGAGGAAGTACAGACGGTTCAGGGACATCGACTCGACCGGATCGGAGCGGAGGGGATCCCCGTCGAGCGTGACGAGCCCGCTGTGCGCCTCCACGGCCACGTCGCCGACGCGGGAGTTGAGGAGCAGGTCGCGGGGCCCGATGCCCCGGGTGCCGCGTACCCCGACACGGCGCCTGCGGGTGGGCATCGTGTCGCCCCCGATGGCGGCCGCGGCCTGGGACACGAAGGCCACGGAGATCTCGGCGGGGGTCGCGCCGTGGGCACCGAACTGCGGCCCGAGGACGAGCGGTTCACAGGTGTCGGTCGCCGCGTTCGGGTCGCCGGTCACCCCGTACGCCGGGAAGCCCGCCTTCAGCACCAGTTGCGGCTTCGCGCCGAAGAACTGCGGCTTCCACAGCACGATGTCGGCGAGCTTGCCCGGCTCGATCGAGCCGATCTCGTGCGCAAGACCGTGGGCGATCGCGGGATTGACGGTCAGTTTGGCCATGTAGCGCAGGACTCGCGCGTTGTCGTCGTGCGCGCCGTCGCCCTCCATGGGGCCCAGCTCCGCCTTCATCTTCCCGGCCAGGGCGAAGGTGCGCCGCACGGTCTCGCCCGCACGGCCCATGCCCTGGGCGTCGGAGGAGGTGATGCCGATCGCGCCGAGGTCGTGCAGCACGTCCTCGGCCCCCATCGTCCCGGCACGGATCCGGTCCCGGGCCATCGCCGCGTCGCCGGGCAGGTCGGTCTTGAGGTCGTGCACGGAGACGATCATCCCGTAGTGCTCGGCGACCGCGTCCCGACCGAAGGGCAGGGTGGGGTTGGTGGAGGAGCCGATGACGTTCGGCACGCCCGCCATCCTGAGCACGTTCGGCACGTGTCCCCCGCCGCAGCCCTCGATGTGGAAGGCGTGGATGGTCCTGCCCTCCAGCACCTTCAGCGTGTCCTCGACGGAGAGGCACTCGTTGAGGCCGTCGCTGTGCAGCGCGACCTGGACGTCGTACTCCTCGGCCACCCGCAGGGCCGTGTCGAGTGCGCGGGTGTGGGCGCCCATGTCCTCGTGGACCTTGAAGCCGGACGCGCCGCCCTCGGCGAGGGCCTCCACGAGGGGGGCCTCCCCGGAGGACGAGCCGCGCGCCAGGAAGCCGATGTTGACGGGCCAGGCGTCGAAGGCGCCGAAGGCGTGCCCGAGCGCCCAGGGGGAGTTGACGCCGACGCCCCAGACCGGGCCGAACTCCTGCCCGATGATCGTCGTGACGCCGGAGGCGAGCGACGCCTCCATCACCCGCGGCGAGAGCAGATGGACATGGGTGTCCACGGCACCCGCGGTGGCGATGAGCCCTTCGCCGGACACGATCGTCGTTCCGGTGCCGACGACGACCTCCACGCCGTCGAGGGTGTCCGGGTTGCCGGCCCGGCCGATGCCGGCGATGCGGCCCTCGCGGAGGCCGATGGACACCTTGCGGATGCCCTGGACGGCGTCGATGACGAGCACATTGCTGATGACGACGTCGCAGGTGTCCCGGACGGCGGCCGCCTTGAGGTGCAGTCCGTCACGCGCGGTCTTGCCGAAGCCCGCGAGGAACTCGTCCCCGGGCTGCTGCGAGTCGGACTCGACGCGGACGACCAGGCCGGAGTCGCCGAGGACCACCCGGTCCCCGGCGCGCGGGCCGTGCACGCTCGCGTACTCGTGCGGATCGATGCCGGTCACTGGTCCTCCTCCGGCCGGCAGGGCGCCTGCTGCCGGGATTCCCGTGGTGCGGGGCGCCGGTGGGCGGAATCGTGCGGGCCGGGTTCCCCGGGGGCCTCGTCCTCGGGCGTTTCCCCTGGAGCCTCGTCCTCGGGGGCCTCGTCCTGCGGACCGGTCCCGTGCTGCGCGGCACTCCGCCGAACGGCCCTGCGCCGAGCGGTCTCCCTCCGAACGGACTCCGGGACGGCGGACTCCCCCTCGGCCCGCTCCTGCCCGACGGCGCTCCGGTCGAGGGTCCGCTGTCCGCCGGTGGCCCCGAGATAGCCGCAGGCGGCGGCCCTGTGCAGGGCCTGAGCCTTCGCTCCCGGAGCATCCAGAGGGCCGTCGACCAGGCCCGCGAAGCCGATCGCGACGCGGTCACCGCCGATCGGCACGAGCCCGACCCGGACCTCGTCTCCGGGGCCGAAACGGACGGACGAGCCCGCGGGGACGCAGAGCCGCATGCCGTAGGCCGCCGCCCGGTCGAAGTCGAGCCGGGGATTGGCCTCGAAGAAGTGGAAGTGGGAGGTGACGCCGACCGGCACGGCCGCGGTGTTGCGCACCGTGAGCCGCACCGCGGGCTCCGGCTCGGGGTCCGCCGGGCCGGGCAGCACTGCGCCGGGCGCGGAGTCGCCGAGACTGCCTCCGCCGATCGGGTCGGAGACGACGGCCAGCCGTGATCCGTCGTCGAAGACGGCCTCGACGTGGATCTCGGTGACGACGTCGGCGACGCCGGGGAGGACGTCCTCGGGGCCGAGCACGGAACGGGCCGCCTCGATGGCCTCGGCGAGCCGACGGCCGTCCCGGGCCGCCTCGCAGACCGTGTCGGCGATCAGCGCGGTCGCCTCGGGGACATTGAGCCTGAGCCCTCGGGCACGCCGGGCCCTGGCCAGTTCGGCCGCGCCGAACAGCAGCAGCCGGTCCCGTTCGGTCGGAGTCAGTCGCACGTCACCACGCCTCCCTGAAGGCCGCCAGGCCCTCGCGCTGGATGCACCGCACCGGAACCCTCTCATCCGATACCAGATGTTCGAACGACACTCTAACCCCGACTTCAGAGCACGGGAAGCATTGACGAGCAGATGAAACCACGGCCACATTGAGCATCACTCAAACCATCCCCGACGGAGCAGGGAACCTGACGCCGATCGAACAGCGCGGAGTCCACACCGCTTCCCGATACGGAGCGGACGAGCGGCCCCCGCGATCTGGTGGCGATCCGTCGTCGGCGCGGTCTTCGGCTGCCGACTGCTGCTGCGGATGAGCAGGGTCCTGTGCGTCGGCATGACCGTGCTCCTCGCCCGGGCCTCGCCGCCTACGTACCGGAACCCACCACGGCGGCACCGGCGGACACCCCGTACCTGCCGCGCTCCTTCCGGCCCACCCGGGCCCTGTCCGCCGTGGCCGCCGGGCTCCGCGGTCCGATCGCGTTCGTCACGCTCCTCGGCGACTGCACCCGCTGCACCTCGCCACGGCGGCACAGTCCCCCGGGCCGTGCCGAACGCCACCTGTCCGGGCCTCTTCGCCGGACTGCTGATCCCGCAGTTGTTCGGCACCGTGACCGCGCCGGCGGTCCGGGCCTCGGCCGGCTGCGCCGGGCCTCTGGTCGACGCCGCCCCCGCCTGGTACGTCCTGCCGCTGCTGCCGGCCGCCACAGCCGGCTCGGTCGGCAACGCGGGACTGATGCTCTACTCGATGGGCCTCGACCTCGACGCGATCGTGCCCCGGGCCGACCGCACGAGGGCCACCGTGATCGTCGCCCTCGTGGCCACGGCGTTCGTCTTCCCCGGGCACTTCGCATGGGACGCGCGGTCGGCGATGACCTCGTTCGTGCTGCTGCTCACCGCGTTCGGCACGCCATCAGGCCTTTCGGGTGCCCGGGCGCCCGGACCCGCAAGCCCGTGCGGCGCTCCGGGCCACCGCACGGGCCCGGAGAGCGGTGCGGCAGCAGCACCCGACCGGGTGCCGGCGCCGACGGGCAACGGGAACCGCGCGGCCCGGACGGGGGCCGCGCGGTTCCCGCGGTCGGTGTGGGCGGTGCGGGGCGCTTCCCGCACCACCGGACCCGGTGGGGTCGGCGGCTCAGCCGAGCTCGTGCATCCAGCCGTGCTCGTCGGCGGCCGTGCCGGTCTGGATGTCCAGGAGCGCCTTGCGCAGCTCCATCGTGACCTTGCCCGGCTCGCCGTTCGACTGGGTCCACTCACCGCCGGTGGACTTGACCGTACCGACGGGCGTGATGACGGCGGCCGTGCCGCACGCGAAGACCTCGGTGAGGGTGCCGTTCTCGGTGTCGCGCTTCCACTGGTCGGTGGTGATCCTGCCCTCCTCGGACTCGTAGCCGAGGTCGCGGGCGAGCGTGAGCAGGGAGTCGCGCGTGATGCCGGCGAGCAGCGATCCGGTGAGTTCGGGCGTGACGATCCTGTCCCCGTACACGAAGTACAGGTTCATGCCGCCCATCTCCTCGACGGTCCGGTGCTCCAGTGCGTCGAGCCAGACGACCTGGTCGCAGCCCTTGGCCGCCGCCTCGGCCTGCGCGAGGAGGGAGGCGGCGTAGTTGCCGCCGGTCTTGGCGAAGCCCATGCCGCCGGGGACGGCGCGGACGTAGTTCTCCGACAGCCAGACGGAGACGGGCTTGACGCCGCCGGGGAAGTACGGGCCGGCCGGCGAGGCGATGACGATGAACAGGTATTCGTTGGCCGGACGGACGCCCAGGCCGACCTCGTTGGCGAACATGAACGGACGCAGGTACAGGGAGGCCTCCCCGCCGTGCGCCGGGACCCACGCCTTGTCCTGCTGGACGAGGGCGTCGCAGGCCTCGATGAACGTCTCGACCGGCAGCTCCGGCATGGCCAGGCGGCGGGCGGAGAGCTGGAAGCGCCGGGCGTTCGCGTCGGGCCGGAAGGTGGCGACCGAGCCGTCGGGCCTGCGGTAGGCCTTCAGCCCCTCGAAGATCTCCTGCGCGTAGTGCAGGGTCATGTTGGCCGGGTCGATCGACAGCGGGGCGTACGGGGTCAGCTGTGCGTCGTGCCAGCCGCGACCCTCCGTCCACTTGATCGTCACCATGTGATCGGTGAAGTGGCGGCCGAATCCCGGATTGGCCAGGATCGCCTCGCGCTCCGCGTCGGACAGGGGGGTCGAGGAGGGCTTGAGCTCGATCGAGGGCGTCGTCATGTCTGCGTGTCCTTCACCGTTTGTTTGTGACGGACCGCGCTCACGTCTGTACGTCTGCTCGCCCTGCGTACTGCTGTACCAGGACGTCCGAGCTTCCCCGCATGGTGCGGCCCCACGTTCGATTATCGCAGTGCGTGGGGGCCGGAACGGAACAGCGTGGGCTGCGGCCCATGGCTTGATGGTGGCACCCGGAGGCCGCAGAGGAGAAGCCGCCGGGTGCGTGTGCGACCCGGCGGCTTCGAGGTTTCGAGAGTCGAGGGGTCAGCCCGCTACCCGTACGGCGAGCGCGTCGCCGATCTCGTCGGTGGTGCGGGGGCCCCCGTCCCGCTCCGCCAGGTCGGCGGCGACGGCGTCCTCGATGCGGACGGCCTCGGTCTCGTGACCGAGGTGACGCAGGAGGAGGGCGACGGACAGGATCGTGGCCGTGGGGTCGGCCTTTCCGGTGCCGGCGATGTCGGGCGCGGAGCCGTGGACGGGCTCGAACATCGACGGGAATTCACCCGTCGGGTTGATGTTCCCGGAGGCGGCCAGGCCGATACCGCCGGTCACGGCGGCGGCGAGGTCCGTGAGGATGTCACCGAAGAGGTTGTCGGTGACGATGACGTCGAAGCGCTCGGGCTGGGTGACGAAGAAGATCGTCGCGGCGTCGACGTGCAGATAGTCCGTGGTGACCGCGGGGTACTCCCGGGCGACCGCGTCGAAGATCTTCTTCCACATGTGGCCCGCGTGGACGAGGACGTTGTTCTTGTGGACCAGCGTCAGCTTCCTGCGGGGGCGGGCGTCGGCCCGCGCGAACGCGTCCCTGACGACCCGCTCGACGCCGTACGCCGTGTTGACGCTGACCTCGGTGGCGACCTCCGCCGGCGTGCCGGTGCGCAGGGATCCGCCGTTGCCGGTGTACGGGCCCTCGGTGCCCTCGCGGACGACCACGAAGTCGATCTCGGGGCGGCCGGCCAGCGGGGTCGCGGTGTTGGGGAAGAGCTTGGAGGGACGCAGGTTGACGTAGTGGTCGAAGGCGAACCGCAGCTTGAGCAGCAGCCCCCGCTCCAGGACGCCGGACGGCACGGACGGGTCGCCGATCGCTCCGAGGAGGATCGCGTCGTGCTGCCTGAGGGAGTCCAGTTCCGCGTCCGGGAGGGTCTCGCCGGTGCGGTGCCAGCGCTTGGCGCCGAGGTCGTACTCCTCGGTCTCCAGCTTCACGTCCTGAGGAAGCACGGCCGAGAGGACCTTGAGGCCCTGGGCCACGACCTCCTGGCCGATGCCGTCACCGGGGATCACTGCGAGATTGAGGCTGCGAGACATATCCGCACCGTACTCTCCGTCCCATCGGATGACACGGCATGTCCATCATGCGGACGCGTCGCACGGGTCGCCGCCCGGCGCCAGGAGGTCCGGTGGGGCCGGTGACCCCCGGGCGCCACCGGCCGGGTCTCCGGTCAGTGGCCGGTCTCGCCGCCGTTGTCCCTGCGGTCGAGGGCGCGCTGCAGGGCGGCGGCGGCGTTCGCGGCGGCGCTCCTGCGGTCGGACTCACTCACGCGGGGCGTGTGACGGACGCGGCGGCGGAGGAGGGTCTGCTCGGGCATGGTCGACTCCTTGAGATCGGGAACGATCGAAGGCGCCGGAAGGGGCGGGGAGCGGGCCGCAGGGGTTGCCTGCATCGGGGCTCCGGCTCGGCCGCCATTCGCTGGATCGAGCGAGACGTTCGGCTCCTACAAAACTAAGGGAGCGGGGCCTCGCTGTCTCCACAATTAGTCGGACTTCCTACTATCTGAGACGCGATCTTGAAGATCCGCTGGTGGGGCGGCACGCCCGGAAGCGGCCAGGGGCACCTCCGGCGAACGGACGACGAAGGGGCTACTGGGCCCGCACCCCTGGCGGGTGACGGGTCAGAGCACGTCGCCGTCCCGCCAGTCGAAGAGCAAGGAGGCCGCATCGGGGTCGGGGCAGGGGCGTCCGGGCGGCTGCCGGAGGAAGGTGGAGTCCTCCTCGTCCGGGAGGGGGACGACGCCGTCGGGGCCCAGGGTCCCGATCCGGCCGCGCCACAGCCGCCAGCCGCGGGAGCGGTACAGTTCCGCGCCGTCGTCGGACGCCGAGAGCGCGCCGAGTTCGTACGCCCCGTCGATCACCCTCTCCAGCGCGCCCATCACCCGCCCGCCCAGCCCCTGGCGCCGGCGGTCGGCCCGGACGGCGACCGCCTCGACATAACCGACGCGGTACGAGCGTCCGCCGTGCACCACCCGGCGCATGATCACACTTCCATGGGCGGCGAGGCCGTCCCGGTCGCGGATGAAGGCGTGGACACCGCCGAGGCCGTGGGACCAGTCGTCGTCGTCGAAGTCGCCGTCGAAGGCGGCGTCGAGCAGGGCGCGGATCTCGCCGAGGGCGGCTTCGGACAGCTGATAGGTGTGGGCCGTGCGCAGCGACCCGGTCGTGTTGTCCGTCATGCGGGCAACTCTGTCAGTCCCGGGCGGCCCCGCTCCTTCCGAGGCCCGCACTGGCGTCGGTAATCCGCCATCTCCGGGGGCGGGTCGGGCCCGCCGCGCCGCCGCGCTCCGAGCCGCCGCACGGGGCGGGGACGCCCCGGCCGATCCGAGCTGTGCGCGAACGGCCGGGCCCGCCGCTCCGCGAGCACGTCGGAGCGGTCGGGCCACGAGCGGGCGGCGACCGGAACGTACGGAGTCACGGGGCGCCGCTGTCCGCCCGCGAGTGCGGGTGCGAGGACGGGGTCCTCCGCCGCGCCGCGAACCGGCGGCGCGAACGGGCCGGACCGGGCCGGAACCGGGCCGGAACCGAGCCGGATCCTGGGCCCGGGATGAGGGCCCGTGAGGGGGTCCCCGCTCCGCGCGGCGCGCTCCGCTGCGCCGCGTCCTACCGGGAAGTGGCCTTCTCCAGCTGGCGGGCGACCCGCCCCACCCAGTCGGTGAACTCCTCGCGGTGGTGCGCCTCACCGCCGCGCAGCGCGCTGACCTGCGGATCCGTGAGGCGGTCAGGTCCCGCCGCCGCCAGGAGCCGGTGCAGCTCCTTCATCACGGAAGCGAGTCGTTGCGCATCGGAATGCTCGATGGCGTCGACCCCGTGACCGGGACCGAGGGTGGTGGAACCAGGCATGACGTGCCTCCTCGCGCGGGCCCCCTCCCCAGCAGCGTAAGCCCGCCCCCGGCCGGGCGCCGGACGTGAGCCGCCCCCGGCCGGTCCGTGGGGAACCGGCGGGGGGGCGGTGTTCACGGTGCCGGGCCGTACGGCCCGGCACACAGGGCGTCAGCCCATGTGCGGGTAGCCGTACTCGGTCGGCGGGACCAGCGTCTCCTTGATCGCGCGGGTCAGCGTCCAGCGCATCAGGTTCTGCGGGGCGCCCGCCTTGTCGTTGGTGCCGGAGGCACGGCCGCCGCCGAAGGGCTGCTGGCCGACGACGGCGCCGGTCGACTTGTCGTTGATGTAGAAGTTGCCCGCGGCGTAGCGGAGCTTGTCCATCGTGTACGCGGTCGCCGCACGGTCACCGGAGATGACCGAGCCGGTCAGCGCGTACGCCGACACCGACTCCATCTGCTCCAGCATCTCCTCGTACCTGTCGTCCTCGTAGACGTGCACCGCGAGGAACGGGCCGAAGTACTCGGTGGTGAAGACCTCGTTCGAAGGGTCCGTGCACTCGACGACCGTGGGACGGACGAACCAGCCCTCGGAGTCGTCGTACGTGCCGCCGGCGACGATCGTGCAGGTCGGGTCTTCCTTCGCACGGTCGATCGCGGCCTTGTTCTTGGCGAAGGCCCGCTCGTCGATGACGGCGCCGATGAAGTTCGTCAGGTCGGTGACGTCCCCCATCCTGATGCCGTCGACCTCGGTCGCGAACTCCTCCTTGAAGCCCGAGTTCCAGATGGAGGCCGGGACGTACGCACGCGAGGTCGCGGAGCACTTCTGGCCCTGGAACTCGAAGGCGCCGCGGGTCAGCGCGGTCTTCAGGATCGCGCGGTCGGCGCTGGGGTGCGCGACGACGAAGTCCTTGCCGCCGGTCTCGCCGACGATGCGGGGGTAGGAGCGGTACTTCTCGATGTTGTTGCCGACCGTCTTCCACAGGTGCTGGAAGGTCCGGGTCGAACCGGTGAAGTGGATACCGGCCAGGTCGGGGTGGTTCAGCGCGACCTCGGAGACGGCGATGCCGTCGCCCGTGACCAGGTTGATGACGCCCTTGGGCAGCCCGGCCTCCTCCAGCAGCTCCATGAGCAGCACGGCGGCGTGGGTCTGGGTCGGGGACGGCTTCCAGACCACCACGTTGCCCATCAGGGCCGGGGCGGTGGGCAGGTTGCCGGCGATGGCCGTGAAGTTGAACGGCGTGATCGCGTAGACGAAGCCCTCCAGCGGGCGGTGGTCCAGCCGGTTCCACACACCCGGGGAGTTGGCCGGCGGCTGCTCGGCCAGGATCTGGCGGGCGTAGGCGACGTTGAACCGCCAGAAGTCGATGAGCTCGCAGGGAGTGTCGATCTCGGCCTGCTGCGCGGTCTTCGACTGACCCAGCATGGTGGAGGCGGCCAGCGTCTCGCGCCAGGGACCGGCCAGCAGCTCGGCGGCGCGCAGGATGATCGCGGCGCGGTCGTCGAACGACATCGCGCGCCACGCCGGGGCGGCGGCCAGGGCCGCGTCGATCGCGTCCTGCGCGTCCTGCTGGGTGGCGCCCCGGAAGGTGCCGATGACGGCCTGGTGGTTGTGCGGCTGGACGACCTTGAACTCCTCGCCGCCACCCATGCGCTTCTCGCCGCCGATGGTCATCGGGAGGTCGATGGGGTTCTCGGCCAGCTCCTTGAGCTTGGCCTCCAGCCGGGCACGCTCGGCCGAACCGGGAGCGTAGCCGTGCACCGGCTCGTTGACGGGGGTGGGGACCTGGGTCACAGCGTCCATGGCTACCTCTTCCGAGTGAATGGCAGACTCCAGCCGGGAGGAGCTGAAGCGGTGGCATGTGTCGAGTCGCGGTCAGGGCTTGACCGTCACGCGCTCGCTGCGGCGGGTGAGTGAGAAGCCCCTCGGGGCGGAGTCACGAGTTCCGTAACTCCTCTGCACGGAAACGGGTCCGGCTCAGTCGGCCGAAGGGCGGCGGTTGCCGCCATCCGGCATCCGTCTGGGTGGTGGCAGTCCGAAGCTCCCTCTCCGCATCAGTTCTTGGTGATCATCGAGCGGACGAAGAACAACAGGTTGGCCGGCTTCTCCGCGAGGCGGCGCATGAAGTAGCCGTACCAGTCGGTCCCGTACGCCGTGTACACCCGCATCCGGTGGCCCTCGGCCGCCAGGCGCAGGTGCTCCTCGCTCCGGATCCCGTACAGCATCTGGAACTCGTACTCGTCCAGTTTGCGCCCGGCGCGGCGCGCGAGCTCCTGGCTGACGGAGATCAGTCGCGGGTCGTGGGACCCGATCATCGGGTAGCCCGTGCCGTCCATCAGGATCTTCAGGATACGGACGTACGCCTTGTCGACCTCGGCCTTGTCCTGGTGGGCGACGGAGGCCGGCTCCTTGTACGCGCCCTTCACGATACGCACGCGGCTGCCGTTGGCGGCGAGGCGGCGGGCGTCCTCCTCGGTGCGGAACAGATAGGCCTGGATCACGCACCCGGTCTGCGGGAAGTCCTTACGCAGTTCCTCGTGGACGGCGAACATCGAGTCCAGGGTGGTGTGGTCCTCGGCGTCCAGGGTGACGGTGGTGCCGATCGCGGCGGCGGCCTCGACGACCGGGCGGACGTTCTCGAGCGCCAGCTCGTGACCGCCCTCCAAGGACTGGCCGAACATCGACAGCTTGACCGACATCTCGGCCCTGGTGCCCAGGCCCAGCGGCTCGAGGTGCTCGATCAGCCGCAGATATGCGTCGCGCGCGGCGGTGGCCTGCTCACGGGTGGTGATGTCCTCGCCGACCACGTCCAGGGTGACCTCGAGCCCCTTGGCGGTGAGATCGGCGACGATCGGGATGACCTGATCGACCGTCTCTCCGGGGATGAAGCGGTCGACGACCGACTTCGTCATCGGCGCGGCCGAGACGAGACGACGCATCCTGTCGCTGCGTGACGCGGCGAGGATCACGGGACCCAGCACGGGCACCTCCACGGAAACACGGGTAGCAGGGGCCGGAACCGCCTGCGCGGTGTACGGCACGGATAACCACCGTGAAACCTAAATATCGCTCCGGCGCCGGGCCATCGACACCTGTCACGCATCCAGCCGCACCTCTTCAGACATTTGTCTGAAGAGGTGTCCGCCCGATGGGAGAATGTCCGGGTGAAGGGCGATTACCAGGAACTGGTGGACGAGATATCGGGGCTGCTGGGCGTTCCGGCGACCCTGGAGAACCGGGATTTCGAACTGATCGCGTTCGGAGCGCACGACAGCGACGACGACAGCGCCATGGACCCCGTGCGCACCCGCTCGATCCTCACCAGGAAGTCCACCCCGGCGGTGCGCTCCTGGTTCGAGGGTTTCGGCATCACCAGGGCGACCGGACCGGTGCGGATCCCGGCGGCCCCTGAGGCCGGTGTCTTCCGCGACCGGATCTGCCTCCCCGTCCGCCATCGCGGGATCGTCCTCGGCTACGTGTGGCTGCTCGACGCCCGGCCCGGCCCGACGGCCGGTCAGCTGACCTCGGCCATGCAGGTGACCGACCGGATCGGCGCCCTGCTCGCCGACGAGGAAAGGGCGGGCACGGATCTGTCCCGGGAGTTGCGCGCCGTGCTCACCGCCGAGCGCGGCTGGCAGTACGACATGGCCCTCGCGGCCCTCCGCACGGCGCTCGGGCCTGCCGCCGAAGGGCTCCACACCGTGGTGTGCGTGGCTCCGTGGTCCTCCGGGGGCGCCCCGACGGCGCGCGCGGTCACCGGGGCCTCGGCCCTGTGCACGGTGCCCTGGCCCTGGCCCGCCGGCTCCGCCGCGGGGCGCTCCCAGGCCGCCCCCGCGCCCCACGCGGGCGACGGCGCCTCCTCCGGCCCCGGCGACCCGGGTCACGGTGCCACGGCCTCGCCGGGAAGGACCAGGAAGGGCGGACGCGGCAGACCCAAGCCGGACGAGGGGCCTCGTACCGTCACGGACCTGGCCGGCGACGCCGGTGCCGACGGGCACGCCCTCGCCGTCCTGGTGCGTCTGCGCGCCGCGGACGTGCTCGCGCCCGCCCTCACCGCGGCCGGCCGGCTCTCGGAGGCCACCGCATCGGCCGCCGCGGGCATCGCCCTGCCCCGCCGGGGCATGGGCGACCTCGCCGCGTCCTGGCGGGAGGCCGCCTCTGCCGCGCGCGCCGTCCTCGCCGAACCCGGGCTCGGCCCGGTCGCCGACTGGTCCTCGATCGGCCCGTACCGGCTGCTGACCGCGCTGCCCGCGGGCCGTTCCCGCGACCCCTCGGCCGCGGCACTGCTCACGCCGGCGCATGCCGAACTCGCCCGTACCGCCGAACTGTTCCTGGACTGCGCCGGTCAGGCGGGCCGTGCGGCCGCCGCCCTCGGCATCCACCGCCAGACCCTCTACTACCGCCTCTCCCGGGTGGAACAGCTCACCGGCCTCGATCTCGACGACGGCGAGGACAGGCTGCTGCTGCACATGGCCCTGAAGGCCGCCCGGCTGTGACCCGGGGCAGGATCCCCGACTCCGTCGGCGATGAAGGCGAGTTGGCAGTGGGCCGGCAAATCCGCGGTCTCGTCGACAACGGCAACGTTCAGCGACCCGCTTCGAAGCTCTTTCGGTCTTCGTTCAGCCTGCGTTGCTCGTCCTCCGTGCGGACCCGACATGGCAGTACGTAGGCGGGGGCGGCGCCCGCCGTGCCCCGGCCCCGGGTGCGACGGAGCCCCGTCCGCCGCACTCGACGAACTGGGCTTCCGTCGTACCAAGTCGGCAGCGTTGCGGGCCGGAGAGCTGCCGCACACTGCACAGGCACGTGCAGCCCGAGCGACGGCGACACCGTCCCCAGAAGCTGGCACATCGCCGAACTCGACGACGCGGGCAGGCCGGTCCGCCTCGCGGCCGCTCCGGCCGACCTGACCCGCATCATCCGCGAGCTGGGCGCTGCGACCACCACAAACACCGTGGACCCCGAACCGTGACCGCCTCCGGCGGCTTACGGCGACGGCCGGCACCGTTGAGGGTTCTTCAGCTCCGAGCAGGGTGTCGGCTGTGAGGCCGGCCGCCGTCGTCGTGCGCGGCCGTGCGGGCCGGCTCACGGATACCGGGAGACAGCCGGGGCGCGGCTTCGTGAGCCGGCGACCGAGGTGCGCGCCGTGGCCCACCAGGGCATCAGCGACGAGGAGTAGTGGCCGCACTCAAGGTCCCGCGCAAGACGGTGGCCGATGTCGAGGGCGACGGGACTCCCGGTGATCCGTCCTGAGTTCGCGGTCTTGTGACGGACTCAGCCGGGAACGGGAGCGGCCACCGCGTGATCACCGGTTGGTGCGTGGACAAACGAAGATCGTGCGGTGGCCGCGGGCCATGGCGTAGCCCCTGCTCGCCGGCGGGAGATGTTCGACCCTGGTCATGGCCCGGATCGCGGGCCGCTTCGGCGAATTGAGCCAAGGGCGAGTGCTGCCGGCTGTCCACTCGGACGGCTGTCGCCGGCGGATAGGCGCTGACCTGCAGAAACGCTCCTTCCGGGGAGTCCCGTCCCCCTTCGGGTGAACGGCGCATGACGGTGATCGGGGCAGGGCAGCTTGATCGCGTCCTCCCGTCGCCAGGGACGGGGTCCTCCACCGCACTCCGGGAATCGCCATGCCCCGCAGGTCCGCCCTGTCAGCCGCGGCACTCGCCGCCGCCCTCTCCCCCGCGCTGCTCCCCGCCCCGGCGGGCGCGGTCCCCGTCGCGCCCGCCGCCCCCGGCCAGGTCTGCTTCTGGACCGGGGCCGGGCAGCACGGAACCGGATGGTGCTACAGCCCGCCGGGCTACCGGGACGTCCCCGGCTTCCTGCACGACAACGCCGCGTCCTTCCGCTCCGACGTCGACCGCGACGTGTACGCGATCGACTGGGCCCGCGGCACCTGCTACGCCCGGCTGATCCGCGCCCACGACCACAGCGACAACTGGTCCTGGGGATCCCGGATCGACGGGGTCGCCGACACCGATCAGGGCTGCGAGGCCGGCTGAGCCGTGCGCACCCTGCGAACCGCGTGCGCCGCCGTCGCGGCGCTGGTCCTCGCCGGATGCGCGGGCGGGCCCGTCCGCACCGCCCCGGATCCTCCGGCGGGCGGACGGGAACAGGACGCCCTCATCCGGTACGCGCAGAAGGTCCTGGTCGACCGGTGTCTCGCCGAACGGGGCCTCACCACGGAGGGAAAGCCCTCGTCACCGGAGGAGAGCGGGCGGCTCCAGGCCGCACTCTTCGGCGCGGGTCCCACGGAACTGTCCCTGACCCTGCCCACCGGCCACACCGTCCGCGCCCACACCGACGGCTGTCTGGCCGCCGCCCGGCACGCCCTCTACGGCGACCAGCGCCGCTGGTTCCGTGCCGAGGTGACCGTCAACAACCTGGGCGCCGAGGCCGCTGCGCGGATGCGGGCCGATCCTGCCCACCGTGCGGCCAGGGCCCGGTTCATCCGCTGCCTGGACTCGGCCGGTGAGTCGCCGACGCGTCCCAGGGACGAAGCCGCCCACCAGAGGTGCCGCCGCGGGAGCGGGCTGGCGTCGACGGAGGCCCGGCTCGAGCCGGTCGAGCTCGCCGAGGTCCGCTCCCTGCGGCACGACCAACTGACCGCCCATGAGCGGCTGCGCACCAGCGCACTGCACCGCGCGGCGGAGATCTCCGCCGCGCACCACCAAGGGAACACCCCGGAGAAAGGTTCCTCATCGCCATGACCCTGAAGCGCACCCTCGCCTCCGCGGCGACCGCCGTCCTCCTGCTGACCGGCGGGCTCGCCGCGGCCGCCGCACCGGCCGGCGCAGCCGACTGCCCGAGCGGTGAGTTCTGCGTCTGGGAGAACGCCGACTTCGCCGGCCAGCGCGCCAACTGGTCCGGAGACGACCGCTGGTGGGAGAGCTGGATCGCCGACGAGGACTCGTCGTGGGCCAACCACGGCATCTCCGGGCCCGGCATCAAGGACCACGTCAAGGTGTACTCGAGCGCCCATCTGGGCGGGCACATGACCATCTGCCTGGCACCGGGGCAGGAGGTCGGCTACAACGGCGCGGCCAACGACAACGGCGACTCCCACACCTGGGCGATGAGCTGCTGACCCACTCCCGAAGGTGTCCCCGCGCCCGGCGCGGGGACACCGGCCCTCGGCCACGTCATGACGGGAACGCGGCGCACCCGCCCCCGCAGACGCCCGTGCGGGAAGAGCGTCGCGGAGACGGGTACGGGCGCCTGCGGAGCCGGCCTCAGGCGGTGAGGTTCACCGAACGGGCCGAGGTGGCACCGATCTCCTCGGCGATCTCGTTGAGCACGTTCTGCGGCACGGTGTCGTCGACGGTGAGCACGACCAGCGCCTCGCCGCCCTCCTCCTGACGCGAGACCTGCATGCCGGCGATGTTGAGCCCGGCCTCGCCGAGGATGCGGCCGACGGTGCCGACGACGCCCGGACGGTCCTCGTAGCGCGCGACGACCATGTGGTCCGCCAGCGCCAGATCGATGTCGTAGTCACCGACGGCCACGATCTTCTGCAGGTGCTTGGGCCCGGCCAGGGTGCCGGAGACGGCGACCTCCTCACCGCCCGACAGCGTGCCGCGCACCGTCACCACGTTGCGGTGGTCCGGGGACTCCGAGCTGGTGGTGAGCCGGACCTCGACGCCGCGCTCCTGCGCGAACAGCGGGGCGTTCACATACGACACGGTCTCGTCGATGACGTCCTCGAACACGCCCTTCAGCGCGGAGAGTTCCAGCACCTTCACATCGTGCTGGGTGATCTCGCCGTACACCTCGACATCGAGCCGGACCGCGACCTCGCCCGCCAGCGCGGTGAAGATCCGGCCGAGCTTCTCGGCGAGCGGCAGACCGGGGCGGACGTCCTCGGCGATGACACCGCCCTGGACGTTGACCGCGTCCGGTACCAGCTCGCCGGCGAGGGCGAGACGGACGGACTTGGCGACGGCGATACCGGCCTTCTCCTGGGCCTCGTCCGTGGACGCGCCGAGGTGCGGGGTGCAGACGACCTGGTCGAACTGGAACAGCGGGGAGTCCGTGCACGGCTCCTTCGCGTACACGTCCAGGCCCGCGCCCGCGACCCGGCCTTCCTTGAGTGCGCTGGCCAGCGCCTCCTCGTCGACGATCCCGCCGCGCGCGGCGTTGACGATACGGACGGTCGGCTTCACCCGGTGCAGCGCCTCGTCGCCGATGAGGCCGAGCGTCTCGGGGGTCTTGGGGAGGTGGACGGTGATGAAGTCCGAGACCTCGAGCAGCTCGTCCAGCGTGAGCAGCTTGACGCCCATCTGGGCGGCGCGTGCGGGCTGTACGTAGGGGTCGTACGCGACGATCTTCATGCCGAAGGCGGACATCCGCTGGGCGACCAGCACGCCGATGCGGCCGAGCCCGACGACACCGAGGATCTTCTCGCTGAGCTCCACCCCCGTGTACTTCGAGCGCTTCCACTCGCCGTTCTTCAGCGCGGTGTTGGCCTGCGGGATGTTGCGCGCGGTGGCGACGATCAGACCGCAGGCGAGTTCGGCCGCGGTCACGATGTTGGACGTCGGTGCGTTGACGACCATGACACCGGCCTTGGTGGCCGCGGAGACGTCCACGTTGTCCAGGCCGACTCCGGCTCGGGCCACCACCCTGAGCTTCCTGGCGGCCGCGATGGCCTCGGCGTCGACCTTGGTGGCGGACCGCACCAGCACGGCGTCGACATCGGCGATGGCGGGGATCAGCTCGGCGCGGTCCGCGCCGTTGCAGTGCCGGATCTCGAAGTCCGGACCGAGCGCGTCCACGGTGGCGGGCGACAGCTCTTCGGCAATGAGTACAACGGGTTTACGGGGCGCAGTGCTCACGTGAGTCCTCACTGGTCCAATGCGGACGGCCGTCCCGACGGCCGCTGGCGGTGGAGGGGCTAGCCGCGTGGAAGACGCACGACGCTGTGGGCCTGACCTGACGCGTATGTACTGACCACTCTAGTGGTGCGGGAGGGCGTCTTTTCCGCCTTGGCGGAAGGATCACCCATCCGGGTTGGACTTGCTGTCCAACGGTGGTCCCGGGATGCGGCGCGAGGGGCTCCGGGGACCGCCGCGGACCCGTGGACGACGTGCGGCGGGCCCCGGAGGGCCCGCCGCACCGAGGCTCACGCCTCCTCGTTGTCCACCCAGCTCATGAGCTTGCGCAGCTCCTTGCCGGTGGTCTCCAGCAGGTGGTTCTCGTCCTGCTTCTTGTACTCGTTGTACTTCTTCAGACCGCCGTGGTACTCGTCCATCCAGTTCTTGGCGAAGGTGCCGTCCTGGATCTCGCCGAGGACCTTCTTCATCTCGGCCTTGGTCTGGTCCGTGATGATGCGGGGGCCGGTCACGTAGTCGCCCCACTCGGCGGTCTCGGAGACGGACCAGCGCATCTTCTCCAGGCCGCCCTCGTACATGAGGTCGACGATCAGCTTCAGCTCGTGGAGGCACTCGAAGTAGGCGATCTCCGGCTGGTAGCCGGCCTCGACCAGGGTCTCGAAGCCCGCCTTGACCAGCGCGGCGGTGCCGCCGCAGAGCACGGCCTGCTCGCCGAACAGGTCGGTCTCGGTCTCCTCGGTGAAGGTGGTCTTGATGACGCCGGCGCGGGTGCCGCCGATGCCCTTGGCGTACGAGAGCGCCAGCGCGAAGGCGTTGCCGGTCGCGTCCTGCTCGACGCCGGCGATGCACGGAACGCCGCGGCCCTCCTCGTACTGACGGCGCACCAGGTGGCCGGGGCCCTTGGGGGCGACGAGCGCGACGTCCACGCCGGCCGGGGGCTTGATGAAGCCGTACCGGATGTTCAGGCCGTGACCGAAGAAGAGCGCGTCGCCGTCCTTCAGGTTGTCCTTGACGGACTCCTCGTACACCTGGGCCTGGATCGGGTCCGGGACCAGGATCATGATGACGTCGGCCTCGGCGGCGGCCTCCGACGGCGTCACCACGCGCAGGCCCTGCTCCTCGGCCTTGGCCTTGGACTTGGACCCCTCGTGCAGACCGACGCGGACGTCCACACCGGAGTCACGGAGCGACAGCGCGTGGGCGTGGCCCTGGCTGCCGTAGCCGATGACCGCGACCTTGCGGCCCTGGATGATGGACAGGTCGGCGTCGTCGTCGTAGAACAGCTCGGCCACTGGGTTTCTCCTTGGGTGTTCCGGTGTTGCGTCCCACCGTACGGCGGGGAGCGATGAGGGGGTCTGGGGGTCTCGCCATCCGGGCGGCCCGGCCGGATGCCGGCCGGGTCCGCGCGTCAGGCGCTGCGCTCGAGGGCGCGCAGGCTGCGGTCCGTGATGGACCGGGCACCGCGCCCTATGGCGATCGTGCCGGACTGGACGAGTTCCTTGATGCCGAACTGCTCCAGCATCTTCAGCATGGCCTCGAGCTTGTCACTCGAACCGGTGGCCTCGATCGTGACGGCCTCGGGCGAGACGTCCACGGTCTTGGCGCGGAACAACTGGACGATCTCCACGATCTGGGAGCGGGTCTCGTTGTCCGCGCGGACCTTCACCAGGACCAGTTCGCGCTGGATCGCGGCACTGGGCTCCAGCTCGACGATCTTCAGCACGTTGACCAGCTTGTTCAGCTGCTTGGTCACCTGCTCCAGCGGAAGGTCCTCGACATTGACCACGATGGTGATCCGGGAGATGTCGGGGTGCTCGGTGACCCCGACGGCGAGCGAGTCGATGTTGAAGCCGCGGCGGGAGAAGAGCGCCGCGATCCTGGCGAGAATGCCGGGGGTGTTCTCCACCAGGACGGAGAGCGTGTGCTTGGACATGGTCGTCGTGTCTCTCTCTTCGCTCAGTCGTCTTCGTTGTCGCCGAAGTCGGGGCGGACGCCCCGAGCGGCCATGACCTCGTCGTTGGAGGTGCCGGCGGCGACCATCGGCCACACCATGGCGTCCTCGTGGACGATGAAGTCGATCACGACCGGGCGGTCGTTGATGGCGTTGGCCTCGGCGATGACCTTGTCCAGTTCGGCCGGGTCCTCGCAGCGGAGGGCGACGCAGCCCATGGCCTCGGACAGCTTCACGAAGTCCGGGATGCGGGTGCCCTTGCGGGGGGTCTGGCTGGCACCGACCTGCGAGCCGATCGTGTGGTGCCCGGTGTCGTCGGAGTGCAGGACGGTGCTGGAGTAGCGCTCGTTGTAGAACAGGGTCTGCCACTGGCGGACCATGCCCAGCGCGCCGTTGTTGATGATCGCGACCTTGATCGGGATGCCGTTCAGGGCGCAGGTGACCAGCTCCTGGTTGGTCATCTGGAAGCAGCCGTCGCCGTCGATCGCCCACACGGCGCGGTCCGGCATCCCGGCCTTGGCACCCATGGCTGCCGGGACGGCGTAACCCATCGTCCCGGCGCCGCCGGAGTTCAGCCACGTGGCCGGCTTCTCGTAGTCGATGAAGTGCGCGGCCCACATCTGGTGCTGGCCGACGCCGGCGGCGAAGATCGTGTCCTTTGGAGCGAGCCGGCCGATCCGCTGGATGACCTGCTGCGGCGAGAGGCTGCCGTCCTCGGGCAGGTCGTAGCCCAGCGGGTAGGTCTCGCGCCAGCGGTTGAGGTCCTGCCACCAGGCGGTGTAGTCGCCGGTGTTGCCCTCGCTGTACTCGGCCTGGACGGCCTGGACCAGATCGGCGATGACCTCGCGGGCGTCACCCACGATCGGGACGTCCGCGGCCCGGTTCTTGCCGATCTCGGCCGGGTCGATGTCGGCGTGGACGATCTTGGCGAACGGGGCGAAGCTGTCCAGCTTTCCGGTGACGCGGTCGTCGAAGCGGGCACCGAGGGCGACGATCAGGTCGGCCTTCTGCAGCGCGGTGACGGCGGTGACCGAACCGTGCATGCCCGGCATCCCCACGTGCAGCGGGTGGCTGTCGGGGAACGCGCCCAGCGCCATCAGGGTGGTGGTGACGGGGGCCTTGGTGAGCTCCGCGAGGACCTTCAGCTCGGCGGTGGCGCGGGCCTTGAGGACCCCGCCGCCGACGTAGAGGACCGGGCGCTTCGCCTGGGTGATCAGCTTGGCGGCCTCGCGGATCTGCTTGGCGTGCGGCTTGGTGACCGGCCGGTAGCCGGGCAGATCCGTCTGGGGCGGCCAGCTGAAGGTGGTCCGCGCCTGGAGGGCGTCCTTGGCGATGTCGACCAGGACCGGGCCGGGGCGGCCGGTGGAGGCGATGTGGAAGGCCTCGGCGATCGTCCGCGGGATGTCCTCGGGCTTGGTGACCAGGAAGTTGTGCTTGGTGATCGGCATCGTGATGCCGACGATGTCCGCCTCCTGGAAGGCGTCCGTGCCGATGGCCTTGCTGGCCACCTGGCCGGTGATCGCGACGAGCGGCACGGAGTCCATGTGCGCGTCGGCGATCGGCGTGACCAGGTTGGTGGCTCCCGGACCCGAAGTGGCCATGCACACGCCGACCTTTCCGGTGGCCTGGGCGTAACCCGTGGCCGCGTGACCGGCGCCCTGCTCGTGCCGGACCAGGATGTGGCGCACCCTGGACGAGTCCATCAGCGGGTCGTACGCCGGGAGGATGGCCCCGCCGGGAATGCCGAACACCGTCTCCGCCCCGACCTCCTCGAGAGAACGGATGAGGGACTGCGCGCCAGTGACGTGCTCAACGGTGGCGGAGGGCTGTCCGCCGGTGCGGGCCCGCGGCTGCGGATGGTGGGCCCCGGTGGCCTGCTCGGTCATCGGCATTCTCTTCTCGAAGCTGAGGGTTTTGCGGGGGTTTGGTAGTACCAGTGCAACAAAAAACCCCTCGTGCCGGGAGGCAAGCGAGGGGAGCGCGTCGGTGCGGTGTGCAGAGCCCGTGCAGGGCCGTGCTTCAGCCGACGCGCTTTCCAAGTACGAGAATTCGGGTGCGCATGGCACTGACCCTCTCCCCGGCACACCGTGACTGTCAAGTGGGTGGGACAGGCGTCTCATTATTTGAGCGGATCGGGGGACGGCCGACGATCTCGGACGTGGCCGGGGAGCGCCGGGCCGGCAGCGCCCGGCCGGAGAGCACCGGCAGGGCGGATCCACCGGGCACCGGGAACTCGCCGCGCGCCAGCACACGGCGCAGCCGGTGCTCGTCGAGCGGCCCGGAGAAGGCCATCCCCTGTCCATGGGTGCATCCCATGGCGCGCAGGGCCAGTACCTGTTCCGGAACGTCCACACCGTCCGCCACCGACTTCATGCCGAGGTCCCGGGCGATCCGCAGCAGACCCGCGGTGATCTTGTGAAGCCTGGCCGACTCCACCACGCCCTCGACCAGACCGCGGTCGAGCTTGAGCACGTCGATCGGGAGACGGCGCAGGGCGATGATCGCCGCGTATCCGCTGCCGAAGCCGTCCAGGGCGATCCGTACGCCGAGTCTGCGCAGCGCCACCAGACGGTGCTCCAGTTCGTCGAAGGAGATCCGCGGGTCGCTGTCGGCCAGCTCGATCACCAGGGAGCCCGAGGGCAGCCCGTGGCGGGTGAGCAGGCTCTCGATGGAGCCGA
Source organism: Streptomyces sp. WMMC940 (assembly GCF_027460265.1). Taxonomy (NCBI): domain Bacteria; kingdom Bacillati; phylum Actinomycetota; class Actinomycetes; order Kitasatosporales; family Streptomycetaceae; genus Streptomyces; species Streptomyces sp. WMMC940. The sequence continues at coordinate 2,115,771 of NZ_JAPZBC010000001.1, forward strand.
GCGGTGTGGACCGGTCCAGCAGCCTGCGCGCGGGGATCCGTACCGACACGGGGATGCGGTGACCGAGCCGGACGCGCTCCGCCGCCTGCTCGACGGCCTCCTCCAGCAGCCGGTGGCCGAATCCGGCGGTCGGGTCGCCGTCCTCGGCGACCCGGCGCAACTCGTCGGGGGTGAACAGGATGCCCTGGGACGACCGCCAGCGTGCCTGCGCCGCCACGGCCGCGATCCGGCCGTCGACGAGGCCGACCACGGGCTGGTGGAGCAGGGTGAACTCGCCGTCCTGGAGCGCGCTCCGCGCCCGCGCGGACCGGTCCGTGAGCAGGGCGGCGTCGGTCTGCATCTGGGGTGCGTACAGCTCGACCCGGTCCTTGCCGCCCGCCTTGGCCCGGTACATGGCCAGGTCGGCGTTGCGCAGCAGGTCGCCTGCGCTGATGCCTGGCTCGGCGAAGGCGACGCCGATGGACGCCGCGACCCTGAGCTCATGGCCCTCCACCCGGTACGGCTGGGAGAGCATGAGCCTCAACCGGTCGGCGATCTCCCTCACCTGGTGCTCCCGGGCGGTGTGGTCGCGGGAGCCGTCGCCGAGGATGAGCGCGGCGAACTCGTCGCCGCCGAGCCGGGCAGCGGTGTCCCCCGCCCGCACGGATTCCTGGAGGCGGCGGGCGGCCTGGATCAGCAGCTCGTCGCCCGCCTGGTGGCCGTGGCGGTCGTTCACCCCCTTGAAGCCGTCCAGGTCGATGAAGAGCACGGCCGTGCCGGCGTCCCCGGCGCGGCGGCCGCCGAGCGCCTGCCGCACCCGCTCGGTGAACAGGGCGCGGTTGGGCAGATCGGTCAGCGGATCGTGCTCGGCGTTGTGCTGCAACTGTGCCTGCAGTCGCACCCGTTCGGTGACGTCCCTGCTGTTGAAGATCAGCCCGCCCTGATGGCGTTTGACCGTGGACTCGACGTTCAGCCACTGGCCGGTGCCGGACCTGAAGCGGCACTCGATCCGGGTCGTGGGCTCTTCGGCGGGCGGGGCCGCCAGGAATCTGCGCACCTCGTGGACGACGCGTCCGAGGTCCTCGGGATGGATGAGCGACGACAGCTCGGAGCCGATGAGCTCGTCCGCGTCACGGCCGTAGACGCCGGCGGCGGCCGGGCTCACATAGCGGAGTATGCCCGTCGGGGCGGCGATCATGATCACATCGCTGGAGCCCTGCACCAGGGAGCGGAAGTGGTTCTCCTTCTGGGCGAGTTCATGGGTGAGGGCGATGTTGTCGAGCAGCATGATGCCCTGCCGCACGACCAGTGCGAGGACGACCGTGCACCCGGTGAACACCACCACCCGGTCCACGCGGCGGCCCTCGATGACGTTGTAGAGGATGCCGAGCGTGCAGACGGCGGCGGCCAGGTAGGGGGTGAGCGCGGCGAGCGAACCCGTGATGGGCCGGCCGGTCGGGCGGGGGCCGCGGACCTGCGCGAGGGGCGGCTCCGGCCGGCGCACCCCCCAGGGCGCGTACGCGAGCAGGAGCGAGGCGGCGAACCAGCCCGCGTCCAGCAGTTGGCCCGAGCGGTAGCTCTCCCGCAGCAGCGGCGAGGTGAACAGCGCGTCGCACAGCACGGTCAGGGCGAGTGCGGCGATCGCCGTGTTGATGCCGGACCTGTTGGCGTGCGACCGCCGGAAGTGCAGGGCCAGGACCATGCTGACGAGGACGATGTCGAGCAGCGGATAGGCCAGCGACAACGCCGCCTCGGACACGCTCTCCCCCTCGAAGTGCGCGGTGTGCGCGAGCGCGAGGCTCCAGGAGAGCGTGAGCAGGGAGCCGCCGATGAGCCAGGCGTCCAGCCCCAGGCACACCCAGCCGGCCCGGGTGACGGGCCGTTTGGCGAGGACGAGCAGTCCGACGATGGCGGGCGGGGCGAAGCAGAGGAAGAACAGATCGGCAGGGGACGGACTCGGGACCGGCCGGCCGAGGACCACCTCGTACCAGCCCCAGACCGCGTTTCCGCAGGCGGCCATGGCGGAGGAGACGGAGAACAGCATCCAGGCGGGCCGGAACCGGCTGCCCCGCGCACGCGCGTAGAGGAAGCAGGAGACCGCGGCGAGTCCGGCGGCGAAGCTCAGCCCGAAGTCGCCCATGACCAGGGCCAGTCGCTCGGATCCCCAGCCCAACGCCGCGCCGATGGCGTAGCCGCCGCTCGCGAGGACCAGCAGGACCTGGGGCAGCAGCCCCGTGCCCCCGCCTTCCCGGGCCTGGCGGCGGGCGAGGAGCGCCGCGGGGGCGATCACCGTACTGCCCCTGACGGCGTTTTCGTCCGGCTCCGCCTGCGGGGCCGGCCGTGCGGGCCGCCGCGGAGGCGCCTGCGCGGCAGGTCCGGACCGGGCCGGGAGGGGGCCGGTCCCCGCATCGGAGGCCGCGAGGGTGGTCGGCGGCGCTCCCGCCGCGTCGGATGGTTCGTCCACTGGCCGTGCATCGCCCGTCGACCCCCCTCGAAGTCTGGTCGCTCCGCAGCGCCGTTCCCGAACCCGACGCAGCCCCCAAGTCGGGACGATACACCAGAGTCGTCACTCAGGGACATAGGTCATCTACGCTCAGTGACGGCAAGACTGTTTGTCGACACGGCACGCATCCGACCGACTCCGCAGGGTGTCCGGCGCGTACCAGTGTGGCGTCTACCCGGTCGTGAGGACCACGTTTCGCAGGGGCTCGCCCGCCGCCCAGCGGGTCAGCTGTGCGGCCAGCAGCCGCTTGGCCCGGGGCAGGAACGCCGATGTGGAGCCGCCGACATGAGGGCTGACGAGGACGCCGGGAGCGTGCCAGAGGGGGTGCCCGGCGGGCAGCGGCTCGGGGTCGGTGACGTCGAGCGCCGCGGTGATCCGGCCGGTTGCGACCTCCTTGAGCAGCGCCTCGGTGTCGACGACCGGTCCGCGCGCCACGTTCACCAGAAGGGCGCCGTCCTTCATCCGGGAGAGGAAACCGGTGTCGGCGAGATGACGCGTGGCCGGCGTGAGCGGGGTGGAGAGGATCACCACGTCGGCCTCCGGAAGCAGTCCCGGCAGATCGGTGAGTGCGTGCACTTCGCCGCGCTCGGTGGTACGGGCGGAGCGCGCGACGCGCGCCACCCGCGCGCATTCAAACGGCACAAGCCGGTCCTCGATGGCCGCGCCGATCGAGCCGTAGCCGACGATGAGCACGGAACTGTCGGCGAGCGCCGGGTAGAAGCCCGCGTGCCACTGCTCCAGCCGCTGCCCCTCCACGAAGCGGGGGATGCCGCGCAGGGAGGCGAGGACCAGGGCGAGGGTGAGCTCGGCCGTGCTGGCCTCGTGGACTCCCCGGGCGTTGCACAGCCGCACGCCCGGCGGCAGCGAGCCGAGGCCCGGCTCGACGTGGTCGATGCCCGCCGAGAGGGTCTGTACGACCCGTACGTGCGTCATCGCGGCGAGCGGCCGGACGGCGACGTCCGTGCCCTTCATGTACGGGACGACGTAGAAGGCGCACTCCGCGGGGTCCGCGGGGAAGTCCCGTCCGCCGTCCCAGAAGCGGTAGTTCAGCCCCGACTCCGAGGGAGCGGGGAGCCCTTCGATCTCGTCGGCCGGAATCGGGAGCCACACGTCAGCAGTCATGGTCAGGAGGCTAACCGCCGGGAGGCTGGGCGCGGCGCGGCGGGAGGCGGACGTTAGTTTGGTGGGCGGCACGAGGAGGGGTACGGGCAGGTGGACCGCAGGACAATCGGTGCGGGGGCGCTCGGTGTGGGCGCGATCGGCCTCGGATGCATGCCGATGAGCTGGGGGTACACCGGCTCGCAGCAGCGTGGTGACCGTTCGCTGCGGACCGTGCACGCGGCGCTGGACGCCGGGGTGACGCTGCTCGACACGGCCGACATGTACGGTCCCTTCACCAACGAACTCCTGCTCGGCAGGGTGTTGAAGGAGCGGCGGGCGGACGTCTTCGTCTCGACGAAGGTCGGGCTGCTCGTCGGCGACCAGCACATCGTCGCCAACGGCCGGCCCGGCTATGTGCGGCGGGCCTGTGACGCGTCGCTGCGCCGGCTCGGGACGGACTCCATCGACCTGTACCAGCTCCACAGGGCGGACCCGGAGGTCCCCGTGGAGGAGACCTGGGGCGCCATGGCGGAACTGGTGTCGGCCGGGAAGGTCCGGGCGCTCGGCCTGTGTGCCGTGGGGGCGCGCACGTCACGCAGATCCGGCGCCGGACGCCATGACGAAACGATCCGGCAGCTGGAGCGGGTGCAGCAGGTCTTCCCGGTGAGCGCGGTGCAGGCGGAACTGTCGGTGTGGTCGCCGGAGGCGCTCGGCTCGCTGCTGCCCTGGTGCGGGGCGCGCGGTGTGGGGTTCCTGGCCGCGATGCCGCTGGGCAGCGGCTTCCTCACCGGCACGCTGACGCCCGGGGAGGGTTTCGAGCCGGATGACCTCCGGGCCCGGCACCCGCGCTTCACGGCGGAGATGATGGCCGCGAACCAGCCGCTGGTGGCGGGGCTGCGGCGGGTCGCCGAACGGCACGGCCCCGGCACGACGCCCGCCCAGGTGGCGCTGGCCTGGGTACTGGGGCAGGGTCGGCACGTCGTACCGGTTCCGGGTACGAAGCGGGAGCGGTGGGCCGTGGAGAACGCGGCGGCGGCGCGGCTGGAGCTGACGCCGCGGGACGCAGCCGAGATCGCGGCATTGCCGCCCGCCCTGGGATCCTGGGACCAGTAGCTTCGTGTGGATCGGGAACCCGGGTCGGGCCGCGGCGCAAGGACGGCGGGCGTACGGCTCCCGAGGTTCGCGCGCCGCCCCGTTCACCGGCGAAGGGAAGCAGGACCGTGCAACGTTCAGTGGTGACGGCCGTACTGGCAGCTGCCGCGCTGATGCTCTCCACCGGGTGCTCGTCCGACGGTGGGGCCGGCGCGCAGGCAGGCCGTGACGGCGCTCCCTCCCGCCCGGCTCCGCCGTCGGCGACGGCCGGCGGAGCCTCGGTGACGGCACCGCCGGCGAAGGGGTCGGTGAAGGTGGCGGCCACGCTGACCCGCGACCTGAAGTCGCCCTGGGGCCTCGCGGCCCTTCCCGGCGGCGATCTGCTGGTGTCCTCACGCGACGAGGGCACGATCACGCGCGTCGACGCCGGGTCCGGGAAGAAGACGGTGCTCGGCTCGGTGCCGGGCGTGGCGCCGGCGGGCGAGGGCGGGCTGATGGGGCTCGCCGTCTCCCCCGACTTCGCCTCGGACAACCTGGTGTACGCGTACTTCACCACCGCTTCGGACAACCGCATCGCCCGCATGCTGTACGACGAGCGCAAACCGGCGGGGCAGCAGCTGGGCGCCCCCGACACGATCCTGCGGGGCATCCCCAAGGGCCGCATCCACAACGGTGGACGGATCGCCTTCGGCCCGGACAGGATGCTGTACGCGGGCACCGGCGAGACCGGTGAGACGGGTCTGGCCCAGGACAAGGAGTCCCTGGGCGGCAAGATCCTCCGCATGACCCCCGACGGCCGACCCGTGCAAGGCAATCCGTCGGCCGACTCCGTGGTCTATTCGTACGGCCACCGCAATGTGCAGGGCCTCGCCTGGGACTCCCGGAAGCGGCTGTGGGCGTCGGAGTTCGGGCAGAACACCTGGGACGAGCTGAACCTCATCGAGCCGGGGAAGAACTACGGCTGGCCCGAAGCCGAGGGCAGGGCCGGCAGGTCCGGCTTCGTGGACCCGGTGGCGCAGTGGCGCACGGAAGAGGCGTCGCCGAGCGGCATCGCCTATGCCGCGGGATCCATCTGGATGGCGGGACTGAGGGGCGAGCGCCTGTGGCGGATCCCGCTCGCCGGCACCGAACCGTCCGCGGAACCGCAGGCGTTCCTCGAGGAGGAGCACGGCCGGCTGCGCACGGTCCTGCCGGTCGAGGGGAGCGCGGGCGGCCGGGACGTCTGGCTGGTCACCAGCGAGACGGACAACAGAGGCACCCCTGCGGCCGGGGACGACAGGATCCTGCGACTGAGGGTCGAGTGACCCGCGTCCTCCGCCGGCGGCCGACGGACGTGGGGCCCCGCAGGAATGCGGACGGTGGAGGCGGACGGGAGGGCCGGGCGGACGCGGGGACGAGACGGAGGGTTCACCCGGGGTGCCCGGGGACCACCCGAGTCCCCGGCGGAGTTCCCCCGTGACCTTCTTCGTGGCTCCGCGATGGGGCCTCCGGCCTTCGGGTCCGGCATGACTTCCCTGCCACCACCCCGCTCGCGACCTCCACGTCCTCGATCCCCTGCACCGGACCGGGGTCGGGCTCCCGGGCCAACTGGGCCCGGTACAGCGGCATAGGACTGTGTATCCGCTGCCGCGGCTGCTCCAACCGGTGCTGCCGGGAACGGAGTTCCTCGTCGTGCACGGCGAGCAACCGGAGCGAGGCGGTCATCGGGTTCACGGCTATGTACGCGTGGGTGCAGCCGTGCACCAGGTGCAGCAGGCGCAGCGCCACCAGGTCCCCGATCGCCGCCGCGGCCTCGTCCACCCGCGACGCCCGAGCCGACCTCCGCCCCCGAGCCCGCGGCGGCGCCCGCCGGCGGCACTGGAACCCCCCGGTGACTCCCACCCCTCCCCTTCCCCAGGAGACCCGCATGTCCCCGAGCCGACGGACGCAACAGGCGGGCACCGAGCCGCACACCCGCATCGCGTCGATCGACTCCGCCATCATCGACCTGCTCCACCAGCGCCGCGGCGCCATGGCCGAACTCGCGGACCTCCGCCGCGCCGGCCGCGCCCCCCGCGTCCAACTCGCCCGCGAGAACGAGGTCGTCCGCCGCTGCAGCGAGGCACTCGGCGACTCGGGCACCCGCCTGGCCCTGCTCCTCCTCCGCGACCCGGCTGACCCCGCCCCCCACCCCAGGGGGTGGTGCCGGCCGCTGCCGACCCGCATCACCTCCTTCCGGCGCGCCCGGGCGGGAACCGGTGACGAGGGCGGGCCGGAGGCGCCGTCACGGCCGAGGCCGCCCCTCGACGGGCGAGCCCTGCCCGACGCGGCACTAGCGCGAGAGCGTGCCGTCCTCGCTCACACGCGTCCCTGCGATCCTCGCATGGGCGGACGAAGGGCTCTCGGGGGTTTCGATGCTGATGCGCGGCAGCCGGCGGTCCAGCCAGCGCGGCAGCCACCAGTTGGCGCTGCCCAGCATGTGCATGAGCGCCGGCACCAGCAGGGTGCGCAGGACGAACGCGTCCAGCGCGACCGCGGCGGCGAGGCCGATGCCGAACATCGCGATGACCCGGTCCCCGCTGAGGACGAACGCGAGGAAGACGGAGATCATGATGATCGCGGCCGAGTTGATGACCCTGCCCGTCTCGGCGAGGCCGACCCGTACGGCACGCCGGTTGTCCCGCGTCTCCAGCCACTCCTCGTACATCCGGCTGACCAGGAACACCTGGTAGTCCATCGAGAGCCCGAAGAGCACCGAGACCATGATCACGGGAAGGAAGGGCTCGATCGGACCGGCGCTGCCGAGACCCAGCGGTTCGGAGCCCCAGCCCCACTGGAAGACGGCGACGACGACGCCGAACGCGGAGGCGACCGCGGCCACGTTCATCAGTGCGGCCTTGAGCGGGATGCCGATCGAGCGGAACGCGAGCAGCAGCAGCACACAGCCCAGCGCGATGACCACACCGACGAACAGCGGCAGCTTCCCGACGATCACGTCGGCGAAGTCGTCGTAGCTCGCGGTCACTCCCCCGACGCGGACCTCGAGCGAGGTCCCGCTCTCCGCCGCGGGGAGCACATCGGCACGCAGCCGGTCGACGAGTTCACTGGTCCGCTGCGACTGGGGGGCTGACTCGGGGACGACGGTGACCACGGCGGTGTCGGCCCGGCTGTTGAACGTCACGGGGCTGACGGAGGCGACGCCCTCGGTGGCCCGGAGGGCGGCGGGCAGTTGCTGCATCGCCAGCCGGTCGTCGGCGCCGTCGAGGGCGGCGACGAGCGTGAGCGGTCCGTTGGTGCCCGGCCCGAATCCCTCGGCGACCAGGTCGTACGCCTTCCGGGTGGTGCTGGAGGCGGGCGCGTTGCCCTGGTCGGAGGTGCCGAGATGGAGCGAGAACGTGGGCAGCGCGAGGACGGCCATCACCACGGTGGCGACCAGCCCCAGCAGCTTCGGGCGGCGCTCGACGAAGGCGGACCAGCGGGCGGCGAAGCCGGTCGGGAGCTCGGGCCGCGGGCCGCGCCGGGCGAGCCGTCGGCGCTCCGGGCGGCCCAGTGCACGCATCCCGATGAAGGACAGCAGCGCCGGCAGCAGGGTGACGGCGGCGGCGACGGTCAGGAGGACGGTCAGACAGGCCGCGATCGCCACTCCGTTGAGGAAGGAGAGCTGCAGGATCAGCATGCCGAGCAGCGCGATGCAGACGGTGAGGCCGGCGAAGACGACCGCGCGCCCCGTCGTCGCCACGGCGTTCTCGGCGGCATCGGCGACGGACAGCCCGCGCCGCAGGCCCTTGCGGTGGCGGGTGACGATGAACAGGGCGTAGTCGATCCCGACGCCGAGCCCGATCAGCAGCCCGAGCACGGGTGCGAAGTCCGCGACGTCCATGACGTGGCCGAGGAGCACGATGCCCGCGTAGGCGGTGCCGACGCTGACCAGCGCGGTGGCGATGGGCAGCAGGCTGGCGGCCAGTGAGCCGAAGGCGAGGAAGAGGACCACGGCGGCCACGGCGACGCCGACGATCTCCGCGAGGTGCGAGGTGGGGGTCTCGGCGAGCGCCGTGGCGCTGCCGCCGAGTTCGACCTGGAGTCCGTCGTGTGCGGCGGTCTTGGCCGTGTCGACGACCGCTCGGGCCTGGGCCTCGGGGACGTCTCCCGGCTTCGCCTCGAAGACGACGGTCGCGTAGGCGGTACGGCCGTCCTCGCTGATCCGGGCGGCGCCGTCCGGTCCGCCCACGGCGGCGTCCGCCGCGCCTGCGGCCGTGGCACCGTCGCCGGCCCCGCCCGCGGAGCCGGACGCGGCCGAGGCCTTGTCGGCGGAGGTCGTGCCGGCAGGGTTCTCGTCTGCGGACGCCTTGTCGATGGAGGTCCTACCGGCCGAGGTCCTACCCGATGCGGTGCCCGAGCCCTTTCCGTCCGACCGCTCCCCGGTACCCCTCTTCGCGTCCGTTCCACTCGCTTTGCCTGCCTTCGCCGCCTTCCCCGTCTTCCCGCCGGACGCGCCCGAGGCCTTCCCGGACAGCGGCTGCGGGGACGTGGCGTACGGCCCGGTGACCGAGGCGACGCCGTCCAGCCGTTCGACCTTCTTCAGCATCGCCGTCACCCGCTGCTCGACGGCGGCCGAGCGGACACTGCCCTGTGTGCTGTGCCAGACGATGGTGTCCCCGCCGTCGAACCTTCCGTGGAAGCCGTCCCGGAGGAGTTCGGTGGCCCGACCGGACTCGGTGCCGGGTACGTCGTAGTCGTTCGAGTACGCCGTACCCGCGAAGACGGCAGCGACCGAGACGCCGCAGAGGGCCGACAGCCAGAGCAGGACGGCGACGAGTCGGTGCCTGATGCACCACCGAGCGATGGCGGCCAACGGACGAGCTCCCTGGTGGTTCGTGGATCTTCACTGGGAACTGCCCGCAAAGAACACATGACCTGCAGGGGAACACTCTCTCAGGAGAAAGTGATCGTTAGGGCCCCTTCGCCCGGTTCGTGGTAATACTCACAGGTGCGGAGGGAGTTCGGGGACGTCCGCTTCCGAACTCCCTCCCCTCGTCGCCGTCCCGGACGTCCGCCGGTCGCGGATGTCACGGATGTCTGCGGCATCACCCGGAGACGCCGCCTGCCGTTCTCGATGTGCCCAACGAGGCGCCTGCGAAAGCCGCTCCCGTCGCCCGTCGTCACCTCGACGTCGTACCAGCCGTGAGCATCGGCCGCGGAGTGGACGAGTCTCCTGCTCCGGCCGGGCTTCACCGTGATCTCCCGGGGCCCGCGGACGGCCGCGGGACGAACGTCCGGGAGGGCGTCGGGAGGGTCCGGTCGAGATCCCGCCAGTGGCCGACCGGCCGTGGGGGCCAATTCGGTGGCGATGTCGGTGCGGACTGTCACCATGGGCTCATGACCAGTCGGGGGGAATCGCAGACAGCCATCGCCGGCACGGCCGCCTCGGCGGGCTCGGCCGCCGCCGAGACAGCCTTGATAGCGCGGATAGCCGAGCACCTGCACGGGTCGCCCCGTGAGCATCTGGGCGGTCCGCCCGTCGCGATCGTGCACCACCGGCCCGAAGCGACACGGCTGGAGCGGCGCGAGGCGTTCCGGGAGGTCTACGGCCCGATCGTGGCCACGATCGGGGAGCCGACGCTGTACGGCGGGTCGGCGTGGGGTCCCAGTGTCCGCTGGCGCGACGAGGGCAGGCTGGTGCTGCTGTCGGGGGACCGGTTCCGCGTGACGCTGTCGGTGCACCGGCCCGAGGAGCTGGAGCGGGGCGAGCACCACTGCTTCACCTGGGGCGGGGCCCGGTCGGCAGGCGAGCCGCACGACTTCGACCTCCTGCCGTACAGCTGGCAGTTGTACCGCGGCGGCCCGGGCGAGTGGACCGGCGAGCGCCCGGACCACCGGCTCGCGGGCGACTGGGAGCAGTGGGAGAGCGCCCTGGAGCTGCTGCTCGCCGCCTGGGCGGAGCAGCTTCCGGTGCAGGTACCGGGCGACTGGGCCGGTTTCACGGTCGTGGCGGACCGGGACCCCGGACGCGATCTCGTCGTCTCGTACAGCCCGGGCGAGGGCCTGGAGGTCGCGGTCGACGACCGGGACGCGCCCCAGGGCCCCGAGCGTGACAGGTTGATGCGGGAGTGCGGCTGGCACGGCCATGACCGGGGCTGGTGGCACTCGGCCTTCCCGGAGGCCGATGAGCGCTCCGCGGCCGCCGCCGCGCGGCTGACCGTCTCGGAGCTCCGCTCGCGCGGCGCGTCAGGCCCTCAGGAGCTGGCCGCCCGGGAGGCCGGCGTCGACGATCGCGGTGAGCTGTGGCTGCCGGGCCTGGGGATACGGACCTGCTGAGGCCCGCCGCCGAGGGCGCCGGCAGGCACGCCGGGTAGCAATGCCCGTGAGGGCCGCCCGAATCCTCGCTCGCCGGGCCCGCCGCTCCCTTGCCGGCCGTCCCCTTACCACCGGTCCGGAACGGCTCGCCTCCGGGCACCGCCCCCACCGGCCCGCCGTCCACGCCACCGGCCCGTTGCCGTGTCCGCCCGGACCACCGGCCGCCGGTCCGGGCCCACGGCCCCCTCTTCTCCGCCCACCTGCCCGACCGGCCGGGAACGTGTGAGGGGCGGGACACCGGCCCGGTGTCCCGCCCCTTGTACGTGAGGCCGCGGTGCTCAGCCTTCGGTCACGCCGAGCCTCTCCAGGATCAGCTCCTTGACGCGGGCCGCGTCGGCCTGGCCTCGGGTGGCCTTCATGACCGCGCCGACCAGGGCACCGACCGCGGCGACCTTGCCGCCCCGGATCTTGTCGGCGATGGCGGCGTTGCCGGCGATCGCCTCGTCGACGGCCGCGCCGAGCGCACCCTCGTCGGAGACGACCTTCAGACCGCGCTTCTCGACGACCGCGTCCGGGTCGCCCTCGCCGGCCAGCACGCCCTCGATGACCTGGCGGGCCAGCTTGTCGTTCAGCGAGCCGTCCGCGACGAGGGCGGTCACCCGAGCGACCTGCTCCGGCGTGATCGGCAGCTCCTCGAGCGACCGGCCGGACTCGTTGGCGTTGCGGGCCAGCTCGCCCATCCACCACTTGCGGGCGGAGACCGGGTCAGCGCCGGCCGCGATCGTGGCCACGATCGGGTCGATCGCGCCCGCGTTCAGGATCGACTGCATGTCGTGCCCGGAGACGCCCCACTCCTCGCGGAGGCGGTTGCGACGCACCCGCGGCAGCTCGGGCAGACCGGCACGCAGCTCCTCGACCCACTCACGGGACGGGGCGACCGGGACGAGGTCGGGCTCCGGGAAGTACCGGTAGTCCTCCGCCTCCTCCTTGACCCGGCCGGACGTCGTCGTGCCGTCGTCCTCGTGGAAGTGACGGGTCTCCTGGACGATCGTGCCGCCGTCCCCGAGCACCGCGGCGTGGCGCTGGATCTCGAAGCGGACCGCTCGCTCCACGCTGCGCAGCGAGTTGACGTTCTTGGTCTCGCTGCGCGTGCCGAACGTCTCCGAACCCCTCGGCATCAGCGAGAGGTTCACGTCGCAGCGCATCTGGCCCATCTCCATCCGGGCCTCCGACACACCGAGGGCCCTGATGAGCTCGCGCAGTTCGGCGACGTACGCCTTGGCGACCTCGGGGGCACGGTCACCGGCGCCCACGATGGGCTTGGTGACGATCTCGATGAGCGGGATGCCGGCCCGGTTGTAGTCGAGCAGGGAGTGGGACGCGCCGTGGATACGGCCGGTGGCGCCGCCGACGTGGGTCGACTTGCCCGTGTCCTCCTCCATGTGGGCGCGCTCGATCTCCACGCGGAAGACCTCGCCGTCCTCCAGCTGGACGTCCAGATAGCCGTTGAAGGCGATCGGCTCGTCGTACTGCGAGGTCTGGAAGTTCTTCGGCATATCCGGATAGAAGTAGTTCTTCCGGGCGAAGCGGCACCATTCGGCGATCTCGCAGTGCAGCGCGAGGCCGATCTTGACGGCGGACTCGACGCCGACCCCGTTGACCACCGGCAGCGAGCCGGGAAGGCCCAGGCAGGTGGGGCAGGTCTGCGAGTTGGGCTCGGCGCCCAGCTCGGTCGAGCAGCCGCAGAACATCTTGGTCCTGGTGCCGAGTTCGACATGGACCTCCAGGCCCATGACGGGGTCGTACGACGCGAGTGCGTCCTCGTACGACACCAGGTCAGTCGTGACGGTCACGGTGAACTTTCCCTCTCAGCCCAGCAGGACGTCGTCGTCGCCCAGGCGCTTCAGCTCCCGGTAGAGGATCGCGAGTCCGGTGACGATGGCGGCGGCGGACACGGCGGCGTCGATCAGCCGGAGCGTGTCGTGCTCCAGGCGGGCCTTCCTGGCCTGCTTCGCGACGCCGATGGCTCCGAACGCGGTGGCGGCCATGGACACGTACGTACCGGTCCGGGACTTCGTGAAGCCCTTGGCCTTCTGCAAGCTACTCACAGTGACGGTGCCTCCTCCAGCAGCGGGTGGCCCCAGCGTGCCACGAAGGCCGACTCGACGGCCGCACCCACCTTGTAGAGCCGTTCGTCCTTCATGGCGGGGGCGATGATCTGCAGACCGACCGGGAGGTTGTCCTCCGGGGCCAGGCCGCAGGGCAGCGACATCGCGGCGTTGCCGGCCAGGTTGGTCGGGATGGTGCACAGGTCGGCGAGGTACATCGCCATCGGGTCGTCGGCACGCTCGCCGATCGGGAAGGCGGTGGTCGGGGTCGTCGGGGAGACGATCACGTCGACCTGCTCGAAGGCCTTCTCGAAGTCCTGGGTGATGAGCGTGCGCACCTTCTGGGCGCTGCCGTAGTACGCGTCGTAGTAGCCGGACGACAGGGCGTACGTGCCCAGCATGATCCGGCGCTTGACCTCGTCGCCGAAGCCCTCCTCGCGGGTCAGCGAGGTGACGTCCTCCGCCGAGCGCGTGCCGTCGTCGCCGACGCGCAGGCCGTAGCGCAGACCGTCGAACCGGGCGAGGTTCGAGGAGCACTCGGACGGCGCGATCAGGTAGTACGCGGAGAGCGCCAGGTCGAAGGAGGGGCAGTCGAGCTCGACGATCTCGGCGCCGAGTTCCTTCAGCAGTTGCACGGACTCGTCGAACCTCTGCACGACGCCGGCCTGGTAGCCCTCGCCGCGGAACTGCTTGACGACACCGACCCGCATGCCCTCGACCGAGCCGTTGCGCGCGGCCTCGACGACCGGCGGGACCGGGGCGTCGATGGAGGTCGAGTCGAGCGGGTCGTGCCCGGCGATGACCTCGTGCAGCAGCGCCGCGTCCAGGACCGTACGGGCGCAGGGGCCGCCCTGGTCGAGGGACGAGGAGAAGGCGACCATGCCGTAGCGGGAGACGGCGCCGTAGGTGGGCTTCACGCCGACCGTGCCGGTGACGGCGGCGGGCTGGCGGATGGAGCCGCCGGTGTCCGTGCCGATGGCGAGCGGGGCCTCGTAGGAGGCGAGGGCGGCGGACGAGCCGCCGCCGGAGCCGCCGGGGATGCGGGTCAGGTCCCAGGGGTTGCCGGTCGGGCCGTACGCGCTGTTCTCGGTGGAGGACCCCATGGCGAACTCGTCCATGTTGGTCTTGCCGAGGATGACGACGTCGGCCTCCTTGAGCCTGCGCGTCAGGGTGGCGTCGTACGGCGGGATCCAGCCCTCGAGGATCTTGGAGCCGACCGTCGTCGGGATGCCCTCGGTGGTGAAGATGTCCTTCAGCGCCAGCGGCACGCCGGCCAGCGGGCCGAGCTTCTCGCCGCGCTCGCGCTTCTCGTCGACGGCGCGGGCCTGCGCGAGGGCGCCGTCACGGTCGATGTGCAGGAACGCGTGGACCTTCTCGTCCACGGCCTCGATCCGGGCGAGGTGCGCCTCGGCGACCTCGACGGCGGTGAGCTCGCCGGAGGCGATCCTCGCGGCGATCTCCGCCGCGGTGAGCTTGATGATGGGGCTGTCCGTCATCGCTGGTCAGTCCTCCCCCAGGATCTGCGGCACCTTGAAACGCTGCTGCTCCTGTGCCGGGGCGCAGTGAAGCGCCTGCTCGGGGGTGAGCGAGGGACGGACCTCGTCCGCGCGCATGACGTTCGTCAGCGGCAGCGGGTGGGAGGTCGGCGGTACGTCTCGGTCGGCGACCTCGGCGACGCGGGCGACCGCGCCGATGATGTCGTCGAGCTGTCCGGCGAAGTGGTCGAGCTCTTCGGCCTTCAGCTCCAGACGCGCCAGCCGGGCGAGGTGGGCGACCTCCTCGCGCGTGATGCCAGGCATGCAGCGATCCTCAGGGGTGAGTGTGATGGTTTTGGCCCAATCCTATGGGCCCGGCCCGGGTGCCCGCGAAACCCTTTGCCCACGGGGCGGACCCGTCCCCGCGACGGCGGCCGGCTCCGGGCGCGCGAGGGGGCGGCTCCGGCGGCCGTCCGCCGCCCCGTGCGCTGCGGACCGGGGCCCGGCGAGGGCGCGGTTCGCCATCGGCCGATGCCCCGTGTCCGCGCACCGGTGCGGTCCGGTCCCGGCCGGGCATCCCGGTCCGGTCGAGACCGTCGGCCCGGTGGGGCGCGGTCCGGCAGCGGACCACGGAACCGGGAGCCGCTGCGACGGTACGAGGGCACCGGCCGGACGCCGGACGCAACGGGGGTGACGGGCCGCGACGCCCGGCGCCCGTCCACGCCGTGGGACGGTGACCGCCGGCCCTCCCACCGCCGCGCCCGTGGACGGCACCCGCCGATCCCCTCCGGCCGCCTCCGCGTCCGGGTCGCCCCTGGCTCGGGCCGCGTCGGCCGGGGTTCGCCCCGTCGCGGCGACCGGCGCGGCGACCCGCGGACGCGCCTGATCAACCGAGTAGGCCCACCGCGAGGTCGATCCGGCGCCTTGCGACCCTTCCCCTCGGCCCGCGGGGCCGGGGGCCGTGCACCGGGCGTCGTTCCCCGACGGGTGAACCCTGCCCGGGGCGGCACTAGTTCACGAGGCCCGACGGGCGGTCCACCTCCGACGGAGTGGCGGCGGGGAGCTCGCCCACGGGGCGGCGCCAGCCGTGCTCGCCGCGGGCCAGCAGCCAGGCCGTGGTCTCCTGCGGCGGCATGGCCGCCGCGACCAGCCAGCCCTGCACCGCGTCGCAGCCCAGGTCGCGCAGCCGCTCCCAGGTCTCGTCGTCCTCGACGCCCTCGGCGACCACGAGCAGTCCGAGGGAGTGGGCGAGGTCGACGGTGCAGCGGACGATCTCCGCGTCCTCCGCGTCGAACGCCAGCCGGGCGACGAACGACCGGTCGATCTTGAGCTCGCTCACGGGCAGCCGGCGCAGATGGACCAGGGAGGAGTAGCCCGTGCCGAAGTCGTCCAGCGACATCTTCACCCCGTGGCCCGTGAGCGCCGCGAGGGTGTCCCCGGCCCGCTGCGGGTCCTCGAGCAGCACATGCTCGGTGATCTCCAGCTGCAGCGCGCCCGCCGGGACGCCGTGCCGGGCGAGCCGGGCCGCGACGGAGCCGGCGAAGCCCGGTGTGTGGACGTCGCGCGGCGACACATTGACGGCGACCGGCACATCGAGGCCCTGGGAACGCCACTCGGCGACCTGGCCCAGCGCGGACTCCAGCACGTACTCGGTCAGATGGGGCATCAGCCCCGACGACTCCGCGATGGCGATGAACTCGTCGGGAGGGACCCGTCCGCGGTCCGGATGCACCCAGCGCACCAGCGCCTCCAGCCCCGCGACATGCCCGTCGAAGCGCACCTTCGGCTGGTAGTGGAGCTCCACCTCGCCCGCGTCCAGCGCCCGGCGCAGATCGCCGAGCAGCCCGAGCCGGTCCGGGGTGTTCGAGTCGCGCTTGGACTCGTACACCTCGACGCCGGTTCGGTCGCGCTTCGCCTGGTACATGGCCACGTCCGCGCGCCGGAGCAGCCCTTCGGCGTCCAGGGCGTGGTCGGGGAAGACGGCGAGGCCGGCACTGGCCTCCAGGACCAGAGTGAGCCCGTCGAGGTCGAGGGGCGAGGACAGCTGGCCCACGAGGTGGCGGGCGACCCGCTGGGCGCTGGTGGTGGAGTCGGTCGTGGGCAGCAGCACGGCGAACTCGTCGCCGCCCAGCCGCGCGGCCTCCGCTCCGCGCGGCAGTGCGAGCTTCAGCCGCTCGGCGATCTGGAGCAGCAGTCGGTCGCCCGCGAGGTGACCGAGTGTGTCGTTGACCGAGCGGAACCGGTCGAGGTCGATCAGGACGAGGGCCGAGCGCGCTCCGACCCCCTCGGCCTCCTCCAGCGCGGTCCAGGTGCGCTCCAGCAGCCACTGGCGGTTGGGGAGTTTGGTGAGTGGGTCGCGCAGTTGCTCCTCGGCGCGGGCGCGGGCGATCCACAGCGTGGAGTCGAGCGCGATCAGCGGCACGGCGAACAGCGGCAGCACGATGGGCAGGGCCGTCGCGACGACGCAGATCAGCGGGGCGATGCCGAGCAGGGCGACCGCGACGAGCCCCTGCCGCAGCAGGGCGGTCCGGGCGACCGTGGGCAGTCCGCTGCTCTGGGGTGCCAGGGCGTACCAGAGCAGCACCCTGGTGGCGGCGAGGTACGCGGCCGCGGCGAGCACCACTTCGGGGATCGCGTCCGGTCCCCATTGCAGGGGCTGCCAGGGGTGTTCGACGGTGGGTGTCTCACCGAACGCGGCGAGGACGAGCGCGGCCGCGCCGATGCCCAGGATGTCCACCGCGCCGTGCAGGACGCCCTGCCGCCAGCGGTGCCGCCGCGCGGCACCGACCAGCGCCACCACGGCGAGGCTGACCATGCCGGCCGGCACCCAGCCGTACAGCAGCAGCACCGCGAGGGTCAGGGCGGCACCGGAGCCGGTGCCGCCCCACCAGCGGTCGCGCCCGAGGGCGACCAGGTGACCGACGATGATGCCGGTCAGCACGGCGAGGGACCAGCCCTCGGTGCCTCCGGGGAAGAGCCCGTGCCCTTCCCTCAGAGCGCCGAAGAGCCCGGTCGCCAGGGTGAGTAAGGCGATTCCGGCGACGACGAACGGCAGCGTCGACGCGATGCCCGCGACGAACGCGAGTCCCGCGAAACCACGCGGCCGTGAGACCGGGGCGGCGCTCTCGGTCGGTTTCATTCCCGTCCCTCTCACAGCCGGCGGTGCCGATGCCACGTGATGGCTTCCGTGTCGTGCGACCACGGCCGGAACCTCACCACGCGGCCGTGCACGACAGACGCATGCCTCAACAGTAGGCCGCCGGGGGCTCTGACGGGCAGCGCTCTACAGCTCTTGCCCGAATGCGACCCGGCCACCCTTATCCATCTGATATGCGCCGAACGAGTGATCCTGGCGGGGAGTTGGTCCGCACAGCCGTACTATTCCTCGACCGGTGCGGCCACCTCGCGGGCTGCTTCCGGCCCCTGCTCGAGAAGGACCGCGAAGCCGTCCTCGTCCAGTACGGGCACCTTCAGCTGCATGGCCTTGTCGTACTTCGATCCGGGGTTGTCACCCACAACAACAAACGAGGTCTTCTTCGAAACGGAACCCGTCACTTTCGCTCCACGACTCTGGAGCGCATCCTTTGCGCCATCTCTCGTGTGGTTCTCGAGCGTTCCGGTGACGACGACCGTGAGGCCCTCGAGCGGACGCGGCCCCTCGTCCTCGCCGGAGCCCTCCTCCTCCATCCGGACGCCCGCGGCACGCCATTTGCGGAGGATCTCACGGTGCCACTCCTCCTCGAACCACTGCTTCACCGAGGCGGCGATGGTCGGCCCGACGCCCTCGACGGCCGCGAGCTCCTCCTGTGACGCCTGCTCGATCCGCTCGATCGAACGGAACTCACGGGCCAGCTCCTCGGCGGCCACGGGGCCCACATGGCGGATGGAGAGACCGGTGAGGATGCGGGCCAGCGGGCGCTCCTTGGCGGCCGCGATGTTCTCCAGCATGGCCAGCGTGTTCTTCTTCGGCTCGCCCTGCTGATTGGCGAAGACCGTGACGATCTTCTCCTCGCCGGTCTTCGGGTCGCGCTTGGGCAGTCCGCTGTCCTGGTCCAGCACATACGCCTTGATGGGCAGCAGCTGTTCGACCGTCAGGTCGAACAGGTCGCCCTCGTCGGCCAGCGGCGGCTCGGCGGGCTCCAGCGGCTTCGTCAGGGCCGCGGCTGCCACATATCCGAACGCCTCGACGTCCAGCGACTTGCGGCCGGCGAGATAGAACAGTCGTTCGCGCAATTGGGCCGGGCAGCTACGGGCGTTGGGGCAGCGCAGATCGACGTCGCCCTCCTTCATCGGCCGCAGGGGCGTGCCGCACTCCGGGCACTCGGACGGCATCACGAACTCCCGCTCGGTGCCGTCCCGCAGGTCGGCGACCGGGCCGAGGATCTCCGGGATGACGTCGCCCGCCTTGCGCAGCACGACGGTGTCGCCGATCAGGACCCCCTTGGCCTTCACCACGTCCTGGTTGTGCAGCGTCGCGAACTCCACCTCGGAGCCCGCGACCGTCACCGGCTCCACCTGGGCGTACGGGGTGACCCGGCCGGTTCGGCCCACACCGACGCGGATGTCGACCAGCTTGGTGTTGACCTCCTCCGGCGGGTACTTCCAGGCGATCGCCCAGCGGGGGGCCCGCGACGTCGAGCCCAGCCGGCCCTGGAGCGGGATCTCGTCCAGCTTGACGACCACTCCGTCGATCTCGTGCTCCACGGAGTGGCGGTGCTCGCCGTAGTACGTGATGAACTCCCGGACCTCTTCGAGGGAGCCCACCACCTTGTAGTGCCGGGCGGTCGGCAGGCCCCACTCGTGCAGCAGTTCGTACGCCTCCGAGAGCCGGCCGATCTCCAGGCCCTCGCGCGCGCCGATGCCGTGCACCACCATGTGGAGCGGCAGGGTCGCCGTGACCTTGGGGTCCTTCTGCCGCAGCGAACCCGACGCCGAGTTGCGGGGGTTGGCGTAGGGCTGCTCACCGGCCGCGACCCGGCGGGCGTTGAGCTCCTCGAAGGCCTCCATCGGGAAGTAGACCTCGCCCCGGATCTCCACCAGATCGGGTACGCGATCGCCCTTCAGACGGACCGGAACGTCCCCGATCGTCCGGACGTTGGGGGTGATGTCCTCGCCGGTGCGGCCGTCGCCCCGGGTCGCGGCCCGGACCAGCCGGCCCTTCTCGTAGGTCAGGTTGACGGCCAGGCCGTCGACCTTGAGCTCGCACAGGAAGTGGTACGCGGAGGTGCCGACCTCCTTGGCGACCCGGTCCGCCCACGCGGCGAGCTCCGCCTCGTCGAAGGCGTTGTCGAGGGAGAGCATCCGCTCACGGTGCTCGACCGCCGTGAACTCCGTCTCGTACGCCACCGAGACCTTCTGGGTCGGCGAGTCGGGCGTACGCAGCTCCGGGTACTGCTCCTCCAGCCCCTCCAAGGACCGCATCAGCCGGTCGAACTCGGCGTCGCTGACGACCGGCTGGTCCTTCACGTAGTACCGGAAGCGGTGCTCCTCGATCTGCTCGGCCAGCCGGGCATGCTCGTCCCGCGCCTCCGCCGGCACCGGCCCCTGCTGTTCGACAGCCACCGTCACGTCCTCCCGTTACCTCAGCCCTCAGTCCATCACTCAGGGTTGTCCGCGAGCGATCTCGCCGCCCGGACGCTGTGCGCCAGAGCGGCACGGGCGTAGCCGGGCGAAGCGCCCGCGAGCCCGCACGACGGGGTGACCACGACGGACTCGGCGAGAGTCCCCGGATTCAGCCCCAGCCTGCGCCACAGCGTCCTGACACCCATGACGCTACCGGCAGGGTCGGACAATGGGCCGTCGGTGGAGGGCACGACTCCCGCGAAGAGCTTCGTGCCGCCCTCGGCGGCCTCTCCGATCGACTCCTCGTCACGTTCGGTGAGCAACGCGAAATCGAACGAGATCCCGGCCGCTCCGGCCCGGCGCAGCAGGGCGAACGGCACCTCCGGAGCACAGGAGTGCACGACCACCGGCACACCGGCCGCGCCGACGACCTCCCGCAGCGTGCTCTCGGCGAGCTGCCGGTCCACGGCGCGGTGGGTCCGGTACCCGCTGGCGGTCTTCACCAGGCCGCGCAGCACGGCCGTGAGGGACGGCTCGTCGAGCTGCAGCACCGGACGGGCGCCCGGCACCCGGCGCCGCACCTCGGCGAGATGACCACGGAGGCCTTCGGCGAGCGAGTCCGCGAGATCCCGACAGGCGCCGGGGTCGGCGAGGGCCGCCTCGCCGTTCCTGAGCTCCAGGGCGGCCGCGAGCGTCCAGGGTCCGACGGCCTGGACCTTGAGCGGGCCCTCGTAGCCCTGGGTGAACTCCTCCAGCGCGTCCAGGTCCTCACCGAGCCACGACCTGGCCCGCCGGGTGTCCCGGCCCGGCCGGTCGCTCATCCGCCAGCCGCTCGGCTCCACGTGCGCGTACAGCTCCGCGAGGAGTCCCGCGGTCCGGCCGATCATGTCGGCGCCGGGACCGCGGGCGGGCAGTTCGGGCAGATGGGGAAAGTCCTCGAAGGAACCGGTCACGGTCTTCGCGGCCTCGCGCGCGTCCCCGCCGGGCAGGGAACCGACCCCGGTGGCGGGGCCCCACACCACGTCGCTCATCGCCCCGGCCGGACGGTGAGGTCGTGGATGTCCGCGTCGCGCGGGAGGTCGAGGGCGGTGAGGATCGTCGTCGCGACCGACTCGGGGTCGATCCACCGCGACGGGTCGTACTCCTTGCCCTCCTGCCGGTGCACCTTCGCCTGCATGGGGCTGGCGGTACGGCCGGGGTACACCGACGTGACCCGGACGCCGTGCTCCCGCTCCTCGTGGCGCAGGGCGTCGGCCAGCGCCTTGAGTCCGTGCTTGGAGGCGGCGTAGGCGGCCCACTCGGCGTGGGCGTTGAGCCCGGCACCCGAGTTGACGAAGATCACCTTGCCCCGGGAGACGCGCAGTTGGGGCAGCAGCAGCCGGGTGAGCTCCGCCGGGCTGACCAGGTTCACGTTGAGCTGGGACTGCCAGGTCTTCGGCGTGAGTTCGGCGACCCGGCCGAGGTCCACGACGCCCGCGATGTGCAGCAGCGAGTCGACGCGCTCGGGCAGCGCCTGGTGCGAGAAGGCCCAGGACAGCCGGTCGGGCGTGGCGAGGTCGCCGACGAGGGTGCGGGAGCCGGGGTAGGCCCGGACCAGTTCCCGGGCGCGACCGGCGTCCCGGGCCAGCAGCACGAGGTCGTCGCCGCGCTCGTGCAGCCGGCGCGCGACGGCCGCGCCGATGCCGGAGCCCGCTCCGGTGATCAGATGTGTAGCCATACCGGCAATGCTCGCATCACCGCACCCCCGCGCCTTCCTCGAGGTAGGCGAGGGCGCCGACCGCGTCCTCGGCGAAGAAGACCAGGTCGGTGAGGGGCACCGGGAGGAAGCCCTCGTCGTCCATGCGCTGGAACTGCTGCTTCAGCCCGTCGTAGAACCCCGCCGTGTTGAGCAGCACCACCGGCTTCGCCGTGTGGCCGTGCTTCTTCAGCTCCAGGATCTCCGTGGCCTCGTCCAGCGTGCCCGTGCCGCCCACCATGATCACCACCGCGTCGGACTTGGCCAGGAGCAGCGCCTTGCGCTCGGCGAGGTCCCGCGCCACGAGCATCTCGTCGGCGACCGGCCTGGCCTTGTCCTGGAGGAACTCCACCGAGACCCCGACCAGGCGGCCGCCGGCCTTGTGCACCCCGTCCGCGACGACCTTCATCAGACCGACGTCGGAGCCGCCCCAGACGAGCGTGTGCCCGCCCTTGCCGAGCAACTCGGCGAACTCGCGGGCGGGGCCGGTGTAGCGGTCGTCGAGGTCGGCGGCGGAGAGGAAGACGCAGATGTCCATGGGGTCACGGTACGGGCCGCCGCCGACACCCGGCCCGCGCGGTCGGCGGCCGGGAGGAAACGGCCGGGAACCGCCCTCGTACGACGAGGGAACCGGGGGCACCCGGCCCGGGGGTGCTTCGCCGGCGCGGTGCGCGCGCATCCGCTGCCCGGCCCTTCCGGCGCCGGCGGCCCGGTGCGCCGGAATGGCCTCAGGCCGTGACCGGGCTCTGCCGGCGCGTCGTCGAGGCGATCGTCGCCGACCCGACCACGCGCGTGCCGTCGTACAGCACGATCGCCTGGCCGGGGGCGACCCCGCGCACGGGTTCCGTGAACGCCACCCGCAGCTCGCCGTCCACCAGCTCCGCCGAGACCTCCGTCTCGCCGCCGTGGGCGCGCAGCTGCGCCGTGTACGTGCCGGGGCCGTTGGGCGCCGTGCCGCACCAGCGGGGCTTGACCGCGGTGAGCGCGGAGACCTCCAGCGCCTCGGCCGGGCCGACGGTGACCGTGTTGCTCACCGGCGAGATGTCCAGGACGTAGCGCGGCTTGCCGTCGGGCGCGGGGTGGCCGATGCGCAGGCCCTTGCGCTGGCCGATGGTGAAGCCGTAGGCGCCGTCGTGGGTGCCCAGCTTGGTGCCGGACTCGTCGACGATGTCGCCCTCCGCCCGGCCGAGCCGCCCGGCGAGGAAGCCCTGGGTGTCGCCGTCGGCGATGAAGCAGATGTCGTGGCTGTCGGGCTTCCTGGCCACGGCCAGTCCGCGCCGCTCGGCCTCCGCGCGGATCTCGTCCTTGGTGGTGAGTGTGTCGCCCAGCGGGAACATCGCGTGGGCGAGTTGCCGCTCGTCGAGCACGCCGAGCACATAGGACTGGTCCTTGGCCATGTCGCCGGCGCGGTGCAGTTCGCGGCCGCCGTCCTCACGCACGACCACGGTCGCGTAGTGGCCCGTGCACACGGCGTCGAATCCCAGGGCGAGCGCCTTGTCGAGCAGGGCCGCGAACTTGATCTTCTCGTTGCAGCGCAGGCAGGGGTTGGGGGTGCGGCCCGCCTCGTACTCCGCGACGAAGTCCTCGACCACGTCCTCGCGGAACCGCTCGGCGAGGTCCCAGACGTAGAAGGGGATGCCGATGACGTCCGCGGCGCGGCGGGCGTCGCGGGAGTCCTCGATGGTGCAGCAGCCGCGCGCGCCGGTGCGGAACGACTGCGGGTTCGCCGAGAGCGCCAGATGCACTCCGGTCACGTCGTGGCCCGCTTCGGCGGCACGTGCGGCGGCGACGGCGGAGTCCACGCCGCCGGACATGGCGGCGAGGACGCGGAGGGGACGCTGGCGTGTCTCAGTCATAGCCCTACCAGGGTACGGGGCGCCGGGAACCGAATGCCCGGGAGTGGACGTTCGTGAGGTGATCGGGTGCGAAGAGGGGTGGCATGGGCGGCAGGAAGGCACAGCGCGGCGTCGGCAGACGGGCCGTGCTGATCGGTGGCGGGGCGGCGCTGGTCGGGGCGGGCGTGGTGGCCCAGGACGAGCTGAGGCGGCTGTGGTGGCGGCTGCCCGGCATGGAGAAGAAGCGGGTGGAGGGGGAGCTGGACCACGCGGGCGCGGTGTGGACGGCGGCCTCCCGGGCGAACTGGCGCCGGGCCGACCGGCCGGACGACTACACGATCGACCGGGTCGTGATCCATGTCGTCCAGGGCAGCTACCGGACGGCCCTGAGGGTGTTCAAGGACCCGGGACACGGCGCCGCCGCGCACTACGTGGTGGGCAAGGACGGGCGGGTCGCGCAGATGATCCGCGAGCTCGACGTCGCCTTCCACGCGGGCAACCGGGACGTGAACGAGCGGAGCATAGGCATCGAGCACGAGGGCTTCGTCGACCGCCCCGAGGACTTCACGGACGCGATGTACGCCTCGTCGGCGCGGCTGACGGCCGGCATCTGCGCGCGGTACGGGATCCCCGTGGACCGGGAGCACGTCATCGGCCACGTCGAGGTGCCGGGGACCGACCACACGGACCCCGGCCCGCACTGGGACTGGGACCGGTACCTGCCGATGGTGCGGCAGGCGCTGGCCGCCCGGCCGTCGCCGGGTGCGACGGCGGCTGGTACCGCGTCCGGCGAGGTTTGAAGGGGTCTCCCCCGGCCCTCCGGGCCGAGGGGAAGGATCGCAAGGCGCCGGAACGAACTCCTACAGTAGTGGGCCTGTTCGGTCGATCCGGCAACACCGCGAGTCGCCGTGCCGGGCGTCGCGACGGGACGCCACGTCGCCTGACGCGGCTCTAGCTGAGCCCCGCCGTGCGGGCCCGCTCCACGGCTGGTCCGATCGCCTTGGCGACGGCTTCGACGTCCTCCGCCGTGGAGGTGTGGCCGAGGCTGAAGCGGAGCGTGCCGCGGGCCAGGGCCGGATCGGTGCCGGTGGCGAGGAGGACGTGGCTGGGCTGGGCGACGCCCGCCGTGCAGGCCGAGCCGGTGGAGCACTCGATGCCCTGGGCGTCCAGGAGCAGCAGCAGCGAGTCGCCCTCGCAGCCGGGGAACGTGAAGTGGGCGTTGGCCGGGAGCCGGTCGGCCGGGTCGCCGCCGAGGATCGCGTCGGGCACGGCGTCGAGGACGGCGCCGACGAGCCGGTCGCGCAGGGCGCCGATCTCGCGGGCGAAGTCCTCGCGGCGCTCGGCGGCGAGCCGGCCGGCCGCGGCGAAGGCGGCGACGGCGGGGACGTCCAGCGTCCCGGAGCGCACATGGCGTTCCTGGCCGCCGCCGTGCAGCACGGGCACGGGCGTGTGCTCGCGGCCCAGCAGCAGCGCGCCGACGCCGTAGGGGCCGCCGATCTTGTGGCCGCTGACGGTCATCGCGGCCAGGCCGGAGGCGGCGAAGTCGACGTCGAGCTGCCCGACGGCCTGCACCGCGTCGGAGTGCAGCGGTACCCCGAACTCGGCGGCGGCGTCGGCGAGTTCGCGGATCGGCATGACGGTGCCGATCTCGTTGTTGGCCCACATGACGGTGGCGAGGGCCACGTCCGAGGGGTCGCGTTCGAGGGCCTCCCGGAACGCCTCCGGGTGCACCCGGCCGTGGCTGTCGACGGGGAGGTACTCGACGTTCGCGCCCTCGTGCTCGGCGAGCCAGTGCACGGCGTCGAGGACGGCGTGGTGCTCGACCGGGCTGGCGAGTACGCGGGTGCGGCGCGGGTCGGCGGCGCGGCGGGCCCAGTAGAGGCCCTTGACGGCCAGGTTGTCCGCCTCGGTGCCGCCGGAGGTGAGGACGACCTCGCTGGGGCGCGCCCCGAGCGCCTCCGCGAGGGTCTCGCGGGCCTCCTCGACGGTACGGCGGGCCCTGCGGCCCGCTGCGTGCAACGACGAGGCGTTGCCGGTGACGGCGAGCTGGGCGGTCATCGCCTCGATCGCCTCCGGAAGCATCGGAGTGGTCGCGGCGTGGTCGAGGTAAGCCATGGTGGACACGATTCTACGAGCCGCCCGGAGCCCGGCTTCCGCCCCGGGGGCCCGGACGGGTCAGCCGACCGGACTCCAGACGACGCCGCCGTTGCCCACGACGAGCGCGGCGAGGACGACGAGGTCTGCGATGCCGAGCGCCAGGCCCAGCAGTGCCCGTCCGCGCCGTGCGGTTCCGCGCCGCAGCGCGAGGCCGGAGAGGACGACGGCGACGGGGCCGAGCACGATGTTCATCACGAGCAGCCCGACCAGTCCGAGGACGAACGACGCGACGGCCATGCCGTCGGCATCGCGCGTACCGGTGAACCGGCGGGCGGGTGCGGTCAGTTCCACGATGTCCCTCCTCGGGTCAGCGGGCGGCCCGGCGCGCGTGGCGCTCACGCACGGCGAACACGAGCAGCCATACGCCGATGACGGCGGCGGCCGCGGTGGTCACGGGCAGCGGGATGTGGGCCACGGCACCCAGGAGGACGCCCAGTAAGGCGACCGCGGCGACGAGGGCGATCATCTTCCTCGACCTTCCTTTCGCAGATGGACTCGGAGCCGGTCCGGAGAACGGCCCGCGGCGCGGGCACAGAACTCGGAGTACGATTGTTTACTGACTACCCAGTCTAGGCTTTCGCATACCAGAGAACAGCTGTTTACTGAATGGTATGAGTCACACCGTCGGCGTCCGCCAGGCCCAGAAGTTGAAGACCCGTCAGGCACTGCTGGACGCCGCGTTGCGGCTGCTGGAGCACCAGAGCCTGAGCAGTCTCGGACTGCGCGAGCTGACACGGGCGGTGGGCGTGGCGCCGACGGCGTTCTACCGGCACTTCGCGGATGTGGCGGAGCTCGGTGTGGCCCTGGTCGAGGAGACGCTGGGCAGTCTGCACGGGCTGATCGGGGCGATCCTCGCGGAGACCGGCGACGCCGAGGTGCGGATCGCCCGGACCGTGGACCTCATCGCCCGTCACGTCCGGGAGCAGCCGGCCCACTTCCGCTTCATCGCGCGCGAGCGGCACGGCGGCGTCGGGCCGGTCCGCGCCGCGATCGCCGCCCAACTCGACGCCTTCACCGAGGAGGTGGCGGCGGCGCTCGGGCGCGAGCCGGTGTCGGCGGGCTGGAGCGAGGAGGATCTGCACATGCTGGCGGGCGTGTACGTGGAGCACATGGTGATGACGGCCTCGGCCTTCCTCACGGCCCAGGAGACCGACGGGTCCGGCGCCCCCGAGGGGCCGGGCGAGGTACAGGTCGCCCGTACCGCCCGCGACCGGCTCCGGCTGGTGTCGCTCGGCCGCCTCCACTGGGCGGGGCGCGCCACCGGGCGCTGAGACGCGCGCCACCGCACGCCCCTCCGAGGGTCGCTCCCGCCCGGCCGCGGTGGCGGACATCCGCCGCCGGGCTCACGGCAGGCGCGCCCTACTCGTCCCCGGCCGGACGCCCCTCCCCCGCCATGAAGCGCCACACGAGGCCGTGCCCCAGCACCACCAGCAGGATCAGCAGCACCGCCTCCGCCTGGATCGGCGCGAGACCGATCGATCCCGCGATCTCGGGCACCGTCCCCACCACCGCGATCAGGACGTAGATCAGCGCCGCCGCGCCCATGGTCGCGGCAAGGAACGGGGACGAGCCGCCCCTGCGCCCGTGGGCGAGGAGCCGGAGCGTGCACACACAGCCGATCACGGCGAGCAGGGCGAAGCTCGCACGCCAGAGCCCCGGGGTGGCATCTCCGCCGACCTGGGCGAACAGCCCCATCAGCGCCGGCAGCAGGAACGAGAGGTAGATCCCCCCGACGACGCGGCGCAGCGCCGGTCGGCGCATCCAGTCGTCGTGGCCCTGCACGACGTTCCACCAGAGGCCGACGAGCGTGAAGCAGGTGGCGGCGAACAGGGCGTAGAACGTGCTGACATCCATCCGGCCTCCTGCGACGGGGCGGCCACGCGGTGGCCGGGACCGCGCCGGGGTCCGCTCCCGGTACCACCGGAACCGGTTCCGCGGACGCGGACCGTCCGGTGACGCACCCCGCCCCGGCGTGGGCGAGCGTCCCATGCCCGCGAAGCCGTCCCGGAGCACCGACACTCCCCGGCCACCCGCCCGGGTGCGGGAGGGCGCCCCTCCGCCGCGCCCGCGACCGAGGACGGCGGCGGGTGGGGACGGCGGTTCGCGTGCGGAGCCCGCCCGGCCGGCCTCCGACCGGCAACCGCGGGTCAGCCGTGCGGGAGCGGCGCCTTCGCCAGCTGGCGGGACTGGGCGACCAGACGGTCCGCGCTGTCCCACACCTCGGCGTCCTCCTCCAGGAAGCCGCCCGCGAGATTGCGGGTGGTGATGGAGACGCGCAGCGGCCCCGGTGCCGGGCGGCAGCGGATGTGGGTGGTGAGCTCGACGGTCGGCGTCCAGCCCTTCAGCCCCAGCTCGAACGAGGTCGGCGGGAGCGCGTCGACCGTCAGCAGCAGCGAGAGCGGGTCGGCGTCGCGACCGTCGGCGAGTCCGAACCAGCCCCGCATCTCCCCTCTGCCCGAGGGAGCGCCGACCGCCCAGCCGACGGTGGCGGGGTCGAGCTTGATGTTCAGCCGCTCGGTGATGGCCGAGGAGCCCGGGATGGCGGGGGCCGGACCGTCGTCCGGGCCGAGGCAGTCCTGGTAGGCCGGGATGGCCGGAGGCAGTGCGGTCGTCCTGACGTCGCCGGGCAGTGCGTCCAGGTCGCCGTAGGTGGCGAGCACGCGGATGCGCTCGACCTCGGTGCCGTCCTCCGCGTACTGGAAGAGGGAGGCCTGGCCGGTGGAGAGCGTGCGTCCGGTGCGGATCGTCTCGGTGCGGATCACCGCGGGGCCGGGCGCGGAGGGGCTGAGGTAGTGCGCCGAGACCGTGAACGGATCGGGGTGCGGGAGGGCCTCCCCGAGGGCGCGTCCGAGCAGCGCCAGCAGATAGCCGCCGTTGACGGCGGTGATGATCGTCCAGCCCGCGGAGAGCTCCGCGTCGTAGACGCCGGGTACGCCGGAGTCCCGGAGGGTGACAGCGGTGTCGCGGTCGAACTCGCTGTTACCGATGGTTGCCTGTGCCACCTGTGCCATGACTGAACCGTACAACAGATAACTACTAAGCGGTAGCTTTGCCGAAACCCTCGTTCCCGGGCTCGGTCGCGCTCGATCTCCGGTTCCAGGCGCGTGGCGCCCGCCAGTGGAACCGCATCGCCAGCAGGCGCATGAGGAAGGCCATCAGGACGGCAAACCCGCTGGTCAGCCCGTTGAGCATCTCGAAGCGGATGAAGAGGACGACCATCGTGGCCCCCACGATCGCGGGCACGGCGTACAGATCGCGGTCCCAGCGCAGCAGCGACGGCACCTCGTTCGCGAGGACGTCACGCAGTACACCGCCGCCGACCGCCGTCGCGAGCCCGAGCGTCGCGGAGGCGGTCAGGCCGAGGCCGTACTCGTACGCCTTGGTCGTGCCGGTGACGGCGAACAGGCCCAGCCCGGCGGCGTCGAAGACGTTGACCGAGCCCTGGATCCGCTCGACCTCGGGGTGGAGGAAGAAGACCAGCACCGCCGCCACGAGCGGCATCACGAAGTACCCGAGGTCCGTGAACGCGGCGGGGGGTACGGCGCCGATGACCAGATCGCGGAACAACCCGCCGCCCAGTGCGGTGACCTCGGCGAGCACCGCGATGCCGAAGACGTCGAAGTTCTTCCGCACGGCGAGCAGGGCGCCGGAGATGGCGAAGACGAAGATCCCGGCGAGGTCGAGGGCGTGTTGGACGGAGGGGGTGAACAGTTCCTGGAGCACCGCCCAATTGTGCCGCCTGCGCACAGCGGGCCCGCGCCGGCACCGGTCCGGGCGGGACGGGGCGCGGGCCGACGGCCCGCGCCCCGACGGACGTACCGCTACTTGCCCGCGGGGGCGTCCGAGGTCTTCCCTTCGGAAGCCTCGTCCTCCTTGTCGAGCTTGCCGAGCTTGCCGGGCCCGCCGTCGGACGCCTCCGGAGCCCCGGCGTCGTCCGCACCGGCCGGCACCTCGGGAACCTCGGCCGCCCCGGACGCCTCGGCGCCATCAGCGTCGGCGTCGGCGTCGGCGTCGGCGTCGGCACTCTCGCCCCGGGGCGAAGGCACGGCGGTCTCCCCCGCCTCCGCCGTGTCCGCCGCATCCTCGTGGGCTTCGGCCAGCGAGCCCGACGTGGCCACGACCTCCGGGTCGACGTCCTCGACGCCTTCACGGACCGCCGGGACGACCTCGCCCGAGGTGCGGACGATCTCACCCGACGCGATCTCCGCCGCGAAGTGGCACGCCACCTTGTGGCCGCCGCCGAGGTCCTTGAGCTCGGGGCGCTCCGTGGCGCACAGCGTGTCCTGCTTCCACGGGCAGCGCGTGTGGAAGCGGCAGCCCGCGGGCGGGTTCGCGGGGGACGGCAGGTCCCCCAGCAGCAGAATGCGCTCGCGGCGGTCCTCGACCTCCGGGTCCGGCACCGGCACCGCCGACATCAGCGCCCTGGTGTACGGGTGCTTCGGCTCCTCGTACAGCGCGTCGCTCGGGGCCTCCTCCACCAGGGAACCGAGGTACATGACCCCGATGACGTCGGAGATGTGCCGGACGACGGCGAGGTCGTGGGCTATGACGAGATACGTCAGGCCCATCGATTCCTGGAGCTCCTCCAGCAGGTTGATGACCTGCGCCTGGATGGAGACGTCCAGTGCCGAGACCGGCTCGTCGCAGATGATCACGTCCGGCTCGAGGACGAGGGCCCGCGCGATGCCTATCCGCTGGCGCTGGCCGCCGGAGAACTCGTGCGGGTATCGGGACAGGGAGTTCCCGGGAAGGCCGACCTTCGCCAGGATCTCCTTGATCTTCTCCCGGCGTTCCTTCTCGTTCGCCCCGATGCCGTGCGCGGCCATGCCCTCCGACAGGATCGACTCGATGTTCTGCCGGGGGTTGAGGCTGCCCAGCGGGTCCTGGAACACCATCTGGATCCGGCGGCGGAAGCCGCGCAGCTGCTTCTCGGGCAGCTTCGCCACGTCCGTGCCGTCGAGGACGACCTTGCCGTCCGTGACGTCGACGAGCCGCAGCACCGCGCGCCCGAGCGTGGTCTTGCCGCAGCCGGACTCACCGACGAGCCCGTACGTCCGGCCGGCCTCGACGGACAGCGAGATGCCGTCCACGGCGTAGACGTGGCCGACCGTGCGGTCGAAGAGGATGCCCTTCTTGACGGGGAAGTGGACCTTCACTCCGTCGAGTTCGAGCAGGCTCATGCCGGGACCTCCGTCGTGGCCAGGACCGGGTTGACGCAGCGGGCCTCGTGCCCGGCCTCGCGGGGTTCGGTCAGTTGGGGCGTGCCGGTCAGGCAGCCCATCTCGTAGCGGTCGCAGCGGGGCGCGAAGGCGCAGCCGTCGGCCCAGGCGATCTGGTCGTTGATGGACCCGCGGATGGGGTTCAGCGGCTCGCCGCGCGGGGCGTCGAGCCGGGGAATGGAACCGAGCAGCCCGTGGGTGTACGGGTGCGTCGGGTGCGCGAACAGCTCCCGCCGCCCCGCGGATTCGACGACCTTGCCCGCGTACAGCACGTTGACCTGGTCGCAGAGCCCGGCGACGACACCCAGGTCATGGGTGATCATCAGCAGGGCGGTGCCCTCCTGGTCGACGAGTTCCTTGAGCAGTTCGAGGATCTGCGCCTGGATGGTGACGTCGAGCGCCGTGGTGGGCTCGTCGGCGATGAGCAGTCGGGGCGCACACGCCACCGCCATGGCGATCAGCGCGCGCTGCCGCATACCGCCGGAGAGCTGGTGCGGGTACTCCTTCAGCCGGCGGTCCGGGTCGGGGATGCCGACGCGGTCCAGCAGGTGCGCGGCCTCCTTGCGGGCGGCCTCGCCCTTCATACCGCGGTGGCGCTGGAGGATCTCGGTCACCTGGACGCCGATCGGGATGACCGGGTTCAGGGAGGACAGCGGGTCCTGGAAGATCATCGCGAGCTTGCTGCCGCGCAGGTCCCGGATCTTGCCGGGGCTCATCGTCAGCAGGTCGGCGCCGTCGAAGTCGGCCCGTCCGCCGAGGGTCACGCCCTTGCGCGGGAGGAGGCCCATCAGGGCGAGCGAGGTGACGGACTTCCCGCAGCCCGACTCGCCGACGAGTCCGACGACCTGGCCCTCGTCCACGGAGAAGGAGACCCCGTTGACGGCCTGGACGTCCTTGCGGCCGCGTCCGCCGAAGGTGACGGTGAGTTCGTCCACATCGAGCAGTGGCATGACATCAACCTCGCAGCTTCGGGTCGAGGGCTTCGCGCATGGCCTCGCCGAGCAGGGTGAAGCCCAGGGCGGTGATGATGATGGCGACCGCCGGGTACATCGACATCATCGGCGCGTTGTCGAAGAAGCGCTGCGCCTGCGAGAGCATGACGCCCCACTCCGGAACGGCCGGGTCGGGGTTGCCGAGGCCGAGGTAGGACAGCGCCGCCGCCTCGATGATGGCGGTGGCGAGGCTGAGGGTCGCCTGGACGATCACCGGGCTCAGCGAGTTGGGCATGATCTGGGTGAGCACGATGCGCCGCTTGCGGATGCCGAGGGACCGCGCGGCCAGCACGTAGTCCTTGCCTCCCTGGGCGAGCATCGAACCGCGCAGCAGCCGGGCGAAGATGGGGATCTGCACCACACCGACGGCGATCATCACCGTGGTCAGCGACTGTCCCATCACCGCGGCGACGGACACGGCCAGCAGCAGCGACGGCAGCGCAAGCATGATGTCGGTGACACGCATGATGGCATCGTCGAGGCGCCGACCCGCGCGGCCTCCGAGCGTCGCCGCGGCCCCTGACAGCGCGCCGACGACGGCGCCGACGGTCAAGCCGATGAGCATCGAGACCACGCCGACCAGCAGCGTCTGCCGGGAGCCCACGAGCATGCGGGAGAACATGTCGCGGCCCAGGTGGTCCAGGCCGAGCCAGTTCTCGCCGCGGGCGCCGACGAACCTGCCCTGGTTGGGGAAGACCTCACCGCGCCAGGTCTGGGCGGTCGGGGTGTGCGGCGCGAACCACGGGCCCACGATCGCCACCACGACGAACACGGCGATGATCACCGCACCGATGATCGCCATCTTGCTGGAGCGCAGCCGGCGGAAGGCCTCCCGCCAGAGGCTTGCGCCGCTCGACGTCTCGGACTTGGCGGTGAGCTCCGCGAGCCGGTCGATCTTCGATGTCTTGGTAGTAGCCAGGCTCATCAGTGCACCCGCACCCTCGGATCGATGACGCTGTACGCGAGGTCCACCAGCAGGTTGATCAGGACGTACACGGTCGCGATGAACATGATGAAGCCCACGAGCACGGGGTAGTCACGGGCGTCGATCGCCGTCCGGATGAAGGAGCCGATGCCGCCGAAGGAGAACACCGACTCCGTGAGCACGGCGCCGGACAGCAGGCTTCCCGTCAGCAGACCTATCGCGGTGACCACGGGCAGCAACGCGTTGCGCAGGATGTGGCGGCCGCGGACGGTCTTCCGCTCCAGGCCCTTGGACTCGGCGGTGCGGATGTAGTCCTCGCCGAGGACCTCCAGCACACTGGCGCGGGTCATGCGCACGATGACGGCGAGCGGGATGGAGGAGAGGGCGAGCGCGGGCAGCACCAGGTGCATGATCGCGTCCCAGGAGGCGTCGAACTCGCCGGTGAGGACGCCGTCGAGGACGGCGAATCCGGTCACGCTGGTGGCGTCGAGACCCGTTTCCATCCGGCCGTAGCTCGGGAAGAGACCGAGGTTGACCGCGAAGATGCCCTTGAGGATCAGGGCGAGGAAGAAGACCGGGATGCAGATCCCGACCAGCGACCCGGATACCGAGGCCACGTCGAGCCAGCCGCCGCGCTTGCGCGCGGCGAGGTAGCCGAGCGGAATGCCGACCGCCACGGCGATCAGCATGGCGGCGACGCTGAGTTCGACCGTCGCCGGGAAGCGGAGGACGAACTCGTCCCACACCGGCTGGCCCGTCTGGGTCGAGGTGCCGAGGTCGAGTTCGAAGATGCGCTTGAGGAAGCGTCCGTACTGGACGTAGAGCGGCTGGTCGAGTCCGAGCGCCCGGTTGATGCGTGCCACTTCGGCTTCGGTCGCCCGCTCGCCCAGGATCGCTGAGGCGGGTCCGCCGGGCAGCCGGTTCAGCCAGATGAAGAGCAGAACCGACAGGCCGAGCAGGGTGGGTACCAGCTGTAGCAGTCGTCGTACGACGAGTCGCAACACCCCGCATGCCCCTTTCTTGCGTGTGTTGTACGAGTGGTACGGGAATGGGATGCGGGTCCGCCCGGCCACGTGTGTTCCGTGGCCGGGCGGACCCCATGCGGTGTGCTACTTGAAGGAGACCTCGGCGAAGTTCTCCTGCGTCAGCGGGGAGACGTTCGGCGGGTTGACGTTCTTGCCGAAGGCGATGGCCGGCGGCGAGGACGAGATCGGGAGCCCCGGCAGGTACTCCATGATCGTCTCATTGGCCTTCTTGTACGCGTCCACGCGCTTGGCGGCGTCCGCCTCCTTCGACGCGGCGTTCACGGAGTCGAAGACCTTTGCCTCGTCGAAGCCCCACTGCTTGTCCTTCTTCGCGAACCAGGTCCCGATGAAGTTGAAGCCGTCGTTGAAGTCACCGGTCCAGCCCAGCATGTGCAGGTCGCAGGAACCGGCCTCGGTGGCGTCCAGGTAGTCCGGGGCCCACTTCATCGGCTTCGGGGTGACCTTGATGCCGGCCTTCTCCAGGTCGGCCTTCATCAGCTCGAAGATGTCCTGCGGAGCGGGCATGTACGGGCGGGTGACCTCGGTCGGGTAGCAGAACTCGACCGCGAGGTTCTCCTCCTTGGCGCCGGCCAGCAGCGACTTGGCCTTCGCGGTGTCGAAGGGGTACTTCTTCACGTTCTCCGAGAAGCCGGCGACGGTGTCCGGCATGAACTGGGTCGCGACCTTGCCGCCCTCGGGGAGCTGGGTCTTGACGATGTTCTCCCGGTCGATGGCGTGCGCGATCGCCTGACGCACCTCGGGCTTCTTCAGCGCCGGGTTCTTCTCCTGGGTCATGCCGAGGTAGAAGAGGTTGAAGACGTCACGGGTCGGCACCGTGAAACCGGCGCCTTCGAGGGTCTTGATGTCGGCGGGCGCGACCAGGTCGTAGCCGTGGATGTCACCGGCCTGCAGCGCCTGACGCCGGCCGTCCTCGGTGTCGATCGTACGGAAGACCAGGTTCTTCACCTTGGCCTTCTCGCCCCAGTAGTCGTCGAAGCGCTCGAGGGAGACTTCCTTGTTGCCCTTGTTCCACTTCGTGATCCGGTACGGGCCGGTTCCGGCGACCGTGCCGGCCTCCTGGCTGTACTTGGGATAGGTGATGGCGTCACCCTTGGAGGTCGCCTGCTGCTTCTTGTACTCCTCGAGCGCCTTCGGTGAGTGGATCGCAAGGGCCTGGAGGGAGAAACCACCAGGCAGGTTGGCCGAGGGCTCGTTGACCTCGATGACCGCCGTGCTGTCGTCCTTCGCGGTGCAGGACTTGTAGTTCGCCTTCGGAGCCTCCGGGTCCTCGTTCTTCGCGAACCCGCCCATGATCTTTCGCCAGTAGTACGACACGGCGTCCAACTGGTACGTGCCCGTCCAGTTGAACCAGTGGTCGTAGTTGGCGCACACCGCGGCGGCGTTGAACGCCTCACCGTCGTGGAACTTGACGCCCTTGCGGAGGTTGAACGTCCAGACCGTGCCCTCCGGGTTGCTGGACCACTTCTCCGCGAGACCTCCGACGAGCTCGCTGCCGCCGGACTCGTGCTCCAGCAGTGCCTCGAACGCCTGACGGGTGACCCGGAAGGTCTCGCCGTCGCTCGCGAGGGCGGGGTCCAGGGAGCCCGGGTCGCCCGGGGCACCGAAGACGAAGGTGTCCTTGTCGCCGCCCTTGTCGCCGTCCTTGCCGCGCTCACTCGCACAGCCGGTGGCGACGAGGCCGACCGCGACGGCCGCTGTGATCACTTGGACGGCTCTGGACTTGAATATTGGCATGGTCCACCCCTGGAATCCGCCTGTGGAGGAGGTCTTGACCGGCCGAACACTACAGACGAGTCCCGAACGGGAGAACAGTCCGCATAGCGGTGATGCACAGTCGAGACCCGGACACTCGCCAAACCGGTCCGATCCCGGACATCGGCCCTCGTCCCGTTAACTTCCCGGACACACGGCCCGGTTGGCCGGGGCGGTGCGGCCCCGGCGGGCCCTCAGCGGGGGAACTGAGCGGGAGGGTATCCGTAGCCGGACTGCTGGGGAGGACCGGCGTGGGCCTCCCGGTCGTAGAACGGGCGGGTGTTGGCCCGCAGCCACATGGCGACCGGGTCGTACTCGTCGGACATGGCGACGGTCGACACCGGAAGTCCGTCCGGCACTGCGGCGATCGACTGCTGCATCATGGCGCGCACCGACTCTACGGACTGCCGGCCCGTGTCGTAGAGGTCCAGGCCGATGGCGAGGTACGGGGCGCCGAGCGACGGCTGCACCCAGGCCCTGCGCAGGGAGCGGACGGCAGGGGTACGGTGCGCGTTCTGCGTGAGCAGGGCGTAGAACTGGGGGATCTCGATGGCCGGTTCCGTCAGGCGCAGCGGACCGGCGGGCATCCGGTCGAGGCCGGTGGCGATCCGGCGCAGATCGGGCCAGGGAACACCGACTCCGCCGCCCGGCGCGTGCGGGTTGAGCCAGATGCCCCAGCGGTCGGGGAAGAGGGCGCGGGCGACGTCGGCGCCGGCGGCCACCTCGTGGGCCCTGGTCCAGCCCGAGGCGGAGAGCTCCTGCGCGGAGGTGACGCAGGGCGCGTATCCGAGGCCGTCCACCTCCATGTTCCCGTACTGGGCGTCGGGGGATCCGGCCTGGCCGTGCCAGAGGAGCATCCACACCCGGCCGTCGGCGAGCGCCTGCAGCAGCGCCTCGTACGCGTCGTAGCGCCCGGGCGTCACCTGGCGCAGCATGTGCTCGACCTGCCCGGCCGCCGCGGTGCCTGACGCACTCACTCTGGGTCCCGCCCCTCTTCGATCCGCCGTTCCCTCGGGCCGCCCTGGGCACGCGAGTGCGGCGACCACGTCATCAAACCAGCTTAAGCGGCCGTACTGACACCAACTTGACGTCTACGCGTACTGCCGGGTGTAGAAGGGCCGGACCCGGGTCAGCATCCAGTCGCCGACGGGGTCCTGGGCGATGTCCAGCAGGACCAGGTTGACCGGCCACTGCACGGCGACCCGGCCGAGCGCACGGCCGAGTGCGTCCATGGGGGCGTTCCGGTCGGGGCCCTCGAAGGCGGAGAGCTGGACGCCGACGAACAGGACCGGCGGGCCGCCCTCGATGCTGGCCAGGATCCGGCGGGCGGTCTGGACGACGCGGGTCGACTCGAACTCGCCGGCCGCGGCGGCGAGGAAGTCGACCGGCTCCTCCTGCCAGTCGGGCTCGAAGAGCCGGACCCGGCCGCCGCTCGCCGGGCCTCCGGCATGGGAAGGGCCCCCGAGCGGCGTGCGGCCGGCGCGGCACAGCTCGGCGACGGCGGGCGGGGGCAGCGGTACGCCGACGGCGCCGCCCGGGTTCACGGCGATACCGAGCTGCGGGGGCAGGCCCCGGGCGAACTCGACGGCGGGCGCGACGGTGCCGGACATGTGGTCGCCCGCGCCGAGGCGGAACTGCTCCTGGGAGCTGAAGACGGGGACGTACGGGGCGCCGTCGATGCCGATCGTCGGCAGGTCGAGGTCGGCGCTGTCCGGCCCGCCGCCGTTGGGCAGCGGAACCCACACGGCGCTCCGCCCGAGCACCTCCACGATCCGCCCTCCGGCCGACGGGTTCCCGACCGATGCGGCCAGCACCTCTTCGAGCTCATTGGCGGGCCATGTCGTGTCCACTGTGATCCCTGCTTCCCCCGCCGACCCGAGCCGGGCGGCCGTGACGTCCTGCGACAGCAGGGTAGCGGGCGCGGCAGGCGCGTGCCGCGGGCGCGGACACCGGGGCGGGGAGGCACTGGTGCGCCCGCATACCGGCAGGACGGAGACCGCCCGGTGTCCGTGTGGTCCATGACCCGCGTGGGGTCCGCCGGACGCCACCGTCGGCGGTACGGGAGGAGCCGGCCGACGGGCTCCCGACAGCGGGGAGACGGGTCGCGGGTCCGTGCGCCACCCGGGGGCATGCGCGGGGCGACCAGCCCGGGCGGCCACGCCGACCAGCGGGCGCGACCGAGCCCGCAGCCCGGAACCGCCCGTCTGCGGCCCGGTGCCCCAGGGCCCGTGGCGCGGCCCGAGCCGACCCGGCCACGTCCCCGCGCACCGGCCGCGAAGCCGGCCGGTCCGGTCCTGTCGTCGGCCCGTGGGGCCGTCGGGCCGGTCGACCCGCCCACCGCGCCTCGCCCGGCCTCAGGTCCTCAGGGCGTCTCGGTGAAGCCGATCCGGGTGAGCGCGGAGGCCGCCGCGCGGTCGAGGAGGGTCGCGGAGGCGCAGCCCGCGGGGAGGTGGCCGCGTTCGGCCGCGCGGAGGAGGTGGGAGACCGCTCGGCGGTGGCGGGCGAAGGCGTAGCCGGAGACGCCGCGGCCGCGCTCCCGCTGGCCCGCGCGGGCGGTCTCGGGGGTGACGTCCAGCAGCAGCAGATGGAGGTCGCGCCCCCGTCTGCGGGCCTCCCGGGCCAGCCAGCGCCGGACCCACGACTGGGTGCCGCAGTCGTGCACGATCACGCTCTCGCCGGAGCGCAGCGCCCGGCGCAGGCCCGCGTAGTGCGCGAGCCGGACGAGCGGACGGTAGACGGCGTACGGCAGGGCACGGGGCATCCGCCGGTCCCAGCGGTCCCGGGCGTCCTGGGAGTCGATCCCGCCCCCGTCGGCCGCCCGCCGGATGAGCGTGGACTTTCCGCTGCCGGGCAGCCCGGAGATGACGACCACGTCGCCGCGGCGGAACACCAGGGCGCGTGGGCCGCGCCCCTCGCGTTCCCGCAGGTCACGCACGAGGGGCTGGGCCGTGGTGAGGCCGATCGGCAGGCCGGGGCGGGTAGCCCCGGCGGCTCGGGGCCGGGCGGGGACCCCTGCGGTCGCCGGACAGGCACCGGACTGCTGCAACGTCATCAGCTCACTCTCCCCCTGTCGGGTCTCGAGACCCTGCCCAAGAAGCTTAAAGAAAAGGTAATGACCGACAAGTGATTTGCCGACGAGGGCACCCGTGCAATGATGTCCGCGCAAACTGCATACCGGCCGCTTGAATCCGCGCGGGAGAGTCCCGGCCACTGTGTGGGCCGGGCGCCGAAGGAGCAAGTCCCTCCCTTGAATCTCTCAGGCCCCGTACCGCGCGCGACGAGGCAGATCTGAAAAGCGAGCCGCAGTCCCTGCGGTTCCACCCAAGGTGCAAGTCACGCCCTCCGCGTACGTCCGCTACGTGTGGTCGTGACGAACCTCTCAGGTTTCG
Source organism: Streptomyces sp. WMMC940 (assembly GCF_027460265.1). Taxonomy (NCBI): domain Bacteria; kingdom Bacillati; phylum Actinomycetota; class Actinomycetes; order Kitasatosporales; family Streptomycetaceae; genus Streptomyces; species Streptomyces sp. WMMC940. Next base: position 2,154,914 of record NZ_JAPZBC010000001.1, read on the forward strand.
ATGACAGATGGGGAGGATCGTCCTCGCCAGTCATGCCCTGGGAGCCCCATCCATGAGCAACGCCCCCCGTCTCACCGCCCTTGATGCCCTGCATCGCTCGCTGGGCGCGACCATGACCGATTTCGCCGGCTGGGACATGCCGCTGCGGTACGCGAGTGAGCGCGACGAGCACAACGCCGTCCGCTCGAAGGCCGGTCTCTTCGACCTCTCCCACATGGGCGAGATCACCGTGACCGGACCGCAGGCCGCCGCCCTGCTGGACTACGCGCTGGTCGGCAACATCGGCGGCGTCGCCACCGGCCGCGCCCGCTACACGATGATCTGCCGCGAGGACGGCGGCATCCTCGACGACCTGATCGTGTACCGCCTCGGCGACACGGAGTACATGGTCGTCGCCAACGCCTCCAACGCGCAGATCGTCCTCGACGCCCTCACGGAGCGTGCCGAGGGCTTCGACGCGGCAGTACGCGACGACCGGGACGCATATGCGCTCATCGCCGTACAGGGACCCGAGTCGCCCGGCATCCTCAAGTCGCTCACCGACGCCGACCTGGACGGACTGAAGTACTACGCCGGCCTCCCCGGCACCGTCGCCGGCGTCCCGGCATTGATCGCCCGTACCGGCTACACCGGCGAGGACGGCTTCGAACTGTTCGTCGAGCCGCGGCACGCGGAGACGCTGTGGCGGGCGCTGACCGAGGCCGGTGCTCCGGCCGGTCTCGTGCCGTGCGGCCTGTCCTGCCGTGACACGCTGCGCCTGGAGGCGGGCATGCCCCTGTACGGGCACGAGCTGACCACGTCGCTCACCCCCTTCGACGCCGGTCTCGGCCGGGTCGTGAAGTTCGAGAAGGAGGGCGACTTCGTCGGCCGCAAGGCCCTGGAGGCCGCCGCCGAGCGTGCCGCCACGAACCCGCCGCGCAAGCTGGTCGGCCTGGTCGCCCGGGGCCGCCGGGTGCCGCGGGCCGGGATGGCCGTGGTCTCCGGGGGCCAGGTCGTCGGCGAGGTCACCTCCGGCGCGCCGTCGCCGACCCTGGGCAAGCCGCTCGCCATCGCCTACGTGGACGCCGCGCTCGCCACGCCCGGCACCGAGGGCGTCGGCATCGACATCCGCGGTACTCATGAGCCGTACGAGGTCGTGGCGCTCCCCTTCTACAGGCGCCAGAAGTAGTCACTCCGGCATCCCCCATCAGCAGCACTTCCCCGCGTACAGGAGAATTCAGGTCATGAGCAACCCCCAGCAGCTGCGCTACAGCAAGGAGCACGAGTGGCTGTCGGCCGCCGAGGACGGCGTCTCGACGGTCGGCATCACGGAGCACGCGGCGAACGCCCTCGGCGACGTCGTGTACGTCCAGCTCCCGGAGGTCGGTGACACGGTGACCGCGGGCGAGACCTGCGGCGAGCTGGAGTCGACCAAGTCGGTCAGCGATCTGTACTCCCCGGTGACGGGTGAGGTCGTCGAGGCCAACCAGGACGTCGTGGACGACCCGTCCCTGGTGAACTCCGCCCCGTTCGAGGGCGGCTGGCTGTTCAAGGTACGGGTCGCGGAGGAGCCGGAGGACCTGCTCTCCGCCGCCGAGTACACCGATTTCGCCAGCTGACCAGGACTCGACCCTAGGGATCGCGTGATGTCGCTTCTCAACACCCCTCTCCACGAGCTCGACCCGGACGTCGCCGCCGCCGTCGACGCCGAGCTCCACCGTCAGCAGTCCACCCTGGAAATGATCGCGTCGGAGAACTTCGCCCCGGTCGCGGTCATGGAGGCGCAGGGCTCCGTCCTCACCAACAAGTACGCCGAGGGCTACCCCGGCCGCCGCTACTACGGCGGCTGCGAGCACGTCGATGTCGTCGAGCAGATCGCCATCGACCGCATCAAGGAGCTGTTCGGCGCCGAGCACGCGAACGTACAGCCGCACTCGGGCGCCCAGGCCAACGCGGCGGCGATGTTCGCCCTGCTGAAGCCGGGCGACACGATCATGGGTCTGAACCTCGCGCACGGCGGGCACCTGACCCACGGCATGAAGATCAACTTTTCCGGCAAGCTCTACGACGTGGTCGCCTACCACGTGGACGACGCCACCGGCCAGGTCGACATGGCCGAGGTCGAGCGGCTCGCCAAGGAGTCCAAGCCGAAGCTGATCGTGGCCGGCTGGTCGGCGTACCCGCGGCAGCTGGACTTCGCCGCGTTCCGCCGGATCGCGGACGAGGTCGGCGCGTACCTGATGGTCGACATGGCCCACTTCGCGGGTCTGGTCGCCGCCGGGCTGCACCCGAACCCGGTGCCGCACGCCCATGTCGTGACCACCACCACCCACAAGACGCTGGGCGGCCCCCGCGGCGGTGTGATCCTCTCCACGGCGGAACTCGCCAAGAAGATCAACTCCGCGGTCTTCCCCGGTCAGCAGGGCGGCCCGCTGGAGCACGTGATCGCCGCCAAGGCGGTGTCCTTCAAGGTCGCGGCCTCGGAGGAGTTCAAGGAGCGCCAGGAGCGCACCCTGGAAGGCGCGAAGATCATCGCGGAGCGCCTGGTGCAGGACGACGTCAGGCAGGCGGGCGTCTCCGTGCTGTCCGGCGGCACGGACGTGCACCTGGTGCTGGTGGACCTGCGGCACTCGGAGCTGGACGGCCAGCAGGCCGAGGACCGGCTCCACGAGGTCGGCATCACCGTCAACCGCAACGCGATCCCGAACGACCCCCGCCCGCCGATGGTCACCTCGGGCCTGCGGATCGGCACCCCGGCGCTGGCCACCCGCGGCTTCCGGGCCGAGGACTTCCGTGAGGTCGCCGACATCATCGCCGAGGTGCTCAAGCCCTCGTACGATGCGGACGCCCTCAGGGGCCGCGTCTCGGCGCTCGCCGCGAAGCACCCGCTTTACCCTGGTCTGTAAGCAGACCTGCGCACGACCGACGGGGCACCGCGCACACCGGACGGTGAGTGCGGTGCCCCGCACCGTGCACCCGGCGCACACCCGCGCCTTCCTGCCCCGGCCCGCCGGCCGGGGGTCCGGCCCGCGGCACAGCCGCACTGGGACACCGCGTCCCCCGGGAAAGCACAGCCATCCCACAAGGAGTACCCCCGTGGCCATCTCGGTCTTCGACCTGTTCTCGATCGGCATCGGGCCGTCCAGCTCCCACACGGTCGGCCCGATGAGGGCGGCCGCCATGTTCGCCCGCCGGCTCAAGAACGAGGGCCTGCTGGCCCACACGACGGCGATACGCGCGGAGCTGTACGGCTCGCTCGGCGCCACCGGCCACGGCCACGGCACTCCGAAGGCCGTCCTGCTGGGCCTGGAGGGTGGTTCGCCCCGGACGGTCGACGTCGAGACCGCCGACGACGAGGTCGAGCGGATCAAGAGCGAAGGGCGGATCAAACTCCTCGGGGTGCACGAGATCGGCTTCGACTTCGACGAGGACCTGGTCCTGCACCGCCGGAAGGCGCTCCCGTACCACGCGAACGGCATGACCCTGTGGGCCTACGACGCCGAGGGCGGGACGCTGCTGGAGAAGACGTACTACTCGGTGGGCGGCGGCTTCGTCGTCGACGAGGACGCGGTGGCCGGCGAGAACCCCATCGTGCCGGACGACACCGTGCTGAAGTACCCCTTCCGGACCGGTGACGAGCTGTTGCGGCTCTCCCGCGAGACGGGGCTGTCGATCTCCTCGCTGATGCTGGAGAACGAGAAGGCCTGGCGGTCCGAGGACGAGATCCGCGAGGGGCTGCTGGACATCTGGCGGGTCATGCAGGCCTGCGTCTCACGTGGCATGTCCCGCGAGGGCATCCTCCCCGGCGGGCTGAAGGTCCGGCGCCGCGCCGCCACCACCGCGCGCAAGCTGCGCTCCGAGGGCGACCCGCAGGCGCTCGCGATGGAGTGGATCACGCTGTACGCGATGGCCGTGAACGAGGAGAACGCGGCGGGCGGCCGCGTCGTGACCGCCCCGACGAACGGTGCGGCCGGCATCATCCCGGCCGTCCTGCACTACTACATGAACTTCGTGCCCGGAGCAGACGAGGAGGGCGTGATCCGCTTCCTCCTCGCCGCCGGTGCGATCGGCATGCTCTTCAAGGAGAACGCCTCGATCTCCGGCGCCGAGGTCGGCTGCCAGGGCGAGGTCGGCTCGGCCTGCTCGATGGCGGCGGGCGCGCTCGCCGAGGTGATGGGCGGCTCCCCGGAACAGGTGGAGAACGCCGCCGAGATCGGCATGGAGCACAACCTGGGCCTGACCTGTGACCCGGTGGGCGGTCTCGTCCAGATCCCGTGCATCGAGCGCAACGGAATGGCCGCGGTGAAGGCCGTCACCGCCGCCCGGATGGCCCTGCGCGGCGACGGCAGCCACAAGGTCTCCCTCGACAAGGTCATCAAGACCATGAAGGACACCGGTGCCGACATGTCGGTCAAGTACAAGGAGACCGCGCGCGGCGGGCTCGCGGTGAACATCATCGAGTGCTGACGGCACGTCACCCCACGCGTCACCCCCGCGCCTCGCCGCGCCCGTCGCCGCCGGGCGTGCGTGCCCCGGCCCGGGCCCGGCGGCCTCAGGCCGCCGTGCGGACCCGGAGTCCGCGCCGAGGGCCGGCGCCCGGCGTCGGCCCCCGGCGCGGGCGAACTCCGGGGGCCGACGCCGGGCGCGGCGTACGATTCGGTGTCAGGCCTGGTTCAGCGCGGCCCAGAACTCGTCGAAGGTCAGCAGACCGTCGCCGTTGGCGTCCTTGGTCCTGATGACCGCCTCGGCGACCGTCTCGGTCACGTTGAAGTCGCCCAGTTGCGCCATGGCGCTCTTGTACTCGGCGGCCGAGATCAGCCCGTCGCCGTTCAGGTCGAATCGATCGAAGGCCTTGCGTGCCGACTCGATGTCCGCCACAGGTCCACCCCTTCTTGGTGCATCACTGACGCAGGCAAGGTTATCGGCGGGGGCCGCGATCCGGGCGCCGGGGGCCTTCGGGGACGATAAGGGCATGAGCGACGCGGTGGCACGGATTCTGGAAGCGGCGGCACGGGGCGGTTTCCCGCCACCGGACGGCGGCACGACGGTGGTGCCGCAGCCCAGCGCCCGGGACGCGGGTGTACTGGCGTTCACCGCCCACTCGGTGGTGTTCACGGACGCGGACCCGGTGTGGGTGCGCGGCGCGCTGGCCGCGGCCGCGAGCGACCCGCTCGCCGCGAGCATGAATCCCGGCTTCCTGACCGCGCTGATGGCGAGGACCGGCCGCTCGATGAACACCATCGACCTTCTCACGGTCGCCTCCGCGCGGAGCGGCGAGCCCGGGCTGGAGCTGCGGGAGATCGCCGACCCGGACCACCCCCGGGTGGCCCGGGCACTGAAGTTCCGTGACGAGGTACGGGTCTGGGCCGCGGACGGCGGCGTGCTCGTCCTCGGCCGCGGGGTGGCCGGGCGGTGGGAGGCCGCGATCGAGGTGGACCCGGAGGCGCGCGGTGCCGGGCTGGGAGTACGACTCGCCGTCGCGGCACGCCATCTGGTGCCGGGGACGCACGTATGGGCCCAGCAGTCGCCCGGGAACGCCCGCAGCGTACGGACGTTCCAGCAGGCGGGCTACCGGCCGGTGGGCTCCGAGGCCCTGCTCGTGGCCGGGTAGCCGCCGCGATCGCGGCCCGGTCCGCTGCGCACGGGCGGCCGTACGTCGGCCGCGCCCCAAGCCGGTGGTCGCACCCGGCGTCGGGCGTTGGCGGGCGGTCAGCGGAACACGCCCGTGTGTCCCAGGGAGTAGCGGCCGGGCTGGGGGTAGACGGCGAGTCCGTGGGGGCCGCTGCCGACGGGGATGCGGGCGAGCTGCTCGCCGGTCGTGGTGTCGATCGCGTACACCTCGGAGTGGTAGCGCCCCGACAGCCACAGCACCCTGCCGTCCGCGGAGACTCCGCCCATGTCCGGGGATCCCCCGTTCGGCAGCCGCCACTTCTTCGTCAGCCGGTCCTGCCCGAAGTCGAAGACGGAGACCGAGCCTTCGCCCCGGTTGGTCACGTACATCTCACGGGAGTCGCGGCTGACGTACAGACCGTGGCAGCCCTTGCCGGTGGGCAGCAGGTTCGGCGTGGTGAAGCGGTCGCCGTCGAGGACCCACATGCCGTCGGCGACCATGTCGGCGACGTAGAAGGTCCTGCCGTCCGGCGAGAGCTTCACGTCCTGCGGCATGGCGCCGCCGAACGGCAGTTTCTGCTGTCCGATCACCTCCATGCTCTCCGTGTCGACCTTGAGCAGTTCGCCGGAGAACTCACAGGAGACGATGAAGTACCGGCCGTCCGCCGAGAAGTCCGCGTGGTTGACTCCGTAGCAGGTGACGGGCGTCGTCTTGAGCGTGCGCATGGTGTGCGGGTCCCGGAAGACCAGTTCCCGGTCCATGGAGGCCATGACGACGGCGTAGCGGCCGTTGGGCGTGAAGTAGAGGTTGTACGGGTCGTGGACGTCCACCGGCCGGCCCGCGATCCCGGTTGCCGGGTCGATGGGGGTGAGGGTGTGGCCGCGGTTGTTGTTCACCCAGAGGGTCTTCAGGTCCCACGAGGGGACGACGTGCTGCGGCTGGACGCCCACCGGGATGGTCTCGACGACCTTGTAGGTGGCCGGGTCGATGACCGAGACGGTGTTGGAGTTGGTGTTGGGCACGTACACCCGGGACGGGAAGTCCCGCACGACGGGCGAGAGTCTGCCGGGGCGGTCGGCCGCGTAGACGTCCCTGGGGTCGAGCAGCGGCGGCATGCCGGGGAGCCCCAGGGGGACACCGGCCTCCCGGGTCCGAGCCGGCGGCGGGGTCCGTGTCCCCTGCTTCTCCGCGGCGGCCTCGCAGCCGGCGCCGAGGGCCGCGAGCAGGGCGGTCGCGAGGAGCGGCAGGGATCGCTTGGTGAGATGCAGCATCAGTCGGCTCGCTCCGTGGTCGGCGCCCCGGGCGATCCGTGCCCGCGCAGTGGGTGCGATGCCGACGAAAACTAGCGACGGGCCCGGTCCACGCCCACGGTCCGACACACGCCAGGCCGCGCTACATTCGAAGATTCACCCATTCGGCCCGATATTTATTCATCATTTACCAGGCAGGTGGCTAAGTTCACCTTTGATTCAACGTTGCATTGCCGACCTATGGGGAGTTTTGTCCATCTTCGCCGCTTTGGCGAATGACCGAATGTCTGCCATAGTCGGTCCCACGACCCCCATTGACCCGGGCCAGGTCGTCCATAGAGCGGCAGCGCGGATACACCCCACCCCGTCCGCGCCCGCACACACGAAGCCCCCTCGGCGCCGAGACGGCGAAGGGGGCTCTCGTGCGTCCGGGCCCGGCGAGGCCCGCGCACCCGGACGCCGGCGGCGAAGGGGCCCGAGGGCGGTGGCCCCCGCGGTGGTCAGCGGTCCGCGATCCGCATCTCGAACCAGGTCGTCTTGCCGCGCGGCAGCAGATCGACACCCCACCGGTCCGACAGCTTGTCGACCAGGAAGAGCCCACGGCCGCTGGTGTCGAGTTCATGGACCGGCAGCAGGCAGGGCAGACCGCGCGAGGGGTCGCGCACCTCGATGCGGATCCAGCCGCGCCGGCGCAGCATGCGGAGCCCGAACACCCGCGCTCCGGTGTGCCGCACCGCGTTTCCCACGAGCTCCGAGACCAGCAGGATCGCGTGCTCGGCGGTCTGCGGCGAGAGCGCCCACTGACGGAGTACCACCCACTGCGCCAGCCGGCGCGCGGTGGCGGCCGACTGGGGGCGCGAAGGCAGCTCGACCTCACCCTCCGTCGGATCCCCGAACAGCTCCACCGCCTCGAGCGCCCGCCCGTCGTCGACGGCCGGCGTCCACCGCGCGGCGGTCGCGCTGCCGCGCGCCCGTGGTTGCTCCACACCCTCCAGCCCCGCCATGCCCCCATCATGGCCGCCCGAAGGGCCCCCCGTGACCGTTCCGGAGGAATCGGCACCCCGGGGAAGAGGGCCCCGAGGTGCCGGATTGGCATATGACCTTGGCATCCAGGGGGCCTCTGGAGCCCAACTGACCTGCGGTGACGCGCCGCTTACGCGTGATCGCCAAGAGCAGCGACCACTGGGGCCTTAAGGTTCATTTAAGGTTCGATTAAGGCACTCACCGCGTTGACGCGACAGGCGCCGGTGTCCAATCACCTTCCCCGCGAGGCGAGTTCAGACGAACTTGGCCTTGCCCGGGCCCTCCTCGACGAAGCTCCGCATGCCCCGCTCCCGGTCCTCGGTCGCGAACAGGCCCGCGAACCAGTTCCGTTCGATCGCGAGGCCCGTGTCGATGTCCGTCTCGATCCCGGCGTCGACGGACTCCTTGGCCGCCCGCAGCGCCAGCGCCGGCCCCTGGGCCAGCTTCGCGGCCCAGGCGTGCGCCTGCTCGTGGACTTCGGCGGCCGGCACGACGCGGTCGACCAGACCGATGGCCAGCGCCTCGTCCGCCTTCACCTGGCGGCCGGTGAAGATGAGGTCCTTGGCCTTGGACGGGCCCACCAGCCGGGTCAGCCGCTGGGTGCCGCCCGCGCCCGGGATCAGCCCGAGCAGGATCTCCGGCTGGCCGAGCCGGGCGTTGTCCGCGGCGATCCGGTAGTCGGCGCACAGCGCCAGCTCGCAGCCGCCGCCCAGGGCGTAGCCGGTCACGGCCGCGACGACGGGCTTGGGGATGCGGGCGACGGCGGTGAAGGAGTCCTGCAGGGCCTTCGACCGCTTCACCATCGCGGTGTGGTCCATCACCTGCATCTCCTTGATGTCCGCTCCTGCCGCGAACACCTTCTCCCCGCCGTACAGGATCACGGCGCGCACGTCGTCGCGGTCGGTCGCCTCGGCGGCCAGTTCGCGCAGCCGGTCCTGGGTGGCGATGTCCAGGGCGTTCATCGGGGGGCGGTCCAGGCGGATGGTGCCGACGCCTTCGGAGACTTCGAGAGTGACTGTCATACGGGGAGGTTAGCCCCCGTTAACGCCGAGGGGCCCGGTGCCGTGCGTCACAGCACCGGGCCCGTCGTCCGGGTCGCCTCGGACTACTCGGTCCACTCCGCCCAGGACATGTTCCAGCCGTTCAGGCCGTTGTCGGGGGCGATCTGCTTGTCCTTGGAGTTCTTCACGATCACCACGTCGCCGATGATCGAGTTGTTGTACATCCACGCGGCCGGCGTACCGCCGTCGTAGGCGCCGCGCACATCGCGCAGACCGACGCAGCCGTGGCTGACGTTCGCCGAGCCGAAGGTCCCGCGCGAGGCCCAGTAGTTGCCGTGCATGAAGGTTCCGGAGGTCGACAGGCGCATGGCGTGCGGCACGTCCTTGATGTCGTACTCGCCGCCGAAGCCCACGGTGGCGCCGTTCATCCGCGTCACCTTGTACTTCTCGCTGATGACCATCTGGCCGTTGTACGTCGTGGTCGACGGGGCCCCCGCGGTGATCGGGATGGTCTTGAGGAGCTTGCCGTCGCGCACGACCTTCATCGTGTGGGCCTTGGCGTCGACCGTGGAGACCTGGCTGCGGCCGACGGTGAAGGAGACCGTCTTGGCCTGCTTGCCGTACACACCGGGGCGGCCCTCGACGCCGTCCAGGTTGAGCCGGACCGTCACCTTGGTGCCCGCTGCCCAGTACTTCTCGGGGCGGAAGTCCAGGCGGTCGTTGCCGAACCAGTGGCCCTCGATGGGCACCGACGGCTCGGCGGTCACCTTGATGGCCTTCTCCACGGCCTCGGGATCGGTGATGCCGCGGGTGAAGTTGATGGAGACGGGCATGCCGACGCCGACCGTGGCGCCGTTCTCGGGGGTGTAGTGGCCCACGAAGGTGTTCTTGGGGACGAGCGTGGTGAAGGTCGTGTCCTTCGCGGACTCACGGCCCTCGGCGTCCTCGGCGATCGCGTGCACCTTGTACTTGGTGGCCGAGGCGAGGTGCTGCAGCGGCTCCCAGCTCGCACCGCCGGCGGCGATCTTCCCCTCGACGGCGTTGCCCTTGTCGTCCTTGACGGCGACCTCGGTCAGCTTGCCCTTGTCGGCGGTCACCTTGAGCGCGCCGCTCGTGGCGACCGACTTCGCGCCGTCCTTGGGCGCGATGGTGACGACCGCCTGGGAAGCAGCCGTGCCGACCTTGCCCCCCTCCTCGGCGCCCTTGTCGCCGCCGGCCGCGCGGCCGGAGTCGCCGCCGCCGCAGGCGGACACCAGCAGCAGTAGCGCACCCATGACGAGGGCCGGCAGCGCGGTGCGTCCACGTCGCCGGCCCGTCCGGACCGATGCCCCCGATATCGGCTGCCCGTTCACGATCAGTTGTCTCCCCTCGCACGGCCTGGCCCCGCCGAGGCCCGCACCCCCACGCGCTCGAACGGCGCGCACTGCGATAGATAATCACACCGCAGGTCGCCGGGGCTTCTCGCACATGTCACCGTTCAGTCGCAAATCTGCCCGGTGGACGTGCCGGTCATGCGGGAGGGCGGCTCATTGCAGGGCGGAGCCGGCCTTCCACTCCTTCCAGCCCATGTTCCAGCCGCTCAGCCCGTTCCACGGGTCGACCACCCGGTCCGGGGAGTTGACCACTTCCACCACGTCCCCGATGAGCGTCCGGTCGAAGAACCAGCCCGCCGGGGAGTCCTGGCTGCCGCCCTTCTCGTCGCGCAGCCCGATGCAGCCGTGGCTGACGTTCCGCTTGCCGAAGACCGCCGGGTCGGCCCAGTAGTTGCCGTGCAGGAAGGTGCCCGACGTGGTGAGCCGCATCGCGTGCGGCACGTCCTTGATGTCGTACTCGCTCTTGCCGTCGTCGTCGGTGAAGCCGACCGTGGCACCGTTCATGCGGGTGACGTCGTGCATCTCGCTGACGACCATCCTGCCGTTGTACGTCCGGGTCTTCCTGCCCCCCGTGGTGACCGGCAGCGTCGTCAGCAGCCGCCCGTCGCGGCGCACCTCCATGGTCCGCTCGCGGGCGTCGACCAGGGAGATCTGGGACCTGCCCACGGTGAAGCGGACGGTCTTGCGCTGGATGCCGTACACCCCCGACGCGCCCTCGACGTCGCGCAGCCGCATGTCGACGGTGACCTTGGTGCCCGGCTTCCAGTACTCGCGCGGGCGGAAGTCGAGCCGCTCCGCGTCGAACCAGTGACCCACGACCTCGACGGGCGGTACGGAGGTGATGCGGATGGCCCGCTCGACGGCCGCGCGGTTCCTGATGCCGCGGTTGAAGTCGAACGAAACGATCATTCCGATGCCCACCGTGGAACGGTTCTCCGGGGTGAAGTAGCCGATGAAGCGGTGGTCGGGCACCACGGTGGTGAAGGTCGTGTGCCGTGCCGAACGGCGCCCGTGGGCGTCCAGAGCCACCGCGTCGACGCTGTACTTGGCCGCCAGCGCGAGCCGGGTGCCCTGCTTCGGACGCCAGCTCAGACCGTCCGGGGAGACGGCGCCCGGGACGTCGGCGGGCTGCGCGCTCTCGATCTGGGTGACCTTGACCCGCTCCAGCCGCCCGCTCGCCAGCGTCACCTCGAGCCGGCCGTCCGCGGGCACGGCGCCGGCCCCGTCCGCCGGGGTGATCCGGATGATGTCGCCCGGTGCCTGCGCCCGGGGTTTGTCACCGCCGGCGCCCGGACCGGCTCCGGCTCCGTCGGTGCAGCCGGTCAGTCCGGCCAGCAGTCCCGTCCACAGCACGGCGACGGCCAGCGTGGCCCTCGTCCGCCTCACCGCGTTGCTCACAGAGTCCACCTCGTGGGGTCGCAGAGACACAGCACGTCCCGCCCAACGACGGCCACCCTCCTGGGGAAACGTCGCCGCGGGTCATGTTGGGAGCAGCGCGGCGTCGGGCAGGAATGGTGGGAGGACCGCACGCGGGGAGCCACGGCCGGGACGCCGTGGGCGGGAGCCGCGCGGGCCCGACGAGCCGCGGGAGGCCGACAGGTGTCGAGCGCAGCCGAGCAGGAGGCGGTACGGGAAGGGGAGCGGCCCCTTCCCGCCGCGGGGCCGCGCCCGGCCCCGAACGGACGGCCGAGAGGGGCGGACGGCTCCGGGCCCCCGGTCCGGCCGGGGGCGCCGAACCCGCTGGGCGCGCGGTACCGGGTCGGTCCCGACGGCGTCGCGGGCACCAACTTCGCCCTGTGGGCCGGCGGCGCCGAGGCCGTGGAGCTCTGCCTCTTCGACGCGTCCGGAGCGGAGGTCCGGCTGCCGCTGACCGAGCTCACCCACGAGATCTGGCACGGTTTCGTGCCCGGGGTCGGGCCGGGGCAGCGGTACGGCTTCCGGGTCCACGGCCGCTGGGACCCGTGGACGGGGGCGCGCTGGAACCCGGCGAAGCTGCTGCTCGACCCGTACGCCCGGGCGGTCGACGGCGAGTACGCGCTACCGCCCGAGGTGTACGGGCACGTCCGGGACTGGCCGCAGCAGCACGTCGCGGACACCGTGCGCGACGACCGGGACTCGGCCCCGTTCGTCCCGAAGGGCGTGGTCGTCCACGACGACGCGCCGGACGACGAATGGGCCGACGACCGACGGCCGAAGACGCCGTGGGCGGACTCCGTCATCTACGAACTGCACGTGCGCGGCTTCACCAGGCTGCACCCCCGCATCCCCCCGGAACTGCGCGGCACCTACGCGGGCCTCGCACACCCGGCGGCGATCGGCCACCTCGTGCGGCTCGGGGTGACGGCGGTCGAACTGCTGCCGGTGCACCAGTTCGCGCACGAGGACCATCTGCTGCGGCGGGGCCTGAGGAACTACTGGGGCTACAACTCGATCGGCTACTTCGCGCCCCACGCCGGCTACAGCGCCTCGGGGACCGCGGGGCAGCAGGTCGGCGAGTTCAAGCGGATGGTGCGCGCCCTGCACGAGGCGGGCATCGAGGTCATCCTCGACGTCGTCTACAACCACACCGCGGAGGCCGGCGAGCTGGGGCCGACGCTCAGCCTCAAGGGCATCGACAACCGCGGCTACTACCGGCTCCAGCCCGACGCGCGCCGCTACGCCGACTACACCGGCTGCGGCAACACGCTGCACGTGGTCCGGCCCCAGGTGCTGCGGCTCATCACCGACTCGCTGCGCTACTGGGTCACGGAGATGGGTGTCGACGGCTTCCGCTTCGACCTCGCGGCGGCCCTCGCCCGCTCGATGCACGACGTCGACATGCTGTCCCCGTTCCTCGCCGTGATCGCACAGGACCCGGTGCTGCGCCGGGTGAAGCTGATCGCCGAACCGTGGGACGTCGGCAACGGCGGCTACCAGGTCGGCGCGTTCCCACCGCTGTGGACGGAGTGGAACGACCGCTACCGGGACGCGGTGCGGGACTTCTGGCGCGGCGCGCTGCCCGATCTGCGGGACCTGGGCTACCGGGTGTCCGGCTCCAGCGACCTGTACGCCTGGGGCGGCCGACGGCCGTACGCCTCGGTCAACTTCGTCACCGCCCACGACGGCTTCACCCTGCGCGACCTGGTCAGCTACGAGCGCAAGCACAACGAGGCGAACGGCGAGGGCAACCGGGACGGCACGAACGACAACCGCGCCTGGAACTGCGGTGCCGAGGGCGAGACGGACGACCCCGACGTCAACGCCCTGCGCCGGCGGCAGATCCGCAATCTGCTCACCACCCTGCTGCTGTCCACGGGCGTCCCGATGCTGGTGTCCGGCGACGAGATGGGCCGTACGCAAGGCGGCAACAACAACGCCTACTGCCAGGACAACGAGATCGGCTGGCTCGACTGGTCGCTGCTCGGCCGGCCGGGGCCGGACGGGCTGCTGGCCCTGACCTCCCGGCTGCTCGCGCTGCGCGGCGCGCACCCGGTGCTGCGGCGCCGGGCGTTCTTCTCCGGCCGGCCGCAGACCCCCGACGGACTGCGGGACCTGGCCTGGTTCACGACGCGCGGCGCGGAGATGACCGAGCAGGACTGGTACGCCCCCTCCTCCACCCTGGCGCTGTTCCTGTCCGGCCGGGACATCCCGGGCCGGGACGCCCGGGGCGCCCACGTCACCGACGACAGCTTCCTGATCGTCCTGCACGCCGCCGGCCGTCCCACGGCCTTCCGGCTGCCGGGACCGCCGTGGGCGGAGGAGTACGAACTCGTCGTGGACACCTCGCGGGAGGACCAGTCCGCGGCACCGGGCACGGTGCACCGGGGCGGGGAACGGACCACCGTGCCCGCGCGGTCGGTGCTGCTGCTGCGGGTGCGGGACGGGGGCTGAGGCCCCGGCCCGGCACATGAGCGCCGGGCCCGCCCGCTGTCCCGCGGCCCGGCGACGACGGGCGGGCCCGCGCCGTTGCGCGGCCGGGCGGCGGCGCACAGCGGCCGGCTGCTGCGGGGCGGCACCAGGCGGCCCGGCGTCGCGGCAGCGGGACGGCTGTCCGGACGGCACCGCAGGCCGCGGCAGGCGGTGTTCGCGCGGCAGTGGGCCCCGAGGCCGCGAGGCGGAGAAACTCGGTGGGACTTGTCAGTGGTGAACCGTAGGCTCGCTCCTGATGTCCACCACAGCTGAAGCCCCCAGGCCCGACCGGTCCGCCGTCCGCTCCCTGCTGCGGCTGTGGCCGTACGTGCGCCCGGTCAGGACCCGGCTGTTCACGGCGGCGTTCGTCGCGATCGTCGCCTCCTGTCTGAGCCTCGTGATCCCCCTCGTCCTGAAGTGGATGGTGGACGGACCGGTCGCCGGCCGGGACGTGGGCGGGGTGTGGCTCGGGGCGCTGTACCTGCTGCTGCTCGGGGTCGCGGAGGCGGTGCTGTTCGGCTTCCGCCGCTGGCTGGTGGCCCGTCCGCTGGCCGGGGTGGAGGCGGCGATGCGGGCCGATCTCTTCCGGCACCTCCAGCGGCTGCCCGTGACGTTCCACGACCGGTGGGCATCGGGGCAGTTGCTGTCGCGCGGGACGACGGATCTGATGCTCGTGCGGATGTTCCTCGCCTTCCCGCTGACGTTCCTGCTCGTCAACGGCGTGACCATTCTCGTCGGCGCGGGCATCCTGCTGGCCCAGCAGTGGACTCTGGGTCTGGTGCTGCTGGCCCCGGTGGCCCCGTTGGTGTTCGTCATCGCCCGGTTCGAGGCGCGCTACTCGTCGGTGGCGCGCACGGCGCAGGACCAGGTGGGCGATCTGACGACCGTCGTCGAGGAGAGCGTCCTCGGCATCCGCATCATCAAGGGCTTCGGCCGCCACCGCAGCCAGGCGGCGGCCTTCCGGGCGCTGTCCGAGCGGCTGCGCGGGACAGAGCTGGTCAAGGCCCGGCTGCTGGCGGGCATCTTCGGCGTCATCATGACCGTCCCGGAGCTGGCGATCGGCGCGGCGCTGGTGCTCGGCACGATGCAGGTCGCGGACGGCACCCTGTCGGCCGGCACGCTCGTCGCCTTCCTCTCGACGGCGCTCGCGCTGCGCTGGCCGGTGGACGCGATGGGCTTCCTGCTCGCCATGAGCCAGGAGGCGGCGACGGCGACGGACCGCTACTTCGAGGTCCTGGACGCCGAGGAGGAGCGGGACGAGAAGCACGACGAGGATCGGGAGGAGAGGGAGACCGCGCGGGGGGAGGCCCGCCGGTACGGGTCCGCCTCCCCCGCACGTCCGCAGTCCGTCCCCACACCCCCGCGGAGACCGGAGCCGGCCGCCTCCGAGGGGGGCGGGCTGCGGTTCGAGGGCGTCCGCTTCCGCTACCCCGACGCGTCCGAGGACGCGGAACCGGTGCTGAGGGACGTCGATCTGCACATCCGGCCCGGAGAGACCATGGCCCTCGTCGGCGGCACGGGCAGCGGCAAGACGACGCTGACCGCGCTCGTGCCCCGGCTGTACGAGGTGTCCGCCGGGCGCATCACGCTGGACGGGCGGGACATCGCCGCCATGCCGCGCGAGGAGCTGCGCACCCTGGTGTCGATGGCGTTCGAGGAACCGACACTCTTCTCGGCGAGCGTCGGGGAGAACGTGCGGATGGGCGCGGAGCACGCCGGTGACGAGGAGGTGCGGCGCGCGCTGGACGTGGCCCAGGCGGGATTCGTGGACACCCTGCCGCAGGGCTTCGGCACCCAGGTCGGCGAGCAGGGCCTCAGCCTCTCGGGCGGCCAGCGGCAGCGGCTCGCCCTCGCCCGGGCGGTCGTCGGGAAGCCGCGGTTCCTCGTGCTCGACGACCCGCTGTCGGCGCTCGACGTGCACACGGAGGCGCTCGTGGAGGCCGCGCTGCGCCGGGTGCTCGACGACACCACCGCCCTGGTCGTGGCGCACCGCCCGTCCACGGTGCTGCTCGCCGACCGGGTGGCGCTGCTGTCGGAGGGCCGGGTCGCGGCCGTCGGCACCCACCACGAACTGCTGCGGGACAACGCCGAGTACGCCTGGCTGATGTCGGGCGCTCATGCCGAGGAGCGGAACCGATGACGTCATCGACGGCCACGACGCCACAGCCGGACGCCGGGGACGCCACGGCCGGCGCCGCCTCGAAGGGCCCGGGGGCACCGGGCCCGGAGGCGGAAGGCACCGACACGCGCGGCGCGGACACCCGGACGACGGGCCCGGACGGCCCTGGTCCGGCGGACCCGGCCGCGCACGGCGCGGAGGCACAGGGCGGGGACGCCGGCGGCGATCCCTTCGACCGGGACGCGCTGCCCGCGCCCGAGGGCGCCACCGGCGCACTGCTGCGGTCGCTGCTGGCCCCGCTCCGGGGCCGGGTCGTCGTCGCCGCCGTGCTGCTGCTGCTCCAGCAGGCCGCGGCGCAGGCCGGCCCGCTGCTCGTCGCGTTCGCCATCGACAGGGGGGTGCCCGCGCTGCGGGACGGCGACCATGGCCCGCTGGTCGTGGTCGGCGCCGGATACGCGGTGTGCGCGATCGGGTCGGGCGCGTTCCAGTACGCCTTCGTCCGCGCGTCGGCCGGGGTCAACCAGGACGCCCTGCTCGATCTGCGGGGCCGGATCTTCCGGCACGCCCAGGCGCTGAGCCTGGACTTCCACGAGCGCTACACCTCGGGCCGGCTGATCTCCCGTTCCACCACCGACGTCGAGTCGCTCCGCGAGCTCCTCAGCGAGGGGCTCCAGGAGCTCCTCGCCGTGGTCCTGTCGTTCGTCTACATCTCGGCGATGCTGCTGTGGCTCGACCTCGGCATCGGCGGTCTCGCCGTGCTCAGCTTCGTCCCGCTCCACCTGCTCGTGCGGCTCTACCGGCGGCGCGCCGCGGTGGTGTTCGCCGAGCGGTCCACCGCCATCGCCTCCGTCATCGTGAAGTTCGCGGAGACGATGAACGGCATCCGGCCGGTGCGTGCCTTCCGCCGCGAGCGGGCGAACGACGAGCGCTTCCACGCGCTGAACGACCGGCACGCCCGCAGCAACGGGGACTCGCTGCTGGAGATGGCCCGCTATGTGGTGGGCTCCCGGCTGGTGGCCAACACCGCGGTGGCGGGCATCGTGCTGTGGGGCGCGTACCGGGTGACCGAGGGGACGCTGGCGCTGGGTGTGCTGGCGGCCGCGGTGCTCTACCTGCGGCGGCTGTACGACCCGATCGACCGGCTCGGCATGTTCCTCAACTCCTACGAGTCGGCTGCCGCGTCGCTGCAGAAGATCGCGGGCCTGCTCGCCCAGGCGCCCTCCGTGCCGGAGCCCGCCCGCCCGGTGGCGCTTCCGGAGCGTGCCGGTGGCTCCGGTCCCGGCCGCGGGGTGGTCTTCGACGGCGTCCGCTTCGCCTACCGCACCGGCGGAGAGGTACTGCCGCGCTTCGATCTGACGATCCCCGCCGGTCAGACCGTCGCCGTCGTCGGTTCGACCGGCGCGGGCAAGTCCACCCTGGCGAAGCTGCTGGCCCGGTTCTACGACCCGACGGAAGGGCGGGTCCTGCTCGACGGGACCGATCTGCGCGACCTTCCGGTGCCCGAACTGCGTCGCGGGGTGGTGATGGTGACCCAGGAGGCGTTCCTGTTCTCGGGCACGGTCGCCGAGAACATCGCCATCGGCCGGCCGGACGCGACGCGCGAGGAGATCGAGCAGGCCGCGAAGGCCATCGGCGCACACGACTTCATCAGCGGTCTGCCGGAGGGCTACGACACCGACGTGCGCAAGCGCGGTGGCCGGATCTCCGCGGGTCAGCGCCAGCTCGTCGCCTTCGCCCGGGCGCTGCTGGCCGACCCGGCGGTGCTGATCCTGGACGAGGCGACCAGCTCGCTGGACATCCCCGGCGAGCGCGCGGTGCAGCGGGCCATGGACACGGTGCTGCGCGGGCGTACGGCGATCGTCATCGCCCACCGCCTGTCGACGGTGGAGATCGCCGACCGGGTCCTGGTGATGGAGCACGGCCGCGTCGTCGAGGACGGCAGCCCGTCCTCCCTCATCGACGGCACGGGCCGCTTCGCGGGACTGCACCGGGCATGGCGGGAGAGCCTGGTCTGACGGCGCGACGGACCGGCGGCTCCCGCCCGGTCCGCCCGGCGTCTCCGTCGGCGGCCGGGCGGAAGGCGCGGACCGCCGTTGCCGCGTGAGGCACCGCCGGCGGCCCGGGGCACCGCGAATCCGCCGGTCCGGCGAAGGGCACCGGTCCGAGTGCCCGGCGCGAGGACTTCGCCGATCGCGGGTGCGTTCGCGCTCCCCGACGGATCTGATGGCCTGTTCGGCGGACTCCGCTTCCGCCACGGGACGTGCCCGGCGCGTGTCCCCCGCGGAGCCGCTCCCGACGGGAGCTAGCGTGATCGCGGCTCGGTCACGGCGGAGGGCACCGGACGCGCGGGGAGGCCGGTGGGCCGGCCGCGCGGCAGCCCGGGACCGGCCGTCGGGCGACGGCCGGGCGACCGGCGGGGTCGTTCCCGGGCCACCCGGTTCCGGGCGTCGCAGCCAGTACCCGTTCCGGCTCCGCCCCGCCCCTGACGGGGCGTCGGCCGTCCCTGTGGGAGGTGTCCCCGTGCCCGGTTCCCGAATCCGTGCGGCGCTGGTGTCCGTGGTACTTGCGGGACTGGTGGTGCCCGTCTCGGCGTCCGGTGCCCACGAGGCACCGAAGGGGCATGCCGTTACACACCGGTCGGATGGAGGACCACGCCACCGAGCCCTGGCCTATGTGGCCGAACTCCACTCCGACTCGGTCTCGGTGATCGACGCCCGTACGGGTCGCGTCGTGGACACGGTCCCGGTGGGCAGCGGGCCCGACAGCGTCGCGGTCGCTCCGAACGGTTCACGGGTCTATGTCACGGACTCCGGAGCGGACACGGTGTCCGTGATCGACACCCGCCGCCGGGAGGTCGTGGACACGGTGCCGGTCGGCGACGAGCCGAGCAGGGTGGCCGTCTCCCCCGACGGCCGCCGTGTGTACGTCGCCAACGTCGGCTCCGACGACGTCTCCGTCATCGACACCCTCCGCAACAGTGTCGTCGACACCATCGACGTGGGCGACGCCCCGCTGGGTCTCGCGTTCCTGCCGGACGGTTCCCGGCTCTACGTCGCGAGCGCCGCCTCGAACGAGGTGTGGATCGTCGGCACCCGTCGCCATCGGGTCGTCGGCATCGTGCCCGTGGGAGAGGGGCCGACCGCCCTGGCGGTCACCCCGACCGGTTCCCGCGTGTACGTCACCAACCTCACCTCCGGTGATGTGTCCGTCGTCGACACCCGCCGGGAGGAGGTCGTCGCCACCGTCGCGGTGGGCCAAGGGCCGGCGGGGGTGACCGTGCTTCCCGACGGCCGCCGCGTGTACGTCGCCAACACGCTCAGCGGCGACGTGTCCGTGATCGACACCCGCCGGGACGAGGTCGTGGACACCGTGCCCGTAGGTGACGAGCCCAACGGCGTCGCCGTCACCCCGGACGGCTCGCGGGTGTACGTCACCGACTTCGCGGACGACGAGGTGTCGGTGATCTCCACCCGCCGCGACCGGGTCGTCGACACCGTCCAGGTCGGTGACGGGCCGACGGGGGTCGCGATCGGCCCGGCGACGAAGGGGACGTGGTGACGCTCCGGACGGAACGCCTCTTCGCCCGGGGCGGGCGGGCACGGGCTGCCGCGTCATCGGTGTTCCGGGCGGACGGCGGTCCCGAATCCCGCCCACCCGGTCGTCCGTGGGACCCGCCGTCCGCTTCCCGCCGGGACCACGCCCGACCGAGTTCCGGTACGGCGCGCCGCTTCCGCCTCCGTCCTGACGCTGCCGCCCCGCAGCCCGTCCGCACGGGCCCGCCCCTGGCGGCCCTGACCGCCGAAGCGCCCGCGGGGCGGCCCGCCGACCGCGTGCCCCGCGGACGCCACCCGCCGACCGGCTGCCGCCGCTCGGCGCATCCCGCTGGACCGTACAGCTGACGCCTTTTCAGACAATTGCCGAACGGTTCCCGCCCCCCGTCCGGGGCATCGGCACGGCCGGAGGCGGTCGTGCGGTACGCCCCGGCGGACCGGCACCGGTCGGGTAGGGCGGAACGGCCGCACTGCAGGAACGAGCCATGCACGGGTGTCCGCCCGGCGGGTGGCGCGTACCCTCTGCCCTCCGCCGTCCCCGAACCGGATGTCTTCAGTCCGCATCCCCGCGGCACCCTCGCGTTCCGCCTGACACAGCCACCGGACGACGCCGGCGGAACGCCCGGTGAAACGTCCGGCGAAACGTCCGCTTAACGAACACGACCTTTCACTCAACGGACGCAATCCGGCCATTCTCTTGACGCGCTCCTGACAGGAGGCGTCCACTCCTGCGACTCTTCCACCGATCCACGCACTGCATGCTCCTCAGCTCTGCCGGGCGGCCCACCCAGCCG
The DNA here is from genome assembly GCF_027460265.1 of Streptomyces sp. WMMC940. NCBI lineage: Bacteria > Bacillati > Actinomycetota > Actinomycetes > Kitasatosporales > Streptomycetaceae > Streptomyces > Streptomyces sp. WMMC940. The sequence goes on from NZ_JAPZBC010000001.1 coordinate 2,175,503, forward strand.
TCTTCGACCCCCCTCGCAGAAGGAGTTCGCGTGAGACCCACGCCCAGCCGTCGCGCATCCGCGACCGGCGCTCTGCTCGCAGTCGCAGCCCTCCTGGCCGTCGGAGTCCAGTCCGGCTCCGCCGCCGCGGCCCCCGACGCCGCGCCGATCGCCCCGAAGCAGCAGTCCGCCTCCGGGGCCGACCCCGGCGCGCTGCCCGCGCAGCTCTCCCCCGCCCAGCGGGCGGAACTGCTCCGCGAGGCCAACGCCACCAAGGCGGCGACCGCGGCCGAACTCGGCCTCGGCGCCCAGGAGAAGCTCGTCGTGCGCGATGTCGTCCAGGACCGGGACGGCACCACGCACACCCGCTACGAGCGCACCTACGCGGGCCTGCCCGTGCTCGGCGGCGACCTGGTGGTCGCCGAGACGAAGGCCGGACGGACCGAGTCCGTCAGCAAGGCGTCGACGGCCGCGCTGAAGAACGTCGACACCAGCGCCGATGTCGCTCCCGCCGCCGCCGAACGCCAGGCCGTGGCCGCCGCACGCTCCGAGGGCTCGAAGGACACCGCCGCCGACCGGGCCCCGCGCAAGGTGGTCTGGATGGCCCAGGGCAAGCCGACGCTCGCCTACGAGACCGTCGTCGGCGGTCTGCAGCACGACGGCACCCCCAACGAGCTGCACGTCGTCACCGACGCCACCACCGGCGCGAAGCTGTACGAGTGGCAGGCGGTCCACGAGGGCACGGGCAACACGATGTACAGCGGCCAGGTGACGCTGGGCACCGCACCGTCGTACACCCTGACCGACACCACCCGCGGCAACCACAAGACCAACAACCTCAACCGCGGCACGTCCGGAGCCGGCACCCTGTTCTCCGGCCCCGACGACACCTGGGGCGACGGCACCCCGCAGAACGCCGAGACCGCCGGCGCCGACGCACACTACGGCGCGGCGCTGACCTGGGACTACTACAAGAACGTGCACGGCCGTTCCGGTATCCGGGGCGACGGCGTCGGCGCGTACTCCCGGGTCCACTACGGCAACAACTACATCAACGCGTTCTGGCAGGACAGCTGCTTCTGCATGACCTACGGCGACGGCGCGGGCAACGCCAAGCCGCTGACGTCGATCGACGTGGCCGCGCACGAGATGACGCACGGCGTCACCTCCAACACCGCCAGGCTGATCTACAGCGGCGAGTCCGGCGGGCTCAACGAGGCGACGTCCGACATCTTCGCCGCCGCGGTGGAGTTCCACGCCAACAACCCCCAGGACGTGGGCGACTACCTCGTCGGCGAGAAAATCGACATCAATGGCAACGGCACCCCGCTGCGCTACATGGACAAGCCGAGCAAGGACGGCAGGTCCAAGGACGCCTGGTACTCGGGCATCGGCGGGATCGACGTGCACTACTCCTCGGGCCCGGCGAACCACTGGTACTACCTGCTCTCCGAGGGCAGCGGCGCCAAGACCATCAACGGCGTGAACTACGACTCCCCGACCTCGGACGGTCTGCCGGTCACCGGCATCGGCCGCGACAAGGCGTCGCTGATCTGGTTCAAGGCGCTCACCACGAAGTTCAACTCGACCACCAACTACGCGGGCGCCCGCACCGGCACGCTCGCGGTCGCCACGGAGCTGTACGGCGCGAACAGCGCCGAGGTCAAGGCCGTGACCGACGCCTGGGCCGGCATCAACGTCGGCTCCCGGCCCGGCGGGGGCGAGCCCGGCCCCGGCAAGGTCTTCGAGAACACCGGCGACGTCAACATCCCGGACCTCGGCACGGTCAGCTCCCCGGTCGCGGTCACCGGCATCGCCGGCAACGCCCCGTCGAACCTCAAGGTCGACGTCGACATCAAGCACACCTGGCGCGGTGACCTCGTCATCGACCTGGTGGCCCCCGACGGCACGGCCTACCGCCTGAAGAACTCCAGCGGCAGCGACTCCGCGGACGACGTCATCGCCACGTACACCGTGAACGCCTCCAGTGAGGTGGCCAACGGCACCTGGAACCTGCGGGTCCAGGACGTCGCCCGTTGGGACACCGGCCACATCAGCAACGTCAAGCTGACGTTCCCGTAAGCACCGGGGCCCGTCGGGCCCGTGTCGGCACCGTCCGGACCGCCCGGGGGAGCTCTCGCTCCCCCGGGCGGTCCCGCGCGGGGAACCCGTCGGACACGGAGGGACCCGCCCACCTCCGCGCGCCCGGCCGCACGATCCGCCCCCGCTTCAGCGCATCAGCACCCCCGCGCCCTCCCCGGTCACCTCGGTCGGCCACGCCACCAGGCCGGGATCCGCCCCGTGCGGCAGCAGCGGGTGCGCGGGCAGCACGCGGACCGTGTAGCCGAACGGGCCGGTGCGGTCGAGGGCGAGCGGGCCCTCGTAGATCCACCGCCCGGCCGTACCGGGACCGCCGGCGGCCGGCTTCAGCGGAAAGGTCTGGGGGTCGGCGATCGCGTCGTCGGAGTCGACCCGGCCCGCCACGGCCTGCACCTCGACGTCCTCGGGCCGGAGCGCACCGAGGGTGACGCACACCCGCAGCGCCAGCGTCGAACCGAGCTCCGCCGCGCCCGTGTCCGCTCCCGCCTCGACGTGGCCGACCGAGACGCCGGGCCACGCCGCGCGCACCCGGGCCTTCCAGGCGGCCAGTTCACCGGCCGCGCCGCTGTCCAGGGCGAGCAGCCGGTGGGCCCGGGCGGCCGGGGCGTAGAGCCGGTCCACGTACTCGCGGACCATCCGGTCCGCGAGCACCTTCGGGCCCAGCGCGGTGAGCGTGCGCCGAACCATCTCGGTCCAGCGGGCGGGGACCCCGTCCGCGCCCCGGTCGTAGAACAGCGGCGCAATGCGCTCCTCGACCAACCCGTACAGCGCGGCGGCCTCCAGGTCGTCGCGGCGGTCCTGGTCGTGCGCGGCGGTGCCGTCGGCCGTGGGCACGGCCCAGCCGAAGTCCGGCTCGTACCACTCGTCCCACCAGCCGTCGAGCACGGACAGATTGAGGCACCCGTTGAGCGCGGCCTTCATCCCGCTGGTCCCGCACGCCTCCAGCGGCCGCAGCGGATTGTTCAGCCACACGTCGCAGCCCGGCAGGAGCCGCCGCGCCATCGCCATGCCGTAGTCGGGCAGGAAGACGATCCGGTGCCGGACCCGGGGGTCGTCCGCGAACCGCACCAGTTCCTGGATCAGCCGCTTCCCGCCGTCGTCGGCGGGGTGCGCCTTGCCGGCGACGACGATCTGCACCGGCCGCTCGGGGTGCAGCAGCAGCTCCGCCAGCCGCTCCCGGTCGCGCAGCATCAGGGTGAGCCGCTTGTACGCGGGTACCCGGCGGGCGAACCCGATGGTGAGCACGTCCGGGTCCAGCACCCCGTCGATCCAACCCAGTTCCGCCGCGCCGGAACCGCGCTGGCGCCAGGAGGCGTACAGCCGCTCACGCACCTCGTGCACCAGTTGCTCCCGCAGCACCCGGCGCAGCTCCCAGAGATCGGCGTCCGGGGTCGCCGCGACGTCGTCGCCGAGGGCGAGCACTTCCGGGGCCGTCCAGGTCGGGGCGTGCACCCCGTTGGTGACCGAGGTGATCGGGACCTCCGGCGTGTCGAAGCCCGGCCACAGACCGCGGAACATCTCCCGGCTGACGGCGCCGTGCAGCGTGGAGACGCCGTTGGCGCGCTGCGCCAGGCGCAACCCCATCACCGCCATGTTGAACACGCCCGGCTCACCGCCGGGGTAGCTCTCCGTGCCCAGCCTCAGCACCCGTCCCGCGTCCACGCCGGGCAGTTCGCCGCCCTCGCCGAAGTGACGGGCCACCAGATCGCGGTCGAAGCGGTCGATACCGGCCGGGACGGGGGTGTGGGTGGTGAACACCGTCCCGGCCCTGACCGCCTCCAGCGCGGCGTCGAAGTCGAGACCGTACGTCAGCAGCTCCCGGATCCGCTCCAGCCCCTGGAAACCGGCGTGGCCCTCGTTGGTGTGGAAGACCTCGGGCTCGGGATGGCCGGTGAGCCGGCAGTACGCGCGGACCGCGCGGACCCCGCCGATACCCAGGAGCGCCTCCTGCAGCAGCCGGTGCTCACTGCCGCCGCCGTACAGCCGGTCGGTGACGTCCCGCTCCCCCGGCGCGTTCTCCTCCACGTCCGAGTCCAGCAGCAGCAGCGGTACGCGACCGACCTGCGCCTGCCAGATACGGGCTCGCAGTGAGCGGCCGCCCGGCAGGTCGAGGGACACCTGGGCGGGGCTGCCGGCGGGCTCGCGGAGCAGGGTCAGCGGGAGCTCGTCGGGATCGAGGACGGGATAGTGCTCCTGCTGCCAGCCGTCGCGGGACAGCGACTGGCGGAAGTAGCCGTGCCGGTAGAGCAGTCCGACGCCGATCAGCGGGACTCCCAGGTCGCTGGCGGCCTTCAGATGGTCGCCGGCGAGTATGCCCAGACCGCCCGAGTACTGGGGCAGCGCCGCGGTGATCCCGAACTCCGGCGAGAAGTAGGCGACGGCGGCGGGCAGGGGCACGCCGTCGCCGGACTGCTCCTGGTACCAGCGCCGCCCGCGCAGATAGGCGTCCAGGTCGCGGGCGGACTCCGAGACGCGGAACAGGAACTCCGGGTCGGTGGCGAGTTCGGCGAGCCGGCCCGCGGTCACCGACCCGAGCAGTCGCACCGGGTCGCCGCCGGACGCGCGCCAGCCGGACGGGTCCGCGCTGCGGAACAGCTCCCGCGTCGGCGCGTGCCACGACCAGCGCAGGTTGCGGGCCAGCTCGCTGAGCGGGGCGAGGGGTTCGGGGAGGACGGGGCGGACGGTGAATCGACGAATGGCCTTCACAGGTCCCACCTTCGAAACGGTGTTCATCCGGGGACGCACGACGCTGTGCGCCCGTCCGACCTCTCGACCGTAACGGCGCGCCGCCCGGCTCAACCACGGCGCGAGGAGGGCGCATCGAGCCGTGCCTCCATCGGCGGATGCCGGGCCGTGCCGCGTCCCGCGCCGCGAACACGGGTTCGCACGGGGCCGGACGGCGCGGTCCCCCCGGCAGCGGCCAACGGTGCACGTCCCCGCCCGGCGACGGCCGGAGCCTGCGCGGGCTACGGCGCGCGGTTTCCGTCCGCCGCGCTCCCGGCGGCCGCCGGGAGCGCGTGCAGGCTTCCGTGGGAGGCGGCGGCGTAGACGGTGCGGACCTCCGGGGCGTGGGCGGTGGCGAGGATCTGGCCGCCCAGGTCGAAGCTCTGCAGGGAGGCGCCGTCCGCCGCGTCCAGCAGATGGAGCCGGCCGTGCCAGCCGCCCGCGTAGACCGCGGTTCCGTCGGCGCACAGGGAGAAGAACTCCTCGCCGTCCGCGTACTGGGCGCGCCAGACCTCCTCGCCGGTCTTGGCGCTGTGGCAGTGCACGATGCCCGCCGTGTCCCCGACGATCAACGTGTCGGCGACCCGTACGGGCGGGGCGACCACCGGCGCGCCGAGCCGGGTCTCCCACAGCGTGCCGCCGTCGGCCGCGGCCAGGCAGCGCAGTCCGCCGTCGCCGTCGGCGACCACGACGCCGTCGTCCAGCGCCAGCGGCGCCGCCGGCACGGGTGCGGGGAACCGCACGGCCCGGTCCCAGCACGCGCGGCCCTCCTCGTCGTCGACCGCGAGCAGTTCGCGGCCCTGCGCGGCCGAGAGGTAGACGTGCCGGGGACCGGCGGCGACGGGCTCCGCCGGGCCGCCGTCGGAGTCCGAGAGCGGTTCGGTGCGCCACCAGACCCGGCGGGTGACGGCGTCGAAGTGGTGGATCCGGCCCGCCCCGTCGCCGAGGAAAACGCTCTGCCCGCGCAGCAGCACCCGCGCGTGCGGAAGGCTCCCGGCGGGGACGGACCACCAGAGGGTGCGGGCTCTCGTGTCCCAGGACTCCAGCCGGCCCGCGGAGTCGCACACCAGCAGCAGAGCGCCCTCGGCGCACAGCTGAACGGGGGGTGCGAAGTCACGGTGCCGGGCCTGTTCCCGACCGGTCGCCGCGTCGAGCCAGCGCACGTCGCCGCCGCCGTCCGCGGTCACGACACTGCCGTGGCCGGTGGACACGACCTGGTGCGGCCATTCCCCCGCGCCCGCGCTCCAGCTGCGTCGGCCGGTGCGGAACGGCACGGTGAGGTCGGCGCCGTTGCCGGCGCCCGTGAGCAACTCCCTCAGCTCTGACCGGTACCGCGCCAGGGTCCGGGCGACGTCGCCCGGGAGCCTGAGGGTGCCCGGTTCGCCGAAGCCCTCGGCGACCTCGGCGAGGGTGGGGCGGTCGGCCGGGTCCTCCGCCAGGCAGGCCCGGATCAGGCGCCCCGCCCGGTCGTCCGGCAGCCCCGACAGATCGGGCGCGGTGCCCGACACCCGGCGCAGCAGCATCGCGCGGGCGTCCCGCTCCCCGGTGTACGGCGGATGCCCGGTCAGCCCGTACAGCACGATCGCACCGATCCCGAAGACGTCGGTCGCGTTCACCGTCTTCGACAGGCCCATGATCTGCTCGGGAGCGCAGAAGTGGGGATGGCCGATCACGGTGTCCAGGCTCACCGTCACCCGCTGGCCCCGGATGCGGGTCAGCCCGAAGTCGATGATCCAGGGCCCGTCCTGGGTCATCAGCACATTGCCGGGGTGCAGGTCCCGGTGCAGAAGGCCCTTGCCGTGCGCGGTGCTCAGGGTGTCGACGAGCTCGGCGGCGACGGAGTGCACCGTGTCGCGGGGCAGTGCGCCCCCGTGCGACTCCAGGATGCGGTAGAGCGAGAGGCCGGGGATGAAGCGCGTCGCCAGGGTGGGCTGCCGTCCCGCGCCGAAGTCGAAGACGAGCAGCTCGGGGATGCGGGCGCCCTTGCAGCGGTCGAGCGCCTTGCTCTCCTGGTGGAAGCGCTGCAGATGCTGGGCGTCCTCGGTGAACTCGGACTTGAGCAGCTTCACGGCCCCGAGGGTGTCGAGGCCGCGCTCCTCGCCCGACGGACGGCCGAGGTAGACGGTGCCGAACCCGCCCGTGCCCAGTCTGCCGAGCAGCCGGAACCCCGCGGCCTCGGGCGGGTCGACGGCCGGGTCCAGCGGCTTCACCATGACGGGGTCCTCTCCTCGGGCGGCTGGTGCGGGTGGGTGGTACGGCACGGACTCCCGGGACCGCGTCGCGCGGTAGGGCGCCCGGAGCCGCGTCCGGCTCACTGCATGACGACGGCCTGGCTCCCGGTCTCGTGCGAGAACCCGATGCCGCACAGCACGGTCGACTTGCCGAGTTCGCACGTGCCGCTGCCGCTCAGCCGCTCCCCGCCCGGTCGTGGGGCCTCGCGGTCGCACCGCAGGACGAGCACGAGCCGGCCGCCCTCCTGGCGTCCGCGGACGGTGATCCGGGCCCGTACGTCGCCCGCGTCCGTCTCCGCGCTGACCTCCCGGCCGCGCAGCGCCAGCGTCCGGCGGTCACCCGTCCGCAGGTCGGTCACGGTCAGCGTGCCCGAGAGCACGGGACGGCTGCGCTTGTACGCACGCCACCCGGCCGCCCCTCCGAGCAGGGCGACGAGCAGCACCAGCGGATAGAACCAGCCCGGGGCCCGGCCGGGGACGGTCCCGACGAGGTCGACGTCCGTGACGGCCGGGCCGCCCGTGGCGAACTTCGCGTACCCCAGCGAGCTGCGGACGGCGGGCGTCCACGGCGAGGAGACGTCGGCCCGGAGGTCCAGCCCGGCGCGGAAGTCCCGGGCTCCCGGGATCAGGGCGAACTCGGGATCCTGAACCCAGGCCAGCTTCAGCTCGACCGTACGGCTCTGCCCCGGAGCCAGGTCCACGGCCCGCCCCGCACCGCTGACGTCCACGTCCGGACCGCCTCGTTCGGCGGCCGCCCGCAGGACGACCCGCAGCGGGACGTGCCGGGCCTCGGACGACAGCGTGACGCGCACGGTCCTGGAGCGGGCGCCGGTACGGTCCCCGGTGGCCAGGGTGACCGCCCCGGGCCCGGGGCGGCGCACCCCTTCCCCTTCGACGGAGACGGCCACGCCCCTGCCCTCGTCGGTCCGGAGGACGCTCACGGCCTTCTCCGCACGCACCTGGTCCTTGGCGACGCCGAGCTGCGTTCCCAGCGCCGCTGGGTCCACGGGCAGGATGCGCGGGGCGCCGAACGCTCCGCCGAGGACCTCGCCGACGCGGGTGCCCTCGGCGAGCGGCACACCGTAGCCGACGATCTTCCGATTGGTCCCCATCGCCGAGTAGCGCTCCTTGAGGCGCTTCCACGCCGGAGCGTCCTGGCGCTCGTACGGACTGCCCGGCGCGTTGACGGCGCCGTCGGTGAGCAGGAGCACCGCGCCGACCGGGGCCGTGCTGCGGTTGAGCTGCTCGGCTGCGGCCTCCAGCGCGGACCCGTGGTCGCTGGCCGACTCCGTGGCGGTGGCCGGGAGCCCCTTGGCGAAGAGGCTGCCGCCGCCCTTCGCCTTCACCGGGGACATGGGGTGGATGACGCTCGTGGCCCGGCCGAAGGTGACGACCGCGACCTCGTCGGCGGGGGTGAGGGTCCTGAGGAAGGCGTCCAGCCGGCGTTTGACGGTGGCGTAGAGCGGTGCGCCGTCGGGGCCGCGGTCCTGCATGGAGCTGGAGGTGTCGATGAGGACGACGTACGCGGCCGGTACCTCGTCGACCTTCAGCGAACGGTAGATGCCCTCGCGCGGGAGCGGGGCGTCGGCGGCCGGAAGGGCGGTGGCCGCCGGCGCGCCGGGCGCGGCCAGCGCGGCGCCGAGGGCGAGCGGCAGGGCGCGGCGCGCCGTTGCGTGGAAGGTGTGCATGAGGGGTCCCCCCTGTGACGTGCGTGGAACGGGCCTCGGAGCCCGGCGTTGCGCCGGGACCGGGAGCGGCCGCTGGGTCTGTGGCGGGTACGGCGGGGTGTCACGGTGTTGCGGGCACTGCGTGTCGGCGCTGCGGGTGCTCTCGGATCGGTGAGCCGGGGCGTTCCCTCCGTGGACGGCGGTCGCCGTGGGCGAGCGGGTGGGGCGTGCGGGCGCGGGCCGGGGGTCAGGAGCGGGTGGGGAAGGAGGCGGCCCCGAGTTTTCGCAGCCGGGCGATCTCCTGCTCCGTCCTCTGCTGCCTCTGCCGGAGGTCCCGGATCTCCTGCTCGATCCCGGTCCGTTCCGCGGTCAGATGCCGGATCGCGTGATCGCGGTAGTGCTGCCAGATCCTGGGGTCCCGGCCGCCCCGGGCGAAGGCGAGTTCCAGCTCCTGTGTCTCCTCCAGGGCCCGCCCCACGCCCGTGTAGGGCTCCCAGGCCAAGCGGTACGAGGTGAGGATCGCGAGAACGCGGTGGCCGGTGCGTTCCCTTGCGGCCCAGGACTGCAGCGGGGCGCAGAGCTGGTCGGTGCCGGCTCCGGCGCGGCGGGCCGCGTAGAGCTGCGCGGCGAGTTCACCGAGGTCCTCGGGGCTGTCCTCGGCCCGCAGGGCGGTGCGGTGCACGACGCGGAGCGTCAGGGCCGGCGACAGTTGGGGCAGTCGGCCCGCGAGGCGGTTCAGCCACTGCTCGTCCAGCTCGGACTCGTGCCAGTCGGGGTCCTCGGTCAGCAGCCGGACGGCGTCCGCGACGATCTGGACGTGCGGGCCGTGCCGGTCGACCAGACGGGTCGTCAGTTCCCGGCCGGGTCGCCCGGGACCCTCGCCGGTCTGCGGATCGACCTCCAGTACCCACTTGAGCAGCTCCTGGACCACGAGCGTGGCGTTGCTCCGCACGGTGTGCGACTCCAGCTCGGCGCACAGCGTCGAGACATATCCGTCGAGCCGGGGGCCGAGACCGCCGGAGCCGGGCTTCTCCGGAGCCTCGGCCAGGGCCAGGAGGGCCAGCGGCGGCAGTCCTGTGAGAGCGCAGAGCACGTCCCAGCGGGCGGCGGTCTCCGGTCGCACGGCCCGCGGGGGGTGGGTCAGCGCCCGGGTGAGCAGGAGGTGGGGCGGCTCCTCGAAGGGGTCGGACGGGGTCTTGAGGAAGGCGCAGTTGACGAGGCGCTGGAAGAACTCCCCCTGGAGCAGGTACTCCGCGCGCCCGCACGCCGCGGCCGCCCCGAGCAGTCGTACGGCGGCCTCCGGGTGCGCGGTGGTCCACTTCCGGGAGGGCGTGCCGTGCCCGGAGTCCAGCAGTTCGTACAGCGGGGCGAGTTCCTCGCTGCCCGCGGCGTCGGGCGCGGATCCGTCGCCGAGCCACCGGAGCCAGGCCAGGACGTCCGCGGCGGGGTCGGGTCCGGCGCAGAGGGCGTGGACGAGGCGGCCGGCGAGGCCGGGGGTGCCCAGCAGCAGGGACTGGGTGAAGGCCATGGTGCCCTCGGCGAACGGCGGCACGGCGGGCAGCAGTTGCTCGACGACGGGGTCGGGGGCCTCCGACCCCTTCCGGCCCCGCACCTCGCCGATGACGAACGCCAGGACCTGGTCGAGGGGCCCCAGGTCCTCCTTCGTGCCGGAGGTGGCGGCGCGCGCGGTCTCGAACCGGCCCCGGGCCCGTTCCGGCTCGTCGTTCAGCAGATCGTCGACGAGCTGGTCGCGGAAGGCCGCCGAGACCTCGTGGTGCTTCAGGTGGCGCGCGAGGGGAGCCATGTCGGTGGAGCGGCCCGCCAGCTTCTGTCCGGACAGGACGGTGACGGAACGGGGGTCGGCCAGCGGGTGGCGGAGAGCCGCGTCGATGCGGTCGCCCTCCACCTCCCGCCCGGCGCGGACCTCCTGCGCGACGGCGAGCGCCGGGTCGAGGTCGCCGAGTACGCGGAGGGCTTCCCCGTGCGCGTCCGGGCCGTCGATGTCCATCGGTTCGCCCGCGTCCGCCAGATGCCCCAGGACCACCTCGCTCCCGTGCCGGGCCCACGCCTCGATCAGCAGGTCGCGGTAGGAGCGCGCGTCGGCGGAGAGTCCGCCGACGTCCGGGAGCTCCCCGCCCCAGGCCAGGCTGACGACGCCCGGAGCCTCGTCGGGGACTCCCCAGTACAGGCGCATGGGGACCTCGGACCCCGAGGAGACCCAGGTGGCGGCCGAGAGGGTGCGGCGCATTCCGAACGGCAGCATGGCCGCGACGCAGTCGAGGACGTCCAGCAGTACGAGCGGGTCGTACATGCGGCCCCCCGTCACCACCACCTTGCCGTCCAGCAGGTAACCGGCGGCCGCCGCCAGCCAGTGGACGGCCTCGGTCACGCTGGGCCCGACGTGTGCGGTCACCTGGGTCACGAGCCGCCCGCCCGCCGTGACGGGCAACAGGACCGGCGCGGCGCCCGCCGCCGCGAGCCGCGGCGCCGCGTCCAGCGCGGCCCTGGCCAGTCCGCACCAGCCGAGGGCGAGGCCGCCGACCTCGGCCGCGGGTACGGCGAAGTGGCTGATCCGGCAGATCGGACGGTTCGTCCGGTCGACGGCGTCGGTGCCTTCGAGGAGGAAGACGCCCACCGTCGCGGTGCCGTTCGGTGCGGTGCAGGGCCCGATGGTGATCCACGGCAGCCGGTCCCCGGGTGCGGGGGTGCCGGGCGACCAGTGGTGGATGTCGCCGTTGAAGTCGGCGCTCCGGTCCGGCGGGCAGGCGGCCAGCACCTTGTAGCCGCTGTTGGTATGGGGTTCCTTGCCCCACACGGCCCAGTCGGCCGTCAGTCCCGGTGCCATGGCGGGTTCTCCTCTCGTGCGCTTCTCGGGTGCCGGGTCAGGACTGCTGCGGGCCGACGCCCCGCAGGAAGAGGAAGGGTTCGAGGATGTTGACGGGTTGGGGCGGTGCGACGAAGCGGACGGCGTCGTCCACGGGGTTCACCAGGGAGGGGTTCTCGAAGTCGAAGCCCCGCTCGGGGTCGACCCAGAAGCCGACGGCGGAGCACACGAAGTACCCGACGCGCTCGGGGGCGAAGAACAGCTCGATCTGCTGCTTGATCTCGCGCAGGCTGCCGTGCGGGAAGGCCTGGCAGAGCCCGTCGAACAGGCGCTTGGCGTCCATCACCTCGGGCTGCCCGGTGCGCGGGTTGAGCCGGACGTTGCCCTGTTCGCAGGCGAAGCGGAAGACGCGGTCGTCGTCGAACTTCGCCAGGCAGACGGCGATGCTGTGCGGCAGCAGATTGCCCTGGCGTTCTCCGCGCATGTTGACCTCGGTGGCGACCCCGGCGAGGACGTCGGTGAAGAAGTCCGCGTTCTGCCGCGCGTCGTCACCGACCGGGCCGTCGTCACCGTTGACCTGCCACTCGCGGACCGGGTCCACGACGTAGACCATGGCGCGCGAGGCCCCGAGGTCCTTGATGAGCTTGCCACCGAGGGCCGCGCCGGTCTGCGAGTGCAGGTCGAACGCCTCCCCGGGCAGGTCGCGGAGGGTGACCTTGAACTCCGTCAGATCGCGGCCGCGGTCGGCGCCACGCCGCCAGCGCCTGCGGCCGGCGCGGGAGAACCGGGTGCCGGTGAGGTCCCCGGCGAGCGTGAAGCGCACCGGGCGCTGCTCGGTCAGCGTGGCCATCGGGAACGTGCGGTCGCGGTAGAGGATGTGCGCGAGATCGCTGAGGAACTTCTTGGACGCGTGGTCCTCCGGCCACATGCTCCACCTGCCGTACATGGGGTCCTGCACCGCCCGGGACAGCGCCGCCAGCAGAGTGGACTTCCCGCTGCCCATGCCGCCCCAGAGGGTGATGGTCGACTCCGGTGCCGAGGCCGGGCCCTCGGGTTCCCTGCGCTCCTCGTCCCCGGGGGCCGCCTTGTCGGCGGCCGCCGTCTTCCGCTCGGGCTTCGCGGGCTTGTCCGGCTTGTCGGTCCTGGTGGGCCTGGCGGACTTGTCGAGGACTTCGGGGCCGCCGAACCTCTCCGCGAAGCTGCCGGGCTCGGCCGGCCGGCCGGCGTCCGCGGGCGATGCGCCGGAGGTCCGTGCCTTCTCGTCGCGGGGCCCCGGAGGCGAGGGAGCGGCCGGGCCCCCGGGCGCGGTGCCGTTCGACGGTGCGGGCCGGGCGGGCGGGGGCACCGGCGGCAGTGCGGCCCGGCCCCCGACCAGTGTGGACGGATCCCAGACGGCGAACGGCCCCTCCGCGGCCCGGTCGTCCCTTCGGTCCTGCTTTCCGTCCTTCGGCGTGCTCTCGGGGCGCTTGTCGTCCTCGGTCATGGTGGTGCTCCCCCTGTCGTGGCGGCGGAGAGACGTCCGCCGCACGGTCGTTGTCCGATCCGTGCGCCCGACGGGCACACGGTTCGCGTTGCCGCGGTCCTCAGCCGGCCGCCTCGTGCAGCCACTCCCCGCTCGCTCCGTCGGGGACGACCAGACGGATGGGTGCGCCGTCCTCGGGGAGGCAGAGCGCCGGTGCCGTCACGGCGGAGGCGACGCGCTGCGGGTCGTGGCCCGCGGTGAACCGGCCGTCGGCGCCGAAGAGGTCCCACGCCCGGTCGGCCCACCGCGCGAGATGTGGTTCGCCCTCGAGGTGGTCCATCCACGCGGGCTCGTCCACGACCGCCACGCAGGAGACGCCGTCGTAGTGGCGGGCCTCGTCCAGCGCCGCCTCCCACTCGACCCGGTCGGGGCAGATGCGCACCGCGGCGCTGCGCCGCAGCACCTGCGGAGGTGCGGTGCGCGGATGCGGCGGCCGGGAGCCGACCACGAGGAGGACCCGGTGGCTGTCCGGCCGCCACAGGTGCCGGCGGGCGGCGAGTTCGTGCGGTACGTGCTCCAGCCCGGTCGCGAAGTCGTGCCGCAGCGCGCTGTGGTGCCAGCCCGCCAGTGCCCGCTCGGCGGCCTGCGCGGTCGTCATGCCGAGCCGGTGGACGATGGGGTCGCTGTCGTTCGGGCGGTCGAGCGGGGCGTGGTCGCGGTAGCCGATGAGCCCGACGCGGAGCGTGTCGCCGCCGCCCACGGCGTGCCCTACGGCGGCCACGACCGTCGCCGCTTCCTGCAAGCGTTCCTCGACGGCCGTGCCGCCGCCCGCCTGAGGGCCGGCGACCTCCACGGCGAGTACGAGGTCCACGGGGCGGGGCCGGGAGAGCCGCCGGGGCATGGAGTGCGCCAGGTCCGTCCAGGGCGCGGTCTCCGGTTCGTGGTGCCCGTCGTACGCGAGGTCGACCCGGTCGGGCCCGCGCAGCCGGTAGTGGAGCGCCGCGCGGGAACCGGGCGGGAGTTCGAGGCGGTCGGCCCGCACCGGGAGCCATCGCGAGGGGGGGTCGCCGGGGCCGGCGGAGACGACGACGGCGGCGCTCGCCCCCGTGGTGGCTCCGTCCGGCGGCGCGGCGACCGGGACCCGTACGACGGCTCCGGGATCGCCGCCGGCCGGGTCGCCGGTGCGGCTGCCGGCCGGGAAGAGGGGGCGCCGTACGAGTCCGACCGTGCCCGACGTGCCGTCGATGTCGGCGGCGGCCAGCCAGAGGGCACGGCGCAGCGGGAGCGCGTCGGTGAGGTCGCCGGGGTCGGCGGGCCAGTGCGCGGGCAACCGCAGCCGCAGGGCCGGGGCCGCCTCCGGGCACAGGGCGTCGGCCGCCTGCTCCACGGGCCGCCAGCCGGCGGCCCGGACGACGACCAGGAGCGGATCCGCGCCGAGCGGGGTCCCGCGCACGAAGGTCCGCAGTGCCCGGCCGAGGGAGCCCGTGACGTCCGCGGCGGCGGGGCCCGTTCCTCCGGCGAGGAGGAAGAGCCGGCGCAGCCGTTCGGGGAGAGCCGGGGAGGGACGGTCGGTGGCCTCGGCCGTGAGGTCGGCCCAGGCCGAGTCGGCGAGCGACCGGGTCGAGGGGCCGCGGCCGTCGCTGCCGTAGGCCACCCGGCTCAGCCGCAGCCGCTCGCAGCCGATCTCCAGGACGTCCAGCGCGGCGAACCGCCCGCCTGCGAGGGAGGTGAGCGCCCAGCCGAGGCCCGACCGGGTGGTGCGGGCGCTCTCCCCGGCGAGGACGTCGCGCCAGGCACGCTTCCACGCACGCGGCGCGGAAGGGGTGTCGGTGCCGGGTATCAGATGGGCCACTCCGCGGTGGTCCGGGGCCGGCGGCGTCTCGGCGGCCCGCCGGCCGGCGCGCGCCGCGGGTCCGCCTTCCAGGACGTCGGCGGCGCGGAGCGCGGCGCGGAGTTCGCCGTCGAGGCCGGTTCCCGCATGGTCCGGGTGCACTGTCCCCCACCCCCCGATGCGGTCGCCGGCATGTGCTGGGAACGGCCGGCCACCGCGGTGTTTCGCACGTGGTTCAGGCATGGATGTGCCCAGGTGAGGGTGCACGCATGACTGATCGTCGGAACCCGGAGTGCCCACTCCGGATGAGGCTTCACAGTAATCATCCGGTGGAGGGGGACGCAGCTTTTTTCGCAACCTTTCAACAAAAGTCGGCCGGCGCGTTCCGCGATCATTCCGGCGACCCGGGCGATTGGCCAAAAAGAACCGTATGCGATCGATTCTCGATTAGTAATCAGGAATTACTGAACTCAACACGGTAAGAAGATGACCGAAGTTGACTTCGAATGTTCATTACGGTCGCTCTCCGCACGCCCGGAACCGTTCCGGAGGCGGCCGCGCACCGCCCTCCGGACGGCCGCGACCTTGTGCCGCGACCTACGCCCTAGTAGTTAACGGACCACCGGATTGCCGACCCGAAGCGCATGGGAAGGCTCCCCCGGTAGCACCGGAGCGCACTCGCGACCCTTCCATTCGAGTGAACGCGGACAGGAGCGGCCATGCCCGCAGCCCGCCAGTCGTCAACGGAGCAGTTACAAAGAACACCCGCCCCCCGTGAAGAGGGACCGCCCGTTCGACCCGCCGAGCCCGCACAGCCCCCAGGTGATGCCGTGAACCCGCTGATTGGCCGCATTCCCGTGCTGGACGTACGCCCCCTCGTCGACTGCGGCCGAAGGCCCGCGAAATCGACGGTCGGCGAAACGTTCCAGATCACCGCCACCGTGTTCCGCGAAGGGCACGACGCGGTGGCCGCCAACGTCGTCCTGCGGGACCCCGGCGGCCGGCCGGGCCCCTGGACCCCGATGCGCGAACTCGCCCCCGGCACCGACCGCTGGGGCGCCGAGGTCACGCCGGACGCCGAGGGGCGGTGGACCTACAGCGTCGAGGGGTGGAGCGATCCGCTGGCCACCTGGCGGCACCACGCCCGCATCAAGGTTCCGGCCGGGATCGACGTCGCCCTGGTCCTCGCCGAGGGCGCGGAGCTCTACGAACGCGCCGCCGCCGGCGTCCCCAAGAAGGCGGGCCGGGAGGCCGTGCTCGCCGCCGCCGACGGCCTGCGCGACAAGGACCGGCCGGACCGCGAGCGGCTGGAGGCGGCGCTCGCCCCGGACGCGCTCGCCGCGCTCGCCCGCCATCCGCTGCGCGAACTGGTCACCGCCTCGGCCCCGTTGCCCCTCCGGGTGGAACGCACCCGCGCGCTGTTCGGCTCCTGGTACGAGCTCTTCCCGCGCTCCGAGGGCGCCCGGGTCAAGCGCGGCAGACTCGTCTCCGGCACCTTCCGGACGGCGGCACGGCGACTGCCGGCCGTCGCCGCGATGGGCTTCGACGTCGTGTACCTGCCGCCCGTCCACCCCATCGGCAGCACCTTCCGGAAGGGCCCGAACAACACGCTCCAGGCCGGCCGCCACGACGTCGGAGTGCCCTGGGCGATCGGCTCGGCCGAGGGCGGGCACGACGCGGTCCACCCGGACCTCGGCACGCTCGAGGACTTCGACGCGTTCGTGCGCTGCGCCCGGGACCTGCGGATGGAGGTCGCCCTGGACTTCGCCCTGCAGTGCTCCCCCGACCACCCGTGGGTGACCGAGCACCCCGAGTGGTTCCACCACCGGGCGGACGGCAGCATCGCCTACGCGGAGAACCCGCCGAAGAAGTACCAGGACATCTACCCCATCGCCTTCGACCGGGACATGAAGGGGCTGGTCGAGGAGACCGTGCGGGTGCTGCGCCACTGGATGGCACACGGGGTGCGGATCTTCCGCGTCGACAATCCGCACACCAAGCCGGTGGTCTTCTGGGAGAGGGTCATCGGCGAGATCAACCGTACGGACCCGGACGTGGTATTCCTCGCGGAGGCGTTCACCCGCCCGGCGATGATGCGCACGCTCGGCGCGATCGGCTTCCAGCAGTCGTACACGTACTTCACCTGGCGCAACACCAAGCAGGAGCTGACCGAGTACCTGACGGAGCTGTCGGGCGAGGCGGCGGCCTGCATGCGACCCAACTTCTTCGTGAACACCCCGGACATCCTGCACGCGTACCTCCAGGAGGGAGGGCGGCCGGCGTTCGAGGTGCGCGCGGTGCTCGCCGCGACCCTCTCCCCCACCTGGGGGATGTACGCGGGGTACGAGCTGTGCGAGAACACCCCGCTGCGGCCGGGCAGTGAGGAGTACCTGGACTCGGAGAAGTACCAACTGCTGCCACGGGACTGGGAGTCGGCGGAGCGGGAGGGACGCAGCATCGCCCCGCTGGTGACGACGCTCAACCGGATCAGGCGGCGCCATCCGGCTCTGCAGCAGCTCCGGAACCTCCGCTTCCACCACGCCGACAACGACTCCGTGATCGTCTACAGCAAGCGAACGGGTTCGAACACCGTTCTGGTGGTCGTCAATCTCGACCCCCACCACACCCAGGAGGCGACGGTCTCGTTTGACATGCCGGAACTCGGCCTCGACCGGCACGAGACCGTACCGGTGCGCGACGAGCTCACCGGCGAGACCTATCACTGGGGCAGGGCCAACTATGTGCGCCTCGAGCCGGGCGTCACGCCTGCGCACATCGTCGTCCTGCGACCGTCCCCGCCGACCGGAGGGTCACCCACATCATGATCGTCAATGAGCCCGTCCACGACACCTTCGAGGACACCCCCGCCAAGGACCGGGACCCCGACTGGTTCAAACGCGCGGTGTTCTACGAAGTACTCGTCCGCACCTTCCAGGACAGCAACGGCGACGGCATCGGCGACCTCAAGGGCCTCACCGCCAAACTGGACTACCTGCAGTGGCTCGGCGTCGACTGCCTGTGGCTGCCGCCTTTCTTCAAGTCCCCGCTCCGCGACGGGGGTTACGACGTCGCCGACTACACCTCGGTGCTGCCGGAGTTCGGCGACCTCGCCGACTTCGTCGAGTTCGTCGACGCCGCGCACCAGCGCGGGATGCGGGTCATCATCGACTTCGTCATGAACCACACGAGCGACCAGCACCCGTGGTTCCAGGAGTCCCGCGGCAACCCGGAGGGACCGTACGGCGACTACTACGTCTGGGCCGACGACGACAAGCAGTTCCAGGACGCCCGGATCATCTTCGTCGACACGGAGACCTCCAACTGGACCTTCGACCCGGTCCGCAAGCAGTACTACTGGCACCGCTTCTTCTCCCACCAGCCCGACCTCAACTACGAGAACCCCGCGGTGCAGGAGGAGATCATCTCCGCGCTGCGCTTCTGGCTGGACCTCGGCATCGACGGCTTCCGGCTCGACGCCGTGCCGTACCTGTACCAGGAGGAGGGCACCAACTGCGAGAACCTCCCGGCCACCCACTCCTTCCTCAAGCGGGTCCGCAAGGAGATCGACGCCCACTACCCGGACACGGTACTGCTGGCCGAGGCCAACCAGTGGCCCGAGGACGTCGTCGACTACTTCGGGGACTTCCCTGCGGGCGGCGACGAGTGCCACATGGCCTTCCACTTCCCGGTGATGCCGCGCATCTTCATGGCCGTGCGGAGGGAGTCCCGCTACCCGGTCTCCGAGATCCTCGCCAAGACCCCGGCGATCCCGAAGAACTGCCAGTGGGGCATCTTCCTGCGCAACCACGACGAGCTGACCCTGGAGATGGTCACCGACGAGGAGCGCGACTACATGTACGCGGAGTACGCCAAGGACCCGCGGATGCGCGCCAACATCGGCATCCGGCGCCGGCTGGCCCCGCTGCTCGACAACGACCGGAACCAGATCGAGCTGTTCACGGCGCTGCTGCTGTCCCTGCCCGGCTCACCGATCCTCTACTACGGCGACGAGATCGGGATGGGCGACAACATCTGGCTGGGCGACCGGGACGCGGTGCGCACGCCGATGCAGTGGACCCCGGACCGCAACGCCGGTTTCTCGTCCTGCGATCCCGGCCGACTCTATCTGCCGACCATCATGGACCCGGTCTACGGCTACCAGGTCACCAATGTCGAGGCGTCCATGGCGTCGCCCTCGTCGCTGCTGCACTGGACCCGGCGGATGATCGAGATCAGGAAGCAGAACCGCGCCTTCGGCCTCGGCACCTTCACCGAACTCCCGTCGTCGAACCCGGCCGTGCTGGCGTACCTGCGGGAGGCCCCCGCGACCGAGGACGGCTCGGACGACCTGGTCCTGTGCGTGAACAACTTCTCACGGTTCGCCCAGCCCACCGAACTGGACCTGCGCCGGTACAACGGCCGCCATCCGGTGGAGCTGATCGGCGGTGTCCGCTTCCCGGCGATCGGCGAGTGGCCGTACCTCCTGACGCTGGCCGGGCACGGCTTCTACTGGTTCCGGCTGCGCAAGGAGCCGGTGGTCGCGGAGACCGCGGTGAAGGCGGCCTCGCGCAAGGCCCGCGCGCCCAAGGGCGTGTGATTCCGGCACATGCCATGTCGTGTGCGGGGCGGTTGGGCCGTCCCGCACGGGGCACGATTCCCCTCATATCGAGATCGGGTCCGAGTCCGTACGGACCATCCTCCGCCGACACTCCCCCTGCCTGCGGCGGGGGGACCCCCACGCACAGCCCGGACAGCTATTATTTGCCGCAATCCGGGACACTCTTCGCAACCTGTGGTGTGCCCGGGGAAAGGACGCGATGCCATGTCGGAGGCTGCATCCACCCGGACCCCCGTCGCCCTGCTGCCTTCGCTCTCGCCCCTGCTGCGCGAGTGGCTGCCCAGGCAGCGGTGGTTCGCGGGAAAGGGGCGCCCGGTCACCGGCTTCGCGCTGGTGGCGGCGGTCGAACTGCTGCCGGTCGACTCGGCCGGCCCCGGACTGCTGCACCTGCTGCTGCGCGTCAGGCAGCCCGGCCAGACCGTGGGCTCCAGGGCCGCCGTCGGCCGGACCCCGGCCGGGAAGCGCGACCCCGGAACCGGTGGCGACTGCTACCAGCTGCTGCTCGGCGTACGCACCGCACTGCCGCCGTACCTCGCCCCGGCCATGATCGGCCGCGTGGACGAGGGGCCGCTCGCCGGCCGGACCGTCTACGAGGGCCTGCACGACCCCCGGCTCGCCGGGCTGCTGCTGGAGCGGCTCCGCAGGCCCGGCCGGTTCGGCCCGCTCCGTTTCGACCGGGCGGCTCCCGTCCCGGGCGGGCTCCCGGCCCACGTGCTCGACGCCGAACAGTCCAACTCGTCGCTGGTGTACGGGGATTCGTACATCCTCAAGATCTTCCGCCGGGTGTACCCGGGGATCAACCCCGATCTGGAACTGCCTCTCGCGCTCGCCCGGGCGGGCTGCGACCGGGTGCCCGCGCCCGTCGCCTGGTTCGAGTCGGACACGCCCGAGCCCTGCACCCTGGGGGTCCTCCAGCCGTTTCTGCGCGGCTCCCAGGACGGCTGGCAGCTGGCGCTCAAGGCGCTCGCCGAGGGCGACGACTTCACCGAGGAGGCACAGGCACTGGGCCGGACCACCGCGGAGGTGCACACCGCGCTCGCCGCGGCGCTGCCGACCGTCTCACTGAGCGGGCCCCAGACCGAGCACCTGGCGACGGCGATGAACGAGCGCCTGGACGCGGCGCTCCGGGCCGTGCCCGCGCTGCTGCCGTACGTCCGCGGGCTGCGCGCCGCCTTCGACGCGATCGCCGGCGCGACCTTCGACGGCGACGGCAGGGCCCAGCGCATCCACGGCGACCTCCACCTCGGCCAGGCCCTCCGCACACCCGACGGGTGTTGGTCCGTCATCGACTTCGAGGGGGAGCCGGCCCGCCCGCTCGACGAGCGCCGCCGGGTGCAGCCCCCGGTGCGCGACATCGCCGGGATACTGCGTTCCTTCGACTACGCGGCCCGCTCCCACCGCCCCTGGAACCCGGCCTGGGCGGCGCGCTGCCGTGCCGCGTACTGCGAGGGCTACGCCGACGCGTCCGGCTCCGACCCTCGCGCCGAGGCGGAACTGCTGCGCGCCTACGAGACGGACAAGGCCGTGTACGAGGTCGTGTACGAGGCCCGTCACCGGCCGGACTGGCTGCCCGTCCCCATGTCCGCCATCCAGCGGCTGGCCGGCCCGGCGGGCTGACGCCGCGTCACCCCACAGCTGGGCCGCCCCCGGCCCCGCCTTCCCCCTGAGCACAAGGAGGCCGTCCCCGTGACTCCCCGCAATGGCGTACGCCCCGCCAAACCGCTCGACGCATCCGACCGGGAACGGCTGCTCGCCGGCGCGCACCACGATCCGCACTCCCAGCTGGGGGCGCACCTGGTCCGCGGCGGGGTGGCCTTCCGGGTGCTGCGGCCCTACGCGGAGTCGGTGACGGTCCTGGCCAAGGGGCTGCGCGCCGAGCTGCACGACGACGGCGACGGATTCTTCTCGGCGCTGCTGCCCCTGCGGAAGGTCCCGGAGTACGCGCTCCAGGTCGGGTACGAGGACACGGTCGTCGAGTTCGCGGACCCGTACCGCTTCCTCCCCGCGCTGGGCGATCTCGATCTGCATCTGATCGGCGAGGGACGGCACGAGGAGCTCTGGCACGCCCTCGGTGCCCGGCCGATGACGCACCAGGGCGTCACGGGCACCCGCTTCACGGTCTGGGCGCCCAACGCCCGCGGGGTCAGGGTCGTGGGGGACTTCAACTACTGGGACGGCACGGCCTGGGCCATGCGTTCGCTGGGCGCCTGCGGGGTGTGGGAACTGTTCGCGCCCGGTGTGGGTGAGGGCGCGCTCTACAAGTTCGAGATCACCCGGCCCGACGGCTCCCGCACGCTCAGGGCCGATCCGATGGCGCGCCGCACCGAGGTGCCGCCGGCGAACGCGTCCGTCGTCACCGAGTCCCACCACGTCTGGCACGACGAGGCGTGGATGGCGAACCGCGGCGCCCGGCCGGTCCACGAGGCCCCGTTCTCCGTGTACGAGGTGCATCTGCCCTCCTGGCGCCCGGGGCTCACCTACCGACAGCTGGCCGACCAGCTGCCCGCCTACGTCAAGGACCTGGGCTTCACCCACGTCGAGCTCATGCCGGTGGCGGAGCACCCCTTCGGCGGCTCCTGGGGCTACCAGGTGACCGGCTTCTACGCGCCCACGGCACGGATGGGGACCCCGGACGACTTCCGCCACCTGGTCGACGCGCTCCACCGCGCCGGCATCGGGGTCGTCATGGACTGGGTGCCGGCGCACTTCCCCCGGGACGACTGGGCACTGGCGGAGTTCGACGGCCGCCCGCTGTACGAGCACTCCGACCCGGCCCGCGCCGCGCACCCCGACTGGGGCACCCTCGAGTTCGACTACGGGCGCAAGGAGGTGCGCAACTTCCTCGTCGCCAACGCCGTGTACTGGTGCGAGGAGTTCCACATCGACGGACTGCGGGTCGACGCGGTCGCCTCGATGCTGTACCTGGACTACTCGCGCGAGCACGGCGAATGGAGCCCGAACGAGCACGGCGGCCGGGAGAACCTCGACGCCGTCGCCTTCCTCCAGGAGATGAACGCCACCGTCTACCGGCGCTGCCCCGGTGTGGTGACCATCGCCGAGGAGTCCACCGCCTGGGACGGCGTGACCCGGGCCACGCACCACGTCGGGCCGGCGGGCTTCGGCGGGCTCGGCTTCGGTCTGAAGTGGAACATGGGCTGGATGCACGACTCGCTCGGCTACGTCGAACACGAGCCGGTGCACCGCAAGTTCCACCACAACGAAATGACGTTCTCGATGGTGTACGCCTACAGCGAGAACTACGTGCTGCCGATCTCGCACGACGAGGTCGTGCACGGCAAGCGCGCCCTGGTGTCGAAGATGCCCGGCGACTGGTGGCAGCAGCGCGCCAACCACCGGGCGTACCTCGGCTTCATGTGGGCCCATCCGGGCAAGCAACTGCTCTTCATGGGACAGGAGTTCGCCCAGGGCGCGGAGTGGTCCGAGGGGCACGGGCCGGACTGGTGGCTGCTGGACCCCTCCTACTCGGCCGAGGGCGACCACCGGGGAGTGCGGGACCTGGTGCGCGAGCTGAACAGGGTCTACGCGGCCACTCCGGCACTGTGGCAGCGGGACACCGTCCCCGAGGGCTTCTCCTGGGTGGACGGCGGGGCCGCCGACGACAACGTCTTCGCGTTCCTGCGCTACGACGCCGACGGTGCCCCGCTGCTCGCCGTCTCCAACTTCTCACCGGTGGTGCGCCACGAGTACCGGCTCGGTGTGCCGCCGTCCGTGCCCGCCTGGGCGGAGGTGCTGAACACCGACGCGGCACGGTACGGCGGCGGGGACGTCCGCAACGACGACCCGGTCAAGCCCGAGTCCGTGGCCGCCCACGGCCACCGCACCAGCGTGCAGCTCACCCTGCCGCCGCTGGCGACGGTGTGGCTGAGGCCGGTGTGACGACCCCGAGCCGCTGGGTGGCCCTCGTCAGCGCCACATAGAGATCGTTGGGGAGCATCCGCTCGGGCGCGACCACCACCACCGTGTCGAACTCCAGGCCCTTGGCCTGGCGGGGGTCGAGCAGGACGACGGGCCGGGAGAGGTCGAGCGGCCCGTCGCCCCCGAGCCCGGTGAGCCCCGCGTGCAGCTCGCGCGGGGCGATGACGGCGAGCCGGCCCTCCTCCGGCGCCTCGGCGGCGGCGAGGGCCGCCACGTCGGCGAGGTCCAGGGTGCGCTCCCAGGGGGCGATGCCGGTGGACCGGATGGAGCGCGGTGGGGTGAATTCCGGGTCGGTGCTCCTGCGCCGCTCCGCCGCGTACTCCATGATCTCGGCGGGCGTACGGTAGTTGACGCCGAGCCGCGCCAGCTGCCAGCGGTCCTCGACGTACGGGGCGAGGATCCGCTCCCAGGAGTCGCAACCCGCCGGGTCGCCGGTCTGGGCCGGGTCGCCGACGAGGGTCATCGAGCGGGTCGGGCAGCGGCGCATCAACAGCCGCCAGGCCATGGCCGACAGCTCCTGGGCCTCGTCGACGATGATGTGCCCGAACGCCCAGGTCCGGTCGGCGGCGGCCCGCTCGGCGGCGCTGCGGTGGTCGGCCTCCTCCTGCCGCTCCGCCATCCGCTCCGCGTCGATGACGTCATGGGCGGCCAGCACCTCGGAGGCGTCGGCGTCGACGTCCTCCTTGTCCTCGAACTCGTAGGTGCGGGAGGCGTACGAGACGTCCAGCACGCCCTGCGCGTAGGCGATCTGGCGGGCACGCTCGGCCTCGGCGGCGGCGCGGGCCGCGGAGTCGTCCTCGCCGAGGAGCTCCGCCGCCTCGTCGAGGAGCGGCACGTCGGCGGGGGTCCACGGTCCGCCGGAACGTCTGATCAGGTCCGCGTCGGCCTCGTCGGGGTGCGTGGGGTCCGCGAGGTAGTCGGCGAGGAACTCCTCGGGGGTGAGCGGCGGCCAGAGCGAGGCGATCGCGGCGTGCACCTCGGCGCTGGCGGCGACGGCCTTGCCGAGCTGGGCGATGTCGTCGGGGCCGAGGAAGTTGGGGCCGCCGTACGGGTCCTCGCCGATGCGGTCGGCGAGCTGGGTGGTGAGGTCGTCGATGATGCGGAAGGCGAAGTAGGGCCGGGCGAGGTTGTGCGGCAGCCCGGTCTCGCGGGCCTTGTGCCGTGCCTCCACGGCGATGTCCCAGTCGAGGACCAGCTCGCCGTCGTCGTGGGCGATGACGATGGGCTCGCCCTTCTCGGGCACCTGCTGCCGCTCCCGTACGGCCGCGGCGAGCACGTCCGCCATGTCCGCGCGGCCCTTCACGGCCGCGGCGGCGGGACTGTCGGTGCCGGTGGCGCGTACGCCCGGGTACAGCTCCCCGACGGTCGAGAGCAGGACCCCGGTCTCGCCGAGGGACGGCAGCACCTCGCCGATGTAGCCGAGGAACGCCGGGTTGGGCCCGACGATCAGCACGGCCCGCTTGGCGAGCTGCTCCCGGTGGGCGTACAGGAGGTACGCGGCGCGGTGCAGCGCGACGGCGGTCTTGCCGGTGCCGGGACCGCCCTCGACGACCAGCACCCCGCGCTGCGGGGCGCGGATGATGTGGTCCTGTTCGGCCTGGATCGTGGAGACGATGTCCGCCATCCGCCCGGTGCGGGCGCTGTTGAGGGCGGCGAGCAGCACCTCGTCGGCGTCGTGCGACTCGTGGCCGGTACGGGTCGGATCGGCGAGGTCCATGATCTCGTCGTGCAGCGCGGTGACGGTGCGGCCCTCGGTGGTGATGTGCCTGCGCCTGCGCAGCCCGAGCGGTTCGTAACCGGTCGCGAGATAGAACGGGCGCGCGACGGGCGCCCGCCAGTCGATCAGCAACGGCGTTCGCTCGGCGTCGTCCCTGCGGATTCCCGTTCGCCCGATGTGGTACGTCACTCCGTCGCGCCGGTCGATACGTCCGAAACAGAGACCGGAGTCGGCGGCATTCAGCGCGGCGATCGAGGCCGAGTGCTCGGCCACCTCGATGTCGCGCTCCACGCGTGCCTGCCGGCCCGTGCTGACCTGCGCCATCGTGGCGCGCACCGCGGCCTCGGCCTCCCCCCTCAGCTGATCGAGCCGCTCATGGGCGAGGGAGACGAATTGTTGTTCCTGCCGCATTTCCTCGGTTGACAATTCAGCTCCTGACGCGCTACAGTACGTTTATTGAAGTTCTCCGTGTTTTAACTCGCAGCTGAACACGGAACTATTCAATATACGCGGAGAAATACCCGGACCGTCAAATACGGACCGGGTTTTTTGTTGCCCGGGGACACAGTGGCCCGACACCGCGACCGGACCGGGCCGACACCCGACGCGCGGCGAGCGAGGTGAACGAACCGCCCGAACCGGCGCCCGAACGCTGTGCCATACTCGGCGCGCTCCATGCCCGTACCGAAGCCCTGGGGATCGTTCGTGAAGCCCGTGCCCGCCGAGGCCGGCGCCGTCGGCGCCGGCGGTGCCGCCCGCGTCGCGGCGGCCGTGCCGTGGCCGGGCCGTGTCGCGACGGCCCGTGAGATCCGCGCCGGCGGCGGCGCATGACCGGTATACCCCTCACGACCCCCTATCTGGACACCGGGGCCGACCAGTTGTCCTTCACACTGGGCCGGCCGGAGCACCCGGCGCTCGCCGTACGCGACGTCACCCTCGCCGGAGTCGACGTACAGCTGCGGTTGCTCGGTGCCTCGCACCAGGTCCTCGCCGGTCCGGTCCGGGAGACGGTGGCCTGCCTGCCCGGCGTCGAGGGCGGGCTGCCCGACTCCACGACGCACGAGTTCGACGACTGGCGCTACCACTTCGGCGCCCGCGTGCTGCACTGCACCGCCGCGGGGTTCACCGAGCGGGTGGCGGCCGTGCGTGCCCGTTGCGAGAGTGACCCGCGGTCGCTCTGCGGGGTCTTCCCCGGCTCCCCGGACGCCGTCACGGCGCTGACCGTCGAGCCCCACGGAACCGGGCTGCGCTGGCGCACTTGGCACACCTATCCGCAGAGCCGCCAGATCGTGGCGACGCAGACCCGGCTGGAGGCCCGTTGAAGACCGCCCGACTCCTCACCGCGACGATGCTCGCCATGGCCGCCCTCACCGCGTGCTCCGACGAGCCGGACGACGACGGCAACGCCGCCCCGTCCTCCTGGATCCGGCAGCAGTACGGCGGCAGCGGCCCCGGCTACACCGACCCGTCGGACCGGGTCTCCAGGGTCGGTGACGAGATACACGGGCACACCGCGGCCATGGACCGCGTCGCCGACGGCGACATGGTCTTCCTGCGGTACCGGAACGACATCGTCGCCATCAGCCCGCACCTCCGGGGCAGCCGGATCGAGATCGACGACTACCGCACCGGCCACAAGCGCTGGAAGTCCCGTATCGGCAACGTCTGGCCGGACCCCGGGACCGACGCGTTCCGCGGCGGCGGCCCCGGCTCCGGCAAGTAGTCCCCCGCGATCCGCCCGCCCCCATACCGACGACGTCCCCGAAAGGCACCCCCGTGGCAGAGATCCTCGAGTCGGCAGGCACCGCCCTGCTCTACGGCCTGACCGGCTTCATCGTGATGGCCGTGGGCTTCATCGCGCTCGACCTGGTGACCCCCGGCAAGCTCGTACACGTGGTGTGGACGGAGCGCAACCGCGGCGCCGCGGTCCTCCTCGCCGGGCAGACCGTGGCCATCGGCCTCATCATCGACGAGTCCATCCGGGCCAGCGAGTCCGAACAGGGCCTGGGTCTGGGGCTGTTCAGCACGTTGCTGTACGGCCTCGCCGGAGTCGTCGTGATGACCCTCGTGGCCTGCGTCGTCGGCCTGCTGACACCGGGCCGCCTCGGCGCCACCGTGCTCGACGACAGCGACGGCCGCCCGCACCCGGCCGCCTGGGTGCAGGCCGCGATGTACCTCGGCACGGCCTTCATGGTCGGCGCCGCGGTCTCCTGACCACCCCGTGAGCACCACCGTGCAGGACCGCACCGACTCACACGAACCCACCGCCGCATCCGGGTCCCCCGTCCGGTCCCGGGGCGCACGGGTGCTGCTGCTGTTCTCGGTGTTCCTCTGCGCGGCCTGCGGCCTGGTGTACGAGCTGGCCCTGACGGCGCTGGGCAGTTACCTCATCGGCAACTCCGTGATGCAGACCTCGGTGGTCATCTCGGTCATGGTCTTCGCGATGGGCGTGGGATCGCTGGCGGCCAAACCACTGCAGCGCCGGGCCGTCGGCGCGTTCGCCGCCGTCGAGGCACTGCTGGCGCTCGTCGGCGGCCTGTCGGTGCTCGTCCTCTACCTGTGCTTCGCCTGGCTGCGCATCTACATGCCGGCCATGGTGGTCGTCTCGTTCGTCGTCGGCCTCCTCATCGGGGCCGAGATCCCGCTGCTGATGACCCTGCTGCAGCGCATCCGCCGCCAGGAGGCCGGCAGCGCCGTCGCCGACATGTTCGCCGTCGACTACATCGGTGCCCTCATCGGCGGTCTGTGCTTCCCCCTGCTGCTCCTGCCGACGTTCGGCCAGCTCAAGGGCGCCCTGGTGGTGGGGGCGGTCAATGCCCTGGCCGGGGTCGTGGTGGTGCTGTGGATCTTCCGCCGGCAGACCCGCCGCGCGGTGCGCACCGGACTGCTGGTCGTGGTCGCCGCGGTCCTGGCCGTGCTCGGCACGGTGTACGTGCTGGCCGACGACATCGAGGTCACCGCGCGGCAGCAGCTCTACCGCGACCCGATCATCCACGCCGAGACGACCCCGTACCAGGACATCGTCGTCACCCGGTCCACCGCCTTCACCGGGGAGCCCGACACCCGGCTCTTCCTCAACGGCGACCTGCAGTTCTCCTCCGTCGACGAGTACCGCTACCACGAGGCCCTGGTGCACCCGGCCATGTCGGGGCGTCACGCGTCCGTACTGATCCTCGGCGGCGGGGACGCGCTGGCCCTGCGGGAGGTGCTGCGCTACGACCGGGTCGGGAAGGTGACACTGGTCGATCTGGACCCGGCGATGACCCGGCTGGCCCGCGGCTTCGAGCCGCTCAGCGAACTCAACGGCCACGCCCTCGCGGACCCGCGGGTCACCGCCGTCAACGCCGACGCCTTCAACTGGCTGCGGGACGCGACGGAGCGTTTCGACACGGTCGTCGTCGACTTCCCCGACCCGGACACGGCGGCGCTGGCCAAGCTCTACTCGGTCGAGTTCTACCACCTGCTGGGGAAGGTGCTGAAGCCCGGCAGCCAGGTCGTGGTGCAGGCCGGGTCCCCCTTCTTCGCCCCGAAGTCCTTCTGGTCCGTCGCCACGACGATCGGCGCGGCCGGCTACCGCACCACCGAGTACCAGGTGGACGTGCCCAGCTTCGGCAACTGGGGTTACGTCCTGGCCGTTCCCGGCAGGGAGGGCGCGGCGCCGGCCCTGCGCCTGGCCGGGGACGCCCCGCGCCTGCGCTTCCTGGACGACGCGGTCCTGCGGGCCGCGACGGTCTTCCCGCTGGACCGCCGCCCGCAGAAGGTGCGGGCGAGCACGCTGATGGATCCCGCGGTGCTGGAGTACACCCAGCACGAGTGGCAGAACTACTGAGCCCCCGCCCGGTCCCGGGAAGCCGGGCCGGCCACGGTCCGTCCGGTCCCCGCCGGGCGGGGGCGGCGGAGCGCGGCGCGTCCAGTGGCGGGACGGGTCCGGCCCCCAAGTGCCGTGTGCATTCAGGAAGTCAACGCGCGCAAGGCATTGACGACCGCGGTGCCTCCATCTACAAAACATCCTGAGAGCGCTCTCAACCACTTCCGGCACCACCCCCTCCCGGAGGTCTTCCTTGAGCACGAGCCGCATCAGCAGACTCTCCCGTACCCCACTCATCACCGCGCTCACGGCCCTCGCCGTCGCCCTGACCGGGCTCCTCGCCCTCGGTCCCGCGAGCCCGGCCAGCGGCGCGGTACCCCCCGCGCCGGACTGGAACCTCCAGTGGAGCGACGACTTCACCGGTCCGAACCGGTCCCTGCCCTCCTCCGCGAACTGGCAGATCGACACCGGCCACGGCTATCCGGGCGGCCCCGCCAACTGGGGCACCGGCGAGATCCAGAACTACACGAACAACCCGGACAACGTCAGCCTCGACGGCGGCGGCAATCTGCGCATCACCCCGCTTCGCGACGGCGCGGGCAACTGGACCTCCGCGCGGATCGAGACCCACCGCGCCGACTTCAAGGCCCCGGCCGGCGGCACCCTGCGCATCGAGGGCCGGATCCAGATGCCCAATGTGACCGGGGACGCGGCACTGGGCTACTGGCCCGCGTTCTGGGCGCTCGGCGCACCGTACCGGGGCAACTACTGGAACTGGCCCGGCATCGGCGAGTTCGACATCATGGAGAACGTCAACGGCCTCAACTCCGTCTGGGGCGTGCTCCACTGCGGAGTGAACCCCGGCGGGCCGTGCAACGAGACCAGCGGCCTCGGCGCCAGCCGCACCTGCCCCGGCGCGAGCTGCCAGTCCGCGTTCCACACGTACCGTTTCGAGTGGGACCGCTCCGCCTCGCCCAACGCCCTGCGCTGGTACGTGGACGACCGGCTCTACCACAGCGTGAACCAGAACCAGATGGACGCCGGCACCTGGGCCGACATGACCGAGCACGCCGGCTACTTCATCCTCCTCAACGTCGCGATCGGCGGCGCCTTCCCGGACGCGCTGGCGGGGAAGACGCCGACCGCCGCGACCGTCCCCGGCCGCCCGATGCTCGTGGACTACGTCGCCGTGTGGACCCGTGGCGGCGGCACGACCCCGCCGCCGACCGACCCGCCGCCGACGGGCTCCTCCCAGCTGTACCTGCGCGGGGGCGGTGCCGCCGGGGACGCGACCGGGTCCGTCTCCACCGTCACGCTCGCGTCGGCGGGCGGAGCGAACCACGACGGCACCCCGCACAGCCCGCAGGTGTTCACCTCCGGCCCGCTCACCCGGGCGTACAACGGAGGTTCGACGCAGTTCGACCTCTTCGTGGACGCCGGCACGACCGTCGCCAACGGCCAGCAGGTGCGGGTGAGCTACGACCGCACCGGCGACGGGACCTGGGACCGCACCGAGACGTACCACTACTTCGCCACCGACCCCGTCCCGGGATACGAGCACTACACCCAGGCACGCGGTCTGCGCTCGGCCACCGGTACGCACGGCGATCTGACGAACGGCAGAGTGCGGATCGAGGTGTGGAACGCCATCGGCAACGGCGGCAGCACCCTGGGCACCGGCAACCAGTCCTCCGTCCGCATCCCCTTCGGCTGAGCGGAGGAAGGACATGCCGATCCGAAGAGCGCTCGCGAGCGCGGCGGCCCTGCTCTTCCTGGCCACCGCGGGCTGCGCGGCCGGCACCGAAGGGCACGGCGAGGGCCGTGCCCCGATGAACCACAGGGCGCACGCGTACACCTACACCAAGGCCCAGGCGGCGGCGATCGTCGCCCAGGCGGCGGCCCCGCTGCGCGGGAGCGAGTTCCGCGCGGACTGCTTCTCCAGCCACCGGCGGGGCGACGACCCGATCGTGTTCCCCGGCCAGGCGGGCCGCTCCCACATCCACGAGTTCTACGGGAACAGGACGGCGAACGCCTCGTCGACGCTCCAGTCGCTGAGCGCCGGCACCACCAACTGCACGCCGAGCACGGACCTTTCGTCCTACTGGACGCCGACCCTCTACCAGAACGGAGTGCCCGTGGCCCCGGAGCGGGTCACCGTCTACTACCAGGGCATCACCGACCGCACCCGCGCCGTGGCCCATCCGCGCGGACTGCGGTACGTGGTCGGGAACGCCCTCGCCACCTCCCCCGACCAGAACCCGGCCGCGCGCTGGTCCTGCGTGGGACGGCCCGAGTCCAGCCGGGACTTCATGAACTGCCCGCCGGGCACGAAGCTGGAGAACTACCTGGACTTCCCCACCTGCTGGGACGGGAGGAACCTGGACAGCGCCAACCACCGCGACCACATGGCGTACGCGACGGGACAGACGTGTCCGTCGAGCCATCCGGTGGTCGTGCCGCGGCTGGAGCTGCTGATCACCTGGCCGGTGCACGGCGGCGGGCTCACCCTGGCCGGCACCCGGGGCGGGGTCAATGTGACCGATGCCCCCGGCCACACCTTCCACGGCGACTTCTTCAACGCCTGGAACCAGGCGGAGTTGGAACGCCGGGTGCGGGACTGCATCGTGGCGGGCTACATCTGCGGAACGGACGGACGCCCCATCGAGCAGTGAGCCACCGGCGGCGGCGCGGTCCGACGCGGCGCGGCCGCCGCCGGGTACGACGAGTGCCGCCGGGTCCCCCGTCCCGGCGGCACCGTCGCCCTCCGGGGCGTCAGGCTCCCGGTGGCCGGAAGTCGACCCGCGTCCGCGCCGCCGCGTCGATGTCCTCGACGCTGAGCAGGGGCACGGCCCGGGACGTGATCGCCCCCGTGGCACGGACCTTCATGGAGGTGGCGGCCATCGAGACGGCGTCGGGCATGTCCAGCACGAGGTACAGGTCGTCGTCGCCGAACGCGAAGTACATCCATTCGAGGGTGCCGCCGCAGGAGCGGAGGACCTGCTCCACGGCCTCCCGGCGGCCCGTGCCGCCCTCGGTGAGCAGGCCCTTGGTGCCCTCGGCGCTGTAGCTGGCCCGGACCAGGTATTTGGGCATCCGTCTCTCCCGTCCTATCGCCTTTGGATCCACCCTTGGGCACCGACCGCGATCCGGCCAGCCGGAGGGGGCCGGGCGGGGTTCCGCCCGCGCCCGGCACGGCCCGGCCCGGCCAGGACCCATCGGACGGTCCGGACCCGGGACATGCGACACGGGTGGGCCCCGGTCGTGCGCGGTGTTCCTCCTCCCGGGCGGCTGAGCGAGCCCGCCGGCTGAGGGCTCTCCGGCCGGGCGCCGGGGGACGCGTGCGGGCCCGGGGCGGTGTGCGCCCCGGGCCCGCACGGTCACGGCGGTGCTCTCAGACCTTCAGGGCCGGCTCCCTGCGCGCCTCGTCACGCTGCTCCGGCACCTCGGCGGAGGCCGCGCCCGGGGCGTGGTCGTCGACGAAGGTCGACTCGTCGAACGGGATGCGGCCGGCGAGGACCTCGGCGGCACGCTCCTTGTCGATCTCCTTGGTCCAGGTGCCGACCAGGACCGTGGCGACGGCGTTGCCCGCGAAGTTGGTGAGGGCGCGCGCCTCGCTCATGAAGCGGTCGATGCCGACGATCAGGCCGACGCCGTCGACCAGGGCGGGCTTGTGCGACTGGAGTCCGCCCGCGAGGGTCGCGAGGCCGGCGCCGGTGACACCCGCCGCACCCTTCGAGGCGATGATCATGAAGACCAGCAGCGAGATCTGCTCACCGACCGAGAGCGGGGTCCCCATCGCCTCGGCGACGAACAGCGAGCCCATCGTCAGGTAGATGGCGGTGCCGTCCAGATTGAAGGAGTAGCCGGTCGGGACGGTGATGCCGACGACGGGCTTGGAGACGCCCAGGTGCTCCATCTTCGCGATGAGCCGCGGCAGCGCCGACTCGGAGGACGAGGTGGACAGGATCAGCAGGAACTCCCGACCCAGGTACTTCAGCAGCGCGAACAGATTGACCCCGGCGACGACCCGCAGCAGGGTGCCGAGGACGAGGACTACGAACAGCGCACAGGTGACGTAGAAGCCGATCATGATGACCGCGAGCGACTTCAGGGCGTCGACGCCGGTCTCGCCGACGACGGCCGCGATGGCCCCGAAGGCGCCCACCGGGGCCGCCCACATGATCATCGCGAGGATGCGGAAGACCAGCTTCTGGAGGTGGCCGATTCCGCGCAGGACCGGCTCCCCGGCGGAGCCCATGGCCTGCAGCGCGAAGCCCGCGAGCAGCGCGACCAGCAGGGTCTGCAGCACCTCGCCCTCGGTGAAGGCGGAGACCAGGGTGGTCGGGATGACCCCGAGGAGGAAGTCCACGGTGCCCTCGCCGGCGCCCTCGGCCTGCTTCTCGCCCGCGGCCCTCGCCGCGTCCGTCAGCTGCAGTCCGTGCCCCGGGTCGAGGACATTGCCCACGATCAGGCCGATGGCCAGCGCGACCGTCGACATCACCAGGAAGTAGCCGAGGGCCAGACCGCCCACGGCACCGACCTTGGCCGCCTTGCGGACCGAGCCGACGCCGAGCACGATCGTGCAGAAGATGATCGGGGAGATCATCATCTTGATCAGGCTCACGAACCCGGTGCCGATCGGCTTGAGTTCGACGGCGACGCCGGGGGCGGCGAAGCCCACGATGACGCCGAGGACGACGGCACCGATGACGGCGAGATACAGATAGTGGGTGCGATCCCGCCTTGCGGCTGCTGGAGCGGTTGCCACGGGGATTCCTCCTCGGCCTGGTGTTCATCCACGTCCCGGTGGATGCCCGTGACTATTCAGGACCCTGTGACCCCGGTCACCGTTGCGTGCGTTTCGTTCACACGAAACCGGCCAGGCAGACTTGAGCCATGCGCATCCCCCGCCCGCGGAGCCTCGCCGGCCAGCTCTTCGCGATGCAGGTCGTGCTGGTCACCGCCATCGTGGCCGGTTTCGCGCTCTTCTCCTACGTCACGGACCGCGCACAGGCCGAGGAGACCGCGCGCCGGCAGACGACGGCGACCGCGGCGGCCGTGGCGGACTTCCCGTCGGTGGTGACGGCACTGCGGTCGGCGGACCCGACGGCGCGGCTGCAACCGCACGCGGAGCGACTGCGGAAGGACGCGGAGGTCGACTTCGTGGTGATCATGTCACCGGACGGAAGGCGCTGGACCCATCCCGAACCGGGTGAGATAGGACACGTCTATCTGGGTCACATCGACGAGGCACGGCGGGGACACACGGTCTCGGAGACCTACACGGGGACGCTGGGGCCGTCGGTGCGGACGGTGGCGCCGGTGCGGGACGACTCCGGCCGGATCGTCGCGCTCGTCAGTGCGGGCATCACCATCGACAAGATCAGCGAGCAGCTCGGCAAGCAGCTCACGGCACTGCTGGCGATGGCCGGAGCGGCACTGGCACTGGGCGGACTGGGAACATACGTGATCAACGCCCGGCTGCGGCGGCACACGCACGGGATGAACGCGGCGGAACTGAGCCGTATGCACGATTACCACGAGGCCACGCTCCACGCGGTGCGCGAAGGGCTGCTGATGCTCGACGGACACCGCCGCATCGCGCTGATCAACGACGGGGCACGGGAGCTGCTGGGACTCGACGCGGACGTCGTGGGCCGGGCCCCCGACGAACTGGGCCTGCCGCCCGGGCTGACGGGGGCCCTGCTGGCGAGCGAGCCGCGCGTCGACGAACTGCACCTCACGGCCGACCGGGTGCTCGTCGTCTCCACCCAGCCGGTGGTCGGCGGTGAGCGCCGCGGCACGGTGGTGACCCTGCGGGACCACACCCAACTCCAGTCGCTGACCGGTGAACTGGACTCCGAGCGCGGCTTCACCCAGGCGCTGCGCGCGCAGGCCCACGAGGCGGCCAACCGGCTGCACACCGTGGTCTCCCTCATCGAACTGGGCCGCGCGGACGAGGCGGTCGAGTTCGCCACCGCGGAACTCGAACTGGCGCAGGTCCTCACGGACCGCGTGGTGACCGCGGTCGGCGAGCCGGTCCTGGCGGCCCTGCTCCTGGGCAAGGCGGCCCAGGCCAACGAGCACGGCGTCGAACTCGTCCTCACCGACGACAGCCGTATCGACGACGGGGTCCTCCCGCCCTGGCTCCCGCCCCGGGACCTGGTCACCATCCTCGGCAACCTGATCGACAACGCGGTCGAGGCGTCCTCGGCGAAACGACCGGCCGCACGCGGGGCGCGAGCGGACCGGGCCGGGAGCCCCCTCGTGGATGCGTCCGCGGCCGTCACCGCCGGAGCGGCCGCCATGGCCGCGGCACCCGGCACGCATCCGCCGACCCCGCCCGATGCCGCCGGGGCCGGGGCCGCCGGACGGCCCACCGCCGTACGGCCCGCCCCCGAGCCGGGCCACGACGAGCCCGGGGCCGCCGTTCCGGGCGCACGGGCCGCGCGAGCCGGCGCGGATCGGCCGGCAACCACCCCGGGCGGGCTGGAGGACGCCGGGCACCGGGGCCACGGCCACCGGCCCCCCGGGCCCGCCCGTGCCGCGCTCGACGTGCACGGGGACGACGGCCACGGGCCCGCGACCGCAGCGCACGCCCGCGCCGCCGTCGCGCGCCCGCGCGTCGTCGTCACCGCGCGTGCCGACGAGAACGGGCTCGTGCTGCGCGTCAGCGACACGGGACCCGGGCTCGGTCCCGGGGACACGGAGAGCGTGTTCGAACGTGGCTGGTCGACCAGAGGCCCGGGACGGGGCCTGGGGCTCGCACTGGTGCGGCAGGCCGCGCACCGGGGACGGGGCACGGTGGAGGCGGCCCGGGGCCCGTACGGTGGCGCGGAGTTCACCGTACGGCTGCCCCTGAGCACCACGGAGGTCGAGACATGAACGGACGCCCCGGCCGGAGACGCGCGACGGAGGTGGCGGGATGACCGCCCCCACCGGGATCCGGGTGCTCGTCGTCGAGGACGACCCCGTCGCCGCCGACGCACACGCGCTGTACGTGGGCCGCGTACCGGGGTTCACCGTGGCGGGCGTCGCCCACTCGCGGGCCGCGGCGTACCGGGTGCTGGAGCGCACCCCCGTGGAGCTGATCCTGCTCGACCTCTATCTGCCGGACGGGCACGGGCTCCAGCTGCTGCGCTCCCTACGGGCCGCCGGGCACTCCGCCGATGTGATCGCCGTGACCTCCGCGCGAGATCTGACCGTGGTCCGTGAGGGCGTGTCACTGGGCGTCGTCCAGTACGTCCTCAAGCCGTTCACCTTCGCCACCCTGCGCGACCGCCTCGACCGGTACGCCGAGTTCCGCGCCACCGCCGGCGAGGCGTCCGGGCAGGACGAGGTGGACCGCGCACTGGCGACCCTGCGCACCCCGCAGCCGGCCGCCCTCCCCAAGGGCCTCAGCGCACCGACCCTGGAGGCGGTCACCCGCACCCTCCGGGACGCCGAGGGCGGGCTCACCGCGGCCGAGGCGGGTACGGCGGTGGGGATCTCGCGGATCACCGCACGCCGCTATCTGGAGCATCTCGTCACCGAGGGCCGGGCTGCGCGCAGCCCCCAGTACGGCCAGGTCGGCCGGCCCGAGCTGCAGTACCGCTGGCTCCGCTCCGGCCGCTGACCGGCACCGTGCGGGTCGAGCCGATCGACACTCCGCGAGGGACGCAGTGCCCCTCGCCATGTCCCGACTCGCTTTCGCCGTCCGGCTGTTGAAGAGCATCATGAACACCCGGGGGTGATCGACGCGGTGGACCGCCCGTCGCCGGACCGCGGCGCCGCCCCTGACGCGCCGCGTCCTCTCATGGGAACGGCCGACCGCCGGCGGAGCGGCCCGGTGGACCTTTCTACGAGTTCACACCTTGGTCGAACACACCGTAGCCGGACGTGACTCTCCGCTCCTACGGTGTGCGCGTGCACTCCACCCCGCCTTTCAACGCTCCCGCCGCCCGCCGACTGCGCGAGGGCCTGGGAATGGCGCCGGGCCACGTCGCCTACGGGCTCCAGGCCCAGTACGGGCTCCCGGTGACCGCGGACACCGTGGTCGCTTGGGAGCGGGGACTCCTGGCGCCGGACTCCCGGGAGCTGACCGCGCTCGCGGGAGTGCTGTGGTGCTCGCCCGGCGAACTGCTCGGCACCCCGCAAAGCCTGCGCGAGCACCGCCTGGCCCGAGCTCTGGGCGCCGAGGACGTGGCCCGCCGGGTGGGCATGGATCCGGCGGCGTACCGGCGCATGGAGGACGGCAACCGCTGGCGCGGGAACGAACGGCAGACCGCCGCCCTCGCGGAGGCGCTGTCCCTGACCCCGCGCGAGCTGCTCACCGCGACCGGACGCGACGAGGAGCTGGCGGAGCTGCTGCGCAGCGCGGCGACCACCCGCTGGCAGGCGTACGTGCGCCCGGTGGCGAAGATGCTGCCGCTTCCCCGACGGCAGCTGGAGGGCGTGCTGCAGCGGCTGCACACGGACTACCACGCCCGGATGGCGGCCACCTCCAGCTGGGGCGCGTCGGCCGGCTCCGGGGAGTCGGGCAAGGACTTCCTCGACCGGATCGCCGACCACTTCTGGGTGCTGGTCCCCGGCTGAGTCCGTACGGGCCCCGGGCCTCTTCCGCCCGGGGATCGGGCCTCCCCCGTCCGCTTCGCCGGTCCGACGGCCACGGGGCCGATCAGGCCGGGCGCCCCGGGACGGGGACGCCGAGGAGCGAATCGTCTGGCCCACCACCGGCTTCTTCCCGCTGCCAGAGCCCGACATGCCCGGCCGCGCTTCAACGGCGGCCGGAATCCCCGTCCGCCATTACCTGGTTACCAGGGGGTAGATGGAACGCTCCATTCCGTCCATGGTTGAACGCGAACATGCCAAGGCCCTCGGCTCTCCCCGGCCGATGGGCGTCCACCGGACCTCCCTCAGGAGCGAACCCCCCATGCATGTACGCAGATGGACCACCCGCGCCGCGGTCTCGGCCGCCGCACTCGCGCTCACCACGTCCATGACGGCCACGGCCTCCGCCGACACCGTGACCGCCGCACCGCGGACCGTGGCCCCGGCATCCGCCACCACCCACGCGCCGCAGCGCTCGGACCTCACCGCCGCCGGACTGGCCGGGATCGACTACGCCACCTGGCAGCGCGACGTCACGGCGGCCCTCGCCACCGCCCGTCCCTACATCGAGCAGCGCACGGCCGGCGCGTCCGGGCAGCGTCTCGCCATGGTGCTGGACATCGACAACACCTCGCTGGAGACGGACTTCCACTACTTCTGGGAGTACCCGACGCCCGCGGTCAGGCAGGTCCGGGACCTCGTCCGCTACGCCGACTCCCGCGGGGTGGACGTCTTCTTCGTCACCGCCCGCCCCGACATCATCGAGTCGCTGACGTCGTACAACCTCAGGAAGGCCGGGTACCCGGTCGACGGTCTGTACGTGCGCAGCCTGCCCGACCTGTTCGACGAGGTCAGCGCATACAAGACGGGCAAGCGCGCGGAGATCGAGGCCAAGGGCTACACGATCATCGCCAATGTCGGCAACCGGCCCAGCGACCTGGTCGGCGGCCACGCCGAGCGGACGTTCAAGCTGCCCGACTACGACGGCAAGCTCTCCTGAGCCGAGCCGCGCCGAGCGGCACCGTCCGCACGGGTACCGTCCGTCCGCACGGGTGCCGTCCGTACGCCGGCCAGGGTCGCGCCGCACCCTGGCCGGCGGACGGGCCGGCGTACGGGCCAGCGGCGAGTGCGCGCCGGGCCGTCGGACCTGTGTCAGAAGACCGACTCGGCCTCGTGGACCCGGTCCTCGGGCACCGTCTTCAGCCGGGTCACCGCCTCCGCGAGCGGCACCGTGATCACCTCGGTGCCGCGCAGCGCGGTCATCCTCCCGAACTCGCCACGATGGACGGCCTCCACCGCGTGCCAGCCGAAGCGGTTGGCGAGCACCCGGTCGTAGGCGGTGGGCGTGCCGCCCCGCTGCACATGGCCGAGGATGACCGGCCGAGCCTCCTTGCCCATCCGCCGCTCCAGCTCCGCGGCCAGCCGGGTGCCTATGCCGGTGAAGCGCTCGTGCCCGTACTGGTCGATCTCGCCCTTCTTGTACTCCATGGAGCCCTCGGCCGGGTGCGCGCCCTCGGCGACGCAGATGACGGCGAACTTCTTGCCCCGGGCGAAGCGTTCCTCGACCATCTTGACCAGGTCCTCGACCTGGAAGGGCCGCTCGGGCAGGCAGATGCCGTGCGCGCCGCCGGCCATGCCGGACTCCAGCGCGATCCAGCCCGCGTGCCGTCCCATGACCTCCACGACCATGACCCGCTGATGGGACTCCGCCGTGGTCTTGAGCCGGTCGATGGCCTCCGTGGCCACCATGACGGCGGTGTCGAACCCGAAGGTGCGGTCCGTGGAGGAGATGTCGTTGTCTATCGTCTTCGGCACGCCGACGACGGGCATGCCGGCGTCCGACAGCATCCGCGCGGCGGTCAGCGTGCCCTCGCCGCCCACCGGGACGAGGGCGTCCAGCCCGTATTTCCGCGCCAACTCCGCGCTGTTCTCGGCGGCTTCGCGGAGCCTGGAGCGTTCGAGCCGGGCCGAGCCGAGGATCGTGCCGCCGCGGGCAAGGATGCCGCTGACGGCGTTGAGGTCCAGGGTGCGGTAGTGGCCTTCGAGCAGGCCCTTGAACCCGTCCTCGAATCCGATGACTTCGTCCCCGTAGCCGGTCATCGCACGGTGCACGACCGACCGGATCACTGCGTTGAGGCCGGGACAGTCGCCGCCTGCGGTCAGAATTCCGATGCGCATCGTGCCGTGTCTCCTGCTCGCTCGTGGTGCCGGTGAGCCTCATTCCGATTCTCACACGCAGGGACGGGTCCACGCCGGTCCGGCGACCCCGGACCCGGCGGGCGCCTTACCCAGCCGTGGAGGTATTGTCAAGGGGATATTGCCACCCTATCGAGTTTTCTTGAGCCCGAGCGCAGCGGGCACCTCGCGCTCGGCCGCGGCCCAGCAGGACAGGAGAGCACGCGTGACGCGCAGCGTGTACGTGACCGGGATCGACCGCGGGGACGGTCGCCAGGTGGTGGACCTGGGAGTCATGGAGCTCCTGACCCGCCAGGTGGACCGCGTGGGGGTGTTCCGGCCCCTTGTGCACGACGGACCCGATCGTCTGTTCGATCTGCTGCGGGTGCGCTACCGGCTCTCCCAGGATCCCGCGACCGCGTACGGCATGGACTACCGCGAGGCAGCGGCGCTGCAGGCCGAGAAGGGCACCGACGAACTGGTCTCCCGGCTGGTCGACCGCTTCCACGAGGTGGCCCGCGACTACGAGGTCGTGCTCGTCCTCGGCACCGACTTCCGCGCCACCCAGCTTCCCGACGAGCTGGCCCTCAACGCGCGTCTGGCCAACGAGTTCGGCGCCTCGGTGATACCCGTCGTCGGCGGCAAGGGCCAGACGGCCGAGTCCGTACGGGCCGAGGCCCGCAACGCCCACCGGGCCTACGAGGTACTGGGCTGCGACGTCCTCGCGATGATCGTGAACCGGGTGGCGGCCGAGGACCGCGACGTGATCGCCGAGCGCCTCTCGACCCGGCTCCCCGTCCC
This sequence comes from Streptomyces sp. WMMC940, assembly GCF_027460265.1. NCBI lineage: Bacteria > Bacillati > Actinomycetota > Actinomycetes > Kitasatosporales > Streptomycetaceae > Streptomyces > Streptomyces sp. WMMC940. The sequence continues at coordinate 2,215,965 of NZ_JAPZBC010000001.1, forward strand.
CTGCTACGTCCTGCCGGACGAGCCGGCGCTGGCCGCGCCCACGGTCGCCCAGGTCAGCCAGGCCCTGGGGGCCACCGTGCTGCTCGGGGACGATTCCGGGCTCGCCCGGGACGCGCTCGACTTCGTCTTCGGCGGCGCGATGCTGCCGAACGTGCTGAACGCCCTGAAGCCCGGTTGCATGCTCGTCACCCCCGGCGACCGCGCCGACCTGGTGGTGGGTGCGCTGGCGGCCCACTCCGCGGGCACCCCGCCGATCGCGGGCCTGCTGCTGACCCTCGACGAACGCCCGGGCGAGTCGATCCTCACCCTCGCGTCCCGCCTCGCCCCCGGCACCCCCGTCATCTCGGTGCCCGGCGGCTCCTGGCCGACCGCCACCGAACTGTTCTCGCTGGAAGGCAAGTTGAACGCCGCTACCCCGCGCAAGGCGGAGACCGCGCTCGGTCTCTTCGAGCGGCACGTCGACACCGGGGGCCTCGTCACGCGTCTGGAGGTCGCCCGCACGGGACGGGTCACCCCCATGATGTTCGAGCACGACCTGCTGGAGCAGGCCCGTGCCGACCGCCGCCGCGTGGTGCTGCCCGAGGGCACCGAGGAGCGGGTGCTGCGCGCCGCGGACGTGCTGGTGCGTCGTGACGTCTGCGATCTGACGCTGCTCGGGGACACCGACGTCATCCGCAAGAAGTCCGCCGACCTCGGCATCGACCTGGGCGACGTGCAGCTGATCGACCCCGCGGCCTCCGAGCTGCGGCCGCGCTTCGCCGAGCTGTACGCGCAGATGCGCGCCCACAAGGGCGTCACGGTGGAGCTGGCCCACGACGTCGTTGCGGACGTCAACTACTTCGGCACCCTGATGGTCCAGGAGGGCCTGGCCGACGGCATGGTGTCGGGCTCGGTCCACTCCACGGCCGCCACGATCCGCCCCTCCTTCGAGATCATCAAGACCAAGCCCGGGGCGTCGATCGTGTCGTCGGTGTTCTTCATGTGCCTGGCGGACAAGGTTCTCGTGTACGGCGACTGCGCGGTCAATCCCGACCCGGACGCCGAACAGCTCGCGGACATCGCGGTGCAGTCGGCGGCGACGGCCTCCCGCTTCGGCGTCGAGCCGAGGATCGCGATGCTGTCGTACTCCACCGGCACCTCGGGCTCCGGCGCGGACGTGGACAAGGTGCGCGAGGCGACCAAGCTGGTGCGCGAACGCCACCCCGAGCTCCGGATCGAGGGTCCGATCCAGTACGACGCGGCGGTCGAGCCGTCCGTCGCCGCCACCAAGCTGCCGGACTCCGAGGTCGCGGGCCAGGCCACCGTCCTGGTCTTCCCCGACCTCAACACCGGCAACAACACCTACAAGGCCGTACAGCGTTCCGCCGGCGCCGTCGCCGTCGGCCCGGTTCTCCAGGGCCTGCGCAAGCCGGTCAACGACCTCTCGCGCGGCGCGCTCGTCAGCGACATCGTCAACACGGTCGCGATCACCGCGATCCAGTCCCAGGGTCAGGAGTTCACCGCATGACCGGTTCCGCCACCGCCACTCGTGTCCTGGTCCTCAACTCCGGCTCCTCGTCGGTCAAGTACCAGCTCCTCGACATGGAGGACGGCACCCGGCTGGCCGTCGGACTCGTCGAGCGCATCGGGGAGGAGACGTCACGGGTGGTGCACACCCCGCTGACCGACGGGGCCGGGAGGCGGGAGCGCACCGGTGCCGTCCCGGACCACGCCGCCGCGCTGAAGGCGGTCGCCGACGAGCTGGCCCGCGACGGACTGGGCCTGGACTCCCCCGAGCTCGCGGCGATCGGTCACCGGGTGGTGCACGGAGGGCTGAGGTTCTCCGCCCCGACCGTGATCACCGACGAGGTCATGGCCGAGATCGAGCGACTGGTCCCGGTGGCGCCGCTGCACAACCCGGCCAACATCACCGGCATCCGCACGGCCCAGGCGCTCCGCCCCGACCTGCCCCAGGTCGCCGTCTTCGACACCGCGTTCCACACCACCATGCCGGAGTACGCGGCGCGCTACGCGATCGACGTGGAGACCGCCGACGCGCACCGGATCCGCCGCTACGGCTTCCACGGAACCTCGCACGCGTATGTGTCCCGCCGGGCCGCCGAGCTCCTGGGCAAGGCGCCGGAGGACGTGAACCTGATCGTGCTGCACCTGGGCAACGGCGCTTCGGCGTCCGCGGTCCGGGGCGGGCGCTGTGTGGACACGTCGATGGGTCTGACCCCCCTGGAAGGGCTGGTCATGGGTACCCGCTCCGGGGACATCGACCCGGCGGTCACGTTCCACCTCAAGCGGGTGGCGGGGATGTCCGAGGACGACGTGGACGTGCTGCTCAACAAGAGGAGCGGCCTGGTCGGCCTCTGCGGCGACAACGACATGCGGGAGATCCGGCGGCGGATCGAGGAGGGGGACGAGCGCGCGCGGCTCGCCTTCGAGATCTACGTCCACCGGCTGAAGAAGTACATCGGCGCGTATTACGCGGTGCTCGGACGGGTGGACGCGGTGGTGTTCACGGCGGGGGTCGGCGAGAACTCCGCTCCCGTGCGGGAGGCTGCCGTCGCCGGTCTGGAGGAGTTGGGGCTCGTGGTGGACGCGGACCTCAACGCCGTACGGTCGGACGTGCCGCGGTTCGTCTCGCCCGACTACGCGCGGGTGGCGGTCGCCGTGGTGCCGACCGACGAGGAACTGGAGATCGCCCGGCAGACTTTCGCGCTGGTCGGCGCGGACCCTCGGGACCGCGACCGAGCGGCGCGGAAAGGCAACGCCTGAGCGGCCCGGCGCCCATTTGTACATTCCACCAGACGGAATATTCCGCGTAGAAACAAACCGATAGGATCCGCCTCATGCGCCGTTCCAAAATCGTCTGCACACTGGGCCCCGCCGTCGACTCCTACGAGCAGCTGAAAGCGCTCATCGAGGCCGGCATGAACGTGGCCCGTTTCAACATGAGCCACGGGACCCACGCCGAGCACCAGGAGCGGTACGACCGCCTCCGGCGCGCGGCGGCGGAGACCGGCCGCGCCGTGGGCGTGCTCGCCGACCTCCAGGGCCCGAAGATCCGTCTGGAGACCTTCGCCGAGGGACCGGTCGAACTGGTCCGCGGTGACGAGTTCACGATCACCACCGAGGACGTGCCGGGCGACAAGTCGGTCTGCGGCACGACCTACAAGGGCCTGCCCGGCGACGTCTCCAAGGGCGACCAGATCCTGATCAACGACGGCAACGTGGAGCTGCGCGCGGTCGAGGTCGAGGGACCGCGGGTGAAGACGGTCGTCATCGAGGGCGGCGTCATCTCGGACCACAAGGGCATCAACCTGCCCGGTGCGGCCGTGAACGTCCCCGCGCTGTCGGAGAAGGACATCGAGGACCTCCGCTTCTCCCTGCGCATGGGCTGCGACCTGGTCGCGCTCTCCTTCGTGCGCGACGCCAACGACGTCAAGGACGTCCACAAGGTGATGGACGAGGAGGGCCGCCGGGTCCCCGTCATCGCCAAGGTGGAGAAGCCGCAGGCCGTGGAGAACATGGCGGACGTCGTCATGGCCTTCGACGGCGTGATGGTGGCGCGCGGCGACCTGGCCGTCGAGTACCCCCTGGAGCGGGTCCCGATGGTGCAGAAGCGGCTGATCGAGCTGTGCCGGCGCAACGCCAAGCCGGTGATCGTCGCGACCCAGATGATGGAGTCGATGATCACCAACTCCCGCCCCACCCGCGCCGAGGCGTCCGACGTCGCCAACGCGATCCTGGACGGCGCCGACGCGGTCATGCTCTCGGCCGAGTCCTCGGTCGGCGCGTACCCGATCGAGACCGTCAAGACGATGTCCAAGATCGTCAGCGCGGCAGAGGAGGAGCTCCTCGCCAAGGGCCTGCAGCCCCTGGTCCCGGGCAAGAAGCCGCGCACCCAGGGCGGTTCGGTCGCCCGCGCCGCCGCCGAGATCGCCGACTTCCTCGGCGGCAAGGCCCTGGTCGCGTTCACCAAGTCCGGCGACACCGCCCGCCGCCTCTCCCGCTACCGCGCGGAGCAGCCCATCCTGGCCTTCACCACGGACGAGTCCACCTGCAACCAGCTCACGCTGAGCTGGGGGGTCGAGCCCTTCATCGCGCCGTTCGTGGAGACCACGGACGCGATGGTCGACCTGGTGGACGCGGCACTGCTGAAGCTCCAGCGCTACAGCGAGGGCGACGTCATGATCATCACCGCCGGCTCCCCTCCCGGCGTCCCCGGCACCACGAACATGGTCCGGGTGCACCACCTCGGCGGCGACAAGCACCCCGCCTGACCGGGCCGCCCGTTCGCGCCTTCGGGGCCGCACCCCCGCGGGATGCTGTTGGCGAATTCGGGCCTGGTTGCTTCGCCCCGTCGCTATGCGGCGGGGCGGAGTGCTGTCAGGGGGCTGGTGCGGGTGCGGGCTCGGGGTGTGTGGGTGAGCCAGGCGTCGATGCGGATGAGGTTGACGGCGGCGCCGGTGAGCTGGTGTTGGAGGCTGGTCTTGGCCAGGCCACGGTAGCGGGATCTGCGCAGGCCGCAGGCGTGCACGGCTTGGGAGATGGTGCCCTCGACACCGGCACGGATCTTGTAGCGGTCCTTCCACGCGTCGGTTGCCTGAAGCTTTCGCGCCTGCTGGAGTGCTTCGTATTCGTCGCGGGGTCTGAGGTTGATCTCCCGGCGCCGGGGCTTGGGGGAGTTGACGCATTCGCGCAGCTGAGGGCAGGGGCCGCAGTCAGCGGGGGAGAACCGGACCCGGACAGTCGGCAGGCCCTCCTTCGAACGGCGCTCGGCCCATTGCGTGCTGACAACGCCGTTCGGGCAGGTCACGCGCTGCTTGTCCCAATCGATGGTGAACGCGTCCTGGCCGAACTCGGCATCGCCGCGGGCGTGCGGAACAGTCACCGCTTTCAGCGGTCCGTGCAGGTCGACCCGGTGGTCACGGCTGGCCGCGGCCAGGGCGCCACCGTTGGCATAGCCGGTATCAACCCAGTGCTCGCCCGGCAGTGAGCAGTCCCCGTGCCCGTATGCCGCGGGCTTGCAGTCGCCCTCAGGAAGACCGACCGATCTCCACGGCAGCGCTCGGCAGCCAGTCGGCATGTGGCATGGATTGAAGATTTCCGTCACCGACAACGCCATGCGCCGCACCGAACGCGAGTGGTGGGAAGAAACCCCGCCAGGGATTACCCGGCGGGGTTTCCACTTCATCGGCTTGCCGAGGTCACTGTTCGTTCAGAGCGGCTCGCAGACGGGCGATCAGCTCGTCAGCCGGCACCTCGACCCAGGCGGCCCTTGGCACTCCGACGCGGACCTCATAACGCTCCCCTTCCAGCTCATGCACCAAAACCTGACGGCTCGCTCCGTCGAGCGGGTCCACTCTCAGGCGGACGGCACCATGCGAGATCGTCGGAAACATGTGCCGTAGCACCTCATCCTCATGGAGGCGGCGGAGAAGGCCCCAATGCTTCCGATGGAATTCGGTCGACAGAAGGTCGGCCCACTGTGAAGACGTAGGCTCGTCCCTCTCGAGCGCCCTGGCGAATTCGTCGAGGTCCAGGAACGTGAATCTCGCCGCCAGCTCGTCGAACGCCACACCTTCCCGCCATGCGGCGACCATCTGCACGAGCAACTCCAGACGGTCCGTCGAGCCGATCTCCCAGGTGAACCCGAGAACGTCCCAGGTGAACCCGGGGATATGGACACGTACCCGGAACCGACGCTCCTCGGTCGCGGGCACGACCGACACGAGCCCCCTCGCCGTCTCGATGGTGATGGCGCCGGCGGTCGAGGGTGCCGGCCAGATCTCGCCTCCGCGCAGCTTCGCAGCCTCTTTCATCGCCGATACCAGGCCGCCCGAAGCGGTGACATCCGGATACAGGTCTTTCCGATGAGTGTCCATACTCGATTCCTCAGCAGTGACAGGATCCGATGATCGAAGGCTTCAAAGGGGCGAGATCTCCGTCCAGCACCGATAGATCCGGCATGTCCGTCGAGGGATCCACTCGCATAGCCCCATCCGGCCCCGAAGGGGAGTAGAACTTGATCGAACTCCACGGGCGTTGGCCGTTGACGAGCGCCCTCGCAATCATCGACATCTCGTAGTCCGTGGCATGTCCGGCCTCACCGGCCCTCAGACCGCGCTGGGCGGCAGCCATGAAGCCGCCGAGCTCGTTCAGTCCCGTCATGTTGACGTGGAGCGTCACCTTCGGGTCGGCGATGGCCATTTCGGCCATCCGGGCGAAGTCCTTCGCGGACGCCCCGGACAAGGTGGTGAACTTGTTCTCGGGAAGCTTTGCCCACTCGTCGAGCTTGCCCTTGTTCTGCCACCCCAAGGCGAGCTTACAGTTGTGTACGAGAACCGGGGTGGCACCCGCCAGCACGAAGAACGTGTGCAGGTCGTCGACCGTGAGGTCGTAGACCGTGCGCGGGGCCAAGCCGGAGCGGGCGTGGAGAGCAGTCACCGCGCGTACGGAGCCGTCCGGGGTGCGCAGTCGGTCGCCGACGCGGAGGTCGGAGACAAGTGTCCATCCGCGGGCCACCACGTAGAACTTGTGCCCCGCGGTGCTGGCCAACTTCCCACCGCCCACGACAGTGATGTCCACCAGCCGCCGCGTGTCGTGCTTGAAGGTGTCGGTGACCTTCCGGGCCTGCAGCTGGCCGGAAGCCGGATCCGTGGCCTTCACGAGGTCTCCCACGCCCACCTGGCTGATGGGTCGTTGTGAGCCGTCCGCCATCAGGACCCGGGTGGTGCCGGGGAAGCTGTTCACCTTGCAGGAGGTGTACAGGTCTTCGTAGGCGTTGATTGTGGCGTTGAGCTTGGCGAGGGTCCCGGGATCCAGCTCAAGGGCCTGAAGGGCCTTGAACGCATCGCGGACCCCGACGCCGGTCTTCATGGCGGCGTCCAAAGCCTGGAGGCCTTCGAAGACCTTGCCGAGCGCCTTGCCGGGGATGAAGTTGCTCGCGGCCCAGGCGCAGCCACTGGCGCTGCCGTGCCAGCAGTCGACGAAGTCCTGGACCAGGACCGCTTTGATGACCTGGTAGGTGGCGGTCATCTCGATGAGCTGCCACTTGCTGAAGTACCGGGTGACGTCCTTCTTCAGACCTGGAATGCGCTTGCTCTCGACGAGCAGCGTGTCCCGCTTGGGGCAGGTTCCGCCGCTGGCTGTCGTGTCGGGGTTCGTGCAGAGAAAGAAGTCGACCACGGCGCTGAAGGTGACCGTGAACGTGGTGGTGCAGCCCTGGAAGCCGACCGTGATTTCGCAGGGGTTGTGCTGCTTGGCGTCGGTGATCTCGATGCTGTCCTCGTCGACGACGTACCAGGTGCCGCCGACACCGGTGCCCGCGCCGGTGGAGACCTGCTTGTTCGCCGCGTTGCGCGCCGCTTCCTCCGCGGCCTTCTGCGCCTCCTTGGCGTACTTCAGTGCGTCCTTGGCCGCCTGCTCGGCTTCGGTTGCGGCAGCGGCGGCTCGGTCGGCCGCGGCGCGGGCGTCCTTGGCCGCCTGCTCGGCCGCGTCCGCGGCGTTGCGAGCCGACTGGGCGTCGAGTGCGGCCTGGTCGGCGGAGGCACGGGCCTCCTTGGCGTAGCCCTCGGCGCGCCCTGCCGCCTGGTCGGCGGCGGCTGCGTCAGCGGTGGCCTGACGGTCGTACTCGATGGTACGAGCCAACGACTGCGATGCCCTGGACGCCGCCTGGGCGGCGTCCGCCGCGTAGCCCAGCGCCTCCTTGGAGTAGGTACGGGCGTCGGCCGCATGTGCGGCGGCGTTGGCCGCGTGCTGGTGGGCGAGCTTCGCATCGCCTGTTGCCTGGTCGGCGAGGTTCTTCGCGGCTGAGGCTTCGGCCTGCGCGTTTCTGGCGTGGGCGTCGGCGACGGCCTTCTGCTGCTCCGCGATCGACTTGGACGCCTGACCGGTCAGCACGACCAGGTTCGCGGCCGAGTCGGTGGTGACGTACGGGGAGCCGAGCTGGATCGCGTCGTTGGCCGGCTTGGCGACCTGTGCCGCGGCGTTGCCGGCGTCGACGGCGGCCTGCGCGGTGACGTGGGCGAAGCCCGCCGCCCTCGCCGAAGCGGCCAGAGCCTTGGCCGCCTCCTTGCTCGCCTCGTCCGCGTGCGACTTGGCGGTCTTGGCGAGCTTTTCCGCCTCGTCGGCCAGCTTGACGGCCGTGTCGGCTTCTTCGGAGGCGTGCTTGGACGCCTTGATGGCGTCGGCCACAGCGCTGGTCGCGGTCGCGACGGCGGCGTCGGCCCTCAGCTTGGCCGCCTGGGCGGCGTCCGCGTTCGAACGGGCCCGCTTGGCGGCCGCCTCGGCGCGGGTGGCCGCGGCGTCGGCCTCGGCCGCTGCCCCGGATGCGGCATCCGCCGCGGCCCGTGCGCGGCCGGCGGCCGCTTCGGCGTCGTCCGCGTGCGCGGCTGCGGCGTTGGCTGCCGCTCTGGACTCCTGGGCGTTGCTGTCGGACTCGTGGGCCTGGGCGAACGCCTCCTTCGCGTCGGCCTTGGCCCGGGCGGCGTCCGCCTTCTGCGCGGCGTCCCACGCGTCCTCGTTCAGGTCGCGGGCCTTGTCACGCGCCTTGACCGCGTCGTTCTTCCGCGCGACCGCGGTCGCCTCAGCTGCCTCCGCCTTCTCCTTGGCGTCCTTGGCGTTGGCCGCCTCGGCCTGCGCCGTCTGCTTGTGCCGGTTGGCCTCGGCCTGCTTGGCGGCGGCGGTCTCCTTCTCCGCCTTGGCCGTCTTCTCCTCGGCCTCCGCCGCCAGCCGCTTCGCATGTGCGTCAGCAGCCGCCGCCTTCGCGTCCGCCTCCGCCTTCAGCGCGACCGCGAGCTTCGCCTCCGCCGTCTCCTTGTCCTTCTTGGCATTGTCCCGGTGCAGCTTGGCCGCGTCCGCGGCAGCCTTCGCCTGCAACTCGGCGGCGTACGCGGCCTGCTTACGGAACTCGGCCTTGGCCTGCGCGGCCTGCGCCAGAGCCCGCTGCGTGATCGTCTCGCTGTCGCCCGCGGAGGCGCGGGTGGCGGCCTCGGCAGTCTCACCGGCCTTCACCATCGCCGTCAGCGCGGCGACGGCACCCTTGGTGACCTGTGCCTTCTGCTGGCCCACCAGCAGACCACGCCCCCGCGGTGCCCCGTTCTTGTCGGCGATCGCGTAGGCAGCCTGCTCGGCGGTGTCAGAGGAAGCAGCCGAGTTCTTGGCCTTCTCCAACTGGGCCTTGAGCACGGCCAGTTGCTTCTTCGCCCCGGCCTGGGTGTCGATGACACCCTTCTTGGCCTTGGCGAACTGCGCCTTGTCCGGGTACGACAGGCTGTCCGTCCCCTTGTGCCCGGACGGCTTGATCAGGAACTTCTGCGCACTGGCGTTCTTGCAGTCCCACAGCCGCGCGTCGGTGCTCTTGGTGAACGCGCTCAGGTCCAGGCACTTGCCCGTGGACAGGCTCTTCAGGGGCGAGGCGGCACGGACGTCGCCCTTCCACGACTGCCCCTTGGACTTGTAGCAGTCGGAGATCTGGATCTTCGTACCGTTCGCCGACGCGTTCCCTGCCACGTCAAGGCACTTGAACGAACCGACGTTACGTATGTGAAGGTCGTCCTCGCTGCCTTCCAGCATCCACTGCTGCGCCGCGCCGCGGTTGCAGGTGTAGATCTGGACCGGCGTGCCATTGGTCTTGCCACCGCCCTGGACATCCAGGCACATGCCCTTGGCGCCCGGTACTTCGAGCGTCACATAGCTGTCACCGATCCAGCCCACACCACCCGCGGACCAGTAGTCCTGCCAGCGGGCGAGATGGTCGGCGACCCAGGAGTGCCCCAGCAGGTCGCCCAGCACCTTCGCGCCGGTGGCGAGGGACGCGGTGGCGTCCTTGTTGGCGGTCAGGATCTGGTTGCGCTGAAGCTGCTGGGAGGCGATCTCCTGCTGCCACTCCGCCGCGGCGGTGGTGGAGATGTCACGCAGCACCCTGTTCGGGTCCATCGGGTCACGCCATGCGCACGACGCGAACCTGGTCTTCAAGTCCTCGACCGCAATGCGGTGTTCCGCCGTACCCGGCTGCGGCGCGGTGCGAGGGAAGCCGCCGGAGGAGAGGAAGATGCGGGCGTTGTCCGCACCCGTCTTCTCCAGTGACCAGTCAGTCAGGTGCTCGAACGCGCCGTGCTCGGCGACCTGGCGGTCCCACTCCGGCTGCCGCGGATCGGGGTCCTTGCCGTACAGCGGCGAGCCGAGCTCCTTGACGGCCTTCACCGTCTGCTCGTCGGCCTTCGGGGTGGGATCCTGGTAGAAGTCGCTTTCGTTCTTCCAGAATCGGTCGGCGACCCACTTGGACAGGCCGGTCTGCTGGTAGAAGGTGCCCCTGTCGTCCCCCGTTCCGCCGGGAGGCTCGTGGAAGTCCGCAATGGGAGGCTGCTCCAACCCCGCGAGCGGCTTCGTCCACGTGTCCCAGAGTGCATTGAGGCCGTCCGCTTCCCTGGACGCCGTGTCCTTGTCCGACTTGTACGCCTGGGCGAGCGGAGTGTCCTCCCAGTGCTGCCTGTTGGCCAGAACATGCAGCTCGTCCTGCGGCTGGTTCAGACCGTTCTGCGCGACAGCGGCCATGGACGGCCCGCCCAGGCGCAGCACGTCTCCCATCAGGCACTGGTCCTGCCGCAGTTCTTCGGCGGCTGTCTCCTCGAACCAGTCATGGGAGTTGCCGGCCGGGGCGGTCAGCCTGTCGAGAAGGCCGGGCTGAACGGCCGCGCCGCCGAGCACGGCCAGTGCGGCGACGGCCGTGACGGCGGAGGTGAATGTTGCGGAAGTTCGTGATCTGGGTCTGAACAACCCTGGTACCGGGCGCAAGAGAGGATCCTCCGTGGCGAACGAGGGCAGGCCGGGGTGACCGTCGCAGGAGGCAATGACGATGCGCGTGGTTCAGCCTGCTGTCCCTGTGCGGAGACAGGGGCAGCAGGCGGTCGAAGAGTGTGCGCGGTTGGGCCGCTGTCGCGGCATGACGGTGCGCCCGTCCCTCCCCCGTGGCGGCGCTGTTCCCCCGGCCGCCGATTGCTGTGCGTGCGTCATGTGGAGTGGTCAAGATCCACCTCGCACGCGCGACGATCATAGATTCAGATCGGCGCCTCTGAAAAGAGGTGACCCGGCAACCGGCTTCTCCAGATATCGGCCCTCGGCCGGTCGCGGCGTCGCGCCGGTGGTCCCGGACGACAACGACGGGCCATGGAACGACCGTGGGCCGCACCCCTGCGAAGGGTGCGGCCCACGGTCTCTTTCCGCGGCTCCCGGAAGAATCAGCCGGCGTTCCCGCCGGTGAAGTAGTTCTGCAGGCCGGGCACGGACAGCGTGCCGCCGAACTGGCCGGCCTGGGTCACCTTGACGTCGGTGAACATGGCGAACGGGACGTTCAGCGGCGGCGGGGTCTTCGGGCTGAACGTGACCGGGATGATGCCGAAGAGGTTGCCCTTCAGCTCCTCCGTGTACATGGTCACCGTGCCGTTGCGGATGGTGGAGGTGGAGCCCCGCTGCGCCCTGACGTGGGCCGTGGTGCCGTTGGGGCCCTGCACCAGTTGGTGGAGGTCCTTGATGTCCACGCCCGAGGCGGTGAACTTCAGGACCTTCTTGATCTTTCCGCTGCCGGTCCTCACCTCGACGATTCCCTTGTAGTCGAGGCCCGTCAGGGTCAGCCGGGAGCTCTCCAGCACCCACGGCTCGTCCGGCAGCGCCGGGATGCCGGGCTCCGCCTTGGCGTTGGCGAGTGCCTCCGGGTCGGCGGTCGGGCACGGGAAGCGCGGCTTGCCGTCGGCGCCCTCGGGGATGTCCTCGTCCTTGACGGGGTCGAGGCCCTTGACCTTGTCGTCCAGCTCCTCCACCTCGGCGCCGGCCTTCTCGGCGGCGTCCTTGATGGCTTCCTTGGTCTTGTCCGCGGCTTCGTCGGCCGCGTCGGTCACGTCCGAGACCGCGTCCTTCACCGGCTCGGTGGGCTTCGACGCGGTGTCCTCGGCCGGCTTCGACGGTTCCTCGGCGGGCTCGGTCGACTCGCTCGCGGCCGGGGCGGCCTCCGGCTCCTCGTCGGGGCCGTCGAAGAGGTCCTTGATGGCGTCGCCGACACCCAGCGGGTCGAGCGGGTTCCGGGTCTCGGACTCGCTCGGGGTGGGCGTCGGGGACGGGTCGGCCTGCTCCGGCGAGTCGTCGTCCGCGCGACCGGGGTCGGAGGCGGAGGGGCTCGCCCCGGGCTTCGGCTCGTCGGTCTGCTCGTCGGTCTGCTCTTCCGCGGAACCGCTCGGGGACGGCTCGGGCTTGTCCGTCTCCTCCTCGGACGGCTTCTCCGACTCCGAGGCGGACGGCGACGCGGACTCGCTGGGCTCGTCCGACCGCGTCACGCAGGGACCGGGGGCGAACGGGATCTCCTGCTTGTCGTCGGCCAGCGCCAGCTTCGGGGTCAGGCCCATGCCCACGAAGACCGCGGTGGGCATGGCGGCGATGGCCATCGCCTTGCCGGCGGGTATCTGGAGCTTCGTGAACAATCTCTTCCGGGGGGCGGCGTGGCGCGGTCCTCCGGGCGTCCGCCCGTCGGTACCGAGGTCCGCCGCCGGCTGAATCTGATCACCCCGCACTGTTCCTCCCGCCTTCGGCATGGGCACTGGTCTTCTGCGTGACGATGCCGTCGCCCACCTGCGGACCCGGCACCAGCGGCACGTCCTGCCCGTCCGACGGTGCGGAGGAGGCCGGGGCCTGCTCCGCCTCGGCCTTGCCCGGTGCCCAGGAGATCGACAGCGCGCCGCCGATCAGGGCGAAGAGGAAGCCGATGAGGAAGCCGCCGATGTTGGACACCGGGAGGGAGATCAGTGCCAGGAGGATCGCGGCGACACCGGCGAACACCCGCACAATGTGGTGGAACCACATCGTCAGCCCCAGCGTCACCAGGAGCACGCCGATGATCAGCGAGCCCGCACCCGCCGTCGTGGCCATGGCCAGCGTCATATGGCCGATCTTGAGGCTTGCGTACGGGAAGTAGGCGATCGGAATGCCGCCGAGAATGGTGAACAGGCCGGCCCAGAAAGGCCGCTGACCGCGCCAGTCGCGGAAACGCCGCTTGACGACTCGGAGAAAGTGCTCGTTCTGCTGCCCCGGGGACTCGGCGCTCATGGAAAACAGCTCCCTGGAACCGGTGTTGCTCGAAGAAAGTGTGTGGATCGGGCGGACGAGCCCGCCTGCCGGCGTACCCGTCCGCCCTGGCGAGTGCTTAGTAGCACTCCTTGACGCCCTTGTGCAGCTTCATGCTGAGACCGCTCAGCTTGAAGGTGCCGGCGGTGGTCGCCCACGCCGTCTGCCTGACGTCGGTCAGGTGGGCCTCCTCGGCACGCTGGGCGAATCCGAAGGGGTTCGCCTGCGTACCCGGCTGGATGCCCGGCTTGTTGCTCTTGTCGCCGGCGGCGACGCCGATGTCGATGTTCTTGAAGGTGGCGTTCGCGTCGAGCGAGGCCACGTCCAGGTACAGGTTCTCCGCCTCGACCGGCGTGCCCTTGTTGCCGGCGCGCAGCTCGAGGCTGACGTTGCCGAAGATCGGGACGTCAGGGGTGACGACCGACTGGCACATGTTGGTGATCGTTGCGGATCCGAAGGCCGACACCGCGACGGGGTGAGCCGTCTTGTTGCCCTTGAGGTCGGTGCCCTGGGCAAGGCTTCCGTACTGGAAGAAGTCCTTGCCGTTCAGGGAACTGGCCGTCACCTTGAAGCTCTGGCCGGAGACGCTGAACGAAGCCGCCAGCGCGCCCTGGGCCAGGCCCACGCCGATCGCGGCCGTCGCGGCCACGGACGGCACCATGACGACGGCGAACCGCTTCCATCTGGTCCCACCACGAACCTGGGACATAAATTTCCTCCTTCTCGGACGTACATCTCCGGCGCGGACCGTCAAGTCCGCCCTGGGATGGGAGAAGTGCTACGTCCTCGGGAAGGAGAGCGCCGTGCCTCAGGCGCGAGCCGCGTCCGAATCACCGGCGATCACCCCCGAGCGACAACCACTGGCCACGCCTTCGCGCAACCTCGATGGACAGGCCCTGCCGGCGGGGCAGGAACCCCCCTGTCCACGGCCGGCGCCTCTGCCGCCGGCCGACTCGGTGGGGACCCAGGACCGCGGTACGCGGCTGGCTGCCGGGCTGGTGCGGTGATGGACCGAGCGTCGCCGATCGTGGTGCATTAAACGCCGGGGCACAAGGGGGTTCGTTACTCACTAGTAACGGACCGATAACCACGCCACGACGGGGTGATGTCGCCCGGCGACACAGGGTGCCTCAGCCGGGCTCGCCGGACAGGGAGATTGCCACCGAAAAGGGGACAGAAGAACGGGGTTGATTTACTGCGAGTAACAGCGGCCGCGTTTACCAAGTTTTGGTAAAGCGCGGCCGCTGTTTGTCACTCTGTCGTCAAATCGGCCCGCGCGCCCGGCACCCCGGGCGGTGGCCCCCACCCGAGTGCGCCGCCCGGAACGGGGGCAACCGAAACCGGTCTCCTCGGCGTCAGAAGAGGACCCTCGCAAGTGCCGTGCGCGCCGCCGTCACCCGCGGATCGTCCGGGCCGATGACCTCGAAGAGCTCGAGCAGCCGCAGCCGGGCTGCGTCGCGGTCCTCGCCCGCCGTACGGCGCACGGTCTCGACGAGCCGGCCGAAGGCGTCCTGCACATGGCCGCCCGCGAGGTCGAGGTCCGCGGCGGCGATCTGCGCCGGTACGTCGTCGGGACGGTCGGCGGCTTCCCGACGCACCTTCTCCGGGTCCATCTCCCGCACCCGGGACAGCAGTTCCGCCTGCGCGAGGCCCAGCTTGGCCTCGGAGTTCGCGGGGTCGTCGGAGAGGACGTTCCGGTACGCCCGGATGGCACCGCCGAGGTCACCCGCGTCGAGCGCGTCGACCGCGGCCTCGAGCACCGCGTCGTGCGGGCCGGGGGCGGGCGCCGCGACGGCCGCGGAGTCGTCCGCCTCCGCGTCGACGGTCAGACCGGTGAGGCCGAAGCGCTGCTCGCCGACCTGGATCAGCTGGTCGAGGGTCTCGCGGATCTGGGGCTCCGGGGCCAGTCCCTGGAAGAGCGGCAGCGCCTGCCCGGCGACCACCGCGAAGACGGCCGGGATGCCCTGGATCCCGAACTGCTGCATCAGCATCTGGTTGGCTTCGACGTCGATCTTGGCGAGCACGAAGCGGCCGTTGTACTCGCCGGCCATCCGCTCCAGCACCGGGCTCAGCTG
Source organism: Streptomyces sp. WMMC940 (assembly GCF_027460265.1). Lineage (NCBI taxonomy): Bacteria > Bacillati > Actinomycetota > Actinomycetes > Kitasatosporales > Streptomycetaceae > Streptomyces > Streptomyces sp. WMMC940. The sequence goes on from NZ_JAPZBC010000001.1 coordinate 2,231,144, forward strand.
CTTGCAGGGCTCGCACCACTCGGCCCAGAAGTCGAGGACGACCGGGACCTCCGCCGAACGCTGGAGGACGTCCCGCTCGAAGCCCGCCTCGTCGACGTCGATCACCAGGGCGGACGGGGGCACCGCACCGCCGCCGCCCTGCCGGGCGGCCTCCGCGCGCGTCTGCTCGGCCTTGGCCTTGGCCTCACCGGCCGCCTTCACCGCGGCGAGGTCGACGACGCCGCTCATGGACATGTTCCTAGGCTGCATGAGTACATCCTCCCCCCTCGGCGCGCACGAGTGAAAAATCCGGAGCGCCGGGCCTGTGCACCGGTCGTGCGCACCGGCCCCGCGCGCCCGCGCCGGGTCCCCACCCGGCGCCAGCGGCTGTCGCTTTCGCTACGAGTCGTAGCGTAACTCTTCCTTGGGGGTGCCGGGGCACGCCCACCGGTGAAGTGGCTCACAGCGATCCACCTACTGGCCGGTATGGTCGCCTCCATGTGCAGTCACCGTCGCCGGATCACCCCCCGTACCGGCCGTCCCCGCAGTGCCGAGGCGGACGCCGCCATCCTCGACGCCACCAGGGCCGCACTGGTGGAGCTGGGGTGGTCGAAGCTGACGCTCGGCGACGTGGCGACCCGGGCCGGGGTGGCGAAGACGACGGTCTACCGGCGCTGGGCGGGCAAGAACGAACTGGTGGTGGACGCGGTCGCGGAGCTCTTCGACGAGCTGGAACTGCCCGACCGGGGCAGCCTCGCCGCGGACATCGAGGGCGTGGTGCTCCAGTTCGCCGCGCTGCTGGAACGGCCGGAGGCCAGGACGGCGCTGATGGCCGTGGTGGCGGAGTCGACGACCGACGAACCACTGCGCGAGCGGATCAGGGTCTCGATCGTGGACCGGCAGAAACGGCTGGTTCTGGAGGGTCGCGCCAGGGCACAGGCGCGCGGCGAGCTCCCGGAGGAGACCGACCCGGCGGCGGCCGCCCGCACCGCCGACCTGATCTTCGACGTGATCGCGGGCGCGGTCGTGCACCGGGCGCTGGTGAGCTGCGAACCCGTCGACGAGAACTGGGTCCGCCGCTTCACCGCGGTGCTGCTGGGCGGACTGGGGGCGGCGGCGCAGACCTGACGGCGGGCCCCGCCGGAGGGACCCACCACGGCGCCGCACCGCCCGGGACCGGCGCACCTCCCCGAACGGCCGGACCTCCCGGGGCGCGCCACAGCCGCCGTCGTCGGCGCGGACGCCGCCGCGGTCCGGGCCGGGCCTGGTGATGGCGCGTCAGATCGCCCGGGCGCACGGTGCGGAGCTGACGGCGGAGAGCGCGCCGGGCGGCGTGCGCCGTTCCGTCGCGCGTTCGCCACGGCGAACGCGAGAAGGACCGGCCGTCGGGCCGCTGCGGCGGCGTGACGGCCGGTCCTCCAGGGGCCGGGCGGTGCGGCTCAGAAGCCGGCGGGCTCGGTGTACGTGCCCCACTCGTCCCGCAGCGCGTTGCAGATCTCGCCCAGGGTGGCCTCGGCACGGACGGCGTCGAGCATGGGCTCGATCATGTTCGAGCCGTCGCGGGCGGCGGCCAGCATCCTCTCCAGCGACGCCTTGACCCGGGCGTCGTCGCGGCGGGCCTTGCGGTCGCCCAGGATGCGGACCTGCTCCCACTCGACCTCGTGGCTGACGCGGAGGATCTCCAGGTCGCCGGTGACGGAGCCGTGGTGGACGTTGACGCCGACGACCCGCTTGTCGCCCTTCTCCAGCGACTGCTGGTAGCGGAAGGCCGATTCGGCGATCTCGCCGGTGAACCAGCCGTCCTCGATTCCGCGCAGGATGCCGGAGGTGATGGGCCCGATGGGGTGCTTCCCGTCCGGGTGGGCGCGCAGTCCGCGCTCCTTGATCTGGTCGAAGATCTTCTCGGCGTCCGCCTCGATACGGTCGGTGAGCTGCTCCACGTACCAGGCACCACCCAGCGGGTCTGCCACGTTGGCGACGCCCGTCTCCTCCATCAGTACCTGTTGCGTGCGCAGGGCGATCTCGGCGGCCTGCTCCGACGGCAGTGCCAGCGTCTCGTCCAGGGCGTTGGTGTGCAGCGAGTTGGTGCCGCCGAGGACGGCCGCGAGTGCCTCTACCGCCGTGCGCACGACGTTGTTGTACGGCTGCTGGGCGGTCAGCGAGACACCGGCCGTCTGGGTGTGGAACCGCAGCCACTGCGCCTTGTCGGTCTTCGCCCCGTAGACCTCCTTCATCCAGCGGGCCCAGATGCGGCGGGCCGCGCGGAACTTGGCGATCTCCTCGAAGAAGTCCAGGTGCGCGTCGAAGAAGAAGGACAGTCCGGGTGCGAAGACGTCCACGTCCAGTCCGCGGCTGAGGCCGAGTTCGACGTACCCGAAGCCGTCGGCGAGCGTGTACGCCAGCTCCTGCGCGGCCGTCGCGCCCGCCTCGCGGATGTGGTAGCCGGAGACGGAGAGCGGCTTGTACGCCGGGATGTCCCGGGCGCAGTACTCCATCAGGTCGCCGATGAGACGCAGATGGGGCTCCGGCTCGAACAGCCATTCCTTCTGGGCGATGTACTCCTTGAAGATGTCGGTCTGGAGCGTGCCGTTCAGGACGCCCGGGTCGACACCCTGCCGCTCGGCGGCGACGAGGTACATGCAGAAGGCGGGGACGGCGGGACCGCTGATCGTCATCGAGGTGGTGACGTCGCCGAGCGGGATGTCCTTGAAGAGGACGTCCATGTCGGCGGCGGAGTCGATGGCGACACCGCAGTGGCCGACCTCGCCGAGGGACCGCGGGTCGTCGGAGTCGCGCCCCATGAGCGTCGGCATGTCGAAGGCGACGCTGAGCCCGCCGCCGCCGGCGGCCAGGATCATCTTGTACCGCTCGTTGGTCTGCTCGGCGTTGCCGAAGCCGGCGAACTGGCGGATGGTCCAGGTACGGCCGCGGTAGCCCGTCGGGTACAGACCGCGGGTGAAGGGGTACTCGCCCGGCCATCCGATCCGCTCGAAGCCGTCGTAGGTGTCGCCGGGCCGGGGCCCGTAGACCGGCTCGACCGGATCACCGGAGAGCGTGGTGAAGTCGGCGTTCCGCTTCTTCGCGGAGTCGTAGCGGGCCTGCCAGCGTCGGCGGCCTTCCTCGATGGCGTCAGCGTCCATACCCACGAATTTACTAGGACGTCCTAGTAAATGTCGATGGCAGACCGCCGTACGCATGCGTACGGCGGAGTGACTACGCCTTGACGACCGCCGGCTCCGACTCGCTGACCAGCGGCGCGACCGAACGCGTGACATTGCGTTCGACGAAGAAGGCGACGAAGGGAATCGTCCCGGAGAGCAGCACCCACAGCAGCTTGCCGAACGGCCACTTGGCCTTGGAGCCGAGGTCGAAGGCGAAGATCAGGTAGATGATGTAGAGGACGCCGTGCGCCTGGGAGACGGCGAAGGTGATGTCCTCACCCGTGTCGAACCCGTACTTGAACACCATGCAGGTGCACAGCACGAGCAGCATGACGGCGGTGACGTAGGCCATCACCCGGTAACGGGTCAGGACGCTCTTCTTCATGGCGATGAGCGTAACGGTCCGCTTTGGGCGATCTTCGGGTGGGTCGGTCCTGGGCCGAGGCGGCCCGCGCCCCGTCCGCAGAGGCGGCTCAGCCCTCGTCGAAGTCGTGCGCCGCGACCCTCAGCGGCCGCAGCAGCGCGAAGATCTCCGCGCACTCCTCGGTGTCGTAGGCGCCGAGCCCGAAGTCCATCTCCATGAGGTCCCGGGTGGCCGCCTCGACGACCTCGCGCCCCTTGTCCGTGATGGAGGCGAGCGTGCCGCGACCGTCGTTGGGGTTGGGCCGCTTGGCGACCAGACCGGACCTCACCAGGCGGTCCACGGTGTTCGTGACGGAGGTCGGGTGGACCATCAGCCGCTCACCGATCTTGGACATCGGCAGCTCCCCGGCCTTGGAGAAGGTGAGCAGCACCAGCGCCTCGTAGCGGGCGAAGGTCAGCCCGTACGGCTTGACCACGGCGTCGACCTCGGCGAGCAGGATCTGGTGGGCCCGCATGATCGAGGTGATCGCGGCCATCGAGGGCACGGGGCCCCAGCGCTGCCGCCAGAGCTCGTCGGCTCGGGCGATGGGGTCGAAGGGAAGGCTGAGCGGCTTCGGCACGGCATCGACCTTACCCACTGGTCATATGCTGGTCAGCCCTGTCTCGCACTTCGGTCCTTCCCCGCCCGAGACCCGGCCGCCTCCCGCCCCGCGGTCCGCCGCGGCCCCCGGTACCGCACGGGTGCTGGGCTGGGCGCGCGGGGCAGGACAGCCCCCGTCCGTTCGGACGCCCGGCCGGGGGCTGCCCCGGGTCGCGGGTGGGACCCGGGTCAGGCGGAGAGGTGGCGCTCGACCGTCTCGACCTTGCTCGTCAGTCCGTCCGCGACACCCGGCCTCACATCGGCCTTGAGGACGAGGGAGACGCGCGGGGCGCGTGCCTCGACCGCGGCGACGGCGCGCCTGACGACGTCCATCACCTCGTCCCAGTCGCCCTCGACCGAGGTGAACATCGCGTCCGTGCGGTTCGGCAGTCCGGACTCGCGGACGACGCGGACCGCGTCGGCGACGTACTCGCCGACGTCCTCGCCCACGCCGAGCGGGGTGACGGAGAAGGCGACGATCACGCGTTCACCGTGCCCTCGCGCCGGGCGCGGGAGGCGATGACCGCGTCCGCGGCGGCGCGCTTGAGCTTGCGGTCGGCGAAGAAGCCGCCGAACGGCACCACCGACAGGACGAAGTAGACCGCGGCCGTCCCGACGTCCCACTTGGTGCGGTTCCAGGCGTCCAGCCAGAAGATCACGTACAGGATGAAGAGGACGCCGTGGATCGCGCCCATGACCGGGACCGCGTTGAACTCCGTCGTGCGCTTGAGCACCGAGCAGACGAGCAGGAGCAGGAAGGACACGGCCTCGGGGCCGGAGACGAGCCGGAGGCGGTGGAGGGCGGAGGCGGTCTTGATGTCCACGGCAGGCACCTTCAGGGGGGAGGGGGCGATGGTCTTGTGAACGGACGCACAAGCGTAGCCATTCTGGCACCGCGCTTTTCCCGCCCTTTACCCGGGTGGCCTCGGGGTCGGGTCAGGGTCGTGTTCATTCCTGGGGGCCTGTCCGAACACGCGGCCCGCCCAGTACCTTCACCCCGTGGCAATGTTCCGACTTCAAGGCAGCAAAGTGCTCGCCGTCGACATGACCGGGGACTCCGTCAAGGCGAAGAACGGGTCCATGGTCGCGTACGACGGCCACATGGACTTCAAGAAACTGTCCGGCGGCGGTGAGGGCATCCGCGGCATGGTGACCCGACGCCTCACCGGCGAGCAGATGACCATGATGGAGGTGAAGGGCCAGGGCACCTGCTATTTCGCCGATCGCGCCTCCGAGATCAATCTCGTCTCGCTGCACGGCGACAAGCTGTACGTCGAGTCGAGCAATCTCCTCTGCACGGACGGCGGGCTGCGCACCGGCACCAGCTTCACCGGTCTGCGCGGCGGCGCGACCGGCAACGGACTGTTCACGACGACCGTCGAGGGCACGGGCCAGGCCGCGATCATGTCGGACGGCCCGGCCGTGGTACTGCGCGTGACGCCCCAGTACCCGCTCTCCGTGGACCCGGGCGCCTACATCGCGCACCAGGGCGGTCTTCAGCAGCAGTTCCAGTCCGGGGTCACCTTCCGCACGCTCATGGGCGAGGGCGGCGGCGAGGCCTTCCAGATCCGGTTCGAGGGCGACGGACTCGTGTACGTGCAGCCGAGCGAGCGGAACACCGTCGGAGGGGACGTCTGATGCCGTTCCGCGAGATCAATTCGAAGATGGTCGAGGCGACGGTGGTCCCCGGCCAGAAGATGTACAGCCAGCGCGGCGCGATGCTCGCCTACAAGGGCGACGTCTCCTTCACCCCGAACATCGCGGGCGGCCAGGGCGGCCTGATGTCGATGATCGGCCGGCGGGTCGCCGACGAGGCGACGCCGCTGATGACGGTCGAGGGCTCCGGTACGGTCATGTTCGGCCACGGCGGCCACCACATCCAGGTCATCGGCCTCACCGGCGACACGCTGTACGTCGAGGCCGACCGGCTGCTCGCCTTCGACGGCACGCTGCAGCAGGGCACGATGTTCATGGGCGCGCAGGGCGGGGTCATGGGGATGGTGCGGGGCCAGGTCACCGGCCAGGGCCTGTTCACCACCACTCTGAAGGGTCACGGCGCGGTCGCCGTCATGGCCCACGGCGGGGTGATCGAACTGCCCATCACACCGGGCCGGCCCGTCCACGTGGACCCCCAGGCGTACGTCGCGCACCACGGCGACGTGCGGAACAAGCTCTCCACCGCGCTGGGCTGGCGCGACATGGTGGGGCGCGGCTCCGGCGAGGCGTTCCAGCTCGAGCTGAGCGGCAGTGGTGCGGTGTACGTCCAGGCGTCGGAGGAGAAGCTTTGAGCACGCCGGTGATTCATGACCCGATGACGCTGCCGAGCGACGACAACGTCAACCCGTACACCTTCTGCGTGGAGCTCAAGGGCTCCCAGTGGTTCCTGCAGAAGGGGAAGATGATCGCCTACTACGGGCGGATCGACTTCAACGGGATCGGCCACGGCCGGCTGGACCGGCTGATGCGCACCAGCTTCCACTCGCCGCTGCACGCGAGCGACTGGGTGGTGGCCGAGGGCAGCGGCAAGATGCTGCTCGCCGACCGGGCCTTCGACGTCAACTCCTTCGATCTCGACGAGGGCAATCTGACGATCCGGGCCGGGAACCTGCTGGCGTACCAGCCCTCGCTGGCCCTGAAGCAGTCGATCGTTCCCGGCTTCCTCACTCTGATCGGCACCGGGAAGTTCGTCGCGGCGTCGAACGGCCCCGTGGTCTTCATGGAGCCCCCGATCCGGGTGGACCCGCAGGCGCTGGTGGGCTGGGCGGACTGCCCCTCACCGTGCCACCACTACGACCACGGGTACATGAGCGGGGTGATGGGCGGCCTGCGGCAGCTGTCCGGGATCGGCGGGGCGTCCGGCGAGGAGCACCAGTTCGAGTTCGTCGGCGCGGGTGCGGTGCTGCTGCAGTCGACCGAGGCGCTCATGCCCGAACAGGCGACCGGCGCGGTCCCGCATGCGGACGGGGTGCCCGGCGGCGGCCACGGCCCTGGTCAACACGGCTCCACCCCGCGCCTCCCCGGTCAGCTGGGGGACCTCCAGCGTCGCTTCGGCTTGTGAGCGGTAGGCTGCGGAGTGTGACGTCGAACGTCTGCACCCTTCTCGGGGGACTCGGGGTGCCGGATGTGACCGTCCCCGCATTCGTCCGGATTTCAACTTCTTAGGGTAGCATCCATATATGGAGACCGAGACGGCCACGCGCTGGCTGAGCGACACGGAGCAGTGCGCCTGGCGCACCTATCTGGACGTCAACAGGCTGTTGACCTACCAGATGGAAAAGGATCTGCAACCGTTCGGCCTGACCAACAACGACTACGAGATCCTCGTCAACCTCTCGGAGTCCCCCGAGCGGCGCATGAGGATGAGCGACCTGGCGGCGGCGACGCTGCAGTCCAAGAGCCGGCTCTCCCACCAGATCACCCGCATGGAGAACGCGGGCCTGGTCCGCCGGGAGAACTGCGAGTCCGACCGCCGCGGACTCTACGCGGTGCTCACCGACCAGGGCATGGAGACCATGCAGAAGGTCGCGCCGCACCATGTCGAGTCCGTGCGCCAGCACTTCATCGACCTGCTGTCCCCGGAGGCGCTCGCCGACCTCCACGAATCCCTCAAGCCGGTGGCGGAGCACCTGCGCGGCCGCCGCGGCAGGGTCTGACAGGGCCGTACCAACCGCTGACGCGCGCTCCGGCCGCGGGTCGCGCGGGACCCGGCCCTGTCCCGGACGTCCGCACCCGCTGCGCACCGCGCCGCCTCACCACGTGCCTTGGGGGAATGGGCACGGGACCGGCGCGGTGCGGGTGCACGGGACGGGCGTTCAGGGCTCGGACCCGCGCGGTCGCCCCCGGGTGCGCCCGAGCCCGACCGCGGCCCGGCACCGCGACCCCGCGGTGCAGAACGCCCCGCGGTCCCGCACCGCGCCCCGCCGTCGGCCGGGCGCCCTCCCCGCAACGCCGTCCGCCGGACCCCGTCCGCGGACCGTGCGGGCCGAACGGTCCTGCAGGTCGAAGGGGTCGTGCGGAACTCGAGGAGTCAGGGCTTCAGGACGCGAGGGGCAGGCGCAGCACGAACAGAGCGCCGCCGCCGGCCGCCGCAGAGACCGTCAGCGTCCCCCCGTGGCGCCGCGCCACGTCACGGGCGATCGCGAGGCCGAGGCCCGCGCCGCCCGCGTCACGGGTGCGGGCGTCGTCGAGGCGCACGAATCGTTCGAAGATCCGCTCGCGCTCCGGCTCCGGCACCCCCGGGCCGTCGTCCGCCACGCCGAGCACCGCGTCCCCGCCCTCGCGCCGTACGGACACGGACACCGCGCCGCGCGCATGCCGCTGTGCGTTGTCCAGCAGATTGCCGAGCACTCGGGCCAACTGCCTGCGCGACCCCGCCACTTCCACCGGCTCCCCGGCCTCCACGGCCACCGGCAGCCGGTCGGCCGCGCCTCGCTGCGCCACCTCCTCGCGAACCGTCGCCGCCAGGTCCAGACGGGCCCGTCCGGGCCGCTCACCCGCGTCCAGCCGGGCCAGCAGCAGCAGATCGGCGGCCAGTTGCTGAAGGCGTACGGTGTCGGCGACGGCGCCGGGCACGTCCAGCAGACCGGGGTGCGCGGCGCCCACCTCCAACTGGGTGCGCAGGGACGCGATGGGGCTTCGCAGCTCGTGCGACGCGTCCGCGACGAAGCGCCGCTGGCGCTCGACCGACGCCTCCAGCGCGGCGAGGGTCTCGTTGGTCGTACGGGCCAGCCGGGCGATCTCGTCGCGGGATTCCGGCTCGGGAACGCGCCGGGAGAGGTCCTCGGAGGCGGTGATCGCCGCCATCTCGCTGCGGATGCCCTCCACCGGCCGCAGCGCCCTGCGGGTCACCAGCCAGGTCACGCCCGCCACGACGAGCAGCAGCACGGGCAGTCCGATGAGCATGGCGTCCCTGACCGTGTCGACCGCCCGGTGCTCGGCGGCCAGGGGCGCTCCGGCGGCCACGGTGACGGTCAGGCCGTCGCGGGCGTCGGCCCGTACGACGGCGAAGCGGTAGTCCGCCGTCTCCCCGTCCACGGTCGCGGTGCCGTTGCCGAAGCCGGGCCGGTCCTCGTCGTCGGCCGGGGCCGCGGGCGTCCCGGTCATGGCCTCCAGGTCCTCGCTCGCCGCGCGCACGCGGCCGTCCTCGCCGGTCACACGCACCGGGCGGTCCTCGCCGTCCGGCAGGTCCAGCCGGTCGTAGGGCACGTCGAGGTCGAGCTGCGTCGCGATGTTGCGGGCGGTGACCTCGGCCTGGAGCCCGGCCTGGTCGGTCAGGTTCGCCCGCAGCACGAACAGCACGGCCAGCCCGGCACCGATCAGCGCCACCGCGACGACGAGCGTGGCGCCCAGGGCCGCCCTCGCCCGTACCGAACTCACCCGTCCACCAGCCGGTAGCCGGCGCCGCGCACGGTCTGGATCACCGAGGCGCCCAGCTTGCGGCGCAGCGAGCTGATGTACACCTCGACGATGTTCGGGTCGCCGTCGTAGGCGAAGTCCCAGACGTGCTCGAGGATCTCCGGCTTGCCGACGACCTCGCCGGGCCGCAGGGCGAGCTGCTCCAGCACGGCGAACTCCTTGGCCGTGAGGGCGATCTCGTCATCGCCGCGGCGGACCCGGCGGGCGGCGGTGTCGACCGCGACGTCCCCGGCACGCAGCACCGGCGAGACGCGGTCGGCCCGCCCGCGGCGGCGCAGCAGCGCCTTGATCCGGGCGACGAGGACGACGTACGAGAAGGGCTTGGTCAGATAGTCGTCGGCGCCCGTGTCGAGCCCCTCGGCCTCGTCGTACTCGCCGTCCTTCGCGGTCAGCATCAGGATCGGGACGTCGTTCCCCGCGGAGCGGAGGGCGCCGCAGACGCGGTAGCCGTTCAGGCCCGGCAGCATGATGTCGAGGACGACCAGGTCGTACGGGTTCTCACCGGCGCGGTGCAGCGCCTCCAGGCCGTCGTGCACCACGTCCACGGCGTAGCCCTCCGCGGTGAGCCCGGCGGCGAGGGACCGCGCGAGCCGCTTCTCGTCCTCCACGATCAACAGCCTCATGCGCACAGCGTCGCAAACGGATCCTGAAGGCGCCTTCAGGTGCCTTCAGGAGGGCTTCAGCGTTACCCGGGCAGGGTGGATCCCGTCATCACTCCCCGCCACCGGAAGGCATGACTCATGAAGCGACGCAAGCGGGCCATCGCGGCCCTCACCGCAGCCCTCCTCGCCGGCGGGGGGACCGCCGCCGCCTTCGCCGTCCAGGACGGTGACGGGGACCGGGGTGGCGCGGCGCAGGCCCGGGCTGCGAAGATCACCATCTCCCAGGCGATCGACTCGGCCCTGGGCGCCGTGCCGGGCACGGTCACCGGCGCCTGCCTGGACGACGGCGAGTGGGAGGTCGAGGTCCACGGCACGGACGGCGACCGGCACGACGTGACGCTGGACGCGGCCACCGGGAGGATCACCTCGACCGAGCGCTCGGACGGCGACGGTCACGCACCGTCGGCACAGGACGCCCCGGTCACGGCCGCCCGCGCGGCCGAGGCCGCCGAGTCGGCCGTCCCCGGCACGGTGACCGCGGTCGAGCTCGACCACGCCGACGGTCCCGGCGCGCCCGTCGTCTGGGAGGCCGAGGTCCAGGGTCTGGACGGCCGGGAGCACGAACTGACCGTGGACGCGAAGACGGCGAAGGTCTCGACGGAGGCGCGGAAGGCCTCCGGAGCGGAGTCGGACGAGGACACGGGCAGGGACGGGGAAGCGGACGAGCACGGCGACGTGGACGGGCAGGGCGACGCCGGCGACCACGACGGCGACAGCGACTGACCGGCCCGCAGGAACGCGGGGGTTGCGGGGCCGTCGGGTCGCCCGGCCCCGCGGGACCGTGTGCCGTGTCGCGCCGGTCCCGGGCGCGGCGCGGCAGTCACGCGCCGGCGACGCACCGGTGACCTGCGTCCGTCCACCCGCCCGGGCCGACCCCCGGAACCCGCTCCACGGGCCGGGGGGAGACCGCCACCCGTCCGCGTGGCCGGACGCGCGCCGGTCAGTCGCCCGTCAGACCCGCGACCAGTTCGTCCGCCGCCGCGTACGGGTCCAGTTCGCCCGCGACGATGCGCTCCGCGAGGGTGCCGAGGCGGCGGTCGCCGCGGAGGTCGCCGATGCGTTCGCGGAGGGCCGTGACCGCGATGGTCTCCACCTCGTGGGCGGCGCGGCGGGCGCGGCGTTCGGCGAGGACGCCGTGCTCCTCCATCCAGGCGCGGTGCTTCTCCAGGGCCTCGACGACCTCGTCGACGCCCTGCGCCCGCGCGGCCACCGTCTTCACGATCGGCGGACGCCAGTCGCCCGGCCCCCGGGACTGGCCCAGCCCGAGCATGTGGTTGAGCTCGCGGGCGGTGGCGTCGGCGCCGTCGCGGTCCGCCTTGTTGACCACGTACACATCGCCGATCTCCAGGATCCCCGCCTTCGCGGCCTGGATGCCGTCGCCCATCCCGGGCGCCAGCAGCACCACGGACGTGTCGGCCTGGGAGGCGATCTCCACCTCGGACTGTCCGACGCCGACCGTCTCTACGAGGACCACGTCGCAGCCCGCCGCGTCGAGGACGCGGATCGCCTGCGGCGCGGCCCAGGCGAGTCCGCCGAGATGGCCCCGGGTGGCCATCGAGCGGATGTAGACCCCCGGATCGGAGGCGTGCTCGGACATCCGCACCCGGTCCCCGAGCAGCGCACCACCGCTGAACGGGGACGACGGGTCGACGGCGAGCACGCCGACGCGCTTGCCGGCCTTCCGGTACGCCGTCACCAGCGCCGAGGTGGACGTGGACTTGCCGACGCCCGGCGAACCGGTCAGACCCACCACGTACGCGCCCCCGGTCAGCGGTGCGAGCTCCGCCATGACCTCGCGGAGCTGCGGGGACGCCCCCTCGACGAGCGAGATCAGCCGGGCCACGGCCCGCGGCCGGCCCTCCCTCGCCTGGGCGACCAGCTGGGGGACGTCCACCATCGTGCGTGCTCCGATCTCTGAAGGGCTTACTTCGCCGGTACGCGGACGATCAGCGCGTCGCCCTGACCGCCGCCGCCGCACAGCGCCGCCGCGCCGGTCCCGCCGCCGCGCCGCTTCAGTTCCAGCGCCAGGTGCAGCACGATGCGCGCGCCGGACATGCCGATCGGGTGGCCGAGGGCGATCGCGCCGCCGTTGACGTTCACCTTTTCCGGGGATACCCCGAGGTCCTTCATCGACTGCACGGCCACGGCGGCGAACGCCTCGTTGATCTCGATGAGGTCGAGGTCCGAGACCTCCAGGCCGTCCTTCTTCAGGGCGTGCGCGATCGCGTTGGACGGCTGGGACTGCAGCGAGTTGTCCGGGCCCGCGACGTTTCCGTGGGCGCCGATCTCGGCGATCCAGTCCAGACCGAGCTCCTCGGCCTTGGCCTTGCTCATCACGACCACGGCGGCGGCGCCGTCGGAGATCTGCGAGGAGGTGCCGGCCGTGATCGTGCCGTCCTTGGCGAACGCGGGGCGCAGCTTGCCGAGCGACTCGACGGTGGTCTCGGCGCGGATGCCCTCGTCCTTGCTGAAGACGACCGGCTCGCCCTTGCGCTGCGGGATCTCGACGGGCGTGATCTCGGCCTCGAACAGGCCGTTCTTCTGCGCGGCCGCGGCACGCTGGTGGGACAGCGCGGCGATCTCGTCCTGCTCGGGACGGGCGATGCCGAGGCGGGTGTTGTGCTTCTCGGTGGACTCGCCCATGGCGATGCCCTCGAACGCGTCGGTGAGGCCGTCGTGCGCCATCGCGTCGAGCATCTCGATCGCGCCGTACTTGAAGCCGTCGCGGGACTTCGGCAGCAGGTGCGGCGCGTTGGTCATGGACTCCTGGCCACCGGCGACGACGACGTCGAATTCACCCGCACGGATCAGCTGGTCGGCGAGGGCGATCGCGTCCAGTCCGGACAGGCACACCTTGTTGATCGTGAGGGCCGGGACGTTCATGGGGATGCCGGCCTTGACGGCCGCCTGACGGGCAGGGATCTGCCCGGCGCCGGCCTGCAGCACCTGGCCCATGATCACGTACTGCACCTGGTCGCCGCCGATGCCGGCACGGTCCAGCGCGGCCTTGATGGCGAAGCCGCCGAGGTCGGCGCCGGAGAAGGACTTGAGCGAGCCGAGCAGTCGCCCCATGGGGGTACGCGCCCCGGCGACGATGACGGATGTGGTGCTGTTCGTTCCGGTCATGAGAGGGGATCCCCTTCCAGCACGGCGGCTGAGGAGTGAACGAGGGTTTACTCGAACTGTACTGAGCGGTTCGCGCCCGGGTCACCGGGCAGCCGGTGTGATCGCGCGCACGTTGCGTAACCACCGCCGGGAGCGCTGCACTGGAACCATGCTGACGCGAATCGACCACATCGGAATCGCCTGTTTCGACCTCGACAGGACCGTCGAGTTCTACCAGGCCACGTACGGCTTCGAGGTCTTCCACACGGAGGTCAACGAGGAGCAGGGCGTACGGGAGGCCATGCTCAAGATCAACGAGACCTCGGACGGCGGCGCCTCCTACCTCCAGCTCCTGGAGCCCACCCGCGAGGACTCCGCGGTCGGGAAGTGGCTGGCCAAGAACGGCGAAGGGGTCCACCACATCGCCTTCGGCACGGCGGACGTGGACGGTGCCGCCGGCGACATCCGGAGCAAGGGCGTGCGGGTGCTCTACGACGAGCCGCGCATCGGTTCGATGGGCTCCCGGATCACGTTCCTGCACCCCAAGGACTGCCACGGCGTCCTCACCGAACTGGTCACTTCCGCCGACCCCACCTCAGCGGAGCACTGACCGCCGGGATTCCCGGCCCGGTAGAGTGGGCCGCTCCGGGCCGGGGCCGGGCCGGGGCCGCGCCGCGTCCTCGTGACTGATCTGACACCATTTCCCCGGGGGGCCGTTCAGGCGAACGGTGCTCGTCTGTAGAGAGTTGCGACCAGGGGACGGATGGGACCGCGCAGTGCGGGGCTACGAACGCCAGGAGAGCCACCGAGCTGACGACGACCACCTCTCGCGGTTCGAAGCCGAGATGGACCGGCTGAAGACCGAGCGGGAGAAGGCCGTCCAGCACGCCGAGGACCTCGGATACCAGGTCGAGGTGTTGCGCGCCAAGCTCCACGAGGCGCGTCGCACCATCGCGTCCCGTCCCGCGTACGACAGCGCCGACATCGGCTACCAGGCCGAGCAGCTGCTCAGGAACGCCCAGATCCAGGCCGACCAGCTGCGTTCGGACGCCGAGCGGGAGCTGCGCGAGGTCCGGGCCCAGACACAGCGCATCCTCCAGGAGCACGCCGAGCACCAGGCCCGTCTGCAGGCCGAGTTGCACGCGGAGGCGAACCAGCGCCGCCAGCGCCTCGACCAGGAGCTGGCGGAGCGCCGGCAGACCGTCGAGGCGCACGTCAACGAGAACGTGGCCTGGGCCGAACAGCTCCGTGCCCGCAGCGAGTCCCAGGCCCGCCGCCTCCTGGACGAGTCGCGCGCCGAGGCCGAGCAGGGGCTCGCCGCCGCCCGCGCCGAGGCCGCGCGGGTCGCCGAGCAGGCCCGGCAGCGGCTCAGCTCCGAGGCGGAGTCCGCCCGCGCCGAGGCGGAAGCCATCCTCCTGCGCGCCCGCAAGGACGCCGAGCGCCTGCTGAACGCCGCCTCCAGCCAGGCCCAGGAGGCCACCAGTCACGCCGAGCAGCTGCGTTCCGCGACGACCGCCGAGTCCGACCAGGCCCGCCAGCAGGCCGCGGAGCTCAGCCGGGGCGCCGAGCAGCGGATGCAGGAGGCCGAGGACAGGCTCCGCGAGGCGCGTACGGAGGCCGAGAAGGCCGTCGCCGAGGCCAAGGAGGCCGCGGCCAAGCTGCTCGCGAGCGCCGAGTCGGCGAACGAGCAGCGGGCCAGGACCGCCAAGTCGGAGATCGCCCGGCTCGTCGCCGAGGCCACCAAGGAGGCCGAGAACCTCAGGAGCGAGGCCGAGCAGGCACTGGCGGACGCCAAGGCCGAGGCGGAGAAGCTGGTCGCGGAGGCGTCGGACAAGGCCCGTACGGTCGCCGCCGAGGACTCCGCCGCACAGCTCGCGAAGGCGGCGCGGACCGCCGAGGAGGTCCTGAACAAGGCGTCCGAGGACGCCAAGGACACCACCCGCAAGGCCGTCGAGGAGGCCGAGCGGATCCGCCGCGAGGCCGAGGCCGAGGCGGACCGGCTGCGCGCCGAGGCCCACGACACGGCCGAGGAGCTGAAGGGCGCGGCGAAGGACGACACCAAGGAGTACCGCGCCAAGACGGTCGAGCTGCAGGAGGAGGCCCGGCGGCTGCGCGGCGAGGCCGAGCAGCTGCGTTCCGAGGCCGTCGCCGAGGGTGAGCGGATCCGCAGCGAGGCGCGCCGTGAGGCCGTCCAGCAGATCGAGGAGGCGGCGAAGACCGCCGAGGACCTGCTGACGAAGGCGAAGGCCGACGCCGACGACGTGCGGTCCAAGGCCACCACGGACAGCGAGCGCGTCCGCACCGAGGCCATCGAGCGGGCCACGACCCTGCGCCGGCAGGCCGAGGAGACGCTGGAGCGCACCCGTACCGAGGCGGACCGGCTGCGCACCGAGGCCGAGGAGCAGGCGGACGAGACGAAGGCGGCGGCCGAGCGCGCGGCCGCCGAGCTGCGCGAGGAGACCGAGCGCGGCGTCGCCGCCCGCCGTGCCGAGGCCGCGGACGAGCTGACCCGGCTGCACTCGGAGGCGGAGGCCCGTCTCGCGTCGGCCGAGGAGGCGCTGACCCAGGCGCGCACGGAGGCCGAGCGGATCCGCCGCGAGGCCGAGGCGGAGGCCGAGCGGCTGCGCGCGGAGACGGCCGAGCGCAGCCGTACGCTCCTGGAGCAGGCCGAGCGGGAGGCCGAGCGGCTGCGCACGGAGGCCGCGTCCGACGCGTCGGCCTCCAGGGCCGAGGGCGAGGCCATCGCCGTGCGAGTGCGCACCGAGGCCGCCACGGAGGCCGAGCGGCTGAAGTCCGAGGCACAGGAGACCGCCGACCGGGTCCGGGGCGAGGCCGCCGCGGCCGCCGAGCGGGTCGGTCAGGAGGCGTCCGAGGCCCTCGCCGCCGCCCAGGAGGAGGCAAACCGGCGCCGCCGCGAGGCGGAGGAGATCCTCGGCGCGGCCCGTGGCGAGGCCGACCAGGAACGGGAACTGGCCCGCGAGCAGAGCGAGGAGCTGCTCGCCGCCGCCCGCAAGCGGGTCGAGGACGCCCAGACCGAGGCCCAGCGGCTGGTGGAGGAGGCGGACCGGCGCGCCACCGAGATGGTGTCGGCCGCCGAGCAGACCGCCCAGCAGGTGCGGGACTCCGTGTCCGGTCTGCAGGAGCAGGCCGAACAGGAGATCTCCGGGCTGCGCAACGCCGCCGAGCACGCGGCGGAGCGCACGAGGACGGAGGCGCAGGAGGAGGCGGACCGCGTCCGTGCCGACGCCTACGCCGAGCGGGAGCGCGCCACCGAGGACGCCAACCGCGTCCGGGCGCGCGCCGACGAGGAGGCGGAGGCCGCCAGGTCGCTCGCCGAGCGGACCGTGAACGACGCGATCACCGAGTCGGACCGGCTGCGCGCCGAGACCTCGGAATACGCCCAGCGGATGCGCACCGAGGCGGCCGACGCGCTGGCCTCCGCCGAGCAGGACGCGGCACGGGCCCGGGCCGAGGCCCGCGAGGACGCCAACCGGATGCGTTCCGAGGCCGCGGCCCAGGCCGACCGGCTGGTGGCCGAGGCCACGAGCGAGTCCGACCGCGTCACGACCGAGGCGTCCGAGCTGCTGTCGCTCGCCGAGCAGGACGCGGCCCGGCTGCGTGCCGAGGCCGAGCAGGTCAAGCAGGACGGCGAGCGTCGGGCCGAGGAGCTGCGGGCGGCCGCCCGGGCGGACGGCGAGCGGGTCCTGGACGAGGCCAGGAAGTCCGCGGACAAGCGCCGGGCCGACGCTGCCGAGCAGGCCGACCAGCTCATCGCCGAGGCGGGCGCCGAGGCGGAACGGCTGCGCGCCGAGGCGGCCGACACCGTGGGCACCGCCCAGCAGCGGGCGGACCGCATCAGGGCCGAGGCGGAGCGGCTCCGCGAGGAGGCCGAGCGCGCCGCCGAGCAGATGCGCTCGGAGGCCCGCGAGGAGGCCGACCGTACGCTCGACACCGCCAGGAAGGACGCGGCCAAGCGCCGCGCGGACGCGGCGGAGCAGGTCGACCAGTTGATGGCGAAGGCGCAGGAGGAGGCGCTGCGCGCCACGACCGAGGCGGAGTCGCAGGCGGACACCATGGTCGGCGCGGCCCGCAAGGAGGCCGACCGACTGGTCGCCGAGGCGACCGTCGAGGGCAACTCCCTGGTGGAGAAGGCCCGTACGGACGCCGACGAGCTGCTGGTGGGGGCGCGCGGCGACGCGACCGCCATCCGGGAGCGCGCGGAGGAGCTGCGCAGGCGCGTCGAGAACGAGGTCGAGGAGCTGCACGAGCGGGCCCGCCGGGAGTCCGCCGAGCAGATGAAGGCCGCGGGCGAGCGCTGCGACCAGCTGGTGAAGGCTGCGGAGGAGCAGCAGGCCGAGGCCGGGGCGAAGGCCAAGGAGCTGGTGTCGGAGGCCAATTCGGAGGCCGGCAAGGTGCGCATCGCCGCGGTGAGGAAGGCGGAGGCACTGCTCAAGGAGGCCGAGCAGAAGAAGGCCGGGCTGGTCCGGGAGGCCGAGAAGGTCAAGGCGGACGCGGAGCGCGAGGCCGAGCGCATGATCGAGGAGGGCAAGCGGGAGCTGGACGTGCTCGTGCGCCGCCGCGAGGACATCCAGGCGGAGATCTCCCGGGTGCAGGACGTGCTGGAGGCGCTGGAGTCGTTCGAGGCTCCGGCCGGCAAGGACGGCGTGGTCAAGGCGGGGGCGTCAGCCGGGATTACACGTTCGAGTGGCAAGTCCTCCGAGAGCTAGCCACCCGAAAGGCTGGACATTCTCCATATCAAACGGGCATCAGCTCGATGACACGCCGCTCGGGCGCCTAGGATTCCCCCTAACACCTCAGCCGGTCTCATTCGACAGGAACCCCATGAGCGACACTTCCTCCCCCTTCGGCTTCGAGCTCGTGCGGCGTGGGTACGACCGCGGTCAGGTGGACGACCGCATTACCAAACTCGTCGCCGATCGTGACAGTGCTCTCGCACGCATCACCTCACTGGAAAAGCGCATCGAGGAGCTCCATCTCGAAACGCAGAACGCCCAGGCCCAGGTCAACGACGCGGAGCCGTCCTACGCGGGGCTCGGTGCGCGTGTCGAGAAGATCCTCCGCCTCGCCGAGGAGGAGGCGAAGGACCTGCGCGAGGAGGCCCGTCGCGCGGCCGAGCAGCACCGCGAGCTCGCCGAGGGCGCCGCCCAGCAGGTGCGCAACGACGCCGAGGCGTTCGCGGCGGAGCGCAAGCAGAAGGCCGAGGACGAGGGCGTCAGGATCGTCGAGAAGGCGCAGAGCGAGGCGAACTCGCTGCGTTCCGACGCGCAGAAGGACGCGCAGTCCAAGCGCGAGGAGGCGGACGCGCTCTTCGAGGAGACCCGCGCCAAGGCCGCCCAGGCCGCCGCGGACTTCGAGACGAACCTGGCCAAGCGCCGCGAGCAGTCCGAGCGCGATCTGGCGTCTCGTCAGGCGAAGGCGGAGAAGCGCCTCGCGGAGATCGAGCACCGCGCCGAGCAGCTGCGCCTGGAGGCCGAGAAGCTGCGCACGGACGCGGAGCGCCGTGCCCGGCAGACCGTCGAGACCGCGCAGCGCCAGGCCGAGGACATCGTGGCCGACGCGAACGCCAAGGCGGACCGTATCCGCAGCGAATCGGAGCGCGAGCTGGCGGCGCTGACGAACCGTCGCGACTCCATCAACGCCCAGCTGACCAACGTCCGCGAGATGCTGGCCACGCTGACCGGCGCGGCGGTCGCCGCGACGGGTGCCCCGGCGGACGACGAGCCGGTGTCCCGCGGCGTTCCGGCGCAGCAGACCCGCTGACGCCTCAGCCGCACGGCAGTACGCTCCGCGTGCGCCCGGTGCCTTCGACGGCACCGGGCGCACGCGTCTTCCCGGGTCCGTACGGCGCGGCGCGGGCCGGACAGCTGCCGGCGGTCACCGTCCGGACGGCGAAATGTCGCCGTCCGTTGGCCATATCCGCTGGCATCGCCCCATGGGCCCACGTAGCGTGAACGCATGATCGAGCTCGAGGGTCTCACCAAGCGTTTCGGCTCCAAGGTCGCGGTCGACCATCTCTCCTTCACGGTGCGGCCGGGCGTCGTGACCGGCTTCCTGGGCCCCAACGGCGCGGGCAAGTCGACGACGATGCGCATGATGCTGGATCTGGACAACCCCACCAGCGGGACGGTCCGGATCGACGGCAAGCACTACCGGGAGTTGCAGGAACCGCTCAAGTACATCGGCGCCCTGCTCGACGCCAAGGCGATGCACGGCGGGCGAACCGCGTACAACAACCTGCTCTGTCTGGCCCAGGCGAACCGGATCCCGGCGAGCCGGGTGGCCGAGGTCCTCGACACGGTCGGCCTGACCGCGGTGGCGAGGAAGAAGACCAAGGGCTTCTCCCTCGGTATGGGGCAGCGGCTGGGCATCGCTTCGGCGCTGCTCGGCGACCCGGAGATCCTGATGTTCGACGAGCCGGTCAACGGGCTGGATCCCGAGGGAATTCACTGGATCCGCAATCTGATGAAACAGCTTGCGGCCGAAGGAAGAACGATCTTCGTCTCCTCCCATTTGATGAGCGAGATGGCCCTCACCGCAGATCACTTGATCGTCATCGGACAGGGGCGACTGCTCGCCGACACATCGATGGCCGATTTCATCCACCAGAACTCGCGCAGTTATGTGCGGCTGCGGTCGCCGCAGCAGGAACGGCTGCGGGACGTGCTCCACCAGTCGGGCCTCGTCCCCGTCGAGGCCGGCAACGGCACGCTGGAGATCGACGGCGCCACCACCGAGCAGGTGGGCGAACTGGCGGCCGAGCACCACATCGTGCTCCACGAACTGAGCTCGCAGCGCGCCTCGCTGGAGGAGGCGTTCATGCAGATGACGGCGAGCGCCGTGGAGTACCACGCGCACTCCGCCCCCGGTCACGGCCCCCAGTGGGCCCCGCGCGACAAGGGAGCCTGACCCATGGCCTCGGTACCCGCCGTTCTGCAGTCCGAGTGGACCAAGATCCGTACGGTCGCCTCCACCACCTGGACGCTCGTCAGCGCCTTCGTCGTGACGGTCGTCGTCGGCGCTCTGCTCTGCGCGCTGCTCGCCTCGACCTTCGACGAGCTGCCGCCGGCGGAGCAGGCCACCTTCGACCCGACGCTCGTCAGCTTCTCCGGCATGGTGCTGGGACAGCTCGCGATGGTCGTCTTCGGCGTGCTCGTGGTCGGCACGGAGTACAGCTCGGGCATGATCCGCACCTCCCTCGCGGCGGTCCCCCAGCGCGCCACCTTCCTGTTCAGCAAGATCGTGGTGGCCGGGCTGCTGGCGCTGGTGGTCGGAATGGCGACGAGCTTCCTGAGCTTCTTCCTCGGCCAGGCCCTGCTCGGCGAGCGCGCCACCTCCATCGGCGAGGAGAACGTGCTCCGCGCGGTGATCGGCGGAGGGCTCTACATGGGGCTCATCGCGATCTTCTCCATGGGCGTCGCGGCGATGCTGCGCAGCTCGATGCTCTCGCTCGGCATCCTGATGCCGTTCTTCTTCCTGGTGTCCCAGATCCTGGCCGCCGTCCCGTACGCGAAGGACGTGGCCCGCTACTTCCCGGACCAGGCGGGCTCGAAGATCATGCAGGTCGTGCCGCTGGCGATGAACAGCGAGGAGGCCCCGTACGGGCCGTGGGGCGGTCTCGGCATCATGCTGCTCTGGGTGGCGGCGGCGCTGCTCGGCGGCTTCACGGTGCTCAAGAAGCGGGACGCCTGACGCGACGAGGCGGCGGAGCCCATGGGTCCTGGGCCCCACCGCCGGTCTCGTCTCGTTGTTCCAGGTCCCCGGCTTCGGGTCGGCTATCGGCCGCGCGCTCGCGACAGCCGGTTCACCGGCGTCACTTGCACTGCTTGGCGTTCACTACGGTCCACTTCTTGCGCTTCGAGCCGAACTTGTTCTGATAGCAGGTCTTGTCCTTCAATTTCTTGGAGGCTTCAAGGGTCGGAAAGAAGACCTTTCCTCCTACGGCGAGACCGCAAGCGGTCCCCAGAAGAAGACGCGCCTTGCCGCAGATGTACGCAAGGCCGACCTCCACGCCGAATCCGACCATGGGCGCGATGATTTTCAGCTCACGCCCCCACATACTGATGTAGACACCCCAACCGAGCGAGATTTTGGGGTCCGCCACGACGGGAAACGCGGTCGATTCGCTCGTCTCAACGGTCTGCACCAGGGTGTTGCCGTCAAGCGTGTAGGACGTGGGGACGGCTTCGCCCCGGGCGTCCTTGGCCCAGGGTGCGTCGATGGCGCCGATGGCGCGTTTGCCACCCTCTCCATCTGCGCCCTGCAGGATCTGGTAGCCGCCCTCACCGTCCGGGACGAGTTCGGCACCGTCGGGCAGGTCCAGGTCAAAGCGGTGCGTGGTCGCCGCTGACCGGTCCTTGAGGGTCACCAAAGCGCGTACGGCCCCGGAATCGGTGGCCTGCACCGAGACATCGGTGGCTTGGGCCGCTTCCGGGTAGACGACGGTGCCGCTGCCGGCCAGGACCCCGGACACGTTCTCGGTGACCGGCAGACCGAGACCGACCGTTCCGCCCTCGGGGCCCCGCACCTCGACGGAGCCGTTTGCCTCTTCAGGCGCGGCCACGGTGACGGCTCCGCCGTTCTCCACCGCCACAACGGTGGTGAAGGCGCTCCCCGCCTCGCCGGACGGACGGTCGGCCAGATCCCCGGTACCGGTGGCCCTTTCGACGACTGCGGCCGCGAGCTGGGGCGACGTCGTCACATCCACGGCACCCGCGGGCGTCGCAGAGGCCAGGAGCGAGGTGGTGAGGGCGATTGCGATGGCCCCCGAAGATATTGCGAACGCGGACTTCAAGGCAGCCCAATTCCCCTTGGATAACGAAGCGGAGTGCTTCTACGGATCTGATCTGACCACGAGGACCTCCCGGGCATGCCTGAGAACCCGCTGCGGGCAGGTCAGGCAAGCAAGGAATCGGCGATCGTGCACAGCACCCTGAAAATGCCGCGCGGAGGCCGCCGGCCGAGAATTCCCCCTGGACTCGCCGGGTGTGGTCGGCACCCGACTGATCGGTAGCTTAGGCACGCGGCGAGAGAACAATCAAATGAAGTTCCGGGGACGACCCGGTCGGCGCCCACGCGCCCTGGGGAGCAAGGTCGCCTACGCCCCGGGCGATGCCGGTCGCCCTCTTCCGTCGGATCGTCTCTCGGCACAGGCATGGGCTTGGCCGGAACCGTCAAGGCCCGGATATCCTCGTAGCTCATACGGGGGTGTACGGCAACAGCACGGCCAGGCCCCGACGACCGACAGTCGATGGGGCTGGAGACATGATCGAGGCAGTCGGCCTGACGAAGCGCTACGGCGCCAAGACGGCCGTGTACAACCTTTCCTTCCAGGTGCGGCCCGGTGCCGTCACCGGGTTCCTCGGTCCCAACGGTGCCGGCAAGTCCACGACCATGCGCATGGTCCTGGGGCTCGACCGGCCCACCGAGGGACAGGTGACCATCGGTGGGCTTCCGTACCGGCAACTGCCGAACGCCCCGCGCCAGGTCGGAGCGCTGCTGGACGCCAAGGCGGTCCACGGTGGGCGCAGCGCGCGCAATCACCTGTTGTCGCTGGCGCAGCTCGCCGGCATCCCGGCCCGCCGGGTCGACGAGGTCCTCGGCGTGGTCGGCCTCCACGACGTCGCCAAGCGACGCTCCGGCGGTTTCTCGCTCGGCATGGGGCAGCGCCTGGGCATCGCCGCGGCCCTGTTGGGCGACCCGCAGGTGCTGCTCTTCGACGAGCCGGTCAACGGCCTCGACCCCGAGGGCATCCTCTGGGTCAGGAACCTGATGAAGCAGCTCGCCGCCGAGGGCCGCACCGTCTTCGTCTCCTCCCACCTGATGAGCGAGATGGCGCTGACCGCCGACCACCTGATCGTGATCGGCCGCGGCCAGCTGATGGCCGACATGAGCGTCCAGGACTTCATCGCCCACAACTCGGCCAGCTTCGCCAGGGTCCGGACCCCGGAGACCGAGCCGCAGCAGCGCGAGAAGCTGTCCGCGGCCCTGTCCGAGGCGGGCGGCCAGGTCATGCCCGAACAGGACGGCGCGCTGCGGGTCACCGGGCTCGCCCTGTCGCGCATCAGCGACCTGGCGCACGAGGCGGACGTCCGGCTGTGGGAGCTGTCGCCGCACCAGGCATCCCTGGAGGAGGCGTACATGCGGATGACCCAGGGCGCCGTGGACTACCGCTCGACGGAGGACCAGAAGGCGGGCCTGATGCAGGCGCAGCCCCTGGGTTACGCGCCACCGCAGCCGCAGATCCCCGAGGTGCCCCAGCAGGGCTGGTACGCCCCGCCGCCGCCCGCGCCCGGCGAGAACCCGTACGCGACCGCACCGCCGGCCACTCCCCCGGCGAACGCCGCCCCCACCGACCAGATCAAGCCCGAGGACTCCCGATGACCACCCCCTACCAGCAGCCGGGTGCCGCCATGGGCGCGTACACCTCCCCGATTCCGGTCCGGGCGGCCCACCTCGGCGACGCCCTCGCCTCCGAGTGGACCAAGATCCGCTCGGTTCGCTCCACGATGTGGACGCTGGGCGTGATGATCCTGCTGATGCTCGTGGCCGGTCTCGGGATCGCCGCCTTGGTCGCCGCGGCGGACGTGAACGGCGAGATGGCCAGTGAACCCGTGCTCGGCCTGGGTGTGTTCGGCGCGCTGATCGGCTGCATCTGTGTGATCACCCTCGGCTCGCTGACGGTCACCTCGGAGTTCGGCACCGGGATGATCCGCACGACGCTGACGGCCTGCCCGAGCCGGAGCCGGGTGCTCATGGCGAAGTCGCTCGTCTTCTTCGGCCTGGCCTTCGTCACGACGCTGGTGACCACCGCTTTCGTCGCTCTCTGCCAGGTGGCGATCCTCGACGGCCGGGAGCCGACCACCGAGGAGTGGCTCCTGTCCACCGTGGGCTCATCGCTGTTCATCGCCCTGCTCGGACTGGCGTCGCTGGGTATGGGCGCGGTGATCCGGCACTCCGCCGGGACGATCACGGTGATGCTGGGCATCATGCTGATGCCGCTCGTGGCCGGATTCTTCATGCTCGGGTCCGCAGCCCTGTCGGACGTGAGCGAGTTCCTGCTCGGCTACTCGATCCCGGCGCAGCTCATCGGCGTCTACGGTGAGGCCGCCGGATCGGGGCCCGCGGGCTGGACGTCCGTACTGCTGATGCTCGGTGTCACGGGGGCCTCCCTGGGAAGCGCCTTTGTCGTGATCAACAGCCGCGACGTCTGACCGCCGCCAGCCGGCGCTTCGGCAGCCGGACCGGGCCCTTCAGTACCGAGGCGCGTTGCGGGACCGCTGCACCCGGGAGGTGCGGCGGTCCTTCGCGTTCCAGCACGCCTTGTGCCAGTGCCGCCGGTCGTCCACGCCCCCGTACTCGGGCCAGGCCACCACGTGCGGCGTGCCGGACGGGATCTCCTGGTCGCAGCCCGGGCAGCGGTAGCGCTTGCCCGCGGCGCTCGCCCCCGCGACGTGCCGGACCCGCCAGTCCTCGCCCTGCCAGTTCTCGGACCGCTCCGCACCACCGTACCGGTCGCCCATGTCACCGGCGCGGTCGGTCGGCTTCTCCCCGCCGCGAGGGCGGTTTCTGCGCGGGGACACGTGACACCTCGGGAGCAGAGCGGACAGTTCGCCCCCAAGCCTACGGTCCCGGACGGTGGGCGGGCGTCCGTTACGGCACCGAGCACACCACCCGCAGGGGCCAGTTACCGGAAAATCGCAACAACTTCATTCGGGGCCGTGCCTTTGGCACGTGTCAGACGTTGTTGCCTGTGTGGGGGGAATGCCGCGTCGGCCGCAAGGAGGCATCAGGCGATGCGCGTTGGATCTTTTGTACTGGCCGCCCAGTTCCCGGGGCAGGGGCATGGAGAGGCGCTGCACCGGGCCGTTCGGTCCGCCGAGGCGGCGGAGGCCGCCGGGCTGGACTCGGTCTGGCTGGCCGAGCACCACTTCGTACCGTACGGGGTTTGCCCGTCGGCGGTGACCCTGGCCGCGCTGCTGCTCGGGCGCACGGAACGGATCCGGGTGGGCACGGCGGTGAGCGTCCTGCCGACCGCCCATCCCGTGGCGCTGGGAGAGCAGGCGGCGCTGCTGCACCTCACCTCGGGAGGCCGGTTCTCCCTCGGTGTGGGCCGCGGCGGCCCCTGGGTCGATCTGGAGGTCTTCGGAGCCGGCCTCGCGGCGTACGAGAAGGACTTCCCCGAGTCGCTGGACCTGCTGCTGCGCTGGCTGCGGGAGGCCCGCGTGGGCAGCGAGGGGGAACGATTCGCTTTCCGTGAGGTCCCCGTCGTACCACGCCCCGACGATCTGATCGTCGAGGACGGCGACGGTCCCGCGGGCCCCGAGGTGATCGTGGCCTGCACCTCCCCCGCGTCGGTCCGGTTGGCGGCCGAGCGCGGGCTGCCGATGCTGCTCGGGATGCACTGCGGCGACGAGGAGAAGGCGGACATGGTCGCCCTCTGGCGGAGCCACGCCCTCGCGGCGGGACACGACCCGGAGGCGGTGGCCGCGGCCGGCCATGTGTCGGCCGGTGTGGCGCAGATCGCGGACAGCCGCACGGCGGCGGAGGAGACCCTCGTCAAGGCGATGCCGGGCTGGCTGAAGCAGGGCCTCGACGCGCATGTGACGGTCGACGGACGGCGGCGCGCGATGCGTGACCCGGTCGCCTACACGGAGTTGCTGTGCCGGCTGCACCCGGTGGGCCCACCGGTGCTGGCGGCGGACCGGCTCGCGGCGACCTCCGAGCGCACCGGCATCACCCGGTTCGCGCTCCTCTCCGAGGGCTCGGGAGATCTCGCGGCGACGGAGGAGAACGTGCGGCGGCTCGGCGCCGAGGTGCTTCCGCTGCTCCGCTGAGTTGGCCGGCGCACGTGCGGGCCGCACGACCGTACGGCCCGCACGCCTCCCCCGGCCCGTCGTCCGGCGGAGGCTGCCGCCCCGGCATCCATGACGCCTCCTGAGATGCGGAGCGGCAGCGGAAGACATCAGCAGTCGCGCAGTTCGGGCGACTGGTTGAGCAGCTGTGCCCTTACGGAAGTGAAGCGGGCGAGCCGCTCGTCCACCGAGGAGTCCAGCGGGAACACCGCGACGCGGTGGCAGTTCTGGAAAGCGAGCCGTACTCCGAAGTGCCGCTGCAGCGCACCCCGGATGGCGTCACTCGCGAGCGCGCGCAACAGCTGACCACGTGCCTGCTCGTCCGGCGGAGGCGTCTGGTTGTCGGCGAACTCGCCGCCGTCCACCTTCAGCTGAGCCACCAGAGAACTGATCATCTCCCATGCGAAGGGCAGGGAGGTCCGGACGCAGTCGACGAATGCAGCTTCGTCGACCTCGCCTCGCTCGGCCTGTTCCAACAGCGCCGGTGAGACGTCGAGCGACATGGGTTCTCCTCTCGCGACCCCGCTGAACGGGGTCTTACGGGCAGGGAAGGAGGCGACCGTTCCTGCCCGGCTGCGGCGCTGAAGACGACGCAGAGTGCACGACCGGCGACCTCCTGCTTCCACGTTATGCGCGCTGTCTGGTCCGCACCAGGAGAATGGGAACACAACCGGCCAACAACGTAAGGGCACAAGAAGGGCGACCCGTAGGGACTCGGACAGGGGCAGTGTGGGCGACAGCTGGAGGAATCGCGCGCGAGGAGGTCGGTCGAGTAGCGTTGCGCACCATGCGTCTCGTCATCGCCCGCTGTTCCGTGGACTACGCCGGCCGGCTCACCGCCCACCTGCCCTCCGCTCCCCGTCTGATCCTGGTCAAGGCGGACGGCAGCGTCTCCATCCACGCCGACGACCGGGCGTACAAACCGCTGAACTGGATGTCCCCGCCCTGCAGCCTCAAGGAGGGGGACGACGGCGTCTGGACGGTCACCAACAAAACGGGCGAGAAACTGATCATCACGATGGAGGAGGTCCTCCACGACTCGTCCCACGAGCTGGGTGTGGACCCGGGCCTCATCAAGGACGGCGTGGAGGCGCACCTCCAGGAGCTGCTGGCAGACCGTATCGAGACACTGGGCGAGGGCTACAGCCTGATCCGCCGCGAGTACCCGACGGCGATCGGCCCCGTGGACATCCTGTGCCGCGACTCCGACGGCGCGACGGTGGCGGTGGAGATCAAGCGCCGCGGTGAGATCGACGGCGTCGAGCAGCTCACCCGCTATCTGGATCTGCTGAACCGCGACCCCCATCTCGCCCCGGTACGCGGTGTGTTCGCCGCACAGGAGATCAAACCCCAGGCGCGCGTGCTGGCGACGGACCGCGGCATCGGCTGTGTGGTGCTGGACTACGACGCCCTGCGTGGCATCGAGGACGACAAGCTGCGGCTCTTCTGACGGGAGGCACGCGTACACGGGCGGCCCGCTGTGTGCGTGCCGCCCGCGCCTTGTGTGCGCGGGCGCACCGGGCGGCGTGGGTGTACGCGTCGAGGTGACGGCGTGCGCGCGGACGCAGCGCCGCGGGTGCCGGGCGCGTCACTCCGGCGCGCTCGCCGCGGTGACGGCCCGCGTACCGCCGCCCCCTCTTGCCGTTCCGTGCGCCCGTCCGAACCGGACCGGACGCCTCCGAACCGAACAGGCCCGGACCGGACCGCGACGGGCGGTGCGGGCCTGCCCGAAGCCGGGGGCCCTGACGCGCCCCCGCTCAGGACGACGAACTGCTGGGGTCCGCCTGGTTGCCGCTGGGGCTGCTCGACGTGGTGCCCGTGCCGCCGTCAGTCGTACCGCCGTCCGCAGTGCCGCCGTCGGTCGTGCCACCGTCGGTGGTCCCGCCGTCGGTCATACCCCCGTCAGTCGTGCCACCGTCGGTGGTCCCGCCGTCGGTCATACCCCCGTCAGTCGTACCACCCTCAGTCGTACCGCCGTCGGCCGTACCGCCGCTCGGGCCGCTGGACGAGCCACCGGTCGTCGGCGAACCCGACGAACCCGACGACGAGCCGCCCGTCGACGGGGAACCCCCCGTAGACGACGAACCACCGGTCGTGCCGCCCGTCGTCGACGAGGACGAGCCACCGGTCGCCGAGCCGGTCGTGCCCGAACCGCCCGTCGAGGAACCGCTGCCCGACGTGGCCGGGTCGCCCGCCGAGCCGCTCTCACCGGGCCGGGCGGTGCCCGGGGCCGCCGGAGCGCCACCCGACGTACCGCCGGTGGTGCCGTCCGCGGGACCGCTCGTGGAGTCGTCGGAAGGCTCGTCGGCGTTGAGGCCGTCGCTCCCCTCGCCCTCGTTCGCCGAATGTTCGCTGGTCACGCGGTTCGCCGGAGTCTCCTCGTCGGAGGTCGCCCCGAGCGTCACCACCGTCCCGAGGACCACGGCCAGCAGGACGCCCGCTCCGGCTGCGACGAGATGGCGCCGGGGGCCGGAGACGGCGAGCCGGCGGGCGCCGGCGAGCAGTCCGGCCGGCGAGGCAGGGGTGTCACGGCGGGTCACCAGCGTCTCGACCGGCGCGGAGACGACCGCGAGGCCCTTGCCCGGGGACACCGGCTCCTCGGTGCGGACGGACGGAGCACCTTCGCCCTCGGACGTGTCCGTGCCGGGGAGCCGGGCTCCCTCGCGGTCGGTCACGAGGGCCAGCGCCCTCCGGCCGGCGACCGTGCCGCGCTTGTCGGCCAGCGCTCCGCGCATGGCGATGGACGCCTCGAGTTCGGCCCGCGCCCGGTCGAGGCTGCCCGAGCAGAGGGCCAGTACGCCGAGCTCGTGGAGGAAGTAGGCCTCCTCGGCGACCTCGCCCGCGGTCCGGGCCGCCTCCTGACCGGCGCGCAGGGCGCGCTGCCACGCCTGCCAGTGCAGTCCGGCCGCGAACGCGGGTGCGGCGCTGCGGGCCAGCAGCACGGCGGTGCTGGCGTGCCCGGTCTCCTGCGCGGGCACCAGCGCGCCCAGTGCCGCGAGGATCGCGTCGGCCTCCGACGACGCCCGCGCGGGCGTCACCGAGGGGTGCCCCGTCCACCAGGCGTAGTGCTGGGCGGCCGTGTGGGCGCGGCCGAGGGCGCCCTCGCCGTACCCGGCGGCCTCGAGCTGCGCGGCGACCCCGGCCGCAAGCCGGTAGCGGGGGCCGACGGGGCTGAGCAGGGCGCAGCCGGTCAGTTCGCCGAGCGCGGCGTCCGCGTGGGTGTCGCCGACGAGGGCGGGGAGATGGGCCTGGTGCGGGACCTCGCCGCCGAGGGCGACCGCGAACCGGAGGGTGTCCCGGGTGGACTCGCTGAGCCGGGAGGCGAGCAGCGCGGCGGGGGCGGCACCTTCGCCCAGCGTCGGCAGCGGGACGTCGGGACCGTCGCCGAAGACGTTGTCCCCGTCGTCGTCATCGTCGTCGCGCTCCTCGGGGACGTTGCGCAGGGCGTCGCGCTGCCTCAGCAGCGCGCCGGCCTGGACGAAGCGCAGGGGCAGCCCCTCCGACTCGAACCAGAGGTCGCCGGCCCAGTTGGCCTCCTCGTCGGTGAGCGGCCGGTCCACGGCCCGCTCGAGGAGCTCCAGCGCCGTGCCGCGCTCGAGCCCGGAGAGGAAGACCTCTTCGACTCGGGAGTCGGCCGAGGGCGGCGCGACGTCGGGTGTCGCGGCGAGCAGGAAGGCGCATTCCGGGGTGGCGTCCAGCAGTTCGTCCAGGGCGCTCCCGCCGAACTCCAGGTCGTCCACGAGGACGACGGCGCCGATCTCGCGGACGTGTCCGAGGAGCTCCGCACGGTCGGGCCGGTGCAGGGGCGCGTTGTGGACGGCGGTGAAGAGTTCGTAGAGGAGCTCGGCAGAGGTGCGGTGGTGTCCGGAGAGGCGGACGACGCCGTCGGGGGCGAGGTCCGCGCAGTCGGCGGCGACGGCGTCGAGCAGGGCGGTGCGACCCGATCCGGCCGGGCCGGTCAGCCGTACCGTACGGCCGTGCCCCAGGAGCCGGACGAGCCGCTCGCGCTCCTCCTGACGCGCCAGCAGCGGCAGCGCGGGGGCGGCCGGTCCGGGCGGGACCGGGGGCCGGCCGGCGCGCCGCAGTTCGTCGCGCTCCTCGGTGGTGTGCCGGACGGGGGCGGCGGGTTCCGTGCCGGGGGGACAGGGCTCGATCTCGCTGCCGTCGACCGGGTTGACGGTGAGCGCGAAGTCGCCGGCGACCACGCGCACCGTCCGTGCGGGTGCGGCCTTCTGGTGGGCGAACTCCGGCGGTACCGCGTCGCGCGGCGGCCGCTGCGGGGTGCCGCCCTCCTCGGTGCCGCGGTCGTACTCGTCCGGTCCCGGATTCCTCGGGTCCATGGTCAAAGCCCCCCAGATGACGTCTCGTGCGGAAGCCCCTCCCGGCCGGTCTGCACGCTCCGCTGCCGCTTCTGGTCCGGTGCCCGCCGTGTGGGTTCGTGAAGAGGCAGGCGACCGGAGCCTAGACGCTCGCCGGGTGTCGGGGAACAGCCGGGGGGCCGCCCGCCCCAGGACGTCACGGTCTCGTGATGATTGTGCGCCCTGGCAGGTGTCGTCCGCTCAGACCCGGGGCAGGGACTCTGCGGCGATTCCGCCCTCGATGGCCAGGATGCGGTGCAGCCGGGTGGCCACGAGGAGCCGCTGCATCTGCGGCGGCACACCCCGCAGGACGAGGCGCCGGCCGCAGCGGCCGGCCCGCCGGTGCGCGCCCATGATGACGCCGAGGCCGGTGGCGTCCCAGGAGTCGAGATTGCTCAGGTCGAGCACGAGATCGCCCACTCCGTCGTCGACGGCCGAGTGCAGGACCGTTCGGGCGTCCGCCGCGCTCCGGACGTCGAGGCGGCCCCCGACGACCAGCTCGGCATGGTCGCCCCTGATGTGCATATGCGCTCCCCGAGAGTGCCTGTGTCCGTCAGGTCTGACTTGTACGTCTGTCTTCTGACTCTGCGTTCGATTGTCGCGTTCGACCGTGAGCTTCGACTGCGTATTTCTTTGCACCAACTGACTGCCACACGGGCAGAGAAGTTGCCGTCTGTAAGCGAACCGATACCGAATTCACCCTGAGGGGTGACGGTACGCAGGGGCGTACGGCCCCCGCGCACCCAGGGTCGGAGTTCAGTGCTTGTAGAAGCCCTGCCCGCTCTTGCGTCCGATGTCACCGGCGTCCACCATCCGGCGCATCAGCTCCGGCGGCGCGAACTTCTCGTCCTGCGACTCGGTGTAGATGTTGCCGGTGGCGTGGAGCAGGATGTCGACGCCGGTCAGGTCGGCGGTGGCCAGCGGCCCCATCGCGTGGCCGAAGCCGAGCTTGCAGGCGATGTCGATGTCCTCGGCGGTCGCCACGCCCGACTCGTACAGCTTGGCGGCCTCCACGATGAGCGCCGAGATCAGACGGGTGGTCACGAAGCCCGCGACGTCACGGTTGACGACGATGCAGGTCTTGCCCACGGACTCGGCGAACTCACGGGCGGTGGCGAGCGTTTCGTCGCTGGTCTTGTAGCCGCGGACGAGTTCGCACAGCTGCATCATGGGAACGGGCGAGAAGAAGTGGGCACCGACGACGCGCTCCGGCCGCTCGGTCACGGCCGCGATCTTGGTGATCGGGATGGCGGAGGTGTTGGACGCCAGCACCGCCTCGTCCCGTACGAGCTTGTCGAGCGCACGGAAGATCTCGTGCTTCACCTCGAGCTTCTCGAAGACCGCTTCGACGACGACGTCCGCGTCGGCCACCGCGTCGAGGTCCGTGGTCGTGGTGATGCGCCCCAACGCGGCCTCGGCGTCGGCAGCTTCGAGCTTCCCCTTGGCCACGAACCTGTCGTAGGACGCCTTGATGCCGTCGGTGCCGCGAGTCAGGGCCGCGTCGGTGACGTCACGCAGCACGACGTCCCAGCCCGCCTGGGCGGAGACCTGCGCGATACCGGACCCCATGAGTCCGGCCCCGATGACGGCGAGCTTCCTGGCCACTGCTGCACCCCTTAACACACGTTTACATATCGGATCTCTGCGGAGGTTAGCGGCCTCGGGGCGCCGTGTGGCGGCGAAGAGATACGCGTCACGTCTCAGATGACGGACATCACATCGGGAGGCGGGAGGGCGCCGCTTCACGCACCGTCCCGGGCGGTGCCCGTACGGTCCCGCCGGGCCCGGGAACCGGGGGACGCGGCGCCTCGGACGCGCACTCACCGAGTCGCCGGGACAGCCCCGGCGCGACCGTACGGGGACGGGCCCGCCGCCCCGTGACGGTACCGCCCCGGCAGGCCGCGGCGGGGGCCCCGGGGCGGCGCGCCTTCGCGGACACGGCCCGAGGGCCGTCCGTGATCCGCGGTGGATCGGCGCGCGGCATCGGATGCGGAGCATCGCACGACAGAGCGGCGTCCTCCTGCTCGGGCGTATTCGGATGATCCAACGACGCAGCCAGTGCCGCGGCCGACGTCGTGTGCCCGATGGGGGTCACGAGACAGCCCTTAGGCTGGCCGCATGGTCAATCTGACGCGCATCTACACGCGCACCGGCGACAAGGGCACCACGGCGCTCGGGGACATGAGCCGCACGAGCAAGACCGATGTGCGCATCTCCGCCTACGCGGACGCCAACGAGGCCAACGCGGCCATCGGGACCGCCGTCGCGCTCGGCGGGCTCCCGGAGGAGGTCGTGAAAGTCCTCGTGCGGGTCCAGAACGACCTCTTCGACGTGGGGGCGGACCTTTCCACACCCGTCGTGGAGAACCCGGAGTACCCGCCGCTGCGCGTGGAACAGCAGTACGTGGACAAGCTGGAGGCGGACTGCGACCGCTTCCTCGCCGACCTGGACAAGCTCCGCTCGTTCATCCTGCCGGGCGGCACGCCGGGCGCCGCGCTGCTGCACCAGGCGTGCACGGTGGTACGGCGGGCCGAGCGCTCCACCTGGGCGGCCATGGAGGTGCACGGCGAGACGATGAACCCGCTGACGGCGACCTACCTCAACAGGCTGTCCGACCTGCTCTTCATCCTCGCCCGGACGGCGAACAAGGAGGTCGGGGACGTCCTCTGGGTGCCCGGCGGCGAGCGCTAGCCGCACTGCCCGGGCGCCCGGCGCCCGGGCCGGGAGGTGTTCCGAAGTCCGTCCGTCCGCCCGCGGCCGGACGGACCTCCCCGACCTCCCAGGACGGAACGCCTAGTAGGACTTGGTCAGGTCCCCCGCCGAGGCCTTCTTCGGGCCCTTCTTCGGAAAGAGCGCGTAGCTCAGCGCGAAGAGTCCGTGGAAGGCCACGATCCGCCAGGAGGTGTGCATCCAGCCCTCCAGCGAACCCGTCCGCGCGGCGTCGCCGACGTACCAGGCGGCGGCCTGCAGCAGACCGGTGGCGACGGCCGCACCGACCACCGTGCCCAGCCAGACCCGGCCCTCGTGCCGGGCGCGCGCGGCGCCGTGGGTCGGGGGCTTCACGGGCGGCGGACCGCCGCCGAGCCGGTGCGCGGCATGGCCGTCGAGCCACTTGACGGTCCGATGGCCGTGGCCCACGGTGTAGCCGATGTAGAGCGCGGCGAGACCGTGCTTCCAGCTCGGGTCGGCCCCGTTCCTGAGGTCGAGGGCCGTCACCACCAGCAGGACGATCTCCAGCAGCGGCTCCATGAGCAGGATGGCCAGTCCGGTCCTCGGCATCCTGAGCGGATAGCGCGCGGCGAGACCGGCGGCCAGCAGCACCCAGAATCCGACCTCGCAGACGATGATCAGCGTGACGATCACGGTGGTTCCCCCCTTCGTACCGGAACCAGGCTCCCCGACGGCGCACCCGGACGCGTCGTCGCCGGTGACGAACCGTGACTGCACCCTTCGATGTATCCGGGCTCACCCCGGACGGGGAGGCCGGGAGGCTCCCCGGCGTGTTTCATGGGGTGGTGACCATCCCCCGCCCTCATCGCCACGACGCCGTCATCGCCGTCACCGGCCTCGTCGGCGGTCTGCTGCTGTGGTCGCTCGGTCTGCACACCACCGAGGGCGGCCGTCCGCTGTCCGGGCCGTGGGTCACACTCGTGCCGCTCTTCGCCATGTCGGGGCTGGAGCTGCTGCGGCGGACCATGCCGAGGACTGCGCTCCTCGCCGGCACGGCCGCGGTCGTGGCGGACCAGTTCACACCGGGCAACCTCGCGACGGTCCTGATGTTCACGGACATCGTGTACGCGGCCGTCGTGTACGGCCCGCCGGCCTCGGCACGGCGCATCCCGTACACCACCGGGCTGATCACGGTCGGGGCGACGATCGGCTTCCTCACCTGGTTCCGGCATCCCTCCGCGCTGCTCGTCGGGGTGGTCGTGGGACTGGTGTCGTTCGGCCCGGCGGCGACCGGCGCGCTCGTGCGCGACCACCGCGAGGCCGCGGAGGCGGCACGGCTGCGCGCGCAGCAGACGGCGCTGCTCGCCGAGATGGACCGGAGGGAGGCGATCATCGCCGAGCGCACCCGGATGGCCAGGGAACTGCACGACCTGGTCGCCAACCACCTCTCCGCGATCGCCATCCACTCCACCGCGGCGCTGTCCCTGGACGAGCCCGCGACGACGCGGCAGGCACTCACCGTCATCCGGGAGAACAGCGTGGAGGGACTGGCGGAGATGCGGCGGCTGATCGGGCTGCTGCGGGACAGCGGCGACGGCGCCGAGCCCGCCGTCGCCCCCACCCTGGCCGGCCTTGACGCGCTCATGGCGCAGGCCCGCACCAACGGCGCCGCGAGCGGACTGGACTTCATGCTGGACGACGCGATCGACACGGATACCGCGCCTCCCGTCCCGGTGGCGCTCGCGGCCTACCGGATCGTGCAGGAGTCGCTCACGAACGCGCTGAAGCACGCGGACGCGGGCGAGGTCGCCGTCCGGCTCACCGGCACCACCGGCCGGGCGCTGACGGTGACGGTGACCAGCCCGTACGGCAGCGGGCCGGGGCCGCGCGCGCCGGGGTCGGGCGCCGGGCTGGTCGGGATGCGGGAGCGGATCGCACTGCTGGGCGGTGAGTTCGCGGCGGGACCCGAGCCCGGCCCGGCCGGCGGCCCGGCGAGGATCTGGCGGGTACGGGCGGTGCTGCCCATGGTGGACGACAAGGAGCCCTCGGCATGATCCGGGTAGTGGTCGCGGAGGACCAGAAGTCCGTCAGGGCCGGTCTGGTCCTGATTCTGGGCAGCGCCCCCGACATCGAGGTGGTGGGCGAGGCCGGGGACGGCGAGGAGGCGGTACGGCTGGCCCGGGGACTGCGGCCCGATCTGGTGCTGATGGATGTGCAGATGCCGCGGCTGGACGGGGTCTCGGCGACCCGTCAGGTCGTCGCGGAGGGCCTCGCGGACGTGCTGGTGCTGACGACGTTCGACCTCGACGAGTACGTCTTCGGCGCACTGCGCGCGGGGGCCGCCGGCTTCCTGCTGAAGAACACCGAGGCGAAGGACCTGATCGAGGGGGTGCGCACGGTCGCGCGCGGCGAGGGCCTGGTCGCGCCGGCGGTGACCCGGCGGCTGCTCGCCGAGTTCGCCTCGCCCACGCCCGTGCCGTCGCCGGACGCTCCCGACACCGCCGTGCTCGACGTGCTGACGCGGCGCGAGCGCGAGGTGCTGTCCTGTCTGGGTGAAGGGCTGTCGAACGCCGAGATCGCGGTGCGGCTGCAGATGGCCGAGGCCACGGTGAAGACCCACGTCAGCAGGCTGCTGGGCAAGCTGGAGCTGCGCAGCCGGGTGCAAGCGGCCGTACTGGCACAGGAGTTGGGGGTCTGACAGCCCGGACAGCCGCCCCACCCCGCCGATGGTCTGGACCTCTTGACGATTG
Organism: Streptomyces sp. WMMC940; assembly: GCF_027460265.1. Taxonomy (NCBI): domain Bacteria; kingdom Bacillati; phylum Actinomycetota; class Actinomycetes; order Kitasatosporales; family Streptomycetaceae; genus Streptomyces; species Streptomyces sp. WMMC940. The sequence goes on from NZ_JAPZBC010000001.1 coordinate 2,267,119, forward strand.
GTCCAGACCTTCCTACGCTCGCCGCACGCACACCGCGGTGAGCCCCGCGGAGTGCTCTGCACGGACCGACCCCCGACCCCGTCCGTCCGCGAACTCGAGGAGCACCCTTGAGCACGAGTACCCCCCGCACCAGAAGCAGATTCAGAGCCCGAGCGACGGCGGGACTCACCGCCCTGCTGCTCCCCTTCGCCGCCATGGTCGGACTCGCCACACCCGCCCAGGCAGCAACCTCCGTCACCGCCACGTACGCCAAGGTCCAGGACTGGGGCAGCGGCTTCGAGGGCAAGTGGACGGTGAAGAACACCGGCACCACCTCGATCAGCACCTGGACCGTCGAGTGGGACTTCCCCTCCGGCACGTCCGTGACCTCCGCGTGGGACGCCGACGTCACCGGCTCGGGCACCCACTGGACCGCGAGGAACAAGAGCTGGAACGGCACCCTCGCACCCGGCGCCTCGGTGTCCTTCGGCTTCAACGGCGCCGGCGCCGGCTCGCCCGCCAACTGCAGGATCAACGGCGGTTCCTGCGACGGCGGCACCGTCCCCGGTGACAACCCGCCGTCCGCGCCCGGAACCCCGTCCGCCGGCGGGGTCACCGACACCGCGGTGACGCTCGGCTGGACCGCGGCCACCGACGACAAGGGCATCAAGAACTACGACGTCCTCCGCGACGGCACCCGCGTCGCGACCGTCACCGGCCTCACGTACACCGACACCGGGCTCACCGCGGGCACCGACTACTCGTACACGGTGCGGGCCCGCGACACCGCCGACCAGACCGGACCCGTCAGCGGCGCCCGCGCCGTGCGGACCACCGGCGGCGACCCGGGTCCCGGCCCCGGTCCCGGCCCCGGCCCCGGCTCGAAGATCAAGCTCGGCTACTTCACCAACTGGGGCGTCTACGGCCGCAACTACCACGTCAAGAACCTGGTGACCTCCGGCACCGCCGCCAAGATCACCCACATCAACTACGCCTTCGGCAACGTGCAGAACGGCCAGTGCACCATCGGCGACTCCTACGCCGACTACGACAAGGCCTACACCGCCGACCAGTCGGTCGACGGCGTCGCCGACACCTGGGACCAGCCGCTGCGCGGCAACTTCAACCAGCTCCGCAAGCTCAAGCAGCGCTACCCGCACATCAAGATCCTGTGGTCCTTCGGCGGCTGGACCTGGTCGGGCGGCTTCCCGCAGGCCGTCCAGAACCCGACCGCGTTCGCCAACTCCTGCTACAACCTGGTCGAGGACCCGCGCTGGGCCGACGTCTTCGACGGCATCGACCTCGACTGGGAGTACCCGAACGCCTGCGGCCTGTCCTGCGACACCAGCGGCCCCGCCGCCTTCAAGAACATGATGCAGGCCATGCGCACCAAGTTCGGCCCGAACAACCTGGTCACGGCCGCCATCACGGCCGACGCGAGCTCCGGCGGAAAGATCGACAAGACCGACTACGCGGGCGCCGCGCAGTACTCCGACTGGTACAACGTGATGACGTACGACTTCTTCGGCGCCTTCGACGCGGACGGCCCGACCGCCCCGCACTCGCCGCTCACGTCGTACGCCGGCATCCCGCAGCAGGGCTTCACCTCCGCGGAGGCGATCGCCAAACTCAAGGCCCAGGGCGTACCTGCGGGCAAGCTGCTGCTGGGCATCGGCTTCTACGGCCGCGGCTGGACGGGTGTCACCCAGTCCGCGCCGGGCGGTTCGGCCACCGGGCCCGCCCCCGGCACGTACGAGCAGGGCATCGAGGACTACAAGGTCCTCAAGAACAGCTGCCCCGCCAACGGCACCGTCGCCGGGACGGCTTACGCCCACTGCGGCTCCAACTGGTGGAGCTACGACACCCCGGCGACCATCGGCAGCAAGATGAGCTGGGCGAAGAACCAGAGCCTGGGAGGCGCGTTCTTCTGGGAGTTCAGCGGGGACACCGCGAACGGTGAGCTGGTGAGCGCGATCAGCACCGCGCTGGGATAGCCGCAGCGCCCGAACGGGGGTGGTGCTCCGCACCACCCCCGTTTCCCGTACGGCGCGGGGGCGTGGGCTGCTCACCCCGCGCCCCGTCGCTGCCCTACACCGTCACCGGATAGGACAGCAGAAGGCTCACGGCAGCCAGCAGGGCCGCCACGGTGAGCCCGAGCAGCACACGCTGGGCGCGCCCCGCCCGGGCCCGCCCGGCCACCGCGGCGAAGAACAGGACCAGGGCGAACAGCACGGCCGTCAGGACGTAGTTGTCCGATCGCTGATTCGCCTGACGCGCCGTCGCCGACTTCCGTTCCGCCTGGCGAAGGAGGCGGTCGGCCGCCTCGTCGGCGGCGAGTCGGTACTCCGGCATGGCGAACGGCGTCGGTGGCGCCTCGAGGTTCCTCAGAGGACGCTCCGCGAGCCAGGCGGACACGGCCGGCTTGAACTCCTGGCGGAACCTCGCGAAGAGGAAACCGGAGACGCTGTTCGGGTCCGGTGTGTACACACCCTCGGGCCGCTTCGACGGGTCGGCGGCGATCTCCTCGTTGAGCGCGGTGAGCCACTGCGTGAAGGAGATGACGTCGATGGTCAGGAGCTGGCCCGCCTCGGCCGAACGCCGTGAGGACTCTGTGCGCGCCGCGGACGCCTGCGCGTAGGAGTTCGCCTGCACACCACTCCATTTGGCGCTCTGGAACCCGGCCCACGCGGTACCGACCGCGGCCAGCGCGAGGATGACCGTCAGAAGGAGCTCGATCCGGTCCCGTCCGCGCCCCGTTTCCACCGGTTCGTCACCGGCCGGGCCTCCCGTACCGCCGCTTCCCCGACCCGGTCCGCCGTCGTCCGCGCCCTCCTCGGCACGCTCGTCCGCTGTGCTCATGGCGCGAGCCTATGCGTGCCGAGATCGGAAAGTGCCGCGAACCGGACCGCAGTCGTCCGGGCGGGGGCGCCACGAGCCGAGTATCACCCGGATTCCGTAAGGACACCGGCCCGGCCTCAGGCGCAACACCGACTCTCCCCCGGACTCCGTTCCGGGGGAGAGTCCCTCCAACTAGGCCACATTGACTCGTTGGCCGGGAGGTGCCGCCTCCAGCCAGGCCAGGAAGCCGGTCAGCGCGTCCTCGCTCATCGCCAGCTCGAGACGGGTGCCGTGGTGCAGACAGCCGAGGACGACCGCGTCCGACAGCAGCGCCAGCTCCTCCTCGCCCTCGGGCAGACGCCGGGCGACCACCTCGATCGCCGAGCGCTCCAGGGCGCGCCGCGGACGGAGGGCGTAGGAGAAGACCCGGAACCACTCGACCCGGTCGCCGTTGTAGCGGGCCACGCCGTACACCCAGCCCTTGCCCGAGTGGTCGCCGTCCTCCGGCACGTTCCAGCGCAGGCTGCAGTCGAAGGTGCCGCCCGAGCGCTGGATCAGCCTGCGGCGCAGACCGAAGACGAAGAGCCCGATCACCACCAGTGCGACGACCAGTCCGCTCACGAGCAGAGCGAGGAACATCTTCACCGACCTCCTCGCTTCGTCCCGTAGCGGAATACGACCTGCACCTGCATCTGCACCTGCATTGCCTCAGCCGCGACCTGGTCTGGAGAAGTCCAGTCCGGGCCGCGGCTGAGAGTGGTTCATCGGCGGGGTGCGCTCAGCGCACCGCCACCGCGCGCAGCCGAACCTCGGCGCGCCGCTCGGCGGCGGCGTCGTCGTCGGCCTTGGCGCGCTCCAGCGCACGCTCGGCGCGCTGGGCGTCGATCTCGTCCGCCAGCTCGGCGATCTCCGCCAGCAGCGACAGCTTGTTGTCGGCGAACGACATGAAACCGCCGTGCACTGCGGCGACGACCGTTCCCTCGTTCGTACGGATGGTCACCGGGCCCGACTCCAGCACACCGAGCAGCGGCTGGTGACCGGGCATGACGCCGATGTCGCCGGACGTGGTGCGCGCGACGACCAGGTTGGCCTCGCCGGACCAGACCTGGCGGTCGGCGGCGACCAGCTCGACGTGCAGCTCAGCAGCCAAGGGTGGCTCCTCGGGTCACCACCCGGCGGTCATGCCGGGTGTTGGGTCATAAGTCTAATAGGGGCCCGGGCGCCGAAACGCCCGGGGCCGTCCGGGGCCCGCCGCACGGGCGGCTGATTCAGGACCCCGGGAGGGCGTGAGAAGGGGGGCGGGACGGACCCCGCCCCCCGTCACGAGTCACGGGACTCAGGAGACGCCGAGCTCCTTGGCGTTCTTCTTGAGGTCCTCGAGACCACCGCACATGAAGAAGGCCTGCTCCGGGAAGTGGTCGAAGTCGCCGTCGCAGATCGCGTTGAACGCGGCGATCGACTCGTCCAGCGGAACGTCCGAACCGTCCACACCGGTGAACTGCTTCGCCGCGTGGGTGTTCTGGGACAGGAAGCGCTCGACACGACGGGCACGGTGGACGACCAGCTTGTCCTCCTCGCCCAGCTCGTCGATGCCGAGGATCGCGATGATGTCCTGGAGGTCCTTGTACTTCTGCAGGATCCCCTTGACGCGCATGGCGGTCGTGTAGTGGTCCTGCGAGATGTAACGCGGGTCCAGGATGCGGGACGTGGAGTCCAGCGGGTCCACCGCGGGGTAGATGCCCTTCTCGGAGATCGGACGGGAGAGAACCGTCGTCGCGTCGAGGTGGGCGAAGGTGGTCGCCGGCGCCGGGTCGGTCAGGTCGTCCGCGGGGACGTAGATCGCCTGCATCGAGGTGATCGAGTGACCTCGGGTCGAGGTGATGCGCTCCTGGAGGAGGCCCATCTCGTCCGCCAGGTTCGGCTGGTAACCCACCGCGGACGGCATACGGCCGAGCAGGGTGGACACCTCGGAACCCGCCTGGGTGAAGCGGAAGATGTTGTCGATGAAGAACAGCACGTCCTGCTTCTGCACATCGCGGAAGTACTCCGCCATGGTCAGACCGGCCAGGGCGACGCGCAGACGGGTGCCCGGGGGCTCGTCCATCTGGCCGAAGACCAGCGCGGTCTTGTCCAGAACACCGGACTCTTCCATCTCGGCGATGAGGTCGTTGCCCTCACGGGTGCGCTCACCGACGCCGGCGAACACGGAAACACCCTCGTGCAGCTTCGCCACACGCATGATCATTTCCTGGATGAGGACGGTCTTGCCGACACCGGCACCACCGAACAGACCGATCTTTCCACCCTTGACGTACGGGGTGAGAAGGTCGACGACCTTCAGGCCGGTCTCGAACATCTCGGTCTTCGACTCGAGGTCCTCGAACTTCGGGGCCTTGCGGTGGATCTCCCAGCGCTCGGACTCCTGGCCGTTCGCCTCCGGCTCGTTCAGCACCTCACCGAGGGTGTTGAACACCTTGCCCTTGGTGAAGTCGCCGACCGGGACGGTGATGCCCTTGCCCGTGTCGGACACCGGGGCCTGGCGGACCAGACCGTCGGTGGGCTGCATCGAGATGGTGCGGACGACGCCCTCGCCGAGGTGCTGCGCGACCTCGAGCGTCAGGGTCTTGGTGGTACCCGGGTTCGCCGGGTCCGGCACCTCGACGTTCAGCGCGTTGTAGATCTCCGGCATCGCGTCGACGGGGAACTCCACGTCGACGACCGGGCCGATGACCCGCGCGACGCGGCCAGTGGCCACGCCAGCAGGAGCGGTCGGCTCAACAGTGGTGGTCATTAGTAGTCACTCCCCGCGGTCGCGTCGGCCAGGGCGCTCGCGCCACCGACGATCTCGCTGATTTCCTGGGTGATGTCGGCCTGGCGGGCCGCGTTGGCAAGTCGGGTGTACGTGTTGATCAGATCACCCGCGTTGTCGGTCGCCGACTTCATCGCCTTGCGGCGGGACGCGTGCTCGGAAGCCGCGGCCTGCAGCAGGGCGTTGTAGATCCGGCTCTCGACGTACCGCGGAAGCAGTGCGTCGAGGACGTCCTCCGCCGACGGCTCGAAGTCGAACAGCGGAAGCAGTTCGTCCTTCCCGCCGCCCCCGGCCTCCGCCTTCGCCTCGTCGAGGCTGAGCGGCAGCAGCCGACCGTCGATCGGCGTCTGCGTCAGCATCGAGACGAACTCGGTGAAGACGATGTGGAGCTCGTCCACGCCGCCCTCGGCCGTCTCCTTCTCGATCGCCTCGATCAGCGGCGCCGCGATGTCCTTGGCGTTGGCGTACGAGGGATTGTCGGTGAAGCCCGTCCACGAGTCCGCGATCTTCATCTCACGGAAGCCGTAGTAGGCCACGCCCTTGCGGCCGACGACGTAGGTGTCGACCTCCTTGCCCTCGCCGCGGAGCCGCTCGGTCAGCCGGGCGGCCGTCTTGATCGCGTTCGAGGAGTAGCCGCCGGCCAGACCGCGGTCGCTCGTGAGGAGCAGGACAGCGGCACGGGCCGGGGACTCCGCCTCCGTGGTCAGCGGGTGCTTCGTGTTCGAGCCGGTCGCCACCGCCGTGACCGCGCGGGTCAGCTCGGTCGCGTACGGCGTGGAGGCCGCCACCTTGCGCTGCGCCTTGACGATGCGCGAGGCGGAGATCATCTCCATCGCCTTGGTGATCTTCTTCGTCGCGGTGACCGACTTGATACGACGCTTGTAGACCCGGAGCTGGGCTCCCATGAGTCAGGTCCCTTCCGTCGTCACTTCGAGACGTTGACGGTCGCCGCGTCCTCGCCGAGCAGCTTGCCGTCGGAGGTCTCGAACTGCTTCTTGAAGTCGGCGATCGCCTCGGCCAGCTTCTCCAGCAGGTCGTCGGACATCTTGCCGCCCTCGCGGATGGAGGTCATCAGCGTCTTGTGCTCGCGGTGCAGGAACTCGAGCAGCTCGGACTCGAAGCGGCGGATGTCCTCGACCGGGACGTCGTCCATCTTGCCGGTGGTGCCGGCCCAGATGGAGACGACCTGGTTCTCCGTCGGGTACGGGGCGTACTGCGGCTGCTTCAGCAGCTCGACCATGCGCTTACCGCGCTCCAGGGCGGACTTCGAAGCGGCGTCCAGGTCGGAACCGAAGGCGGCGAACGCCTCCAGCTCGCGGTACTGGGCCAGGTCGACACGGAGTCGGCCGGAGACCTGCTTCATGGCCTTGTGCTGGGCGGAGCCACCGACGCGGGAGACCGAGATACCGACGTTCAGGGCCGGGCGCTGACCGGCGTTGAACAGGTCGGACTCCAGGAAGCACTGGCCGTCGGTGATGGAGATGACGTTGGTCGGGATGAACGCCGAGACGTCGTTGGCCTTGGTCTCGACGATCGGCAGACCGGTCATCGAGCCGGCGCCCATCTCGTCGGACAGCTTGGCGCAGCGCTCCAGCAGACGCGAGTGCAGGTAGAAGACGTCACCCGGGTAGGCCTCACGGCCCGGCGGGCGGCGCAGCAGCAGCGACACGGCGCGGTAGGCGTCGGCCTGCTTCGACAGGTCGTCGAAGACGATGAGGACGTGCTTGCCCTCGTACATCCAGTGCTGGCCGATGGCCGAACCGGTGTACGGCGCCAGGTACTTGAAGCCGGCCGGGTCGGACGCCGGGGCGGCGACGATCGTCGTGTACTCGAGGGCACCGGCCTCCTCCAGCGCGCCGCGCACGGACGCGATGGTGGAGCCCTTCTGGCCGACGGCGACGTAGATGCAGCGGACCTGCTTCTTCGGGTCGCCGGAGCGCCAGTTGTCGCGCTGGTTGATGATCGTGTCGACGGCCAGCGCGGTCTTGCCGGTCTGGCGGTCGCCGATGATCAGCTGACGCTGGCCGCGGCCGACCGGGGTCATCGCGTCGACGGCCTTGTAGCCCGTCTCCATGGGCTCGTGGACCGACTTGCGCTGCATGACCGTCGGGGCCTGCAGCTCAAGGGCGCGGCGGCCCGAGGTCTCGATCTCGCCGAGGCCGTCGATCGGGTTGCCGAGCGGGTCGACAACGCGGCCGAGGTATCCCTCGCCGACGGCGACGGACAGGACCTCGCCGGTGCGCTGGACCGGCTGGCCCTCCTCGATGCCGCTGAACTCACCGAGGACGATGGCACCGATCTCGCGGTCCTCGAGGTTGAGGGCGAGGCCGAGGGTGCCGTCCTCGAACTTCAGCAGTTCGTTGGCCATCGTCGAGGGAAGACCCTCGACCTTCGCGATGCCGTCGCCGGCAAGGCTGACCGTACCGACCTCCTCGCGCGAGGCCGCGTCCGGCTTGTACGACTGGACAAAGTTCTCCAGCGCGTCCCGGATCTCCTCCGGCCGGATCGTGAGCTCCGCCATCTGGGTTCCCTGCTCTCCTTGTTGGGCCCGAAGTTTCTTTGGGGGTCTGGGGCTGTATCCGTGACGGCTTGCGCCGCGGGACCCCCAGGAATCCTCTGCGGCCCAACCGGGCCGCCTAGCAATTCTTGTTTTTCTTGGTGGCCGGTCAGCCCGCGAGACGGCGCTGCGCCTCGGCGATGCGGTCCAGGACCGTCCCGTCGATCAGCTCGTCGCCGACCCGCACCGAGATCCCGCCGAGGACCTCGGGGTCCACGTCCAGGTTCAGGTGCATCTCGCGGCCGTACACGTTCGCCAGTACGGCTCCGAGGCGCTGCTTCTGCCGGTCGGACAGCGGTACCGCGGAGGTGACCACGGCGACCGTCCGGTTCCGGCGCTCGGCGGCGAGCTTGGAGAGGGACTCGAGTCCCGCTTCCAGGCTACGTCCACGCGGTGCCGTGACGAGACGGGCCACGAGCCGCTCGGTGCCGGCGTTGGCCTTGCCGCCGAGGAGGCTGCGGACCAGCTGGGACTTGGCGGCCGCAGTGGCGGTCCGGTCGGTCAGCGCGGCGCGCAGCTCCGGGTTGGAGGAGACGATTCGGCCGAACCGGAACAGCTCGTCCTCCACGTCGTCCAGGGCGCCGGCCTTCTGCGCGGCCGTGAGCTCGGCGGTGGCCGCCAGCTCCTCGAGCGCGTCCACCAGGTCGCGGGACTGCGACCAGCGGGAACGGACCATGCCGGAGACCAGGTCGACGGCCTCGCCGCCCACCTGACCGCTCAGCAGTCGCGCGGCCAGCTCGACCTTGCCCTCACCGGGCTGCGCCGGGTCGGTCAGGACCCGACGCAGCGACACCTCGCGGTCGAGCAGCGCGGTAACGGCGACCAGCTCCTCGGCGAGCTTCGCCGCGTCGACCGACGTGCTGTCGGTCAGCGCGTCGAGACGCTCGCGTGCGGCGGCCAGTGCCTCGCGGCTCGCTCCGTTCATCGGGCAGCCTCGGCCTTCTCCTCGAGCTCGTCGAGGAAGCGGTCGATGACGCGGCTCTGGCGGGCGTGGTCCTCGAGGGACTCACCGACCAGCTTGCCGGCCAGGTCGGTGGCGAGCTTGCCCACGTCCTGGCGCAGCGCGGACGCCGCGGCCTTGCGGTCGGCCTCGATCTGGGCGTGACCGGCGGCGACGATCTCCTCGCGCTGCCGCTGGCCTTCCGCGCGCATCTCGGCGATGATCGCGGCGCCCTGCTCCGTGGCCTCCTGGCGCAGACGCGCGGCCTCGTGACGGGCCTCGGCGAGCTGAGCGCGGTACTGCTCGAGCACGCTCTGGGCCTCGACCTGGGCCGCCTCGGCCTTCTCCATGCCGCCTTCGATGGCCTCGCGGCGCTCTTCCAGAACCCTGTTGATGTTCGGGAGGAGCTTCTTGGCGAGGAAGAAGAAGACGATGGCGAAGGCGATCGTGCCGACGAGCAGCTCGGGGCCCGGGGGAAGGAGCGGGCTCTGCTCCTCCCCGGCCGCCAGCTGAACGAGGTTGGCGATCACATCAATGCCTTTCGTCGAGAAGTGTCAGGTAGCTGTGAATTAGCGACCGAACACGAACGGCATAACGATGCCGATGAGGGCGAGCGCCTCACAGAAGGCGAAGCCGAGGATCTGGTTGGCACGGATCAGGCCGGCAGCCTCGGGCTGACGGGCCAGAGCCTGGGTGCCGTTACCGAAGACGATGCCGACGCCGATGCCGGGGCCGATGGCGGCGAGGCCGTAGCCGATGGAGCCGAGCGAACCGGTGACAGCGGCGAGGGTCTCAGTGGCAGCCATGCTGATTCTTCCTTTTCATTCACGGACCGGTGGGGGTTGGCCACCGGACGTTCGGGGGTGGTGCGGGCGAGGTACGACTCAGTGGTGCTCGGCGAGAGCGCCCTGAATGTAGGAGCAGGCCAGCAGGACGAAGACGTACGCCTGGACGGCCTGGACGAAGAGCTCGAAGACGATCATGGCCATCGTCATCGCGAAGGAGACGCCGGCGGCCGGGATCATGTAGCTGTTCAGCAGGTACCAGGAGGCGACGGTGAACATCACCAGCATCAGGTGACCGGCGAACATGTTCGCGAAGAGCCGGACCGCGTGGGTGAACGGGCGGACCAGCAGGTTCGAGAACAGCTCGATGAACGAGACCAGCCACTTGATGGGGCCGAGCGACGGGTCGTAACCGGTGATGTTCTTCCAGCCGCCGACAAAGCCGTGGCGTTTGAAGGTCAGCGACACCCAGATCACGTAGACGAGCACCGCGAGGACGATCGGGTACGCGATGATCGACGACACCGGGAACTGGGCCAGCGGGATCACGGACCAGATGTTCATGATCCACACGAAGAAGAAGATCGAGACCATCAGCGGGACGTACTTCTCGCCCTCCCGCTTCCCGAGGGTCTCGTAGACGATCCCGCGGCGCACGAAGTCGTAGCCGGCCTCGCCGATCATCTGCAGCTTGCCCGGGACCACCTTGGCCTTGCCGAAGGCCACCCAGAAGAAGCTGACGACGACGAGCGTGGTGAGCAGCGCGAGCAGCATCACCTTGTTGAAGCCGTAGCCACCGACGGTGAAGATCGGCTGGAAGAGGAAGGAGTGCAGGCCCGGTGCCGGAAAGCCACAGCCGTTGTCGGCCATGATGCGGCAGCTCCAGTCAAAGGCGAGCGTGGTCTGTTCAGCACTCACCGCGGGCTCCTTCGGCGTGACGCATGGGTTCGGCAACCTCGTTGTGTCGGCGCGGCGCGCAGCCGCGAGTCGGCACCGGACTGGTGTTTCGGATGTGGGGGCGGCGGTCAGGCATCGAGGCCTCGCGATCGAGCAGGCGTCAGCTCAGATGCCCGCGCCCGCAGTGCCGCAGTTGGCACCGGACGATAGCAGTTTCTCGAACGCGCACTTATCCCGGCCCTACCCGTCACGTCGACGGCCCCGTCTTTTCGCCCTTGCGGGGATCAGACGGCTCCGGTTCGACGTAGAGGATCTTGGCCTTCATATGGGCACGGGCCTGTGCGGCCACCCAGACGAGCGTCGACGCGACGATGGAGGCCGCGAACGTCCTGGGGTTGAACAGCGTGGTGTCCTTGAAGGCGGCGACGAAGATGAACAACACGAGCAACTGGGTCGTGTAGAGCATCAGTCCCATCGCCTGGAACAGCTGCGGGAGGTGCTTCGCCGTCCTCTGCAGGACGACGATCCCGATTCCCATGAAGACGATGACCACCAAGGTGCCGACGACCGCGCCGAGGGCCCCCTTGCCGCCGGCGAGCACACCGCTGACGATCGCGGCGATCACGCCGACGGCAGCGGTGGGCACGACGGTCTGCAGGAGAGTCCGGACGTCGTTGGACGGCATGGCGGCGGCTCCGCGGGGTGGTGGGGGCACTGGTGTCGTCAAGGACGAGCGTAGATCCGGTCCGAGGTGGGTCTCGGGCACCGAGGAGACCGTCGCACTGCGGCCTCCCGGCTCTGTCTCCGGTTCTCGTGAACCGTATCACAAACTATTTGAATAGGTCTTTACCCGCCGGTGTGCCAACTCTCACACATGAGAGTGAGGCCGCGCGTGTGTGCATGACGGTAGACCACTTTGTCTGGTAATGGCCTTGATGTGCCTGACTATCGGCACCCTGGGGCACGTGGGGCGCACGAACCTTGGGCCCCGCAGCCGCAAGGAAGAGCCGTCCGATCCGCCATCGGGCGCACTCCGTTCGTCACATTGTGTGGTCGATCGCACCACACGTCTGTTGACGGCTACTTCCTCGCCGCCGTGAACCGCGAGCGCGCCCCGATCGCCGTCGCCCCGTTGATGCCCGCAGGCACCGGGATACGCCGCTCGTCGGGACCCACGGCCGCCGCGTCGGCGGGATCGGTGGGGTCCGGTGCCGTAGCGGCCGGGACACCCGGTGCCGTGGGCGGCGCCGGCACCACGGGGCGCGGGCGGCGGCGGTAGCGCGGCGGGACGAAGGACTCCGCCCAGCGCGGCGCCCGCGGGGTGAAGCGCGGCAGCAGCAGGAGCACCAGGCCGACGAAGCTCAGCACCACGATCGCGAAGACGATCCACATCGAGGCGCTGTGCACCGAGTACAGGACCACGCCGAAGGCGATCAGAGCCGACCAGAAGTACATGATCAGCACCGCGCGGCTGTGCGAGTGCCCGATCTCCAGCAGCCGGTGGTGGAGATGCCCGCGGTCGGCGGCGAACGGCGACTTGCCCTTCCAGGTCCGGCGGACGATCGCCAGCAGCAGGTCCGCCACGGGGATCGCGATGATCGTGAGCGGCAGCAGCAGCGGGATGAAGACCGGCAGGGCGGCGTGGGTGGCCTGGCGGGTACCGCCCTCGAACAGCTTCAGCGCGTCCGGGTCCACCTGGCCGGTCACCGAGATCGCGGACGCCGCCAGCACCAGGCCGATCAGCATCGACCCCGAGTCGCCCATGAAGATCCGCGCCGGATGCATGTTGTGCGGCAGGAAGCCCAGGCACATGCCCATCAGGACGGAGGCGAAGAGGGTCGCCGGAGCCGCGGCCTCGATCCCGTAACCGAACCACATCCGGTAGGCGTAGAGGAAGAACGCCGCCGACGCGATGCAGACCATGCCCGCGGCCAGGCCGTCCAGGCCGTCCACGAAGTTCACCGCGTTGATCGTGATGACGACCAACGCGACCGTGAGCAGCGTGCCCTGCCACTGGGTGAGGGAGACCGTCCCGACGCCCGGGATCGGCAGCCACAGGATCGTCAGACCCTGCATCACCATCACGCCCGCAGCGATCATCTGACCGCCGAGCTTGATCAGGGCGTCGATCTCGAACTTGTCGTCCAGCACCCCGATCAGCCAGATCAGCGCGGCGCCGGAGAGCAGGGCGCGCGGTTCGTTGGACAGTTCGAACACGCTGTTGAGATTGCTCAGGTGGTCGGCGACGAGGAGGCCGGCGCAGAGGCCGAAGAACATGGCGATGCCGCCGAGCCGCGGCGTCGGTTCGCGGTGGACGTCGCGGGCCCGGATCTCCGGCATCGCTCCGGTCGCGATGGCGAACTTCCGCACCGGTCCGGTCAGAAGGTAGGTCACCGCAGCCGTGACGCAGAGCGTCAGCAGGTAATCACGCACGGGCTGCCCCAGAGGAATCGCTGGCCATCTCAGCCCCACACACTAGCTTTGTTGGCCACATGCTTGAGGACATACGAGCGGGCCGGACGGTTGCAGGGCCTTCCCGTCTGTCCTCAATACGGCGGAAATCTCCCGACCAGTTCCCGCACTTCTTCGCGAACGCGGTGGATCTCCTCGCCTTCCGCGCGCAGCGCCGTGGTGAAGAGCACGGCGATCCTCGCCATCTCGGCCTCGCCCATGCCCTGCGTGGTGACGGCCGCGGTGCCGAGTCGGATGCCGCGGCCGTCGCCGTACGGCAGCGCACAGGTGTCGAGCACCATCCCGGCGGCGGCGAGCCGCCCGCGTGCCGTGCGGCCGTCCAGGCCCAGCGGCGCCGGGTCCGCGGTGATCAGATGGGTGTCCGTGCCGCCGGTGGTGATCGCGAAGCCCTCCGCCTCCAGCCCTTCCGCCAGGACCCTGGCGTTGGCGACGACGTGGTGGGCGTAGCCGGCGAACCCAGGGGTGGCCGCCTCGCCGAAGGCCACGGCCTTGGCGGCGATCGTGTGCATCTGGGCACCGCCCTGTGTGAAGGGGAACACCGCCCGGTCGATCCGCTCCGCCAGATGGCTGCCGCAGAGGATCATCCCGCCGCGCGGACCGCGCAGCACCTTGTGCGTCGTGGCGCACACGACGTCCGCGTACGGGACCGGGCTGGGGGCCGCTCCCCCGGCGATCAGACCCATCGGATGCGCCGCGTCGGCGATGAGGTACGCACCCACCTCGTCGGCGATCTCCCGGAACGCGGCGTAGTCGGGGTGCCGGGGGTACGAGATCGAGCCGCAGACGATCGCCTTCGGCCGGTGTTCGCGGGCGAGCCTGAGGATGTGCTCGTGGTCGAGCAGCCCCGACTCGGCGTCGACGCCGTAGGGCACGAACGTGAACCAGCGGCCCGAGAAGTTGGCCGGTGAGCCGTGTGTGAGGTGCCCGCCGAAGGCCAGGCCCATCGCGAGGACGGTGTCCCCCGGCCGCAGCAGCGCCGCGTACGCCGCGAGGACGGCCGAGGAGCCGGAGTGGGGCTGCACATTGGCGTGGTCGGCGCCGAAGAGGGCGGTGGCGCGGTCGACGGCGATCCGCTCGGCGGCGTCGACGAGCTCGCAGCCGCCGTGGTGGCGCGCCCCTGGATAGCCCTCGGCGTACTTGTTGGCGAGCGGGGAGCCCAGCGCCGCGAGGACCGCGGGGGAGGTGAAGTTCTCCGCGGCGATCAGCTGGAGGCTGTCGGCCTGCCGGGCCGTCTCGCCGAGCACGACCTCGGCGATCTCGGGGTCCTGGCGGCGCAGGACGTCGAGGTCGGCGGGCGTGGCAGGGGTGCGGGCGGGTGCGGGGGTACTGACCGGCATCGTGGTCTCCCGGCCTCACGTGGGGTGTACGGCCCCTCCAATGTAGGCCCGGTCGGGCACGGCCGCCCGGTGTCCGGCGGCCTGGATCCGCCCCGTTCGGCCGTACGGCCCTCGTCACCGTTCACCGGTCCGCGCCCGCCTGTCCGGTGACCGGCCACCACCCTGCGGTGGGGACGTGCGGCGTTCCGGACCGCCCCGTACGCCGACCGGGCCACCGCGCCGGGGGGTCGTGATGTCCGTCCGGGCCGGGTGAGTACGCCGACCGGGCCACCGCGCCGGGGGGGTCGTGATGTCCGTCCGGGCCGGGTGAGCGCGGGGACGGGGCGCCGGGACGGGCCGGAGGCGTGAGCGGCAGCCGCCGTCCGAAACGCTCCGGGCCCGGCCGACCTCCGTGAGGCGGTGCGACGACGCCGCGGGGAGTGCGACGAGCCCGTCGGCCGGTGCGACGAGCCCGTGGCGGCGGCCCCCGCCCCGCCGTGGTCCTCAGCGGCGGGCCGATACGCCCGTCAACGCCGTCAGCACGGGGTCGAGAGCCTGGTGGATCTCGTCGCCGATGGAGCGGAAGAAGGTGATGGGCCCCCCGTACGGGTCGTAGACCTCGTCCGCCTCCGCGCTCGGCGCCAGCAGCCAGCCGCGCAGTGCCGCGGCCGCCCGCACGAGGGCCCGGGCCCGCTCGACGACACCGTCGTGGTCGGGGTCCGGCAGGGTCGCCGGGTCTATCGCCCGGACGAGCCGGGTGAACTCCTTCAGCGTGAACGTGCGCAGACCCGCGGAGTGGCCCATGGAGATGACCTGCGCGCGGTGGTCGCGAGTGGCGGTGAGCACCAGGTCCGCCCGGATGACGTGCTCGTCGAGCAGCTCGCGCCCCGTGAAGCCGCTGGGGTCCGCGCCGAAGTCGGTGAGGACCGTCGCAGCGTTCGCCTCCATCGGCGCACCCTCGTGGCCCCAGGTGCCCGCGCTCTCCACGAGCAGCCCTCCGGCGAGGGGGTCGCCCAGCCGGTGGCTCAGGGCATGCCGCGTCAGCCGCTCGGTGATCGGCGAGCGGCAGACGTTGCCGGTGCTGACGTGGAGGATCCGGAATGTGCCGCCGACGGCGGCCGTACCTTCTATGCCACGCCCCTCAGGGACGGTCACTGTGCCGGCCCCCGGCTGTTCGCTCCGGTCACGGTGCCACCTCGAGGTCGGGTACGACCTTGCGGAGCTCGTCCGCCTCCAGGGCGCCCGCGCGCAGCAGGACCGGAACCTTGCCGGTGACGTCGACGATCGAGGACGGCACGTTGCCGGGGGTCGCGCCGCCGTCGAGGTAGACGGAGACCGAGTCGCCGAGCATGTCCTGCGCGGCGTCGCAGGTCTCGGGTGCCGGATGTCCCGTCAGGTTCGCGGACGACACGGCCATGGGGCCGACCTCGGTGAGCAGTTCGATGGCGACGGGGTGAAGCGGCATCCGGATGGCGACGGTGCCGCGGGTGTCCCCGAGGTCCCACTGGAGCGACGGCTGGTGCCGGGCGACGAGCGTCAGCGCACCGGGCCAGAACGCGTCGACGAGCTCCCACGCCTGCTCGGAGAAGTCGGTGACCAGGCCGTGGAGCGTGTTCGGGGAGCCGATGAGGACAGGGGTGGGCATGTTGCGGCCGCGTCCCTTGGCCGCCAGCAGGTCGACGACGGCCTCGGAGCTGAAGGCGTCCGCGCCGATGCCGTAGACGGTGTCGGTGGGCAGCACGACGAGCTCGCCGCGGCGGACGGCCGAAGCGGCTTCGCGCAGGCCGGTGGTGCGGTCCGTCGCGTCGTTGCAGTCGTATCGCCGAGCCATCAGCGGGCCTCCTCGTTTTCGGTCACACGGTTCTTCTCCCGGCCGCCGGCCGGGAGGACCCCCGAGCCGCTCTGGCGGGCGTCGACGGCCGGTCGTACGCGGTCCCTGGCCTGCCGTGACCTTCGTGCGGTCTCCCTCACGGCAGGGCCTTGCGGGCCGTGGCGAAGCGCGGTCGGTTGTTCAGGTCGGGGTGGTCGGCCGCGTCCGCCCAGCCCGCCTCCTCGTTGAAGATCCAGGGCACCTGGCCGCCCTGGGTGTCGGCGTGCTCGACGACGACCAGACCGCCCGGGCGCAGCAGCCGGTGCGCGGTGCGCTCGATGCCGCGGATGGTGTCGAGGCCGTCCTCACCGGAGAAGAGGGCCATCTGGGGGTCGTGGTCACGCGCCTCGGGCGCCACGTACTCCCACTCGGTGAGCGGGATGTACGGCGGGTTGGAGATGACGAGGTCGACCTGGCCGTCGAGCTCGGGGAGGGCGGCGAGGGCGTCACCGTGGTGGACGGTGACGCGGGAGCCCTCGGCGTTCTTCCGCGTCCAGCCGATCGCGTCGTCGGACAGTTCCACGGCGTGCACGCGCGAGCGCGGCACCTCCTGGGCGATGGCGAGCGCGATGGCGCCCGAGCCGGAGCACAGGTCGACGACGAGCGGCTCCACGACGTCCATGGCGCGCACCGCGTCTATGGCCCAGCCGACGACCGACTCGGTCTCGGGCCGCGGCACGAAGACGCCGGGGCCCACCTGGAGCTCCAGATAGCGGAAGAAGGCGCGTCCGGTGATGTGCTGCAACGGCTCGCGGGCCTCGCGGCGGGCGACGGCCTCCCAGTAGCGGGCGTCGAAGTCCGCGTCCTTGACCAGGTGCAGTTCGCCGCGCTTGACGCCGTGGACGAACGCGGCGAGCTCCTCCGCGTCGAAGCGCGGTGAGGGCACGCCGGCGTCGGCCAGCCGCTGGGTGGCCTGGGCCACCTCGGCAAGCAGCAAGGAGCGGGGGTACCGGGGTCGTCCCCCGGGGAGCGACTGCACGCTGGTCCTCCGGGCTGGGCGGGGCTGTTCGGGGTTACGCGGCTTACGCCGCGGCGAGCTTCGCGGCGGAGTCGGCGTCGAGGCAGGCCTGGATCACGGCGTCCAGTTCTCCGTCGAGCACCTGGTCCAAGTTGTACGCCTTGAAGCCCACGCGGTGGTCCGAGATGCGGTTTTCCGGGAAGTTGTACGTACGGATCTTCTCGGAGCGGTCGACCGTGCGGACCTGGCTGCGGCGGGCGTCCGCCGCCTCCTGCTCGGCCGCCTCCTGGGCCGCCGCGAGAAGCCTGGAGCGCAGGATACGCATCGCCTGCTCCTTGTTCTGGAGCTGGCTCTTCTCGTTCTGGCAGGAGGCGACGACTCCGGTCGGGATGTGCGTGATGCGCACGGCGGAGTCCGTGGTGTTGACGGACTGGCCGCCGGGGCCGGAGGAGCGGTAGACGTCGATGCGCAGATCGTTGGGGTTGATCTCCACGTCGATCTCCTCGGCCTCGGGGGTCACGAGGACGCCGGCGGCGGAGGTGTGGATCCGGCCCTGGGACTCGGTCGCGGGGACCCGCTGCACCCGGTGCACCCCGCCCTCGTACTTCAGGCGCGCCCAGACGCCCTGGCCGGGCTCCGGCGTCGCGTTGCCCTTGAGCTTCACGGCGACCTGGACGTCCTTGTAGCCGCCGAGCTCGGACTCGGTGGCGTCGATGATCTCGGTCTTCCAGCCGACGCGCTCGGCGTAGCGGAGGTACATCCGCAGCAGGTCGCCGGCGAACAGCGCGGACTCGTCGCCGCCCGCGCCCGCCTTGATCTCCAGGATGACGTCCTTGTCGTCGCTGGGGTCGCGGGGCACCAGCAGCAGCCGCAGCTTCTCGGTGAGCTCCTCGCGCTGCTTCTCCAGCTCCTTCACCTCGGCGGCGAAGTCCGGGTCGTCCGCGGCGAGTTCGCGGGCCGTCTCGATGTCGTCCCCGGTCTGCTTCCAGGAGCGGTAGGTGCCGACGATCGGGGTCAGTTCGGCGTACCGCTTGTTGAGCTTGCGCGCGTTCGCCTGGTCGGCGTGGACCGAAGGGTCGGCGAGCTGCTTCTCGAGGCCGGCGTGCTCGCCGACCAGTTCCTCGACCGCTTCGAACATCGAAGGCTCCTGGTTCTCGTACGGCTGGGTGGCTGCGGGAGAGACGGCAAAGCGCCGGTCCCGGCCGCCCGCGCAGGGGCAGCCGAAGACCGGCGCAGTGGCTCGCTACTTCTTGGCGGAGCCGGCAGCCTTGCCGAAGCGGGCCTCGAAGCGGGCCACACGGCCACCGGTGTCGAGGATCTTCTGCTTGCCCGTGTAGAACGGGTGGCACTCGGAGCAGACCTCGGCGCGGATGTTGCCGCCCTGGATCGTGCTACGGGTCGTGAACGACGCGCCACAGGTGCAGCTCACCTGGGTCTCGACGTACTCGGGGTGGATGTCGCGCTTCAAGGTTTCTCCTAGATTCGGGAGGGCGCCGGGTCGCACGCGCGGGATGCGCGGACGTGAACCGGGGCCGACGTACCAGTCTGCCAGGACCGGCCGTATCTCCCAAAACCGGGGGTCGCCGCCGGGTATTCCCGGCCTGCTCGGGGCCTGCTCGGGCCGTGGTACCGGTCTGCCGCGGACCCCGGTCGCGGACCCCGGTCGCGGACGGCCGGGCCGGGCTGCGGCTCGCGCCCCGGGCGGGTCCGGTCCGCTACTTCACGATGCCCTCGGCCTGCCCGTCCGCGGTGCCCTCGGTGGCTGAGGCGGGGATCGGCAGATCGTTGCGCAGCGCGGTCCAGACCTGCTCACCCTGTTTCTCCAGGGGCGCGACGCGGTTGGGGTCCCACTTGTCGTAGTCCACCGGCATGGTGATCATCTGGATGTCGCCGGGGCCGAGGCCCTTGAGGCGGTCGGCGAAGCCGATGAGCTCCTGGACGGAGTCGAGCTCGGAGTCGGGAGTGATCGCCTTGGTGGCGGTGTCGGCGAGGTCGTACAGCTTCTTCGGGTTGCTGAACACGCCGATGTCCTTGACCTGCTGGATCAGCGCCTTGATGAAGGCCTGCTGCAGCTGGATCCGGCCGAGGTCGCTGCCGGTGCCGACGGCCTTGCGGGTGCGCACCAGCCCGAGGGCCTGCTCCCCGCTGAGGGTGTGCGTGCCGGGTTCGAGGTCGAGGTGGCTCTTGGAGTCCCTGATCGCCTCGGTGGTGGTGACGTCCACGCCGCCGAGTTCGTCCACGAGCTTCTTGAAGCCGGTGAAGTCCACCTCCACATAGTGGTCCATGCGGATGCCGGAGATCTTCTCGACGGTCTTCACCGCACAGGCCGGGCCGCCGAC
The DNA here is from genome assembly GCF_027460265.1 of Streptomyces sp. WMMC940. Classification (NCBI taxonomy): domain Bacteria; kingdom Bacillati; phylum Actinomycetota; class Actinomycetes; order Kitasatosporales; family Streptomycetaceae; genus Streptomyces; species Streptomyces sp. WMMC940. Next base: position 2,286,879 of record NZ_JAPZBC010000001.1, read on the forward strand.
CTCGTACGCCGTGTTGAACATGGCGCGGCGCTCGCCGGGAACGCCGTCGCCCCGGCTGTCGGTGCAGGGGGGCCGGTCGATCAGGGTGTCGCGGGGCACGGACACGACGGCGGCCTTCTTGTGGCCCTCGTATATGTGCACGATCATCGCCGTGTCGGAGCGGGCGCCGCCCTCGTCCCTGCCGTACTCGCCGTTCGCTCCGGCGCGGGAGTCGGAACCGAGGACGAGGATGTCCATGGAGCCGTTGTCGACGTCGTCCGGGCGGTCGGTGCCCAGCCGGCCGCTGATGTCGACGCCCTGGATGTTGCCGTCGAGCTTGAGGTATACCCAGCCGAGCCCCGACCCCCCGACGAGCACGAGCCCGGCCGCGGACCACGCGGCGAGCGTCGCGGCCCGGCGTCGCGCGGTGGGCTGCTTACGGCGACTGCCCGTACCGCGTATTCGGCCCTTGCTCTGGTCCGCCATGGCTCCCCCAGTCCTCGTAGGTCCCGTTACCCCCGGCCACGGTCTTCAGCCACGGTTTCATCCACCCTGTCAAGCTTTGTTACTCCACCTGTGAGACCGGCGAGGGGCAAGAAGGGTTGCACGGGGCCCTGAGAGGTCCATGAGAAGCGCATGGAGAAGGGCCTGTGCGCACCGAAGGGAATCGGTGTGCACAGGCCCTTGGTGACCTGCGAGGACGCTCCGGCCGGCCGGGGCCGAGGGCCCCTTTCACCGTGGACCGCCGCCGGGGCGTGTGGTGTACGTCCCACCGCGCCCGGCGGCTTCCGCCGGATCTGTTCGGGTTCGCACCCCTGGCGGGATCAGCCGAACAGGTTGTACGCCTGCCAGCCGCTGCCCATCGCCACGCGGGCGTTGAAGCCGCCGTTGCCCTTGCCCGGGTAGAGCCAGAGCTTGCCCGCGGTGTCGCGGGTCAGGACGTCCGCGTGGCCGTCGCTGTTGACGTCGCCGGTGGTGACGATGGCGTTCATGGCGCCGAAGGCGCCGACCAGCACGGGGGCCGCCCAGGGCTTGGTGGCGACACCGGTGCCCTTGTAGAGGTAGGTCTTGCCGTCGCTCTTGCGTGCGAAGACGTCGGCCTTGCCGTCGGCGGTGAAGTCGCCGTGGCCGCGGACCATCGTGAACGTGCCCCAGCCCGAGCCGACGGCGATCGGCGCGGCGAATCCGCCGTTGCCCCTGCCGGGGTAGACGCGCATGGTGCCGGCGGAGTCGACCGCGAGCATGTCGGGCAGCTCGTCGCCGGTGACGTCGCCGGGGGCGACGATCTGCTTGTGCTTGCTCCAGCCCTTGGCCACGAGCTTGGACGCCCAGTCGCCCTCGGTGCCGCCGGGGCCGGGCACGTAGTGGTCCCAGTACACGTCGCCGTTGCCGACGCGGTACAGCAGGTCCTGGTTGTCGTCCCGGTCCAGGTCGGTCTGGACCAGCAGGCTGACGCCCTTGAAGTTGCCCAGGTTGTGGGTGCGGGCGAGGCTCGTCACCTTGGAGTGCCAGCTGAACAGGGAGTTGTCCGAGGCACGGCGGGCGAGCAGGTCCGCGGTGTGGCCGTCGCCGCTCCAGTTGGTGTCGTCGACGCGCGACTGGATCGGCGCGGAGTACGTGGTGGCCTTGGCGTACACGCCGTACTTGCCGGCGGCCGAGCAGTTCTCGTCGCCCCAGGAGACGATGCCGGCGAGCTTGCCGCCGACGACCAGCGGGCCGCCGGAGTCGCCGTTGCAGGTGGTCTCGCTGGTGGCGTCCTCGCCGGTGGGCGCGGCGCCGGCGCAGACCATGTGGCCCTTGATGAAGCCGTCGGGGTACGCGGCGGCGCACGAGGCGTCGGAGACGATGTCGGCGTCGGCGACCTTCAGCGTCTGCGAGGAGCTGTTGGGGTTGGTGGAGCTGGTGCGGCCCCAGCCGTACACCTTGCCGTCGCGGCCGGCCTGGTACAGCGCGGAGTCGGTCGGCTGCGCGAGCGGCAGCGTCCCGACCGTGGACGGCACCGGCGAGGTCAGCGTCAGCACCGCCACGTCGTTGTCGATCGTGTACGGGCTGTACTGCGGGTGGTGCCACTGGCGGTAGGCGCCGAGGAGGGTGCCGCCGTGGAGGTCCAGGGAGCCGTCGGTCTTCTGGGTCGGCATCTGGTCGGTGCCGACGACGACCGCGCCGTCCCGGTACCACTTGATGCCCTTGACGCAGTGCGCCGCGGTGGCGACCTTGGTCGGGGCGATCACCACGCCGCCGCAGAAGTAGCTGCCCTCGGCGTCGGAGAAGTGGAGCTGTGCCATCCAGGGCGCGGTGGAGATGGTGGTCGTGGAACCACCGATGATGCGGGCGCTCGGCGCGCTGCGGGTCTCCTCGGCGGCGGCGGAGTCGGGCTGCTTGATGAGGGACCGCTCGTTCTTCGCATCGGCCTTCATGGCCGCGATCACGCGTCCCCGCAGCTCGCCCTGCGACGGCTGGGCGGGCTTCTGCGACTCGGCGGTGATCTGCGGTGTCTCACCGGCCTCGGCCGACCCGGAGCCGGTGATCGCGATGCCGGCGCCGGTCAGCGCGACGATGACGGCGACAGCAGGCACCGCGAGTCTCATGCGGCGCTTGTGCCGGCCACCGCGGGTGCGTATCTGCACTCGGTTACCCCTTGGGTAGACCCGGCAGAGCGCGACCGCCCCACCGGAGAAATCTCTGGTTCGGTGGGGCACGACTGGTTTGTGGGCAGCACGCCTCAAGAGGCCCCCCGGCCCCGGCTGGTGCCGCGCAGTGGATTCCCCCCCACCCGGAATCGCCGATGATACGCGTGTCAACTGACGGTTGACCAGTGGACGGTGGGGCTCCGGCGAAACGAGACCGCCCCGTCACCTTCGGGGTGACGGGGCGGTCCGGTTGCCTATGCGGCGACGTCAGTCGCCGTTGCCCGGCGCGGGCGTCGTCTTCTGGATCTGCAGCAGGAACTCGGCGTTCGACTTCGTCTGCTTCATCTTGTCGAGCAGCAGCTCGATCGCCTGCTGCTGGTCGAGTGCGTGCAGCACCCGGCGCAGCTTCCAGACGATGGCGAGCTCCTCGCCGCTGAGCAGGATCTCCTCCTTGCGGGTGCCGGACGCGTCGACGTCCACCGCGGGGAAGATGCGCTTGTCGGCGAGCTTCCGGTCGAGCTTGAGCTCCATGTTGCCGGTGCCCTTGAACTCCTCGAAGATCACCTCGTCCATGCGCGAGCCGGTGTCGACCAGCGCGGTGGCCAGGATGGTCAGCGAGCCGCCGTCCTCGATGTTGCGCGCGGCGCCGAAGAAGCGCTTCGGCGGGTAGAGCGCGGTCGAGTCGACACCACCGGACAGGATGCGGCCGGAGGCCGGGGCCGCCAGGTTGTACGCACGGCCGAGCCGGGTGATGGAGTCCAGCAGGACGACCACGTCGTGGCCCAGCTCGACGAGACGCTTGGCGCGCTCGATGGCCAGTTCGGCGACCGTGGTGTGGTCCTCCGCCGGGCGGTCGAAGGTCGAGGAGATGACCTCGCCCTTGACCGACCGCTGCATGTCGGTGACCTCCTCCGGACGTTCGTCGACGAGGACGACCATCAGGTGGCACTCGGGGTTGTTGTGGGTGATCGCGTTGGCGATCGCCTGCATGATCATGGTCTTGCCGGTCTTCGGCGGGGCCACGATCAGACCGCGCTGACCCTTGCCGATCGGCGACACGAGGTCGATGATCCGCGTGGTCAGCACGCCCGGGTCGGTCTCCAGACGGAGCCGGTCCTGCGGGTAGAGCGGGGTCAGCTTGTTGAACTCCGGGCGGCCGCGGCCGGATTCGGGCGCCATGCCGTTGACGGAGTCCAGACGGACCAGCGCGTTGAACTTCTCGCGGCGCTCGCCCTCCTTGGGCTGCCGGACCGCGCCGGTGACGTGGTCGCCCTTGCGCAGGCCGTTCTTGCGGACCTGGGCGAGGGACACGTACACGTCGTTCGGGCCGGGCAGGTAGCCGGAGGTCCGGATGAACGCGTAGTTGTCCAGGATGTCGAGGATGCCCGCGACGGGGATCAGCACATCGTCCTCGGCGAGCTGCGGCTCGCCGCCGAACTCCTCGCGGCCGCGACGGCCACGGCGGTCGCGGTACCGGCCGCGGCGCCCGCGCCTGCCGCCCTGCTCGTCGTCGAAGTCGTCCTGCGGGCCGCCGCCCTGCCGCTGCTGCTGGCCGCCCTGCTGCTGGCGCTGGCCGCCGCCCTGCTGGTCGTCGCCCTTGCCGCCGCGGCGGTCGCGCTGACGGTCACGGCGGTCGCCGCGCTCACCGCGGTCGCGCCGGCCGTCGCCGCGACGGCCCTCGGCGGTCTCGGTGGCCGCCTCGGCCTTGGCCTCCGGCTGCCCCTCGGTCCTGGTCTCGGAACGGACCTCGGTCTTGAGGTCGCCCTTCGCCTCGCCCTTGACCGCGTCGCCCTCCGGGCTGCCCGCGGGAGCGGTGGCCCGGCGGCGGCGGCGCTCGCCCGCCGGGGCGTCGTCGCTGGCCGGCTGACCGGGGATGTCGATCTGCTGCTGGGCGGCGGGGGACTCGGCCTTCGGCTCGGCGGCGCCCTCACCCGTACGGGCCTTGGAGGCGGCTCGGCGCTTCGGCTTCGTCTCGGCCGCGCCGCCGCTCGCCTCGGAGCCCTTGGCGGGGGCTCCTCCGGCGGCCTGCGCCTCCTTGATGACCTCGATCAGCTGGCTCTTGCGCATCCGCGCGGTGCCCCTGATCCCGAGGCCCGAAGCGACCTGCTGGAGCTCGGCCAGGACCATGCCCTCGAGGCCGGTGCCGGAACGGCGGCGCCGGGAGGTGGTGCCAGTGGCAGCACCTGCGGCGGGCGCGGCGGTGTCGACACTGTTGTCGGCAGTCACGCCCATCAGATCGGTGGTGTCGCTCACGAAGGGTCCTTCCCTGGAGCGGACGTCGGCCTTCTGGCTCGGCGACCGGTTGTGCTGTCCGGCGCGGTCTTCGATCTTTCTGATCGCGGACCGGAGCCGGGGCGGTGGTCCGCCGGGGTACGGCGGAGGAATGTACGTGCAAGGTCCGGCCCGAGTTCCCCCTGCTCGGCCCTCTCTTCGGGAGAAGCGAGGGGTGTCGTGCCGGTTCCGGAGCGTGCTCGAAACTGCTCAGGCAGGCTGCTCAGGCAGTTGGGGAGGCTCCCGGAAGAATGGTGGTCCCGGAAAGGGACACGAAGCACCGCGCCACAAGATTGTGGGCTGCGTACTTGAGGTTAACACTACCGGCTCCAACAAACATTCCCCCTCTCTGTCACCGGCAATCCCGTGTCGCTACGAAGCGAGCGGGAGAACGCTCGCTCCCGCGGCGTCGAGGGCGAGCCTGTTCGCCGCCCAGCCCTCGCCCGCCAGCCGTGCGACCTTGTCGGCCGCACCGTCCTCGGCCAGCGCGAGCACGGTGGGGCCCGCACCGGAGATGACCGCGGGGACGCCGTCCGCGCGCAGTCGGTTCACCAGGTCGACGCTCTGCGGCATCGCCGGAGCACGGTACTCCTGGTGGAGGCGGTCCTCGGTGGCGGGAAGCAGCAGCTCGGGGCGCCTGGTGAGGGCCTCGACGAGCAGCGCGGCCCGGCCCGCGTTGACGGCGGCGTCCACGTGCGGGACCGTGCGCGGCAGCAGCCCGCGGGCGGTCTCGGTGAGCACCGGCTTACTCGGCACGAAAACCACCGGAACGATGGATTCGGATGGGTCCATCCTGATCGCACGGGCCGCGCCGCCATCGGTCCAGGCGAGGGTGAAACCGCCGAGCAGGCAGGCGGCGACGTTGTCGGGGTGCCCCTCGATCTCGGTGGCGAGCTCCAGCAGCGCGGCGTCGTCGAGCCTGGCGTCGCCGCCTATCGTCACCGCGCGGGCGGCCACGATGCCCGCGCAGATGGCGGCCGACGAGGACCCGAGCCCGCGCCCGTGCGGGATGCGGTTCGCGCAGACGACCTCGAGGCCGCGGGGCTGCCCGCCGAGCAGGTCGAAGGCCGTGCGCAGCGAGCGAACGAGGAGATGACTCTCGTCGCGCGGCAGCGTCTCGGCCCCCTCACCGGCGATGTCGATGTGCAGCCCGGTGTCGGCGACACGGACGACGACGTCGTCGTACAGGCCCAGCGACAGGCCGAAGGCGTCGAAGCCCGGTCCGAGGTTGGCGCTGGTGGCGGGCACGCGCACTCGGACGGCGGCGGCGCGGAACGCGGGACCGGCCATCGATCGACGACACTCCTTGGTTCTGATCGGTGCTGATCTCGATGATCTGTGTGATCGGGTCTGATCGGCGTGATGATGACGTGAAGATGCGAAGACCCACGGGCCGGCGACGGCAACGACCGCGGCATATGCGGCGGCGGGGTTGCGTACAGCCTATCCAAGGAAGGTTCCGCGGCGACATAGGGCGCACAGGAGGCGCACGATGCGTGTCGCACTCCCCTGTGTGCCTCATCGGGACATGCTGGACGACTTGCCGTCTACGCGCGCCACGCTCGCGAGACGCGGCCCGGCGCTCGGGAACCGTCCCGCGTGCGCCCGCCCCTTGCGGCACCGCCACCGGTGGCGCGTACGCGAGCCGGCGCGGGCACACGGCCGCACCACTCGTGCGGCCGCTCCCGTGCACGGCGCGACGCCTCTCCCGCAGCGCCCCGCGACCCGGGACCGGTACCGGGCAGCGCAGGTACCACCCCGCGGCCGGGAACGCCTCAGACGAGCCCGAGCTGCTGCGCCGCCGTGGCCGCGTCCACCGGGACCGTGAGCGGCTGGGGCGCCCCGGCGACCGCCCAGTCGGGATCCTTCAGGCCGTTGCCCGTGACCGTGCAGACGATCCGCTGGCCGGCGTCGACCTTGCCCTCCTCGGCGGCCTTGAGCAGACCGGCCACCGAGGCGGCCGAGGCGGGCTCCACGAAGACGCCCTCGCGCGAGGCCAACAGCTTGTAGGCACGGAGGATCTGACGATCGGTCACCTCGTCGATGAAGCCGCCCGACTCCTCCCTGGCCGCCAGCGCGAACTCCCAGGACGCGGGATTGCCGATCCGGATCGCGGTCGCGATCGTCGACGGGTCCTTGACGACCTCGCCGCGAACGATGGGCGCGGAACCGGACGCCTGGAAGCCCCACATGCGCGGAGTGCGGGCCGACATCCCGTCCGCCGCGTACTCCTTGTAGCCCTTCCAGTACGCCGTGATGTTGCCGGCGTTGCCGACCGGCAGCACATGGACGTCCGGCGCGTCGCCGAGCGCGTCGACGATCTCGAAGGCCGCGGTCTTCTGGCCCTCGATCCGGACCGGGTTCACCGAATTGACCAGCGCCACGGGGTAATTCTCGGACAGACCCCGGGCCAGCACCAGACAGTCGTCGAAGTTGCCGTCGACCTGCAGGATCTTCGCCCCGTGGACCAGCGCCTGACCCAGCTTGCCCATCGCGATCTTGCCCTGCGGGATCAGCACGGCGGAGACCATTCCGGCGCGGCCCGCGTAGGCCGCGGCGGACGCCGAGGTGTTGCCGGTGGAGGCGCAGATGACGGCCTTCGCCCCCTCCTCCTTGGCCCTGGTGATCGCCATCGTCATCCCGCGGTCCTTGAAGGACCCCGTCGGGTTGGCGCCCTCGACCTTGAGATATACGTCACACCCCGTGGCCTCGGAGAGGGACTGCGCGAAGACGAGCGGCGTGCCGCCCTCGCCGAGAGTGACGACCGGCGTCGTGTCCGTCACCGGAAGCCGGTCACGGTACTCCTCGATGATGCCGCGCCACTGGTGAGTGCGAGTGCTCATGGGTCCTTACTCTCCTTCAACCCGCATGATGCTGGCGACACCGCGCACGGTGTCGAGCTTGCGCAGCGCCGCGACGGTCCCCGAAAGGGCGGCGTCGGGCGCGCGGTGGGTGACGACGACGAGCGATGCCTCGCCGTCCTTGCCCGTCTGGCGCACCGTGTCGATGGATACGCCGTGCTCGGCGAAGACCGTCGCCACCTGGGCGAGCACACCCGGCTTGTCGGCCACGTCGAGGCTGATGTGGTACCGCGTCACGACCTCGCCCATCGGACTGACCGGCAACTGCGTGTACACGGACTCGCCGGGCCCCGTCGCCTCGGCGAGCTTGTTGCGGCAGACGGCGACCAGGTCGCCCAGGACGGCGGAGGCGGTCGGCGAACCGCCGGCGCCGGGGCCGTAGAACATCAGCCGGCCGGCCGCCTCGGCCTCGACGAACACCGCGTTGTACGCCTCGCGGACGGAGGCCAGCGGATGGCTCAGCGGGATCATCGCCGGGTGCACACGGGCCGTGACCGACCTGCCGTCCGCCGCCCGCTCGCAGATCGCCAGCAGCTTGATGGTGCAGCCCATCTGCCTGGCGGAGGCGAAGTCCGCGGCGGTGACCTCGGTCATGCCCTCGCGGTACACGTCGTCGAGGCGCACCCGGGTGTGGAAGGCGATGCCGGCGAGGATCGCCGCCTTGGCTGCGGCGTCGAAGGCCTCGACGTCTGCGGTCGGGTCGGCCTCGGCGTACCCGAGCGCGGTGGCCTCGTCCAGGGCCTCGGAGTAGCCGGCGCCGGAGGTGTCCATCTTGTCGAGGATGAAGTTCGTCGTGCCGTTGACGATGCCGAGGACCCGGTTGACCTTGTCGCCCGCGAGGGACTCGCGCAGCGGCCTGATCAGCGGGATCGCACCGGCCACGGCGGCCTCGAAGTAGAGGTCCCGGCCGTGTTTCTCGGCGGCGGCGTACAGCGTGGCGCCGTCCTCCGCGAGCAGCGCCTTGTTGGCCGAGACGACCGAGGCGCCGTGCTCGAAGGCGGTGGTGATCAGCGTCCGGGCGGGCTCGATACCGCCGATGACCTCGACGACCACGTCGATGTCGGTGCGCGAGACGAGCGTCTTGGCGTCGGTGGTGATGAGTTCCTGCGGGATGCCCTCACGGACCTTGGCGGGGCGGCGGACGGCGACCCCGGCGAGCTCCACCGGGGCCCCGATCCGCGCGGCGAGGTCGCCGGCGTGCGTCGTCATGATGCGCGCCACCTCTGAGCCGACCACTCCACAGCCCAGCAGCGCCACCTTCAGCGGACGCGTACGCATCATCCGACCTCGATTCCTTCATAAACCAGAGTGCGAACCAGTCTCACCCACCGCACGGGGCTTTCCGCTCCCTGTCCGGATTCTGAGACATATATTTCATCAGCCGACATCCAGACGCAGGAGATCTTCCTCCGTCTCACGCCGGACGATCACCTTCGCCTCGCCGTCGCGCACGGCGACGACGGGCGGGCGGAGCGCGTGGTTGTAGTTGCTGGCCATGGAACGGCAGTACGCGCCGGTCGCCGGCACCGCGATCAGGTCGCCCGGCGCCAGGTCGGCGGGCAGGAAGGCGTCCCTTACGACGATGTCGCCGCTCTCGCAGTGCTTGCCGACGACGCGCACGAGCATCGGCTCGGCGTCACTCGCTCGGGAGACGAGGGCCACGCTGTACTCGGCGTCGTACAGCGCCGTGCGGATGTTGTCGGACATGCCGCCGTCGACGCTGACGTACGTCCGCAGCCCCTCGAGCGGCTTGATCGTGCCGACCTCGTACAGCGTGAAGGCGGTCGGCCCGACGATCGCGCGGCCCGGCTCGACGGAGATGCGGGGAGTCCGCAGACCGGCGGCCTCGCACTCACGGGTGACGATCTCGCTGAGCGCCTTGGCGATCTCGTGCGGCTCGCGCGGATCGTCGTCCGAGGTGTAGGCGATGCCGAGACCGCCGCCGAGGTCGATCTCGGGGAGCTCGACGCCGTGCTCGTCCCGGACCTCCTTCAGCAGTCCGACCACCCGGTGGGCGGCCACCTCGAAGCCGGAGGTGTCGAAGATCTGCGAGCCGATGTGCGAGTGGATGCCGATGAGTTCCAGCCCGTCGAGCCGAAGGGCCCGCCGCACCGCCTCCGCCGCCTGCCCGCCCGCGAGCGCGAGACCGAACTTCTGGTCCTCGTGGGCGGTGGCGATGAACTCGTGGGTGTGCGCCTCGACGCCGACGGTGACGCGGATCTGGACGCGCTGGCGCCTGCCGAGGGACCGGGCGATGTGCGCGACGCGGACGATCTCCTGGAAGGAGTCGAGGACGATGCGCCCGACGCCCGCCCGCACCGCGTTCTCGATCTCCTCCGGGGACTTGTTGTTGCCGTGGAAGGCGATGCGCTCGGCGGGCATCCCGGCGTCGAGCGCGGTGGTGAGCTCACCCCCGGAGCAGACATCGAGGTTGAGCCCCTCCTCGTTCAGCCAGCGCACGACGGCGCGGGAGAGGAACGCCTTGCCCGCGTAGAAGACGTCGGCGTCCTTGCCGAAGGCGTCGGCCCAGGCACGGCAGCGGGCGCGGAAGTCCGCCTCGTCGAGGAAGTAGGCAGGGGTGCCGAACTCCTCTGCCAGCCTGGTGACTTCGACGCCGGCGACGGTGACGACGCCGTCGCCGGAGCGGCTGACCGTGCGCGACCAGACCTTCTCGTCCAGCACATTGAGGTCGGCCGGCGGGGCGGAGTAGTGGCCGTCGGGGAGGACGTCGGCGTAACGGGGCCCGGCGGGGTGTGCGGAACGGCTCATTCTTCTCTCACATCTACAGGTGTTCGGGTGCGCTGATGCCGAGCAGGGCCAGGCCACCGGCCAGCACCGTCCCGGCGGCTTCGGCGAGGGCGAGCCGGGAACGGTGGGTGGCCGAGGGTTTCTCGTCACCGAGGGGCAGCACGGTCTGCTGGAAGCCGAGCAGGGCGTCGGCGGTGGCCTCGAGATGGCGCGCGACCCGGTCGGGGGCGCGCAACCGGGCGGCGGACTCCAGGACGGCGGGGTGGTCGCCGAGAGCGGTGAGGAGCGCGGAGGTAGCCGCGCTGCCGCGAACGGGGCGGGGCGGGGGCAGGTCCGCGGTGCCACGAACGGGGCGGGGCGGGAACGGGTCCGCGCTGCCGCGAACATACCCCGACGGAAGCGGGACCTCGTACCCATCGCGCGCGACGGGAAGGTCCCCGTCGTACGAGACGTCCCCGCCATGCGAGACGTCCCCGACGCACGAGACATCATCGTCGTACGAGATGCCACCGTCGTACGAGACGGGGACACCTAGCCGATCGGCCGCGCGCAGCAGAGCCCGGCTGCGGGAGTACGCGTACCGGACCCGGAAGAGCGCGTTCGACTCCTTCTGTACGAGCAAGGCACCGTGCGCGAGGGGCTGGTCGTGGGCGGCGGGCCGGAGCAGCGCCCAGAGGGCGGCATCACGGCCGGCACGCTCGAAGATCGCCTCGTCCTGGACGGGCAGGGCGGTGATCCGCTCGCTGCCCCCGGGCTCGACGACGGCCGTCGCACCCTGCGCCGCCAGCAGCCGCACGACGGTGTCGGTGATCACCCGGGCGCGGAGCTCGCGGGCCGGCGCGAAGCCGAAACGGACCCCGGAGAGGCCGTCGCCGTGCCCGTACTCCAGGCCGTGCGCACCGATCACACGCAGGAGCACGGCGGCCGGGTCACCGTCGAGGGTGAAGTTCAGGAAGCCGGGGCCGGTGATCTCGACCCGGGCGATGCCGGGTGCGTCGGCGATCCGGGCCCTCAGCACTTCGGCGACGTCCCGGGCCTGCCGCCCGGTGGGCCCGGCGAGCCGGAGCGCGACATTGGTGGCGTAGTCCCCGCGGCCTCCGGGGCGCGGGCGCTCGACCTTGATCCGCTCGGGTACGGGTGCGTGCAGGGCGCCCTCCTCGACCGCACGGCACACGGCGCCCAGCACGGTACGGGAGAGATCTGCGGGGGTCACGGGACAAGCGTATGGGAGAGAGGGGGTGTGATCGCGAACCGGTTTCGCCATGCGGTCAGCCCCGTGTGCTCCCCGCCCTCCCGGCGCCATGCCTGCCGTCTACGGACGGCGGGCCCTCCCCGTACATCAACCGTCGGACGAGCCGCACCAGCTCGGCGGGCTCGAAGGGCTTGGCGAGAAAGGCGTCGACACCCGCGGCGATACCCGTGTCGACCTCCTGCTGCGTACAGGCGCTGATGATCGCGACGGGCACACGCCTGGTCCTGGGATCCGACCGCAGCCGCGCGGCGGTCCGCAGGCCGTCGAGCCGCGGCATCACCACATCGAGCGTGATCACATCCGGCCGCACCTCGTGGACGACCTCCAGGCACTCGGCACCATCGGCCGCGGTCACGACCTCGAAGCCCTCCAGCTCGAGATTGACCCTGATCAGCTGCCGGATCACCCTGTTGTCGTCGACGACGAGCACCCGGCCGGACACGCCTGACACAACTCGAGAGTAGGTCCGCGAACGCACCCGCGTCCGGCTTTTCCCCACTTCTGACCCGGACGGGGGGCGCAGGACGGGTGGAGGGGCTGTACGGACGGGGCGCCTGGCGGGGGCGGCCGGTGCGGGGTGGTGGGGACTCCGGGGGTTGGGCGCCCGACAGGTCCGGCCGGACTGCACGGCGTCCCGGGCGCGGCTTGGGTCGGGATCGGGTGGGGCGCGCGGGCGGCCAAGCCCGGGAGGCGAACGGCCGGCGTCCCCGGGGGCCCGGCGGCCCCACGGTCACGGGCTGGAAATACCTGTTCACGGGCACCCCATCAGAGCTGGTAGGGTTCTACCCGTCGCCGCCGAGAGCGGCGGACGCCCCCGTAGCTCAGGGGATAGAGCAACGGCCTCCGGAGCCGTGTGCGCAGGTTCGAATCCTGCCGGGGGCACTCCGGGAAAGAACTCCTGACCTGCAGAAATACAGGTCGGGAGTTTTTGCGTTCACATCAAAACGCACACGGTCTTTTGACCGTTGCTCTTTTCGAGGAAGGCGCTGCGCCACGGCTTGCCGATAACCCATTCCACAGGTCGATTTCCGCAGGTCAACGACTCACCGCTAGGCATTCAGCGACCTCGCTCCCCAGCAAATGTCGGCCGAGCCGCGTCGCGGGAACCATGGGGTCGCTTTCCTTCGAACATCGCGCATGGCCTGCCTTTATGTGACTGACGGCACATGGAAACGCAAACGGTCTGGTGGGTCGTTGCCGCTTCGGCTTGGAGTGTTGACAGCAGCCTCACAGGGCGCGAGTCGAGCCATTCGTCACTCCAGCGCTGCAGTAGATCCCGCCGCGTATAGGAGGGCCTGTCCCCATGGCTTCGTATGTTGGCAACGGCGGAAGAGTAACGACCGGCACGGACACGCCAGGGCCGGACTTCGCACCCGACGGATCCGCAGCAAGCAAGGCGGACACCCAGCCGGCGCCACGGTGCGCCTGCACCGATGCACCGCGTGGCCGGAAGACGCGAGCACGGCTGTGACAGGGCCGCCCTCCCCGACGCTGAGATCAGCGTGATCATTGACGTGACGTACGGGGAGGGCTGGGACGCCGCCTCCCGCATGGTCCTTGGTCCCATCAGCCGGGAGCACGCCGCGAACCGGGACGCTACGGGCGAGCGGTACGCCGTGGTGCTGCGCGAGCGAGGGCGCCCGCAGCCGGTCGCCGTGCTGAACATCGCCTGGGCGCACGACTACCTGGGCGTGTGGGCGTACGACGATCAGGGCCGTCGCACCCGTGAACTCGATCTGCGCCGCTTGGAACCCGATCGGCTCCTCCTCCGCCACATCGCTCAGTGGAGGTACGACAGCGACGACATGGCGGAGTTCGCAGACCGCGTGGGGCGCGTGCTCATCGACCTCTACCCGGACGGCAGGGGCCGGAAGGTGTCCGAACCGAAGGGGATCGGGGGCGGCTCGCTGCACACCCTGGCCGATGTTCCGGACGAGCAGCGCTGGGCGCCAGCTCCCGCATTCGGCGACTGGGCGTGGGCGGTGGCCATGGCGACCGACGGGCACGTATCCGGCGTCTCCCTGCGGGACGCACCGGTACAACGTCCTCCCCAGGACGGTCCGGCGGAAGACCGGGAGCACGGTCATGCCACCGCCCCCGGGTGGTGTCTGCCCAGCCCCCTGCGCCCGCGCTACCTCGACGAGATGTTCACGCCCGGCACCCGCTTCACCCCACCGGACACCCAGGCCACCGGCCCGTATGTCGTCGAGCGCGTCGTCGACGCAGGATCGCTACGGCTGCCGACCGGTCGGATCGTCGCCTGCGATCCGGGTTGGCTGGATCCCGGCGAGCCGTTCACGGTGGCCGTACCGCCCGGCAGCTACCGCATGCAGATCGCGACTGCGGCCTACCGGACCGAGCACTGGGGCAAGACACTGGACATGCAGGATTTCACCGCCGCGCGCATCCTCATCTCCGGCAAACCCACGGCGACTTGGGAGCTGGCGCTGCGTCTCGGGGAGGACCCGCGGACGCTGCGCGACGGCGAGTTCTACGGATTCGGCGTGGACACAGGCACCGGCTGCTTCGTCGACGCCGCGGCGGCCGACAGGCTCACCGGCGGAGAGAACACTGTCCCGGACGACGACAGCCCCGACGGCATCGTCGTCCTCGACGACCCGACGTCCGGCGGCAACCTCATCGTCTACCCAAGCGGCATGGGAGACGGCTCCTACCCGGTGTGGATCGGCCGGGACGCCGACGGGGAGGTCACGTGCCTCGTCGCCGACATGCTGATCCTGCGCCATCAGGAACTGCTGCCGAACCGATCTCAGCAGGACTCGTAGCGGAACTCGCCGGCGCCTCGGCGCGACGGACCGTCGGGCACCCCTCAGGCTCTCATAGCTCTGGAAACAGTGGCCGTCGACGTAACGGGCGGTCGAAAAGGGCTGGTGCGGTTCCCTGCGCCGCAGGGCGTTGGGCTTGGCTTGGACTCGGTGACTCCTCCGCGACTGCGAGATCGTCTGCGCTACCGTCGGGTGCTGTGGAGAGCACTGCGAAACTGGCGGTATTGATCGACGCCGACAACGCCAAGCCCTCGGCTCTGGAGGAGCTGCTGGCGGAGGTCGCCAAGTACGGGACCGCGCACGTCAAGCGGGCCTACGGCGACTGGACCGGAACTCAGCTGAAGGGCCGGAAGGACCAGTTGCTCGCCCAGTCGATCCAGCCGATCCAGCAGTTCGCCTACACCACCGGAAAGAACGCCACCGACTCCGCCATGGTCATAGACGCCATGGACCTGCTGTACTCGGGGCGCTTCGACGGGTTCTGCATCGTCTCCAGCGACAGCGACTTCACCCGCCTCGCGGCCCGCATCCGCGAGTCCGGCCTGACTGTATACGGCTTCGGAGAACGCAAGACCCCTAAGCCGTTCGTCGCGGCGTGCGACAAGTTCCTTTACATCGAGAATCTCAAGAGCGCCACCGCCCCGGCTGAGGCGAAACCGGCCGCGCGAGCCACGGCGGTCAAGCTGAAGGGCGACACCGCGCTGGTCAACCTCCTTCGTCAAGCAGTGGAGGCAGCCTCCGACGACGACGGCTGGGCCCACCTCGCGAACGTCGGCCACATCATCACCAAGCAGCGCTCCGACTTCGACTCCCGCACGTACGGCTACACCAAGCTGAGCGACCTCCTGGCCGCCACCACTCTGTTCGAGATGGACCGCCGCACTCCCGGCGGCGGAAAGACGGCCGTCATATACGCTCGCGACAAGCGCCACACCGGCAACGGTCCCAAGGAGACAGTGTCAGAGGACTGATCTTCCGGCGCTGCTCAAACCCCTGTTGCCGCCCGCGGCATCCGGATCGACCGATCGGCGCACCAGTCACAGAACGTCCCAAATCACCGGTTCGGTGACAGCTTCGCACCCGGCCTCTGATACCGGACGTTGGTCCGGTGGTGCCTCGCACGGGGCGAGAGCCACCGGCTCGTCCACGCCGGGGGAAGGCGCCGATTGTGAGAGGGCGCGATGACGTTCGCTCAGCCGTCGCGCCAACCGGGACCACCGCAGCGGCGCGCCGAAGCTCGACTATGTCATGGCCACGCGGGGAGGCAGGCAGGTGACGGGGGAGAGCACCTGCCTGCCTCGGATACGGGCGTACCCGCTCACGAGGGGAGGAACGGGCATCACGGGACCTTTGCATACGGTCCACCTGCTCCAGCGTCCCGGCCGCCCGAAGCGTCACACCCGCACTCCCGTGTCCGCCGGATCGGGGTCGGCCATCCGCACCGGTTTCTTGGGCCGCAGCCTGTTGCCTCCGGAGCGGGAAGGCCCGGAGTCTGGGGCTGCCGCCATGTGTCCGCATCGTCTCCTGTCCGACGGTTCGTCCATGACCAGGGCCCACTGTCAGTGCCCGGCGGCACAATCGACCTCATGCGCGACCACCGCAACTTCAGAATGGCCGAGGGCGCAGAAATCGTCGGCCGCCAACGTGATGCGTACGAGATGCGGATCAGCATCCCGCTCGACGAAGACGGCTTCCTCGGACGCCAGTGCCCGGCCTGCTCGCTGCTCTTCCGCATGGACGCGCAGCAGTACGAGGCGCTGCCCGACGACCTCACCCTGTGGTGCGTCTACTGCGGCCACCACGCCGAGCACTCCGAGTTCGTGACCGCCCAGCAGCGCGAACGCCTCATGCAGGCCGTGGGCGACCTCGGCATGCAGATCGTGAGCCGGGAACTGAACCGCGCCTTCAGCGGCCTGTCCCGCCGAAGCTCCCGAGGGAGTGGGGTGTCAATCACCTATCGGTCGCAGCCCTACTACCCCCGTCCCCTGCCAGGCATCAGCGAAGAACGCCTCGCCCGCATCCGCACCTGCCCCGGCTGCCAGGGCCGGTATGCGGTCTTCGGGGAACACCGGTACTGCCCAGTCTGCGGACAACTCCCCGCCGGTTCCGTGGCGTTCGACGCCCTCGAGGCCGACAAGGCGCGACTGGACGCTTTGGAGGCCCTACCGCCCGAAGCCAAAGCGCCGCTGCGCGAGCAAGGGGTCTTCACCCGCAACTGGGTGGACACGATCGAGAACATGGTGGGCGCCGTCGAGTCGCTTGCCTCCGCCACCTTCCGCGCGGCCGTGCCCAATGCGGAGGACCACCTCAAGGGCAAGGGCAACGTCTTCCAGCGCCTCGACGACACAGCGGACCTGTTCGTCGCCACCGGACACGCGGACGTCCGCACCGCTGTCGGGCCCGCGACCTGGCAGCGGCTGACGGAGACCTGGGCGACCCGCCACGTCTTCACGCACAACGACGGGGTCGTGGACGCGCGATACCTGGCCAGAGTCCCCGCGTCCACTGCCCGCGTCGGGCAGCGCCTCGTCGTCACCGGCGAAATGTGCCGCCAGGCGCTCGACGACACCACCACCCTCTGCGAAGCCCTCGTGGCGCTCACACCCTGACGAATGCGAAGGTGCAGCGATGGACACTGGGGTGGCTGCCCTGCTGGGTACAGCCGTGGGAGGACTCCTCGGAGCAGGCGGGACACTAGGGCAGCCGCCCTGACGGGGACGGTCTCAGGGACGCAGTCAGCACTCGCAATGGCGACGTCAGGGGCGACGCGAGGTATACAGCAGATTCCTTGAGGCCATCACGGCCCACCAGGAAGCTCTGGGACGTCTTTCGTCCATGGCCTACGCCTCCGTCCGGGGAGACCACTCTTCGGAAGAACTCGGCACCGCGTGGCAGGAGGTATCCGCGCTCCTGCCGGCAGTGCGCGCCACCGGCCCCATCGTCATGGTCGAAGGACCACGCGGCATCGCAGACCTGGTCGCGGCCATCGTGGATCTTGCGACCACCGCCACACACAACGCCAGGTCATATTCCTTGATCCACGCCAAGCGCGCGTACGACGATCCAGCACTTGGCCAACGCTCGCGAGCGGCGTCGATGGCTGCCTCCGAACTCAAAGAGAAGCTTTCAGCCTTCGCAGAGCGGGCGCGAAACGCCCTGGACGCTCCGGACGGGCTTCTCGACGACATCGGCCTCCCAGCACAGCGCTGACACCGCGCAGGGCGTACAGAGGCCCTGACTTTGCCTTGATCGGGACCGTCGAACGGACCTCCGTCGTGGGGCGGGCTGGCTTCTGACTGGGTCCCGCGCTGCCCAAGAGCCTGGACCACGATGCGAGCCGGGGTCTGCTTCATAACCGCCTCGTACCGGTCGAGCACCAGGGCCATCAGCTGGTGCGCGCCTTCAGCCATCAGGTGCGGTGAACGACCGCCCGTATCGCACGTACCCTCGTGGTGTCTACGGCGTCACATAGCGGGCGCCAAACACTGGAGGCAATACCTCGTGCTGATTGCTCAGCGTCCTTCGTTGACCGAAGAGGTCGTCGACGAGTTCCGCTCCCGGTTCGTGATCGAGCCGCTGGAGCCGGGCTTCGGCTACACCCTCGGCAACTCCCTTCGCCGCACGCTCCTCTCCTCGATCCCGGGTGCGGCGGTCACGTCCATCCGTATCGACGGTGTCCTGCACGAGTTCACCACCGTGCCGGGCGTCAAGGAGGACGTCACCGATCTGATCCTCAACATCAAGCAGCTGGTCGTCTCCTCGGAGCACGACGAGCCGGTCGTGATGTACCTGCGCAAGCAGGGCCCGGGTCTGGTCACCGCCGCCGACATCGCGCCTCCGGCCGGTGTCGAGGTACACAACCCCAACCTCGTCCTCGCCACGCTCAACGGCAAGGGCAAGCTGGAGATGGAGCTGACGGTCGAGCGCGGTCGCGGTTACGTCTCCGCCGTGCAGAACAAGCAGGTGGGCCAGGAGATCGGGCGCATCCCGGTCGACTCGATCTATTCGCCGGTTCTGAAGGTCACGTACAAGGTCGAGGCCACGCGTGTCGAGCAGCGTACCGACTTCGACAAGCTGATCGTCGACGTCGAGACCAAGCAGGCGATGCGTCCGCGTGACGCCATGGCCTCCGCCGGTAAGACCCTGGTCGAGCTGTTCGGTCTCGCCCGCGAGCTGAACATCGAGGCCGAGGGCATCGACATGGGCCCGTCCCCCACGGACGCCGCCCTTGCCGCTGATCTGGCGCTGCCGATCGAGGAGCTCGAACTCACCGTCCGTTCGTACAACTGCCTCAAACGTGAGGGCGTCCACTCGGTGGGTGAGCTTCTGGCGCGTTCCGAGGCGGACCTGATGGACATCCGTAACTTCGGTGCGAAGTCCATCGACGAGGTCAAGGCGAAGCTGGCCGGCATGGGCCTGGCCCTCAAGGACAGCCCGCCCGGATTCGACCCCACGGCCGCGGTCGACACCTTCGCCACCAACGACGCGGACACGAGGTTCGTCGAGACCGAGCAATACTGAACGCTCTTCGCTGCCCGCCCAAGCCAGTGTGCCCGGGCGCATTCAGTCGCGCCGGCATACCAGCTCGGCTGCGACCCCGGGAGCCGTGAGGGGAGCTGCTGCTCTGGGCCAGGCTGACGCGGATGGCCCGCACCAGCTCCGCACCGAGCTTGCCCGCCAAATCCGCGACGCCAAGGTACGAGAGAGGGCAATCCAGAGCAATCGGACGCGGCCGGGAGTATACGCACGTTCAGCGCCGGCCCAGGAGAAACCACTCGATCATTCCCTCCGCGGCGAGGATCATGGCGGAATGGCTGCGTACCTGTATGACCGGCTGGTGACGGAGGACGAATACCGCCAGCGCATCCGGCGGCACCGTCCCAGCTCACTGCTGCCCCTGATCGCTGCGGCGGCGGCCCGCTACAGCTCGCCCGAGCAGCCACAGCCGTGGCTGAAAAGCCCCTCAATGAAGTACACGCCCTGGGCGCTGGCTGACGCGGCCCGCGTCAGCCTGGCCTACGGAACCGAGCACCTGCGCTCCGAGGCCACCGAACGCGACCTGCTGGAGATCCTGGCCGCGTACTCCAGCCTGAAGGAACCGACCCTTCACGGCACCGACGAGGGCCCGGTCCGCCTGCGGGACTTCATGATGCGCCTGGGCGGCGAGCAGATGGCCTTCCAGGCACCGGAGTTCTTCAGCCTGGCCCGTACGGCGGCGCTGTACCTTCACACTCCGTTCCCCGCACACCGCCAGCCCCGCTGCATGGTCCCCGGCTGGGACACCGAGGTGTTCGGCTGCCCGCTGCCCGACTACGTCGGCACCGCACAACTGCTGTGGGGATGTGCGCTGTTCAACACAGGGCGTTTCGATCCCGCGCTCTACGACGGCCCGGACGGGGAGAACTTCAACCGCACCGTCAGCCGGGACACCGTCCTGCGCGTCGTCGAACGGCACTTCGCCACCGACGTGGCCTCTATCAAGGCAGCCGAGAAGCAGGCCACGCGGAACCTGGCGAGGGTGGCTGGCGGCACAGCGGCACAGCTGCGCCGCTTCACCTACAACCCGCTGCTGGGCCGGCCGGCGGTCACCGGCTTCGGACCTGGCCTGCTGTGTCCCTCGCCCCAGCTGGTCTGGCGCAAAGCGACCCCGTCTGGCATCTACCACACAGGACGCGAGCACTTTGGACCCGACTTCCTGCAGGAGACCGGCTACCTCTTCGAGGAGTACGTCGGCCGCCAGCTCCGCCTGATACCGGACGCCGACGTGGTCTCGGAGATCACGTACCGGGTCAAGCGGAACGAACTGCAGAGCGTCGACTGGATCGTCGTCTTCGACGACCTGGTGCTGCTCGTGGAGGTCAAGTCCATGATGCCGACCGAGAACGCCCGGCTCGGCCTGGAACTCGGAGTCGCCGAGACCGACAGCAAACTGGCCCGCGCCTACCGCCAGGTCGACGCCACCTCGGCCCAGATCGACCAGCGCCATCCGGCATTCGCCGGCATTCCGGCCGACCGGCCACGCCAGGCGCTGATCGTCACCCTTGAGCCGTTCCCCGTCGCCAACGCCAACCTGCCCCACCTCGGCCTGCCCACCGTCGATGTCCCGACCACGGTCGTCGCGGCCCACGAAGTCGAACGCCTGGCGACCCTGACCGACACCACCCCCAGCTCTCTGCTCCTGGAGCGGGCGGCCGACCCCCAACGCTCCACCTGGGCCCTCAACGAGTGCCTGAACGGGCACGAGAACTCCCTGAACCCGGTCCTCGTCCAGGGATGGGCGTCCTACCCCTGGGCCAGCGGCCGGCTGTCGGCCCTGAACACGCCGTAGTCCGTCTCCCCCGGCCGGGGCGCCAGGTCGTCTGGGGACTCCCGCAGGGACGGATCACCGGCGGGCCGGTGGCCGCCCGGCCTCGTACGGTCGGGTCCGAGTTCCGCACACACAGGTAGGAGGATGAGCGGTAGGATAGGTAGCATGAGTGAGCCTACCGGCAAGTACTCGATCACCATGCCGCGCGACATCGCCGAAGCCGCCAAGGCCCGCAGCGGCCCCTCCGGCCTGTCCGCCTATGTCGCCGCCGCCGTCGCCCGCCAGATCGAACGCGACAACCTCAACGAACTCATCACCGTCGCCGAAGCCGAACACGGCCCCGTCACCGACGAGGAGATCCAGGCCCTGCGCGACCAGCTCCACCAGGCCCGCGACAACCAGGCGACGGGCGGAGCGAACGCCGCGTGACCCGCTCCCCCGCCACCCCCGGCGGCACCCTCGTACTGGACAGCGAGGGACTGGCCAAGGCCGTCCTCCGCGACCGCACGGTCACCGCCTGGCTCGCCCTCGCCCGAGCCGACGACCTGCGGGTGATCACCTCCGCGGCCACCCTGGTGGAAGTCGTCCACCCGCGGATCAACCGCCCCGCCCTGGAGTGGACGCTCTCGCGCCTCGTCGTCGAACCGGTCACCGAGCCCATCGCCCGCCACGCCGCCGCCCTCCTCGCCGACGCCGGCCTGCACGGCCACAAGTACGCCATCGACGCCATGCTCAGCGCCACCGCCCTCGCCGCCCCCGGGCCGGCCACGATCCTCACCTCGGATCCCGAGGACCTGACCGCGCTGTGCGGTGGGCACGCCACCGTCATCAAAGTCTGATCCTGCTCTCGACTTATGGCTGAGTCATGGCCGCTCTCTGCGACGCCCGTTCAAGATCCACCTTGGGATCCGTTACACCGGGAGTGAGGGTGTCTACCTACGGCGCTTCGTACTCCTTGGGCATATGGATTTGCCGGATGGTGGCCGGGTCGCGTGGCACCGGAACGGCTTGGGTGCTGATGATCTGGGTGCCCGTGGCCTGGGCCGCGTTTGCCAGATCCTGCAGGACGTCGTCGACCACAGTGGTGCCGATGCCCTGCTGGTAGGGGTTGTCCAGGAGCAGCAGGCCGGGGGCTGCTGCTCCTTCGTCGAGGTCAGAGGCCAGGAACAGGGTGGCGTAGCTGTAAGCCAGGAAGAAGAGCACCTTCGTCTCTGCCCCCAGGGCTTGGTCCCAGGGGCGAGTGCCGACGTAGAAAGTGAGGTCACTGTCGTTGATGGTGATGGCGCCCTTGACCCAGCCGCGTTCGCGGTAGCGGTGCAGGAATTCGTTCATTCGCTCGGCGAACAGGGCGCATCGTTCGACGGAAGTGAGCGTAGCTGTGGCAACTGCGGCGGGCTCTTGGGCGAGTGCGTCGACGGCTTGTTGTGCAGCGGTGACGGCCTGGCTGGCTACGGCGCGGCGTTGGAGGATCTCCTCGATGGCCGGAAAGGCTGTCATCTTCTGTTCGAGCTGGGCGATCTGGGCGGCGAGGTTTTCGAGGCTGGCCATGAAGGGGGCCAGCTGCGCGGCGCGTTCTTCGTTGATGCGATGCGCGAGCCGTGCCTGTTCGTTTTGAAGGTCTGCTCGGCGGGTGCGGGCCGTCTGCAGATCGGCGGCGGTGCGGGCGGTGACATCTTCCAGGTCGGCAAGTTCTGACTTGAGTGACCGGATCTCCACCTGTGCCCGTCGGCGGCGCTGGTCGTCGTCGACCGGTTGGAAGCACAGGTAGCAGGCGTCTTCGCCATGCTCTCGGTGCGGGTCCACGCGTTGTTCGCATGCTGGGCAGAGTCGTACGGGGAGGGCGTCGAAGGTCTCCACGGAGGCGATGAGGCGTTCCATGCGGGTCACTTCCGAGGTGACCGTCTGGGCGGAGTAGGCGTGTTCGTTGCTGAGTTGTTCGAGCGCGACGACCTCGTCGACC
This sequence comes from Streptomyces sp. WMMC940, assembly GCF_027460265.1. Lineage (NCBI taxonomy): Bacteria > Bacillati > Actinomycetota > Actinomycetes > Kitasatosporales > Streptomycetaceae > Streptomyces > Streptomyces sp. WMMC940. The sequence goes on from NZ_JAPZBC010000001.1 coordinate 2,309,673, forward strand.
GCCAGTTGCAACCGCCTGGATATGTCTTCGTAGGCGCTCGTCAGTGACGAGTCGTATCCGGCTGCCGTCTCGGTGGTGGACGTTCCCTGCAGGAGGCTGTTGATCTCGCGCGTCAGTTCATGACGTCGTTGGCGAACCGCGTGCAGTTGAGCGGTGACCTCTTCCCGTGCGGTCGCTACCTGGTCGAGGGTGCGGGCGACGGGAATGCGGAGCCGTTCGGAGATGGCGGTGACGGCCTGCAATGTGCTGTCCTGCACGTCCCGCTCCACTGCCTGGGCTTCGGCAAGGCGCCGCCTGGCCTGGGCGACGGCGAACTCCTTGGTGTCGTAGCGGGAGCCGGCAAAGCCGAGGAGCATGCTGACGACGCCGCGCCGGATGAATTCCTGCTCCTTGTTGGCGAAGCTCGTCCAGGACTCCTCGTTGCGGTAGAAGTGGCGCAGCAGGTTCCGGAAGGACAAGGGCGTCAGTTCACTGGCCGTGGCCGGGTGGAGACCCTTGGGGATGCGCAGGTTGGGCCAGCCCAGTTCGCGCAGGATCCAGTCGGAGAAGTCGGCGTCGGTCAGCTCGTCTCCGTCGACGTACACCTTGTTCATGCGCCCGTGCTGGAGGAGACGAGTCAGGGTGCGGGGGTGGCCGTTGAGCCGGATCGCGGTGGAGACCTCGATGTACTCGTCGGAGACGGCGGCACCGAGAGCATCGATCATCCCGCCGCGGTCGCCGAAGCAGTAGTCGATGACCTTCAGCGTGGTGGTCTTGGAGCTGTTGCGGGGCCCGCTGAGGATGTTCAGCATGCCTGTTCCGAAGGCATACTCGTCGATTTCTGCGGTGTTGTGGACGAGCTTGACGGAGTCGATCCTGATCCCGCGGTCGGGGTGGGCGGTCACGGGTTTTGTCATGGCCGGATCTCCTGGCGGAAGGGCGCGTTGCCGACCTCGTCTGGGAACAGGTCGTAGATCAGGTTCTTCAGGTCGGTGCCCGACATGGCAGCCAGATTTCCTCGCATAGCCTGACAGCGCCGGACCAGTGGCTGGAACTGAGGGGCCTCGGTAAGGCGTTGTGCGGTCCTCTTGCCGGCGGCTTTGAGTTTCACTCGTTCGACCCGGTGGGTGGTGATGGTCACGAGGTCCCGAGAGACGAGGAAGGCGAGGAATTGCCGGTAGCGCTGGTCCCAGGGTCCGTAGCGGTAGCGGATCATAGGTGCCTCGACTTCGGACGGGTCACGGGCGAGAAACGCGGTTTCGGTATCGACGGCTTCCGGCATCGCGGCGTGGGCCCGCTCCAGGAATCCTGGATAGCGCACGAAGAAATCAAGTTTGGCGAACTTCGTCCGTCCCTCGATATAGGGGCCGGGCTCCTCGCCGCAGAGGTAGATGAGCAGCAGGAGCCGTGTTGCGTGGAAGTCAGGGGAGTCGTCCGGGTCCCAGGCGCGATACAGCGGGGGCACCACGCTGCTGCCGATCTTATGAGGCATCGGCGTACCTGTTCTGGCAGCGTGCCGTGATGTCGGAAAGCACTGCGTGGGCCTCGGCGAGGGTGAACTGCCGGCTGGTCACCTCGGGCAGGTCGCTCACGGCCACAAGCGTCTCGAAGTACGCCGCCGAGCCGGCGGCGAGGCGTCCGGCGCGTCGTTTCGCCATCGTGAGCGTGCAGATGGCGTTGATCTGATCGGCCAGGTCGTCGTACGCGCGGCGCCGGGTGCCGACACTGGCGCGGTAGGTCCGACGGTAGGCGAGCATGGCATCGTGCTGGGCTTCCGCCTCGGGCTCCGGTATTTCGGCAGCTCGCAGCTTGAGCTTGAGTTTCATCAACAGTTCGGTGGAACCGTCTCGCCGTCGCCCGGTTGCTCTGCGCACGCTGTCGTCCAGGTCCCGGCCGAAGTCGTCCGCGGTGAAGGTTGTCGGTCGCAGCTCAAGGGCGCTGCGGGCTATGTACTTGGAGATCAGCCAGATCATGACCTCCTCGACTTCCTCGTACAGCGGTTTCTCGCCCAGGCACGCTTCCACCAGTGGCGCCAGTCGCGCCATGGCCTCGGCCTCGACCTGGTCGATGGTGCGCGCCTCCACCAGGACGTCCAGGCGGTCGACACACCATCCGATGTCCCTGCCGTCTGGCAGTTGCACCCCGCTGAGCCTCTTGACGATGTCCGCGCGGGCGTCCGCGCTCACCGGGCCGCGAGGACGATCACGTTCCGCGACGAACGCATACAGGTCCCGCTGGGGCGTCTCGTTGACGATGAAGGTGAACCGTGTGCCGTCCGGCAGCGGCTTGCCCAGGAACAGCTTGCCCAGATAGCTGCTGTCTGCGGCCTTCTTCTCCTCCGGCTTGCAAACGTTGGCGATACTGTGCCGCGTACCGGCTTCCTCGATCGTCTTGACCTGCCGGTATACGGGGGCGCCGTCCCGATGACACAGGATGTCCTCCAGGTCCTCCCACGAGACAGCCGTCCACCGCCCTTCGAGCATGTCCAGGCAGTCCAGCAACGTGACGGCATCCTGGTAGGCGAACCCGCGCCTGCTCCGACGGCCGCCGTCAGCAGGCGCGAGAGCCACGGCTGCCTCGTGCGCGCTGGCGCACAGCGCTGAACCCTCGATACACGGCAAAATGGCCTGTTCGCACAGTTCCCCCATAAGCCACTTCGGAGCATGCAGTAGATCACCGCATCACCCAGAAGAGCAACGGTCGTGCAGAACATCAACCCCGCTCCGTGTCCGCGCCGCTACACCTGCGGCACGGCAGGAGATGTGACGGCGGCTCAAGCGCGAGCCACGGACATGCGCAGGGGAACCGTCGGAGACGCGCACGCACCCGAGCGCACGCCGCAACGGTCGGACCGCGTACCCACCCACGCCATGTCCGCGATCCCAGGCTAATCGTGCGCCTAGTCAGGCTCAGGCGGCTGGCCGTAGGAGCTCAACAGCCCTTCGATGCGCTGGTTGTTGATGGACTGCCGGTCATACAGGCACTTCGCGTACCGGGACAGCAGAACCTCGACACTGTTGCCGGCCCGCTGGGCGACCTCGGCCGGGTCCGCGCCCGCGCACAGCCACGTGGACAGCGCCGAATGCCGCAGATCGTACGGCCGCTTCGCGAGCGGCGTGCTGGTGAGCGCCGGAGACAGGGCAAGGTCGCGGCTCTCGCGCCAGACCCGGTGGTAGGTGGAGTAGCTGACGACCCGGCCCTGTTCGGTGAAGAACAGCCGCCCATCGTCGGCCGTGCCGAACGTGGCAACATGCTCCCTCCACATCGCCACCAGATGCGGGGGCAGCGGCACCACCCGCGTCTCCCCGGGCGGGCGGTTCTTCAGCCCGCGCTCATCATGGAACTCGCCGGTGTCGGTCCACCGTTTACCCGCCTGCGGCCGAGTACGGTGCAGGATCAGCCGCCCCCACCCAGTGCGGGGCAGCCGGCAGTCCGGCAGCGCCACCGCGACCGCCTCCTCCGGACGCAGGGCCCGCGTAGTACATCTGCCCAGCTCGCCCCGCTCCACGGCGTAATGCAGCGCGTGCACCAGCACCTTGCGCTTACGGCGCATCGTCTCCACCGCCGCCTCACTCCCGTCCAGCTTGCGGCGCAGCGACTCCAGCACATCACGTGCCAGGACCGGATCATGCAGATCCACCAGGGGACGGGATGCCTTGGCGACCCACTGCAGCACCAGCCGGTCCTGCACCGACATCTCCCCCTGTCCCGGCCGGAGCGTGACGAACGCCCAGTGCCGCAGGGCACGGCGCAGCAGGTGCCCGTTCGGCCGGCCCGGAAGGTCCCCCAGCATCGCCATCGTGACGGCCGTCAGCGCGTCGCTGACCTCGTCCCGGGTCTTCGCCGCCCGGCCTGGCCAATGGGCTCGCGCGTACTCGGTCGCGAAGGAGTACCAGCTCATGTGCGACGGCCCCCGTGCCCCCTGGCCGGAGTTGCTCACCTCGGCCAGTCCCACGCGGATGGCCCGCACCAGCTCCGCCCCGAACTCTCCGGCCAAGCCCGCGACCGCGCTGCCGCCGTGCGGCTGCGCCGGGGTTCGGTCCGCAGGCTGCTCGGGCTGAGATGCGGCGCCGTGGTGCTCGTTCAGGTCCATACCCGCCTCCTTCTGATCGGCGGGAGAATGGCTGCCCGGCACATCCACTCCAACATCCCCTCGCAAGAGGGCACTCGAGCGGCGTCATGTTGACGAGCGCGGATTGTCGGACGTTCGACCCGGCTTCCGTCACCACTGGTCATACCTGGTCCCGGTGTGGCCAGTTGTGGTCCTTGCCGCACTATGCGCACTTGCACGCGCCCCGATGTCCCGAACTACCGTTCCCGGCCAGCCAGAGCACGGACACCGTGGGGGATGCATGGCGAGAACCGCGCGACAGATCCTGAACGCTCTCAGCCGCTCGACGAGCGTTCACATCCACTCGACGACAGAACTGGCCGCGCACGTGGACTCCGCGGCGGCGGCCATCGACAAGCGGCGTCGGCAGAAGGGCCAGGAGGCAGCGCGCAGGAAGCCCGACCTGCGGCCGGTCGCGCTGGCCGAGCACGGGCGGTCCATTGACCTGACGCCGTGGCAGGTGCTGCATGCCGTAGCCCGCGGCTACGTGCTGGCCGGCCAGGGAATGGGGCGCGGGCTGGCGGAACACTGGCTGAGCCTGAAGTTCTGCGAGGCGCTGGACGGCAATCGCGCCGGCGCCATGGATCTCACCGACAAGGGCCGCTCTTCCGAAAGCTGGTACAAGGGCATGCAGGCGCGGGAGCTGGCCGTCGGCTTCGGGCTCGCGGTGGCGGAGCACATCGTGCAGCAGCGTTACCCCGACCACATCGTCTCGGTCGTGGACACGAACACGGTGCTGCGAGCCGGCTGGCCCCTGAGCGTCTCCCAACGGAACAAGGGCTCACGGCCCCGGCCCGACTACATCATCGAGGCATGGAAACCCGGCGAGCCGTCGAAAGTCACCTTCGTGGCCTGCCGCGGAAACCACCAGAAGCCCAGCAAGCGCACCGGCCGAACCCGCAGCACCACGATCCAGCAACTGGTCAAGGGAGCAGAACTGACCGAGGGAATGCAGATCGGCCCCTGGAACACGACGCCCTGTCTGATGCTGTCCACCGAACTCATGGGCCAGAGCGGGGTCGTGGTCAATGTGCTGCAATCCCCAGGCGAGGCACTGCTCCCCCTCCGAATACCCGGCGCCCTGAATGACGCCGACGAGGAGATCAGGGACAATCCCGGAATCCCCTACCCCAACGCCATTCGCGTACCGGCCCGGGACGGTCGACGGGCGCGGACGGTCGACGGCTTCCAGGTGGGCGAGGACGATCTCGCCTGGTTCGGTCAGCTCCTGGCCCGTACCGCAGCAGCCGGCCTGACCGCTTTCTCCGGCGGACGGAAATACACGGCCGGGTATCTCACCGCCCGCCAAGGGCGAGAGCACTACGACGTGCCCGCCTTCGCCGCAACCTCGAGCGTCGACGACGCGGACATCGAGGTCGGCGACACGAAATTCGTCGGCACAGACAACGTCTTCCGCATGGGGACCGCACGCATCGAGGCGTTCTCCGGAATGGACTCAGAACTGTACGAACTGATCAAAGACGGCCGCGTGGAGGAGTACCGGCAAGCGGCCTACGAACTCCACTCCAAACGGCGCGACTCCCATGCAGCCGGGAAATGGAACGACCCGATCTCGTTCCAAGACGACAGCACCGTCATGGCCCTGAGCATCCTGCCCATCCGCAAACGGCGCCCGCTCTGAACCAACAACTCAGGAGATCTTGGCTCTCCTGCGCTCACCGCTACGGCAGCGCAACATAGCTCGGGATCGCCGGTTGGCCAAACCGGCGATCCTCCGGAGCATTGACAGTCCACCGCCACCACCTGCCCGCACGTCGAAAGGCCGCATCCCTAATCCCAGCCTCACAACTTCACACGACCGGCCGCCTGTATTCACGACCAGGCAGCCCGAGCAGCGCTTCCAGGACGCGGTCGACCCACCGGGTCGGCCTTCCCAGGGCATTACGCAAGAGCGTCGCGCCGACGCCGAGCGCTGCCGGGCGAAGGGAGAGCGGCGCCGTCTTGGCCTTGGTTCGCGCCGACTGGCCTTCGCCTGCCGTCTGCGACTGCCGGCAAAGCCGCCGGCATCCGACTCGCACGTTCGCAGTCGCGGTTCGCCGGCCAACACCGTCTACCGCGCTGCGGCGTGGTGCCCACTCCGGCACCAAGTCAGGGCGGGTCTCCCTCAGCCCGCCGGAGGCTGGAGAGTCAGCAGGGACACACACGCCAAGGTCATGCGGATGAGAAGCGGCGGGACGCGCCCGTCGGCCACCGTTCACCCCGGCACCGCGCGCGAGCGCCCCCACCGAGCCAGGCGCACAACCCGCTCTCTTGGCCTGCCCGCACGCTCCGGGCAGCCTCCTTGTTCGATTGAGGGCGCACCATATACCCCTACGCTTGCCCGAGGAAATCGTGATCTACGTCATGGCGCATGGATCGACTATCGCGGGGAACGATAGGGACAAGGCGAGCAAAATAGGCTTTTTCATTCTCGCGGGACATGCGCGGGACGGCGGGCCTGACAACCTGTCAAGTAAGCCGCTGACCTGCGAAAACACGCGGGAAGCCGACGGCCTCCGGAGCCGTGTGCGCAGGTTCGAATCCTGCCGGGGGCACCTCGAAGAAGGTGCCCAAAGACCCCGCCACCAGCGAGAACGCTGAGGACGGGGTCTTCGCGCATGTGCAGCCGTGTGCCGCCCGGAGTGGCCGTACGAGCGGATCTGTGGCCTATCGCGCGACAGGCCACAGGATGAGGTTCCCCCGAGACGCGGGGAGAGGTGACAGCAGGTCAGATGGGGCTCACGAGAGGCGCTCTCATGGTGCCTGCCCCGAGGAAGTACCCGCCGGCTCTCCCGGCGGCTCGCGCCGGAACCCTCAGTCTTCGCCGCGGTGGTGTGGCCGCATCCGGGATCGGCTCGGGACGCCGGCTGTCCCGCTCTCCCCCATATCCCGGCCTCGTCCCGCCCGGGTTGAGGACCGATCAAGGACGGCCCGGGGAGTGATCCCCCTAGCGTCGACGGCATGACAGGACTGATCGTCGGCCGGAGGGAAAGCGATGGGTAGGACACTCGCGGAGAAGGTCTGGGACGATCATGTCGTCCGGCGCGTCGAGGGCGAGCCCGATCTCCTCTTCATCGATCTCCACCTGCTGCACGAGGTGACGAGTCCGCAGGCGTTCGACGGTCTCCGTCAGAACGGGCGCCGGGTGCGGCGGCTCGACCTCACCATCGCGACCGAGGACCACAACACCCCCACCCTGGACATCGACAAGCCCGTCGCCGACCCCGTCTCCCGTGCGCAGCTGGAGACCCTGCGCAAGAACTGCGCGGAGTTCGGCGTCCGGCTGCATCCGCTGGGTGACGTCGAGCAGGGCGTGGTCCATGTCGTAGGGCCGCAGCTGGGGCTGACCCAGCCGGGCACCACCGTGGTCTGCGGCGACTCCCACACCTCCACCCACGGCGCCTTCGGCGCGCTGGCGTTCGGTATCGGCACCTCCCAGGTCGAGCACGTACTGGCCACCCAGACCCTGCCCATGGCCCGCCCCAGGACCATGGCGATCACCGTCGACGGGGAACTGCCCGACGACGTCACCGCCAAGGACCTGATCCTGGCCATCATCGCCAGGATCGGCACCGGCGGCGGCCAAGGCCACGTCGGCGACCCAGTGGGCGAGTTCGCTGGTCAGGCTCTTGTGAGGGCCTTGTGCGAGTTCGAGGTCCGTGCATTCCTCGACCGCCGAGAGACGCGTTTCGTTCACGCCGGCCGCCCCGAAGGGGTACCGGGCGCCCGCTCACTTTGAGCTCCAACGGCCCGAGCACTCTGAACTCGACTCCATGCATTGAAGTTGAGACCCCGATCTCGCATTCTGAACGGATGTGCGTGATTGCCGTCGCACGCGGCGCTGCGTGACGGCGGGAGGTGAGAAGTACGGCTCCCGCCCGGGCCGGGGTGAGACCACGAGCGGAAGCCGAGAAGCCTGCATCACCATCCCCCTGTGGCGATGCGGAACTTCGGGCACGGGTTGCCCAAGTGGCCGGAAAATGCCCCTGATCGGGGGCTCAGCGGCCGGTGGATCCTGTGTGCACGGGCTCCGCCGGGTCGTCGGCGGCCTGTCCGGGCGTGGTGGCGGGCGCCCTCTGGCGGAGTCGGCCCTGGGTGACGGCCAGCAGCGCGCCGGCGAGCATGACGACCGCACCCGCGGCCTGGAGCACGGTGAAGGACTCGCCCAGGAAGACGACGGCGCAGGTCACCCCGAAGACGGGGACCGTGAACATGATCACGGTGGCGGTCGAAGGGCTGACGAGGCGCAGCCCGCGGTAGTAGAAGAGGTACGCCACCGCGGTCGGACCGACGGCGAGGTACGCGACGTTCATCCAGGTGCTTCCGGACAGTGCCGCCCAGTCCACCTCGGGCATCGCCGGGATGGCCGGAACGAGCAGGGCGAACGCCCCGGCGAGGGTGCCGATGGTGGTCGCGCGGAGTGGGTCCGTCCCTGCCAGCACCCTTTTCGACGCGATGCTGTAGAGGGCCCAGGAGAGCGCTCCGAGAAGGTAGATGAGATCGCCGGTGAGACGCGATCCGTCCGCGCCGGCACCCGCGCCCCCCGCGCCGACGAAGAACAGCGCCGCACCCGCGACACCTAGCCCGAGTCCGCAGATCCGGGCGGCCGAGGCCTTTTCCCTGCCGAGCACGACGAGAAGTCCCGTGGTAATCACCGGACTCAGCACCGGAACGATGATGCTCCCGTCGATCGAAGGAGCGAGGGAAAGGCCCCAGAAGAAGAAGAGATTGTAGGCGAACACCCCGAGCAGTCCCACTGCCGCCGCCCACATCACCTGTCCGGCAGTGAGTTTGTTTCCCTTGGACTTCCGCCCCACGAGCAGGAGCAGAAGTACCAGGATCAGCGCTCCGCCACCGAATCGCAGAACTGCCGCCACCTGATGCGGCATATGACCGACGACCGATTTTGAACTGGCGAAGGCGCTTCCGAAGAACGCCATGGTAGCGAGCAGGTAGAGATAGGCGTTCGCCGACTCGTTCCGCGAATTCAATTCGTTCTGCACGACACGTCCCCAGGGCCGCTCACGGGTGCATGCGAGCGCCCTTGATGATCTTGTCCACCGCGTTTCGCGGCCCGTAGACCGCGATGCCGACCAGGTCAAGCTGGTCACGGTGCACGGCGCGCACGGCAGCCCTGTTGTCCCGGTCGTTGTTGGTGGTGAAGAGGTCCGTGGTGAACACGGACAGGGGAACGGCCCTGCCGACGGCGCGCTGATGGCACGTCGTCAGCTGCTCCTTGCTCGCCTCGAATACGAGTACCGGCTGCCGGAACATGGGGAGGTACTCGGTGCCGTCGGCATCCGCATAGGGTTCGCCGATTACCTCCGGCTCCTTTCGGCCGATGCCGCTGACCAGAAACGCCGTCATGTTGAGGCGCTGCCACATCTGAAGATCATCGCGCAAGACCACGGCGATCTTTGTCTCGAAACGAACGGGTTCGTTGACGGTTTCCATGGGGTTGATTCAACCCGGTGACCGGTGCGAAGTCTTGTACGATCTTTGCATGGTTGAGCGTCCGCAGATCCGGGCCTGGCGTCCGCCGCTGGCGGGAATCGACGAGGTCTTCCATGCCCGCATCACCGACCACGTCTACCCCATGCACACCCATGAGACATGGACGCTGCTGATCGTGGACGACGGCATGGTCAGGTACGACCTCGAGCGTCATGAGCACGGCGCCCTCGACCGGACAGTCACCCTGCTGCCCCCGCACGTCCCACATAATGGACGCTCCGTCACTCCGGACGGATTCCGGAAGCGGGTGGTGTACCTCGACTCCACCCAACTCGATGACGGCCTCGTCGGACTCGCGGTGGACAGCCCGGTCCTGGACGATCCGCTGTTGCGCCGCCGCATCCACCAACTGCATCTGAGTCTCGAACATGTCGGCGACGAACTGGAGGCGGAGAGCCGGCTGACGCTGGTGTCGGAGCGGCTGCGCGACCACCTGCTGCAGCGGGTCGAGGACCGGTCCGAGGTACGTGACGCCGGGATCGCGCACCGGCTGCGCGAACTGCTCGACGAGAGGTTCGTGGAGGGGGTGAGCCTTCAGGACGCCTCCGAGGCCCTGCATGTCCATCCGGCCCATCTCGTGCGGGTGTTCAGCCGCGAGTTCGGCATGGGACCGCACCAGTACCTCACCGGCCGCCGCGTCGACCTCGCCAGGCGTCTGCTGCTGGGCGGAATGGCGCCACGCCTCGTGGCCGCCGCGTCCGGCTTCTACGACCAGTCCCACTTCAGCCGGCACTTCAAGCGGATGCTGGGCATCAGTCCCGGCCTGTACGCCCGCAGCGGCGGCGACCCCCGGTCGGCCCTGACAACGTTGTGACGTCCCCGTCGCACGGCACCGCGTACCTCACCGCACCGCACCTCACCGCACCGCACCGCACCGCACCGCACCGCACCGGGAGCAGGGGATCGGAGGGGCGGCGGCGACGCGCCAGAGCGACGACAGCTCCGGCCCGGGTACGGCCCACGGTCCCCGGAAGAGACCGCTGCCCTCACTTTCCGTCCCTGATCCCGGAGCCGCTGTCAAGTCCCGAATTCCCCTGCCACGCGATCCAGGGGCATGACGCTCGTCGCCCGGTCCGGCGTAATGGAGAGGCGGGCCCGGCCGGCGCGGTCGGACCGCGCGGCTCGTCGGTAAGTGGTCTCGCGAATGCCCCGGGTCGTTTCGACAGATCCCTCTTGCCACCCCTCTTGACGGAAGTGATTTTCATGTCCCATGGAACCCGGACCCTGACCCGGACGAAGCGTGCCCTCGTGCTCTCCCTCGCCGCCGCTGCCGTCGCCGGAGGCGCTGCGGCGTCCACCACTGCGAACGCCGCCCCGGTCACACCGCGTACCGGTGTCGTCACCGCGATCCAGGCCGAGCTTCGTGCGGGGTGGGTGAAGACCACCGACGCCCCCACGGGGATCACCGTGGACCTGCCCGGCAGGGCGACCGTCGAGAAGCACACGGAGCGCGTCCTCGGCCAGGAGGTGACCAGCCGCGGATACCTGGTGGAGACCGAGGAGGGATTCGTGGTCTTCGCCGTCACGGAAGTGCCGGACAACTACGACATGAAGCTCCCGACCGAGCTCCAGTCCTTCATGGAGGGAGTGCAGGAGGAAACCGGGGCCTCGTTCATCAGTACGGGCGCCGAGGAGACCACGGTCGAGGGCCGGCCGGCGCTCGATGCGCGGATCGCGACGGACGAGGGGGAGCGGATGACCGGGTCCACCCGTCTCATCGACGGCGACAAGTACCTCGTCCAGGCCGTGACCGTCGGCCCGGAGGCGAACGAGAAGGCGCTGGAGAAGACGCATCGGGAGATCGTCGACAGTATCCGTATTCCGTAGGCGCTTCGCCCTGGGGCCAGGATCCGGGCCACGCTCCACGAGCGGGGCGGCAGCCCGTCAGCACCGCGGTACGCCGTTCGTGTGACGGCCGTCAGGGTTTCCTTCGACGGTCGTCACGGCACCCTTCCGGCGGTCCGCACCGAGCAGGGCGGTCCCCGGCCCCCCGCCCCAGCGCCCGGCCCAGGCGGAGTGAGCTCCCGACGCCAACCCGCAGAAAGCCCGGCCCGGGCGGCGCGCGGTCCCGGCGCCACCCCGCACGGGGCCCGGCCCAGGCGCGCCGGATACCGGTCCAACCGGGACGCACCCGCGTGACCAGCCCGTCCGGGCCGGCATCCCGCACCGGTGTTTCCCGCTCCGTCATCAGCACGCCCGGCGCACGCCCGCGCACCTCTTCCTCCCCCCACAGACGCCCCGCTCACTCGTCCGGTCGAACCCAGCTCGGCACTTTGAAGACATTTGATTGATGAATTTCCCATCCGGCCGGGCGCCGGTACCGAATACCTGACGGGTGCGATTCAAGCGCTTCCCGAGGCGGCCGCTACCAGCGGTCGACGCCGGGGGCCAGCGCCTCGTCCCGACGATGACAAAAACTTTGGTGCGGTGGCTGGACCGGAGGCCGTCGGTGGTTCGCCGGCCGGGATTCATGAGCGTTGCCGTCACGTCGCAGGGCAGTCCGAAGGGATCTGGTCCGAGTGGCAACCCTGCGATGCACGACGGAGACTGGTGATCGTGATTGTGACCGGAGAAGAGCTCACGACCGCGTGACTTCCGGATTGCTCGCTCCGGCCATCGCTGGAGCGTGAGGACAACGAGTGCCGGCCGCGCGGGACGATGGCGACCGGCATTTCCTCAAGGAGCTCGCATGGTGGAAAAGTCTGTCGAGGTCCTGACGCCCGAGCCGGATGAATCGGCGCTCACCGAGCACCGAATTGACGGTCCGGCGACGGGAACGGGGACGGCAGGTGCCGAGAAGGACTTCGCCGAAGTGCTGGCCGGCCTGGTCAAGGCCGAGCAGATATCCGCGGAAAGCCACTTCTTCGAGGACCTGTGCGCCAACTCGCTGGTCATGGCGCAGTTCTGTGCCCGGGTCAGGAAGCGCGACGACCTTCCCTCGGTGTCGATGAAGGACATCTATCAGTACCCCACGATCCGCAGCCTGGTGACGGCGCTCGTGGCCGAAAAGCCCGCATCCGAAGCCGCACCGCCACCCGAACCGGCCGAGAGCGCCGTACCCGTCAGCAGAAGGACGTACGTCCTGTGCGGAACCGCGCAGACCCTGATTTTCCTTGCCTACTGCTTCGCCCTCGGCACCGTCACCGTCCGTGGCTACGAGTGGGTTTCCAGAGGCTCGGGCCTCCAGCACATCTATCTGCGGTCCATGGTCTTCGGCAGCGCCGCGATGATTGCGCTCTGCCTCTTCCCCATCGCCGCCAAGTGGATTCTGGTGGGCCGTTGGAAGCCACAGGAATTCCCTGTCTGGGGACTCGCCTATCTGCGGTTCTGGACCGTCAAGGTGCTGGTCAACGCGAACCCGATGAGATTCTACGTCGGGAATCCGCTGTACGTCCTCTATCTGCGGGCCCTCGGTGCCCGTATCGGAAAGGGCGTCACCATCCTTTCCCGGACCGTCCCGGTGTGCACCGACCTGCTCACGATCGGCGACGGCACGGTCATCCGCAAGGAGTCCTACTTCATCGGCTACCGCGCCCACGCCGGACGCATCCAGACGGGCCGCGTCACGATCGGACGGGACGCGTTCGTCGGTGAGAAGACCGTGCTCGACATCGACACGTCGATGGGCGATCGGGCCCAACTGGGCCACACCTCCGCATTGCAGAGCGGTGAGTCGATCCCGGCCGGCGAGCACTGGCACGGCTCCCCGGCCGAGCGCACCGACGTCGACTACGTGCGCGTGCCGGCGGCGCGTTGCAGCACGCTGCGCCGGACGCTCTTCGGGCTCGGCACCGTGCTGCAACTGTTCGTGCTGTACGTCCCGCTGATGGTCGGCGGCGCGTACCTCCTGGTGACGGAGATTCCGGCGCTGAACCAGGTACTCGGCCCCGGCGCCACGCACATCGCGTCGGCGAGCCTTTACATCGACGCCCTGGTCCTGTCCGTCGTCCTCTTCTTCGGCTTCCTCGTCCTGGGTCTGGTCTGGCTGTTCACCGTGCCGCGGCTGCTGAGCCTGGCGATCGAGCCGGACAGGGTCTATCCGCTGTACGGCCTGCAGTACTCGCTGCACCGGCTCATCGCGCGGATGACCAACGTCAAGTTCTTCGGCTGGCTCTTCGGGGACAGCTCGTACATCGTCCACTACCTGCGCTTCCTCGGCTACGACCTGTCCAAGGTGGAGCAGACCGGGTCCAACTTCGGCACCCATGTGCAGCACGAGTCCCCCTACCTCACCACGGTGGGTACCGGAACGATGGTCGCCGACGGTCTCTCCGTCATGAACGCGGAATTCTCGGGAACGTCGTTTCGCGTCTCCCGGGCCGTCATAGGCCCGCACAGCTTCCTCGGCAACAACATCGCCTACCCGTCCGGGGGCAGGACCGGCGAGAACACCCTGCTCGCGACGAAGGTGATGATCCCGCTCGACGGCGAAGTCCGCGAGGACGTGGGCCTGCTGGGAGCGCCGTGCTTCGGGATCCCGCGCACCGTCGAGCGCGACACCCGCTTCGACCACCTGAGGACCGGCGAGGAGTTCCACCGCAACCTGGCCGCGAAGAACCGGTACAACCTCCGCACCATGGCGTACTGGTTGTTCGTGCGGTGGGTGCACTCGTTCGTGCTGACGGTGCTCGCTCTGGCGACGCTCGACGTGTACGGCGTGCTCGGGCATCTGGTGGTCGCGCTGTACCTCTCGATCACCCTGGCGTTCACAGCGTGCTACTTCACCCTGTCGGAACGGCTCATCACCCGCTTCCGGCCGCTGGAACCCAAGCTGTGCTCCATCTACGACCCGTACTTCTGGTGGCACGAGCGCCTCTGGAAGGTTCCCGAGCACTACCTCAACCTCTTCAGCGGCACGCCCTACAAGACGCTGCTGTGGCGGATGCTGGGCGTGCGCATGGGCAGGCGGGTCTTCGACGACGGCGCGGGCTTCACGGAGCGGACGCTGACCACGGTCGGCGACTTCTGCACGCTGAACCAGGCGAGCAGGGTCCAGTGCCACTCGCAGGAGGACGGCACGTTCAAGTCCGACCACAGCGTCCTCGGCAACGGATGCACCCTCGGCGTCAACGCCCACGTGCACTACGGCGTGACCATGGGCGACCACGCCCAGCTCGCCGCCGACGCCTTCCTGATGAAGGGCGAGGAAATGCCCGCGCACGCACGGTGGGTCGGGAATCCGGCCGCCGAGGCACGTGGGGCCGCCTACCGACCCGTCGCCGTGAACGGCAGCCCGCAGCCGCACGCGGCGTCCGGGCGAGGGTGAGGGAGGACGCACCGATGGAGACGCAGACGGCGCGGACGGCAGGGTCGGCGCGGACGGATGCCGGCCGGGAGTTCTGGCGCGAGGTACTGGCCGAGGGCGGCTTCACCGCGGTGCCGCGGTGGGTGGCGGCCGCTCCGACGCCCGACGCCGGGGCGTACGGGACGTGCGAGGTGACCGTCCCCGGCACGCGGGCGAAGGCCCTGCGGCGACTGGCCGAGGACTCCGGCGTCGCGCTGGACGCGGTGGTCCTCGCGGCCCACGCGCGCGTGCTGGCGGTGCTGTCGGGCGAGGACGAGGCCGTCACCGGCTGGGTTCCCGCTCCGGGTGCTCCGGCGCTGCCGTGCCGGATGACGGCCGACGGCGCTCGTACCTGGAGGGCGTTGGTGGGCGAGGCGCACCGCGTGACCACGGGACTGCGGGCGCACCGCGACTTCCCGGTGGAGGCGCTGGCGCGCGAGCTGGGCGTGGCTGGACCGCTGTACGAGGTGGAGTTCGACCCCCACGGGATCGACGGGGACGTGGGTGGCGGTGCTGTGTTGCGTGTGTCGGTGGTGGAGGGGGTGGGCGGGGAGTTGGTGCTGGGGTTGCGGTTCCGCACCGATGCGCTGGACGGGGAGGCGGCGGGCCGGATCGCCGGCTACCACCTGGCCGCGCTGGAGCAGATGGTCGCAGGTCCGGACACGGCCCCGGCTTCCGTGGTCTCCGACCAGGAGGTGGGTTTTCAGGTGGAGGGGCTGGCGGGTCGGCGGCGGGAGTTGCCGGGGTTGCGGGTGCACGAGTTGTTCGAGGAGCGGGTGCGGATGCATCCGGATGCGGTTGCGGTGGTGCACGGGGGGCGGGAGTGGACGTACGGGGAGTTGAACGGGCGGGCGAACCGGTTGGCGCGGGCGCTGCGGGTGCGGGGTGTGGAGGGGGAGGGTGTGGTGGGGGTGGTGCTGGAGCGGAATGCGGACTGGTTGGCGTCGGTGTTGGCGGTGTTCAAGGCGGGTGGGGTGTATCTGCCGATCGAGCCGGGTTTCCCGGCGGGTCGGATCGCGGCGACGTTGTCGCGGGCGGGGTGCCGGGTGGTGGTGACGGAGTCGGGGAGTTCGGCCTCGTTGGACGAGGCGTTGGTCGCGGTCGGTGGGGTGGAGCGGCTGTTGGTGGATGTGGCGTATGCCGAGGGGCACGCTCGGG
This sequence comes from Streptomyces sp. WMMC940, assembly GCF_027460265.1. Taxonomy (NCBI): domain Bacteria; kingdom Bacillati; phylum Actinomycetota; class Actinomycetes; order Kitasatosporales; family Streptomycetaceae; genus Streptomyces; species Streptomyces sp. WMMC940. The sequence goes on from NZ_JAPZBC010000001.1 coordinate 2,325,719, forward strand.
AGGATCTGGGTGTGCCGGTGGCGGCGGGGCAGTTGGCGTACATCTACTTCACCTCCGGTTCGACGGGTGAGCCGAAGGGTGCGATGTGCGAGCACGCGGGTCTGGTCAATCATCTGTTCGCGAAGATCGACGATCTGGGGATCGGTGAGGGCGGTGTGGTGGCGCAGGTCGCGCCGCAGTGCTTCGACATCTCCTTGTGGCAGTTGGTGGCGGGGTTGTTGGTGGGTGGGCGGACGGTGCTGGTGGAGCAGGACGCGGTGCTGGATGTGTCGCGGTTCCTGGACACGGTCATCGGGGCCGGGGTGAACGTGTTGCAGGTGGTGCCGTCGTATCTGGAGGCGGTGTTGGCCGCGCTGGAGCGGGAGCCGCGGCGGCTGGGGGAGGTGCGGTGTGTGTCGGTGACGGGTGAGGCGTTGAAGCGGGAGCTGGTCGAGCGGTGGTTCGCCGCGCAGCCGGGGATCGCGCTGGTCAATGCCTATGGGCTGACGGAGACCTGTGACGACACCAACCATGAGGTGATGACGGGGGTGCCGGGGCGGGTGCTGCTGGGGCGGCCGGTGGCCAATGTGCATGTGTATGTGGTGGACGAGGGGTTGCGGCCGGTGCCGTTGGGTGCGCCGGGGGAGATCGTGTTCTCGGGGGTGTGTGTGGGGCGTGGGTATGTCAATGATCCGGAGCGGACGGCGGCGGTGTTCGTGCCGGATCCGTTGCGGCCGGGTGAGCGGTTGTACCGCAGTGGGGATCGTGGGCGGTGGGATGTGTCGGGGAAGTTGGAGTTCCTGGGTCGGCGGGACACGCAGGTGAAGGTCCGTGGGTTCCGGATCGAGATCGGTGAGGTGGAGAACGCGCTGCTGGGTCAGGCGGGGGTGCGTGAGGGTGCGGTGGTCGCCGCGCCGGGGGCGGCGGGGACGCAGTTGGTGGCGTTCTACGGTGCGGTGGCGCCGTTGGAGAGCGGGGTGTTGGCGGCGGGGTTGGGTGCGGTGCTGCCGTCGTACATGGTGCCTTCGGTGTTCCACTGGCGGGGAGCGGGGTTGCCGCTGACCGCGAACGGCAAGGTCGACCGGAAGGCCCTGACCGCGCTCGCGGCGGGTCTCGGGAGTGCGGCCGCGGCCGGTGGTGGCGGGCGTGAGGCGCCGGCGACCGCGGCGGAACGGCGGCTGGCGGCGGCCTGGTCGGCCGTGCTCGGTGTGCCCGAGGACCGGATCGGCCGGGGCGACCACTTCTTCGACCGCGGTGGCACATCGCTGTCCGCGGTGAAACTCGCGATCGCCCTGGACCGGGCCGTCACCCTCAAGGACGTCACCCGCCACCCCGTCCTCACCGACCTCGCCGCACTCCTCGACACCGACACCGACACCACCCCCAACCAACCCGCCACGAACGGCCCGAGCGCGCCGCGGGGCACTCGCCGCACCGCCGGAGACGGTCTGCTGGAGCGCCTGTCGGAGCCGAAGGACGCAACGGCCGGCGCCCTGGTCTGCTTCCCCTACGCGGGCGGCAACGCGGTGAACTTCCAGCCGCTGGCCCGCGCCCTGGCGGCCGACGGACCGGCCGTGTACGCCGTCGAACTCCCCGGACACGACCTGGCGGCCGCCCGTGAACCCTTCGCCCCGCTGGAGCAGGTGGTCGAGCGGGTCGTGGACGAGATCATCGGTCTGGGCGTTTCCCGGGTGCTGCTGTGGGGCCACTCCTCCGGCACCGCTCCCGCCGTGGAGACGGCACGGAGGCTCCAGGAGCGCGGTGTCGAGGCCGAGCGGGTGTTCCTCGCCGCGCAGCTGCTCGGCGGGGCGGCGGAACGGCGGAGCGCCGTCGACGAGCTCACCCGCAGGAGCAACGCCGAGATCGCCGCCGGGCTGGGCGACGACCGCGGTCACACCGGACTCGGCGAACTGGACGCCCGGCGCGCCGAGCACATCGGTGCCGCCTACCGCCACGACTGCGTGGCCGCCCACGAGTACTTCGCCGGCCTCCTGGAGGCCCCGCCCGACGTGAGGCTGTCCACGCCGGTCACGGTCGTCGTGGCCGCGGACGACCCGGTCACGGCGTCCCCCGGACGGCACCGCGACTGGCGGCTGCTGGCCGAGCACGTCGATCTGTACGAACTCGCCGACGGAGGCCACTACTTCCTCCGCACCCGTCCGGCCGAGGCGGCACGAGCCGTGCTGCGCGCCGCTGCCCAGCCGGCTCCTTCCTGAGCCGCGACCGAAAGGAACAGAAATGTCGTCCTCATCCCACGCGTCACTGCTCGACGTGGAGTCGCAGCCGGGCAGGCCCCCGGTCCTGCACGTCGAGTCCCCCGGGGACGCGGCGAGCTGGGCGGCCGGGCAGCGGGACGCACTGCGCTCCCTGGTCGCCGAGCGCGGCGCGGTGCTGGTGCGCGGTCTGGGACTGCGTGAGGCGGACCAGGTCGGCGCGGTGTTCCAGCAGCTCGCCGGCGGACCGCTGATGACCGAACGGGAGGCGTTCGCCGCGCGCGAGTCGTACCGGGACGGTGTGTACTCCTCCACGGCGTGGCCGCCGAACCAGCCGATGTGCATGCACCACGAGCTCAGCTACACGACGACGTTCCCCGGCCTGATGATGTTCGCGTGCCTGACCGCTCCGGCCGCCGGCGGGGTCACCGGGGTCTCGGACGCCACCGCCGTGCTGGAGGCGCTGCCACCGGCGACGGTGGAACGCTTCGAGCGGGAGGGCTGGCTGCTCACCCGCAGCTACAACGACGAGATCGGCGCCTCCTGGACCGAGGCCTTCGGCACCGACGACCGGGCCGCCGTCGAGGACTACTGCCGGGCCAACGCCATCGACCTCGCCTGGCAGGGCGACGGCGGACTGCGCACCCGCCAGCGCCGCAGCGCCGTCGTGCGCCACCCGTTGACCGGAGCACGCTGCTGGTTCAACCAGATCGCGTTCCTCAACGAATGGACCCTCGCCCCCGAGGTCCGCGAGTACCTCGTCGACGAATACGGCGAGGACGGCCTGCCGTTCAACACCCGCTACGGCAACGGCGACCCCGTCGGCGAGGACGTCGTCCAGATCCTCAACGAGGTCTACGAGGCCCACACCGACCGCGAACCCTGGCAGCCCGGCGATCTGATGCTCGTCGACAACATCCGCACCGCCCACAGCCGCGAGCCCTACGACGGCCCCCGCGAGATCCTCGTCGGCATGGCCGAGCCGGTGTCCCTGGCCGACTGCTCGCCGACCGTCGAGGTGAGGGCGCTGTGAACGCCGTCCGATCCGGCCGGACGGAGTCCGCCGTGGAGCCCGCGAAGCACCGGCCGTACGGCCTGGGCGGTTCGGGCGGACCGACGGGTGCCGCGCCGTCGTTCGCGGTGATCCCGGGTGAGCAGGTGCGGCGTGCGCTGCGGGGCCACGAGAAGCGGATCGTCGAGCTCGTCGAGGCCACGTACCGGTTGCACGGAGAGGGCCGTACCGTCAACCCGCCCTCGTACTTCCTGCGCTTCCAGGACCGTCCGGCGTCGCGGATCATCGCGCTGCCGGCGTCGCTCGGCGGGCAGGCCGGCGTGGACGGCATCAAGTGGGTCTCCAGCTTCCCGGCGAACGTGGAGTCCGGTCTTCCCCGGGCCTCCGCGGTGCTGATCCTCAACGACCACGACACCGGCTACCCCTTCGCCTGCCTGGAGGGCTCGATCATCAGTGCGACCAGGACGGCCGCCTCGGCGGCGTTGGCGGCGGACCGGCTCAGCCGGGGGCGGTCGGCCGGGCGCCCGGCCCGGGTCGGGTTCTTCGGCACGGGCCTCGTCGCCCGCTACATCCACACCTTCCTCGCCGGCACCGGATGGTCCTTCGACGAGATCGGCGTCCACGACGTGGCGCCGGAGAGCGCGGCCGGGTTCCGCTGCTATCTGGAGCAGTCGGGCACGGCGGGCCGGATCAGTGTGCACGACGACCCCGAGGAGCTGATCCGCTTCAGCGACCTCGTGGTCTTCGCGACCATCGCCACCGAGCCGCACGTCACCGACCCGTCCTGGTTCGCGCACAACCCACTGGTGCTGCACGTGTCCCTGCGCGACCTCGCCCCGGAGGTCCTGCTCGCCTCGGCCAATGTCGTGGACGACGTCGAGCACTGCCTCAGGGCCGACACCTCCCCGCACCTGGCGGAGCGGCTGACGGGCGGCCGCGCCTTCCTGGACGGCACGCTCGACGACGTGATCGCCGGCCGGGTGACGCTCCCGGCGGACCGGCCGGTGGTCTTCTCGCCGTTCGGCCTCGGGGTGCTGGACCTCGCGGTCGGCACATGGGTCTACGACGAGGTGGCGCGCTCCGGCGGGCTGCACGTCGTCGACGGCTTCTTCCACGAACTGCGCCGGTACGGCTGAGCCGCCCGGAAGCCGGTGAGGAGGCACCTTGCAGGACTGGTCCCCCGGAGAGATCAAGGGTCAGGTCTCCGTAGCAGCTACGGACGACTCCACGGCCGCTGACGCAGGGGCCCGACGGGCCCGCTGCAGATGAGGAGGCCATCGTGCCTGTCATATCCGTTCCCCAAGACTTCAACGAAGACGATCTCTACATCGATCTCGAGTCGATATTCGGGCGCTCGCTCTTCCTGAAGTGCGAGGGCTTCAACTTCGCCGGCTCGATCAAGCTGAAGGCCGCGATCGAGATGGTGGAGGCCGCCGAGAGGGACGGAGTCCTGACGCCGGATTCGATCCTCGTGGAGTCCTCCTCGGGCAACCTGGGCGTGGCACTGAGCATGATCGCTGCGAGCAAGGGCTACAGGTTCCTGTGCGTCACCGACTCCCGCTGCAACCTGACGACCCGGCTGATGATGGAGGCCCTGGGCAGCCAGGTGCACGTCATCGCCGGCCAGGAGGCCAACGGCAGCTTCCTGGGCGCGCGGATCGACTACCTCCGTGCGCTGTGCGCCTCCGACAGCCGCTACGTGTGGCTCAGCCAGTACACGAACCCGGGCAACTGGAAGGCGCACTACCGCAGGACGGGACCTGAGATCGCACGTCAGTTCCCCGAGCTGGACACGCTGTTCGTCGGCGCCGGGACCACCGGCACGCTGATGGGCTGCGCCCGCTTCTTCCGCGAGTGGCACCGGCCGGTGCGGATCATCGCGGTGGACAGCGTCGGCTCCGTGTCCTTCGGCGGCGAGGCGGGGCGCAGGATGATCCCCGGACTGGGGATGAGCATCCGCCCCCCGCTGCTCGACGAGTCCTTCGTGGACGAGGTCATCCGGGTGGAGGAACGGGACACCATCCGGGCCTGCCACCGGCTGGCCCGTCGGGGGTTCCTGTTCGGGGGCTCCACCGGCACCGTCGTCAGCGGGGCGATGGGCTGGCTCGCCGAGCACGGCGGCGACGGGCGCACGGCGGTGGCCATCGCACCCGACCTCGGCGAGCGCTACCTCGACACGGTCTACCAGACCAACTGGCTGCACGGTCTCTACGGTGACGACGTGCTGGACCCCGAACTGGCGAACGCCGAGTCCTGGATCCTGCCCACCCCTCCCCCGCCGGCACCGTCGCCGGGCGGACGGCGTCCACACCTGCGCACGGGCGACCGCGCAGGCCGCCGGCGCCACCGGCGCAAGAGCGGCGGGGAGCCGTGAGCTCCCGGTCGAGCGTGCGGCCACCGCGTACCACCCCCCTACCGCTCGGCCGGCTGCTGCCAGGACGTGACCGGCCGCCAACCACTGCGCCGCCCGCTGTTCCGCCACCCCGATATCGACGTGGCCGGGCGGGTGGGCGCGGTGGGCCGGACGGGTCAGGCGGGCCGGGCAGGCCGGCCGTGCGGGCGGGTGAAGGCAGCGGGCCGCCCGGCCGGGGGCCGGACGGGCCAGACGGACAGGCGGTCCGGGCAGGCGGGCCGGGCCTGCTCACAGAGGCGCCAGCCGGTGGCCCAGCCCGGGCAGGTCCGGGAGCTGGACAAGGCCCGTGCCGTTCGTCGCCGCGAAGGTCTCCGGGGCGAGCGGCTCCTGTTCGACGAGCAGGGGGCCGACCAGGTCGGGCGGGACCGTGGCGTGCGGGAGGGCCGCGGAGAGATGGGCGGCGGCGAGGGTGGCGACGCCGAGCTCCGGCATGCTGCCGATCTTCACGGACAGGCCGGCGGCCTCGGCGACGGCGGCGATCTGCCTCGCCCGGTGGAGACCACCGACCTTCAGGATCTTGATGTTGAGCACATCGGCGGCGCCGCGGCGGACGATCTCCAGCGCGTCGTGGAGCGACTGGAGCGACTCGTCGGCCATCACCCGTGCGCCGCCCTGGGCGCGCAGCGCGGCGAGCCCGGCCAGGTCCCAGCGGGGCAGAGGCTGTTCGACGAGGTCGAGTCCTGCGTCGGCGAGGCGCGCGACCGTGCGGAGCGCGCCGCCGGGCGCGTACCCCTCGTTGGCGTCGAGGGAGAGCGATACGGAGTCGGCGACGGACTTCCGTACGGCGGCGACGAGTTCGACGTCCCGATCGGGGTCCTCGCCACCCTTGAGCTTGATGTGGGGGAAGCCGCGCTCGGCGTACTGCGCGGCCTCCTCGACGCTCTCCGCGATGCTGCCGAGCCCGACGACCCACGTGGTGGGCACACGATGTGTGACGGCCCCGCCCAGGAGGAAGTGCGCGGGCCAGCCCGCGGCGCGGGCGGCCAGGTCGTGGAGGGCGAGGTCGAGCGCCGCCTTGGCCAGGTGCTGGCCGCGGATCGCGGCGTCCATGGCCGCGTGCGCCCCGGCCAGGTCGCGCGGGTCGCGGCCGATGAGGGCGGGCGCTGCGTGCTCGGTGAGGGCGGCCCGCAGCCCGGCCAGGGTCTCCCCGGTGTACGCGGTCATCGGCGAGGCCTCGCCGAAGCCCGACGCCCCTTCGGTGGTGCGTACCTCCACCAGCAGGCTGACGAGTTCGGGGCTGGTGCCGCTGCTGATCGCGAACGGGCGTCGGTAGGGGGCGCGGACCACTCGGGTGTGGAACGAGGCGATCTTCAAGCCGGCTCAGCTCCTTCGCAGGCGTCGTTTCGGTCCGGACCGTAACTTCCCTCACGTCGGCCGTACGCAAACGGACGCGGGCGGAGGCCGTGGCCGCGCCCGGTCCACCGCCCCCGGACCGCACCATCCGCCGGCGCACCGCCTTCGAACCGCACCGCCCGGCAGCCCACCGGCCTACAGCCGTACCCGGTACACGATCGGCGGCCGGCCCGTCTGCCCCTCCTGGCGGATTCCGGTCGGGACGGCCACGCCCGCCCGCTCCAGCCGTTTGAGTATCCGGCGCGCCGTGCGCTGCTGCACCGACAGGTGCTCGGCGACCGCGTGCGCCGTGAGTCCCTCTCCGCGGTCCCCGGAGGCGAGGTCTCGCAGCCGGTCCAGGGTCTGGGGGCTGATGCCGGTCCGCCGCGCCAGCAGCGCCGCTCCCCCGGGCGTGGCGGTCTCGCCGTCGGGGACCCCCGCGGCGCCGTCGATGACGATGTCGACGTCGTCGGTCATCGACACGACGCCCGCGGCGGCCCCGACGGACCGGGCCCGGTTCACCGCGCGGCGCGCCAGTGCCTCCGCCTCGGCGGCGGTGCGCCCGAGGCCGAAGCCGATGTGTGCGGTGCCGTGCCGGGCGGCGAGACCGTCGAGGAAGGGGATGCGGGTGAACCGGTCCGTCGCCTTCTCGAGCACCCCCCGGGTGGTGACGACGAGCCTCCGGCCGTCGGGCAGGGCGGCGAGGCTGCCGCCGAGGATCCTCACGTCGTCGGCGAGCCGGTCGTCCGCGCCGGGCAGGTCGATGACCCCGAGGGCGACCTGGGCGTCGCCGCTGTGCCGTCCCGCCGTGGCGAGGGCGAGGGCCTGGAGGGTCGCCAGGATCGAGTGCCGCGAGGGTGCCAGCCGTACCGTGTGGGTCCGGTGCTCCAGGACGTGGAAGGCCGAGCCGAGACAGGTGATCGCGACCCTCGACCTCCCGGTGTCGCGCGCCTCCAGATGGAAGTCGACGAGGTCCTGGGAGGTGAGTCCGGGCCGGTGGGGCAGGACCCGTATGTGCTCGGTGGGGAGCTTCGCCTCCGTGAGCGTCTCCAGCACCTCGTCGCGGCGCAGGGTGTCGATGGAGACGCGGGAGACGTCGTGGCCGAGTCGGAGCAGTTCGACGAGCACCCGCAGCAGGGTGGCGCCGCTGTAGGGCACGTACATCGCGGGGCGGTCGAGGACGCCGGCCGCCTCGGCCAGGCTGTGCGGCACGACCCCGGTGAACAGCAGGGCGTCCGCGGCGGACCCGGCGCCGGTGACGACGTCCGTCGTCTCCTCCTCGTGGCGGTACGGGAGCGGCAGCAACCGGCCCGCGCCCGCCTGACCGCCGACCGCGACCACCTTGCGGACCAGGTCCTCGGGGCCTATCACGCCGACCGTGAGCGGCATGGCCCGGTCTCCGTTCTGCTGAGGTCGCGCCGGCGACCTGCGGGGGGTGTGACGCACGTACCGACGGGGCCGGGGACGCGTTCCGCGGGCGGTTCGCACGTGATTGACGGCCGACCACGGGAGTCCTAGGTTTCGGCCCAGGCCATAATCGTGTGCTGCCGAGAGGATAATCCCCCGATGCCGCGACGGGAAATGCCACTGCCCACAGTTCTCGAACCGCGCGGCAGGACCTTCGGGGAGGAGGAGCGCGCCGCGGTGCTGCGGGTCCTCGACTCGGCGGTCCTGTGCGGGGCGTTCGGCCGGGAGGCCAGGGCGCTGGAGACGGAGATGGCGGCCTTGTACGGGCGCGCCGAGGCCGTCTCGTCCAGTTCCGGCACGGCCGCGCTGCATCTCGCGGTCGCGGCCGCCGGGGTGGGCCCCGGCGACGAGGTCGTCACCACCCCGATCTCTGACTTCGGCACGGTCGCGCCGGTCCTCGCCCAGGGCGGCCGGGTGGTGTTCGCGGACGTGCGGGCGGACGACGGCAATCTCGACCCGGAGGCCGTGGAGGCGGCGATCACTCCGCGCACCCGGGCGGTCGTGGCGGTCCATCTCTTCGGCGGTGCCGCGGACGTGGTCCGGCTGCGGGAGATCTGCGACCGGCACGGGCTGCCACTGATCGAGGACTGCGCGCAGGCGTGGCTGGGCGAGGACGAGAACGGCCGGCTGCTCGGCACCGTCGGCGACATCGCCTGTTTCAGCCTCCAGCAGTACAAGCACATCACGGCGGGTGACGGCGGTCTGAGCATCACGGACGACCCGGAACTGGCGCGCAGGATGCGACTGTTCATGGACAAGGGCTGGGACCGCGCGGAGGGCCGCATCCACCGCACGATGGGGCTGAACTACCGGATGACGGAGCTCGTCGCCGCGGTCGCCCGGGTCCAGCTGACCCGGGTCGCCGAGGTCGTGCGGGTGCGGCGGGAGCGCGCCGAGCGGTTCGCGGCGGCCGTCGAGGAGCTCGGGCCGTCCTCGCAGGTCCGTCTGCCGTCCCGGCGGACCGGACACGCCTGGTGGGTGATGCCGCTGCTCGTGGACGACAACTCCCGCTGGGCGAAGGACCTGCGGGCCGCGGGCGTACCGGCGCTGCCGGGCTATCTGGAACGGCCGCTGTACGCCAATCCGGCACTGTCCGGCCATCCGGCGGGCCCGTGTCCCCGGGCGGAGAAGCTGATCGACCGTACGCTGCTGGTGCTTCAGTGGAACGAGGCCTACACCGAGGACGACGTCGACCGGATCGCCCGGGCGCTGGGCGAGGTGGGAGCGCGATGAGCACGAGCACGACGGCCGACTACGACCGGCCGCCCGCGTACGACTGGCTGACGCCTTCGCCACGGGAGCAGGTCGGCTGGGACGTGGACGTGCTGTACGGGACTTGGCCCCGGCACCATCGGGACGTCACGCTCACGGAGGTGCGCCGGCGCCTCGACCGCTCCCCCGTGTGCGGCGCCCTCGCACTGTCCACCCGCGGGCCGCTCTTCGACGACCGGGCGGGCAACGAGGAGACTCTGCGCGACCTCGCGGACTGCCCGGAGCTGCTGCCGGTGGGCACCGTCGACGTCCGGGACGCGATGACCGCCGAGGACCGGCTGGACGAGCTGGCGGCCGCCGGAGTGCGCTTCCTGCGGCTGTTCACCGTAGAGCAGGCCGCCGAGCCGGGCTTCCCCGGCTACCGGCACGTCGTCGACCTGGCCCTGGCGCGCGGGATGGTGCTGCTCCACGACGGCGACCCGCGCCGCTACGGCCCGCCCCTGATGGACCGCGGGGTCGATGTGGTCTTCCTGGACCTGCACGCGTATCTGCTGGCGGACTTCCTGCTGATGGCGCGTGAGGAGCCGGGGTTCCGGGTGACGACACGGATGCTGTCGGGTCCCGACTCCGTCGAGCGAGTCGTGCACTCGGTGGGGGCGCGCCATCTGGTCTTCGGCTCGCGCACCCCGTTCATGGACATCTCGCCGCTGACGCTGCGGCTGCGCTACGCGGACATCTCCGACGACGAGCGCGACGCGATCGCCACCAGGAACATCGAGGAGCTGCTGAGCTGATGCCGATCGTCGACGTGCACGCCCATGTGGGCCGCTGGCAGTTCCACCTCACCTGCGGCGACGCGGACGAGAACCTGCGTCTGATGGACCGGTACGGCATCGACGTCCAACTGGTGTCGGCCTCCGAGGCGGTGGTGTACGACGCGGTAGCGGGCAACGCCGCGCTGATGAAGGAGCTGGCGTCCCGGCCGCGCCTGTACGGGTATGCCGTGGTGAACCCGAACCGGATCGAGGAGAGCGCCGCGGACCTGGGCCGCTGTCTGGACTCCGGGCGGTTCGTCGGCGCGAAGATCCACACGCACTATCCGGGGCGGCTGCCCGGCTCGCGGGAGATGGCCGAGGCGTTCGACGTGGTCGCCGAGGCGGGCGTACCGCTGCTGCTGCACACCTGGGGGCGGGAGGTCACCCAGCTGCCCGACATGGTGGCCGCGCGCCCGGGACTGCGAGTCGTCATGGGCCACGCGGGCGGGGACGCGTGGCGGGAGGCGGCGCACGCCGCCGCTTCGTGCGAGGGACTGTACCTGGAGCACTGCCGTACCGCCGCCGACGCGGGCCGGGTCGCCTACGCGCGCGAGGCCGGGGTGCCGGTGGAGCGGATGCTGTTCGGCACGGACGCGACGCTGATCGACCCCTGCTGGTCGCTGGGTGTGCTGCGGGACGCCGGGTTCACCCCGGCCGAGCTGGACCGGGTGCTGTGGCGGAACGCCGCGGAGCTGTTCGGCCTCGAGGTCCCCGTCTGACGGCGCAGGGCGCCCGGGAGGGCGGGCCCGGGGCCGGTTCCCGTCCTGCTCGCCGGGCCCGACCCGCCGGCCCGATCCACTGCCGTCCGCCGTACCGCTCCTCTCCCTGGCCGTCCCGCCTGCCGAAGAACCTCCGTACACGGCCTGGCGCTCCCCCGGCCGCCGGGCGGCCCGGCACACTCAGCGGAGCACGTCCGGCTCCTTCGCGAGCGCCTCCAGGCAGTCGACCACGGCCCGGCGCTCGGCATCGGGCAGGTCCGGACCGTACGGATCGTGCGCCGCCTCCTCGGGGACGGCGCCCTCCCAGACCGCAGCCCACAGCATGCGCTGCACATAGCCCTCGACGGGGTCGAGGAAGGTGGCCTCGGCGAAGGCGTCGAGCCGCGCCGATGCCCGGACGAACGCGGTGTGGTCACCCGCGCGCCAGGCGTCCAGCACCGCGGTCGTCAGCGGTACGCGGGCCGCGGCGATGCCGACGAGCGCCGAGTCGGCGCCCCACATCAGCGAGGGCCCGAACATCCGGTCCTCACCGGTGACGACGAGCTTCCCGGTGGGCAGGGCCGCACGGATCGCGTCCTGGCAGGCCATCGCCCGGTCCAGGGTGGCGAGTTTGAGGCCGGCCGCGGAGCGCAGACCGAGGAGTCTGCCGACCAGCCGCGGCGGATAGGGGTATCCGCCCGCCTCGCCGTGCAGGAAGAAGCCGAGCACGGGAAGCCCGCTCGCGGCCGCCACCTCCTCGTGGAGGGCGACGGCGGCGTCCTCGTCACCGGCCAGCAGGGCCGACGGGTAGACCATGACGGCGTCCGCGCCTCCCTCGGCCGCCTGCACGGCCATCGCGACCGTGGCGTCCATCGCCTCGCGCGGCTGCCCGGCCCGCACGGACCGCGGCACGCCGGCGCCGGCAACGACCGGCCCGTCCACCGCCGACCGCCACACCGCGAGGACCCGGCGGCGGTCCTCCTCGGAGAGGTGCAGCCCGCGGCCCGTGTGCGCCCAGACGGCGACCCCGCCGACGGGCTGGCCGGCGATGTGCCCGGCGTAGCCGCGCAGTGCGGCGAGGTCGACGACTCCCCGCCCGTCCATGGGCGTTGCGACCGCGGGCAGAACGGTGCCGCGGAGCCGGCGCACCAGCAGGTCCGGGGAGGACATGGGCGTTCTCTCCTGTCTGTCGCGGTCGTCCCCGCTACGCTAGCCTTTACGGTCCGGACCGTAAAGGAAGGGATTCCACTCCGATGCGCCTCGGCCTCTACGTCAATCTCTATGCCGACAAGGCCGATCGGCCACGGATGGCCGACGCGGTGGAGCAGGTCCGCCTCGCCGAACAGGCCGGGTTCGCCTGGGTCGTGCTGGGCGAGCGCCATCTGCACCGGCCCGGTTACCACGAGGCGCTCACCTCCCTGGCCTATCTCGCCGCGCACACCGAGCGGATCGGGTTGGCGACGGCCGGGCTGATCGCGCCGGTCTACCAGCCGGTGTGGCTCGCCGAGACGCTGGCGCACATCGACGTCCTGTCGGGCGGCCGGCTCACCGCGGGGTTCGTCCTCGGCTACCGGCCCGAGGAGTTCGCCCTGTACGGCACCCGGCCGGAGCAGCGGGTGCCGCGCTTCGAGGAGTGCCTGGAGCTGCTCACCCGGCTGTGGACCGAGGACGAGGTGACGTTCGAGGGCCGTTGGACCCGGGTCGAGGGGGCGTACCTGTCGCCGCGGCCCGTGCAGGACCCGAGGCCCCGGATCTGGAACGGCGGCCGGGTGCCCGCCGCGCTGGAGCGCACGGCCCGGATGTGCGACGGCTGGACCACGTCCTTCAACGAGACGGACGAGGAACTGCCGGAGAAGATCCGCGCCTACCGGTCGTACCCGCAGGGTCCGGCCTCGCTGGGCGCCGAGGTCATCGTCTGCCGTGAGGGGTACGCGGCCGCCACCACCCAGCGGGCGCGGGCCGCGCTGGAGCGGCCGCTGCGGGGGCTGTACGACGCGTACGGCGACTGGAAGCGCACCTCGGCCGACGCGGCCCGCTATGCCCAGCAGTGGGACGACATCGCGGCCCGCTCGGTGATCGGCTCGCCCGGCGAGTGCCGGGAGCGGATCGGCCGTTACGCGGAGATGGGTGCGGACGGGCTGGTCCTGCGCGTACAGCCGCCCGGGATGCCACAGGCGGACGCACTACGGGCCATCGAGGCGTTCGGGGATCTCGGCGTCTGACCCGCGCAGCCGCGCCCGACGACGGAAGAGCCGCGTGCGACGGCGCACCGGACGGGCCGGTCCGGCGCGGTCACGGCCGGGAGCCGGTCAGCAGTGCGTCCGTGGTGCCGTGCAGATCCGCGTGCGGTCCGGCTCGTCCAGGTCGGCCGGCAGCACCCGGCGCAGTCCGGTGCGGGGACCGAGCAGGACGGCGCCCGAACCGCAGGCGATGCGGTTGTGCGCCCGGGCTCGGTGAGTGACGAGGCACCCGAGGTGACGCACCGTCATACGGGCACCGGGCCGGGACAGCGGGCGGCGGCCTCGGCGATCGTCGCCGGCGCGGGTCACGACTTGAGTCCGGAGGTGGCGATCGAGTCGGTGAGATAGCGCTGGAGCAGCCCGAAGACGAGCAGGCAGGGGATGACGGTGATGGTCGCTCCCGCCATGATCTGGTTGATCGCCACGTTCTCCCCCTCCAGGGTCGCGAGTCCGACGGTGAGGGTGCGCATCTCCTCCGACTGGCCGATGACCAGCGGCCAGAGGAAGTCGTTCCAGTGCCACAGGAAGACGAACACGCCCAGCGTGGCCAGCACGGGCCGGATCAGGGGCACCACGACCGTCGTGTAGATGCGCCATTCGGAGGCGCCGTCGATCTTCGCCGCCTCGAACAGCTCGTCGGGCAGTTGCACGATGAACTGGCGCATCAGGAACACGGCCTGCGAGTTCGCGAGCGTCGGCACGATCAGGCCCCAGTACGTGTCCACGCCGCCTAGTTCCGAGACGAGGATGTAGTACGGGATGAGGGTGGCCTGGAACGGCACCATCAGCGTAGCCAGGAACGACCAGAAGAGGACCTCCCGGCCGGGGAAGCGCTTCTTGGCGAAGGCGTAGCCGGCCATGGACGAGAACAGCAGGATGAGCAGCACCGACACCATCGAGTACACGAGCGAGTTGACGGCCCAGCGGGTGATGTCGGCGTTCTCCAGGACGTCCGTGAAGTTCGCGAGCGTGGCGCGGGTGACGTCGAAGGCGCCCGGGAGGGTCCGGCCGCCGGTGGGGGCGAACGCCACCAGCACCATGACGGCGAACGGCGTGACGGTCACGACGGCGACGAGGACGAGCAGCACGGGCAGTCCCAGCCGGGCCACCGGAGGCCGCGGGGCCCGCGCCGTCCCGGCCGGGGGCGCGGCCGAGGTCCCGGGGGCCGCGGACCGTTCGGCGGATGTGGAGGGGGTCGCCATCAGTCCGCATCCCTTCCGATGAGCCTCCGCTGGACGAGCGAGAAGACGAGGACGACGAGGAAGAGGACCAGGCCGACCGCGCTGGCGTAGCCGAAGTCGAAGAACTTGAAGCCGGAGTCGTAGAGGAAGTACACGAGCGAGTAGCTGGCGCGGACCGGGCCGCCTGCCGTCATGACGTACATGGCGTCGAAGACCTGGAAGCCGAGGATCGCCTCGATGACGAGGACGAAGAACAGCACCGGCCGCAGCAGGGGCACCGTCACCCAGCGGAAGCGCTGCCAGCCGCTCGCGCCGTCGATGGTGGCGGCCTCGGTGACCTCGCGCGGGATGGACTGGAGTCCGGCGAGCAGGATGAGCATGGAGTAGCCGAAGCCCTTCCACGCCGAGGCGGCGGCGATGGACGGCAGGACCAGGGACTCGCTGCCGAGGAAGTCGACGGGGCCGACGCCGAGGGCGCCGAGGGAGGCGTTGAGCAGTCCGTCCTGGACCTCGTAGATCCACTTCCAGATGACGGCGGCCAGCACGATGCTGGTGACGTACGGGAGGAAGAACAGCCCGCGGAAGAAGCCGCGCATCCAGAGCGTGCGGTGGAGCAGGACGGCGGTGCCGAGGGCGAGGGCGACGGTCATCGGCACGTACAGGACCGTGTAGACGGCGGTGACGCCGAGGCTCTCCCAGAACAGGTCGTCGCCGAGGAGCCGGGTGTAGTTCCCGGCCCCGATGAACGTCCACTCCCCGCTGAGCCGGTAGTTGGTGACGGAGAGGAACGCCGCTCCGAGCGTCGGCCCGAAGCGGAACACGAGGAACAGCATGAGCATCGGCGCCACGAAGGCGAGACCGGCGAGTGCCTCGCGCCGCCGCAGGATCCGGCTCCGTGACCCGGGGGCGGTGCGGCCGGGGCCGCTCCGGTCCCCCGGGCGGGTGGCCCTCGCACCGGGCGGTGGGCCGCTCGTTCCGGGCAGTCCGTCACCCTCGTCCGGGGCGATCTCGTCGGTGACGGTCCTTCTCAACGCTGACGCGCCAGCAGCTCGTCGGCCTCGGCGGCTGCCGCGTCCAGAGCCGCCTTGGGGCTCTTCTTCCCGGTCAGCGCGGCCTGGATCTCCGGGCTGATCAGCGCCATCAGCTGACGCGCCGCCGGATTCGGCTCACCCGGGTGGGTGTGGTTCAGCGCCTCCTGGTACTCCTTGGCGTAGGTGCTGTCGTTCGGGACCGTCACGTCGGTCCGCGGGGAGAAGAAGCCGCCGGCCTTGCCCATGGACTCGATCTGCGCCGGCTCGACCATGTAGGCGATGAACTTCTCGGCGCCCGTCACGTTCCCGGACCTGGCGTTGATGCCGAGCCCGCCGGGCATGCCGAAGCAGACCTGCTTGCCGGGCCCGGTGAGGGCTGGGCCGACGATCACGTTGCCCTTGCCCCACGCCTTCTCGGCCAGTACGGCGTCGGCGGGTGTGTTGGTGTAGCCCATGGCGACCTGCTGCTTGCCGAGCGCCTGGTCGGTGAAGAGGTTGGCGTTGTTCATGGCGGACCTCGGCACGGCCCCGCTCTTGTAGAGGTCGACGAGGAAGGACAGCGCCTCGACGCCCTCGGGGCCGTTGAAGGCGGCCTTCTTGCCGCCGTCGTCGAAGACCTTGCCGCCCGCCTGCCAGAGCAGCGGGTAGAAGCTCATGTTGAGCGAGGCCTCGTTGCTCGCGGAGTAGTCGAGCGTGGACGCGCCGGCCTGCTTCAGCTTCGGGGCCGCGGCCCTGATGGCGTCCCAGGTCGTGGGCGGCTCCGAGATGCCCGCCTTCTCCAGCAGCTTCCTGTTGTAGAGCGTGCTGGTGACGGTGTGGTAGATCGGGGCGGCGTAGACCTTGCCGTCCTGGCTCATGGCCTCCAGGGCACTCGGGCGGAAGGCGCTCCTGGCCTCCTGGATGGCCCGGTCGACCGGCTGGATCGCGCCGTTCGCCTGGTACTGCGGAATCTGGTCGGGCCCCAGCAGGACCACGTCCGGGCCCTTGCCGCTGCCGAAGGCGGTGGCGAGCTTCTGGTCGCGGTTCTCCCAGGGCAACTGCTCGATGCTGAGGTCGACGCCCTTCTCCTTCGCTTCGAACCCTCTCTCGATCCCGTCCCAGTACGCCGCATTGGCCTTCGGATCCATGATCACCGGGTACATCCACACGGTGACCTTCTTGGACTCGGCGCCGCTGTCGCCACCGCATCCGGCGACCGTGAGCGTGGTGAGCGTGAGCAGTGCGAGAGGAACGGTGGCGCGCTTGAACCCTGTCTTCATGGGGGCCTCCGGAAGCCCTGGGGACCTGGGGAAACGAGCGAAGAGCCCGGCACTTTCGGCCTGGGCCGAAAGTAGCCGGGCAGTTTTGGGCTGTCAATGCTCCCTCAACGCCTGCTCCGCGTGGGGGTGTTACGCATCGGCCGAAAGGCGTAGTGCGGACGCCGCGGCGGGGGTGGCCGCGGCCGAGCGCGTCGTTCTCCTGGAAGGGCAGTGCACCGCCGGGACCGGGGAGCGGGTCCGGAGCGGGAGCGGGAGGGCCCGGGAGCGGGAGGGCGCACGGTCCGGGTGACCGTGCCGGGCCCCCGCGCCGGAGCGTCCACAGCCGGGTGGCGGTCTCCTCGGCACCCGCACCCGGGACGAGCACCGGCCCCGGCGCCCCACCCGTAACCCGAAAGGGCGCACGGTCCGGGTGACCGTGCCGGATCGCCCGCACCTTGGACGAGCCGGTCCGGCACCCGTGGCCCGAGGCGGTGCCCCGGCCCGCCGCCACGGAGCTCTCAGGACGCGCGCTTCCTGGCGGCGGTCTTCTTCGCCGCCGTCTTCTTGGCCGAGGACTTCGAGGACGCCGTCTTCGACGACTTGGCCGCGGCCGTCTTCTTCGCCGCCGTCTTCTTCGCCGCCGGTCCGGCGGCCGTCTTCTTCGCCGCCTCCTTCGACGCGGCCTTCTTCGCCGCAGCCTTCTTGCGCGGCTTCAGCTCCGTGACCGGCGCGGAGACCTCCGCCGCCTCGTCACCGCGGGCCTCCTTCGCCGCCCGCACGCTGCTCTCCAGTGCGGCCATCAGGTCGATGACCTTGCCGCCGCCCGCCGGCGCGGGCTGGGGCTCCAGTTCGACGCCCTCCGCCTTCGCGGCGATCAGCTCCTCCACCGCCTGCCGGTAGTCGTCGTGCAGCGAGTCGAGGTCGACGTCGCCGAGCGTGTCCATCAGCGCGTCCGCCAGGTCGAGTTCCGCGTCGCGGATCGTGACGTCCGTTTCGGGTGCGACCCCCTCCGGCCGGCGTACCTCGTCGGGCCAGAGCAGACCGTGCATCGCGATCACGTCGTCGACGACGCGGAGCATGCCCAGTCGTTCCCGCCCCCGGAGGGCGAACTTGGCCAGTCCGACCTTCTTGCTCCGTTTGAGGGCTTCCCGCAGCAGCGTGTACGGCTTGGCCGCGGGCACGCCGTTCGCCGCGAGGTAGTACGCGCCGTCGATCTGGAGCGGATCGATCTCCGAGGCCGGGACGAAGGCGACGATGTCGATCGTCTTCGTGGTCGGCAGCGGCAGGGAGGCGAGGTCCTCGTCCGTGATGGGGATCATCGTCCCGTCCGCGTCCTCGTACGCCTTCCCGATCTCCGCCTGCGACACCTCCTGGTCGTCCAGCTCACAGACCTTGCGGTACCGGATGCGCCCGCCGTCCTGGGTGTGGATCTGACGGAAGGAGACCGAGCGGCTCTCCGTGGCGTTCACGAGCTTGATCGGAATGCTGACCAGCCCGAAGGAGATCGCACCGTTCCAGATGGATCGCACGTTTCATCCCTTTCATCCGATATATCGGGATTCATGGGATTCTCATCGTATGACGCCCATCACCGAGGTGGAGGGGCGGCGTCTGGCCCTCAGCAATCTGGAGAAGGTGCTCCATCCGGCCACCGGGACCACCAAGGGCGAGGTGCTGCACTACTACGCCACGATCGCGGACGCGATCCTCACGCATCTGCGCGGCCGGCCGCTGTCCTTCCTCCGCTATCCCGACGGCCCGGACGGCCAGTTGTTCTTCACCAAGAACCCGCCGCCCGGCACCCCCGACTGGGTGGAGGTCGCCGAGGTACCGCGCTCCTCCCGCGAGACCGGCGAGCAGGTCGTCGTCCGTGACC
This sequence comes from Streptomyces sp. WMMC940, assembly GCF_027460265.1. Taxonomy (NCBI): domain Bacteria; kingdom Bacillati; phylum Actinomycetota; class Actinomycetes; order Kitasatosporales; family Streptomycetaceae; genus Streptomyces; species Streptomyces sp. WMMC940. The sequence goes on from NZ_JAPZBC010000001.1 coordinate 2,344,426, forward strand.
TGCCGTCCCTGATGTGGGCGGCGAACCTGGTCGTGGAGTTCCACACGCCCCAGTGGAAGGCGGACCGGCCGGCCTGGGCCGACCGGATGGTCCTCGACCTCGACCCAGGGGCTCCCGCCACCGTCGTGGAGTGCTGCGACGTGGCGCTGTGGCTGCGGGAGCGGCTGGCCGACGACGGTCTGGACGCGTACGCGAAGACCTCCGGCTCCAAGGGCCTGCACCTTCTGGTGCCACTGGAGCCGACCCCGTCCGACGAGGTCTCGGCATACGCCAAGGGCCTGGCCGTGGAGGCCGAGGCGGAGCTCGGGGAGCTGGTCGTGCACCGGATGGCGCGCGCCCTGCGGCCGGGCAAGGTCTTCGTCGACCACAGCCAGAACGCCGCGGCCAAGACCACCGCCACGCCCTACACCCTGCGCGCCCGCACCGAGCCGACCGTGTCCGCACCCGTCACCTGGGACGAGGTCGAGGGCTGCGGGTCGCCCGACGACCTGGTCCTCCGTCTGGGCGACGTCCCGGCGAGGCTCGACCGGTACGGGGACCTGCTCGCGCCCCTGGCCGACCCCGCCGCGGCGGGCGCGCTGCCGTGACCCCCGCCCGGGGGGCCCTGCGGCCCCCGATGAAGCCCGCGCTCGCCGAGCCGGTGGCCACGCTGCCGCGCGGTGAGGGGCTGGCGTACGAACCGAAGTTCGACGGCCACCGGATGCTGATCTTCAAGATCGACGGCACGGCCGTGCTCCAGGCCCGTTCGGGACGCATCGTGACCACCGCCTTCCCCGACCTCGCGGCGGCAGCGCTCGCCCTGCCGGACGACACCGTCCTGGACGGCGAGGTGGTCGTCTGGAGCGGAGGGCGGATCGACTTCGCCGCCGTGCAGCGCCGGGCGGCCGCCACCGCGGCGCGGGCCGGGCTCCTCGCCCGCCGGATGCCCGCGTCCTACGCCGCGTTCGACCTCCTCGCGGAGGCCGGCGAGGATCTCCGCCCCGCTCCGTACGAGCGGCGCAGGCAGCGGCTGACCGCTCTGCTCGACCCCCTCGGGCCACCCCTCCAGCCGGTGCCGATGACCACGGACCCCGAGGTCGCCGCGACCTGGTTCGAGACGCTGCCGGCGGCGGGGATCGAGGGGCTGGTGGTGAAGCACCTGGGCCGGCCGTACCGGGCCGGCGCCCGCGACTGGCGCAAACTCCGCCACACGGATGTGCACGACGCGGCGGTGACCGGCTTCACCGGCCCACCGGCCCGCCCGGCCGCACTGGTCCTGGTGCTCCCCGACGACGACACCCCGGTGGTGTCCAGCCCGCTGCCGCCCGCCCTGCGCTCCCGCGCGGGACGACTGCTCGCGGGCCGCGCGGCGGAGCACCGGGAGGGGGCGCCCCGGACGGCGACGGCGATCGGCATCGGCGAGGTGCCGTACAGCGCGGTGGAGCCCGGGCTGGTGGCCGAGGTCGAGCGGGGCACCACCCGGCACACCGTCGTCACGGTCCATCGGCTCCGGGACGACCTCGTCAATCAAGTTTGACCAAAGGCTCCGTCGGGGATACGATCTCCATTAGTCAAACTTGACTAGCTTCGCCTGCACGAAGGAGCGTGTGTGCCCCAGCTTCCCGACACCGGGTATCTCCCGACCCCCGACGAACTCGCCTCGATCCAGGCGTGGTTCACCGAGTACGACACGGCGGCAGCACGCCGCGACATCGAGCGGATGGCGGACATGGCCGTCTTCCCGCTCAATCTGGTCAGCGACGACTCCTCGGGCAGCGGCGCCGCCGCCCAGTGGGACCGCGAGCAGTTCGTCCGGACCATGACCCAGGTCATGGGGGACGGGTCCGAGGACATCGCCTTCGAGTCGGTGCGCACGCCCGTCTTCCTCGGACCGGCGATGGTGGTCGTCTTCACCGACTCCACCATGACGGCGGGCGACACGACCCAGCACCTGCGGTACGCGGACGTCCTGATCAAACGGGACGGGCGGTGGGCCTTCCAGACCATGCTGCAGAGCGGCTGGGGTGACAACCTGCGCTGAGCCGTCACGCCCGCACCGCACCGTCACGCCCGCGGCCGCATCGCCGGCTGCGGGCGCGCTCGTGCGCCCGGGTTCGGCCGGGGCGCACTCCTGCGTCCGTGCGCGGCTGCGGGCCCTACGCGCCCCCGGAGTTCGGGGGCGCCGGCACCCGCCGGACTGCCGACAGAAGGACGAGGGGGCGTGAACGCCCGTACGCACCCTCCGGCGTGACGCGCAGTCCTGCCCCTCCCCCACCTCCACCCCGCCCCACTCCACCGGCCACTCCACCGGCCGACTCCACCGGCCGACTCCACCGGCCGACTCCACCGGCCGACTCCACCGGCCGACTCCACCGGCCACGATGCCACTCACCTCGCCGGTCACCGTGGACCGGCGATGCCCCACGAGGCCGGCACACCCCGCTGCCCGTCCGACGAACGCGCTCATCCGGCTCACTTGCGCGGGGTGGGTTGTCGCCGTCCTGGTGCACACTCTCCCCAGGCATCCGGCTCACGGAAGGGAACGGCGTGTTCACGGGGATGGACGAGGTCGACTGGGCCTCGATGGGGCATGCGTACGGTCCGGCTGACGACGTACCGGGGCTGCTGAGGGCGCTCGCCTCCGCGGATCCGGCCGAGCGGGAGTCCGCGCTCGACGGGATGTACACCGCGGTGCACCACCAGGGCGACGTGTACGACTCCACGCTGGCCTGCATCCCCTTCCTCCTGGAACTCGTCGCCAGCCCCGAGGTGCAGGACCGCGGCGCCATCGTGGAGTTGCTGACCAGCATCGGCGGCATCGACCTCGACGACGACGAACTCGACCCGGAGGACGAGGAGTTCGAGGACGCCGCGAACTACGCGATGGCCGCCGCCGCGGTGGCCGCGGGGGCCGACGTCTTCGTCGGGCTGCTGGGCGATCCGGACGCCGGAGTCCGGCTCGCGGCGCCGTGCGCCCTCGCGATGCTCCACGGCGACCCGGCGCGGGTGCTGGCCCTCCTGAGGGACCGGCTGGAGGGGGAACGGGACACGGAGGTACGGCTCGCGCTCGTCGAGGCGGTCGGGCGGATCGCGCTGCGCCACGAGCCGCTGCGCGCCGAGTCGGTGAACTGGCTGACCACGCTGCTCGCCCCCCACCGGCCGCCCGGGTTGCGGCTGTCCGCGCTGACCCAGCTGGCACGCTGCGCGCCCGGCCTCCTGCCCGACGACGTGGCGTCGACGGCGACCGCGCTGCTGCGGGCCACGGACGAGGCCGCGGCCTGCTCCGCGGCCGGCTCCGGGCCGGGGGCGGGGTCCCGGGCAGAGGCGGCGGGAGGTGACGGCGGGCCGGGCGCACCCTGGGCCGACGACCTGCTGCGGACGCTCCACTCCGCGCTCGGTGACCGCGTCGACGACCGGATCGCGCTGCTCACCGGCCAGCTGACCAGTGCCGACCCTGACCAGCGCACGGACGCCGTGTGGATGTGCCACGGGCTGATCCGGGCCTGGCGCGGGCCGTACGACGAGGTGGTACGGCTCGTCGGCGCGCAGCTCGACGACCCCGATCCACTGCTGCACGGTGCGGCGGCCAGCCTCCTGGAGAGCCTCTTCGGGCTGGCGCTGCCCGCGGCCGACGCGCTCGCGGAGCGGGTGAGGACCGCGGACGGGGAACGGCCGGCGGACCGTCGCGCGCTCGTCGCCCTCGCCCGGCTCGGTGACGCGCGTGCCGTCCCGGCGCTCGCCCGCGCACTGGAGCAGCCTGATCCGCCGCGCGACGCGGCGTTCGCCGTGCCGTACCTCGGCGACCGGGCCGCGCCCCTCGTGCCGGTGCTGCGGCGGCGGCTCGGCGAGGTCGCCCTGGACGAGCAGCTCTACGACCGGGCGGCACCACTGCTGACCGGAATCGCCGGCGTGCGGGCGGCCGAGGCGCTGCCCGAGGTGCTGCGGGTGCTGCGCGGCGCACCTGCGCCGGGCGGCGAATGGGTGACCGAGGCGGCGCTGCGTGCCCTCACGACGTTCGGGACCGCTGCCCTTCCGGCGGCGCCGGAGCTCCGCGGGCTGCTCGGCGGCGCGTCCTCGCGCCCGTCCTCGTCGGTCGTCGCGGCCGCGGCGCGGGCGCTGTGGGCGGCGACGGGAGACGCGGCCGCGGTGCTGCCGGTGCTCCGCGAACTGCTCACGGCGGACGGTCCGGACGAGCGCCGCGCCGCCGCCGCGGCGCTCGGCGCGATCGGCCGCCCGGCGGCCGACGCGGCGCCCGCGCTCAGAGACCTGCTCGCCTCGCCGGAACGCTGGCTCCGGATGGACGCGGCGGTCGCGCTGTGGCGGGTCACCGGTGAGGCCCGGGAATCCCTGCCGGTGCTGCGGACCGCATGGGAGGAGAACCGCTACGGGCGGGTCGAGATCGCCGAGTGCCTCGCCGAGATGGGCCCCTCGGCGGGGCCGGCCGCGCCCCTGCTGCGTGCGGAGCTCGCACGGCCTCGGCGGCACAACGTGCTGGACGGGGGGTCCGGGAGCCACGACATCGAGCAGGACGAACGCCTGCTCACCCTCTGCCGCGCGGCACTGCGCCCTCGCGCCTGACGCCGCTCGCGCGGCCCACTCGCACCGGCGGCACGTGGCGTCACATCCGTGCCGACCCCCGGGACCGAGGCCGGGGCCGGTCCGGCTGCGGCGCGAGCGCCATCGCCGCCGGGGTCGGCACGGGCAGGCGGGACTCCTGACCGCCGGGGTGAGCCTCTGCGGCAAGGGCGCCGGGCCGGACACGGGGCAGCGGTGTACGGCGTCGCGGGCCGTGGGGCGCGTTGCGAATGCCCCGTCCGGCCGTGAGCGTCGGGGCCCGCACGGACGCGTCACCCCAAAACATCCACAGGCCCCCCGCAAAGGGCAAAAAGGACTTCCGTACCCTGGGGGACGGCCGCCTTCGAATCGACCCCTCCCAGGACTCCTGTTGCCACGCCATCGCACCCCCCGCCCCGCGCTCGCCGCCTTCGCCGCCGCCACCGCGCTGCTGCTCGCCGGCTGCGACGACGCGGGCGGACTGGAGAGCGCCGGGGCGACGCCGACCGCCGTCGGCCCGGTGCGGCTGTGGCCGGAACTGCCGGAGATATCCGCACCCCCGGTCGACTACGGCGAGAGCGACACGGAACACGTCCCCGGGGTCGCGGTTCCCGGCGGTGACGTCCACGCCGTGGACCCGGTCGCCGTCGTCCAGGCGGAGGTGGCCGCCCACCCGGGCCGGGTCACCGGCCCCGACGGGCTCTACGAGCAGACGGCTCGGCAGATCCGCGAGTGCCGGACGGAGCCGGCGAAGTGCCCCGTGCTGAAGCCGTACTACCGCGATCTCACCGGTGACGGGAAGGACGAGCTGATCGTCGGCATCACGATGCCCGAGCAGCAGACGGCGATCCGGGTGTACATGCCGGAGAAGGGCGGACTGACGCGCATCATGTCCGACGCGGAGGCGATCGTCAGCGTCGAGCTCGCCGGCCGGGACCTGATCCTGCGGGCCGTGTCCGCGGGCATTCCCGGCTATGAGTACCGCACGGCATGGTCCTGGGACGAGCAGCAGCGGGCGATGCTCCCCGCGCGCGACGAGATCGTCCGGGTCAAGCCGCCCCGGCCCGCACCCGAGTCGTCGGCGGACGCACGATGACCGGCACCACGCCGGTCCGCCGCAGACGGCCACGGCGCCGCCCGCGGCTGCGCAGGCCCGCCTGGACCGCCACGCTCACCTGGAAGGCCGCGGTCTTCATCACCGTGATGTGCTGCGCGCTGGCGGCGCTGCTCGGTGCTCTGGTGCATGTGTCGGTGACCCGCCAGACCGTGGACCAGGCCCGCGAGAAGGCGCTGTCGAGGCTGGAGGACGTGACCGAGGCGTACGAGGCGGGCGAGCCGATGGGACGGTACGGCGCCCTGGACCCGCAGGGGCTGCCGTCCGGACTGCGGGCGCTGGCGCTGCGCGGACAGCGCGGCACGGTGGTCTCGGACGTCGACGGCCGGCCGACGATGTGGGCCGCGGGCCCGGCGGACGGCCGCGCCCTGGCGGTGCGGATCGACTACACGCTGAGCGCGCGGACCATCATGGGCCTCGACCGGGCCATCGTCGGCTCCTCCGCGCTGGCGATCGGCGCGACGCTGCTGGCGGGAGCCTTCTCGGTGACCCGGGTGACCCGCCGGCTGCATCTGACCGCGCAGGTGGCTCGGCGGATCAGCGCGGGTGATCTGGACGCGCGCGTCAACGACCCCCGTACGAAGGACCCTGCGCGCTGCGAGGACGAGGTGGCCACGGTCTCCGGCGCGCTGGACACCATGGCCTCCACCCTCCAGGGCAAGCTGCTGAGCGAGCAGCGCTTCACCGCCGACGTGGCGCACGAGCTGCGCACCCCCCTGACGGGCCTGTCCGCCGCGGCTGAGCTGCTGCCGCCGGGGCGCCCGTCGGAGCTGGTGCAGGACCGGGTGCGCAGGATGCGGGCGCTGACGGAGGACCTGCTGGAGATATCGCGGCTCGACGCGGGCCGGGAGACGGTCGACCTCGACATCCATGAACTGGCGCCGCTGACCGAGCGGGTGGTGCGGATGGCGCGTTCCACCGGCTCGGAGACGGATCTGCTGGTCGTCCGCGCCACGAGCGTCGAGACGGACAAGCGACGGCTGGAACGGGTGCTCGGCAATCTGATCGCCAACGCGCACAAGCACGGTGCGGGGCCGGTGGTGGTGGCCGTGGACGGACCGGTGGTGTCGGTCCGGGACCACGGGGCGGGATATCCGGAGTACCTGCTGGAGCACGGGCCGCAGCGGTTCCGTACCGAGTCGGGCGGCAAGGGCCACGGTCTCGGTCTGACGATCGCGGTGGGCCAGGCGGCGGTGATAGGCGCGCGTCTGGAGTTCGTGAACGCTCCGGGGGGCGGGGCGCTCGCCCGGCTGACGCTGCCCGAGTACGTGCATCTCGCCGACCGCCCGGATGACGGCGCCACGGCCTCGCCCGAAACGTACGACGCATCCCCGGCGGCACCCGTCCCGGACGCCGGGTCGCGGGCCGCGCCCGATACGGACGGCGGCCCAGCGGCGGTCCCCGGCACGGATGCCGGCCCGGGCACCGACATGCAGCAAGCGAAGTCCACGGATAAGCGGACATAAGATCCCTGCTTGCTACGTTGCGTCGCATGACCGCAACGGCAGCGGAGGATCCCCCGCCCGAACGGCCCCGTCCGGCGCGACGGCGGGGCGTCGAGCTCTCGCTCCTCGTGTGCGCCGTCCTCATCTCCGTCCACGGCTATGCCGAGGTGGGTCTGGCCAGGAGCGGAGCCGTTCCGCCCGACGCCCTCGCCTACGGCGCGGGTCTCGGTCTGCTCGCGCTGCTCGCCCATCTCGCCGTGCGGCTGCGGGCGCCCTACGCTGACCCGCTGCTGCTGCCGATCGCGGTCCTCCTCAACGGTGTGGGTCTCGTCCTCATCTACCGCCTCGACCTGGAGACCCCGGCCGACCGCGCCGCCCCGGCCCAGCTGATCTGGTCCACCCTGGGCGTCGCGCTGTTCATCGCGGTCGTCGTACTGCTGCGGGACCACCGCGTGCTGCAGCGCTACGCCTACCTCTCCGTCGTCACCGCGCTCGCCCTGATGATCGTGCCGATCCTCTTCCCCGCGGTGAACGGCGCCCGGATCTGGATCCGGATCGGAGGTCTCTCGTTCCAGCCGGGCGAGTTCGCCAAGATCCTGCTGGCGGTGTTCTTCGCCGCGTACCTGGCCGCGAACCGCCATGCACTCGCCCACACGGGCCGCCGGATCGGGCCTCTGCGACTGCCCGCCGGCCGGGTGCTCGGTCCGGTCGTGGCCATCTGGCTGATCAGTGTGGTCGTGCTGGTGCTGGAGCGCGACCTCGGCACCTCGCTGCTGTTCTTCGGGCTCTTCGTGGTCATGCTCTACGTCGCCACGGGCCGGACCGGCTGGATCGTGGTGGGGTTGCTGCTCGCGGGCGTCGGGGCGTTCGCCGTCGGCACCCTGGAGCCGCACGTGCGCAGCCGGGTCGAGTCCTGGATCGATCCGTACGCGTCCATCGCGGCGGGCGACGGGCCGAGTCAGCTCGCCCAGTCGCTGTTCGCCTTCGCGTCGGGAGGAGTCCTGGGCACCGGCCTCGGCGCCGGGCACTCGATCCTGATCGGCTTCGCCGCCAAGTCCGACTTCATCCTGGCGACGGCCGGCGAGGAACTGGGGCTGGCCGGGCTGACGGCGCTCTTCCTGCTCTACACGCTCCTGGTGGCGCGGGGCTACCGCGCGGGACTCGATCTGCGCGACCCCTTCGGCAGGCTGCTCGCCGTGGGCCTCGCCGCGATCGTCGCCGTACAGGTCTTCGTCATCGCGGGCGGGGTGACGGGCCTCATCCCGCTGACCGGTATGGCCATGCCGTTCCTGGCGCAGGGAGGTTCGTCCGTCGTCACCAACTGGATCATCGTGGCGCTGCTGATCCGGCTGAGCGACTCGGCCCGTGAGCCGCACCCGGAACCGGTGGAGGCGGGGGTGATCGCACCCGCCGCGGCCCCGGGCGGCCCCGGAGGTCCGGCAGGCCCGGAGTATCCGGAGTATCCGGCAGGACGGACGCCGGCGGGTCCGGCGGAACCCCCGGGCCCGCCGGAGGCGGCCGGGCGGGCGGATCCGCCGGGACCCGCCGCGGAGGGCGCGCGATGACGCGGTACATCCGGCGCGCGGCGGCACTGAGCCTGTTCCTGCTCGCCGCGCTGTTCGTGAACGCCGTGCGCGTCCAGGTGCTGCAGGCCGACGGCCTCAACGGCAGCCCCGCGAACCGCCGATCGGCCATCGCGCGCTACGACGAACCGCGCGGGACCATCGTCGTCGGCGGCCGGCCGGTCACGGGCTCGAAGGACACCGGCGAGCAACTGCGGTACGAACGCACCTATCCGGACGGGCCCCTGTACGCGCCGGTCACCGGCTACTCCTCGCAGAAGTACGGCACGACCCTGCTCGAGCACGCGGAGGACGGGGTGCTGTCGGGCACCGACCCGATGCTCGCCCCGCTGCCGTTCTGGAACGAGTTCACCCGCTCCGAGCAGCCCGGTGGCAGGGTCCTGACCACGATCCGGCCGTCCATGCAGCAGGCCGCGTACCGGGGGCTCGACGGCAGGCGCGGGGCGGTCGCGGCGATCGAGCCGTCCACGGGGAGGATCCTGGCGCTCGTCAGCAGCCCCTCGTACGATCCCGCGCTGCTGTCCGGCAACAGCGCGGAGGTCACCGCGGCGTGGCGGCGGCTCAACGGGGCGGAGAGCCATCCGATGCTCAACCGGGCCATCCGGCAGACGTATCCGCCCGGCTCCACGTTCAAGATCGTGACGGCCGCGGCCGCGCTGGAGGCGCGGGTGGTCACGGACGCGGACGCCCCCACGGACACACCCGACCCGTTCGTCATCCCCGGAACCCGGACGACGCTGCCCAACCCCGTGCCGGGCTGCCGCAAGGCGTCCCTGGTGTACGCGATCAAGTGGTCGTGCAACACGGTGATGGCGAACCTGGGCGCGAAGGTGGGGCTGAAGGGGATGCTGGAGACGGCGGGCCGCTTCGGCTTCAACGACGAGTCGCTGCGGATCCCGTCCGGCGTGGCGGCGTCCAACTTCGACCGCCGCATGAGCGTGGACCAGCTGGCACTGTCGTCCATCGGTCAGTTCGACACCACGGCCACGCCCCTGCAGATGGCGATGGTCGCCGCGGCCGTCGCGAACGGCGGCGAGCTGGCCCACCCGTATCTGGTGGACCGCACGACCACCTGGGACGGGGACACGGTCAGGGAGACACCGCGCCGTTCCTACCGTCGAGCGATGTTCCCGGCGACCGCGCTGGAACTGCGGCGGATGATGGTCGAGGCGGCGGAGAGGGGCACGGGGACGCGAGCGCTCATCGACGGGGTGACCGTGGGCGGCAAGACGGGCACGGCGCAGCACGGCGTCGGCAACGCGGGCACGCCGTACGCCTGGTTCATCGCCTGGGCGCAGCACCCTGACGTGCCGCGCCCCGCCGTGGCGGTCGCGGTGGTCGTCGAGGACCCGGAGGCGGCGGGCGGCGAGATCAGCGGCGGCGGCGACGCGGCGCCGATCGCGCGGGCGGTGATGGTCGAGGCGCTGAAGCCGGCGAAGCCCTGAGCGACGGGCCCGGCGGCCCTGACCGGTGCGGGACCGCTCAGGCGCGGGGCCCCCGCTGGTTGATCGCGGTCAGGTCGATCTCGATGGGAAAAGGACGATCGACCTTGAGCGTCTGGTAGAAGATGTCGACCGGCACATACGCCGCGGTGGCCGGGTCGAGTTCGTACACGTACACCACGGGCAGCCCGTCGCTCTGCTCGACGCGCCAGAAATGCGGAACGCGGGCCTGGGCGTACTTGCGGGGCTTGACCTCACGATCGCGCTCCAGCGAGTCGGCCGAGACGACCTCGACGGCGAGGACGACGTCCTCGGGCATGAACCACGTCTGGCCGGGACCGGTGTCCGCCTCGACCGGAACCACGAGGACATCCGGCTCCGGCCGGTTCCGCCGGTCCAGTTTGATCGTCATCTCCCGGAGGGCCTCCAGGTGGTCCGGTGCCTGGTCCATGAGCGCGTTCTCCAGAAGACGCATGGCGCGCGAATGGAATCGGGTCTGCGGACTCATGAAGACGAGGCTCCCGTCGATCAACTCCGTGTGCGGAGGAAGGTTGGGAAGCCTGTCCAGGTCGTCCGCCGTCCAGCCGTCCGCCGGCGGGCGGGCCCACTCGTACTGGTCGTCCAACCCGTACTCGCGTGCGGCGCTCATGATCGCTCCCATGCGGCGGAGTCTGCCTGGTACGACCAGCGTACCCAGGCGGTTTCCCGGAGCATCGTCCGATCGGGTGATCGACGGCCGTGGCGCGAGCGGCCGCGCTCAGTCCGCCCCGTCCGCGATCGCCTCCTCCACCTCGGCCACCCGCTCCGCCTCCTCCGCCGCGAAGCGCTCCCGGTCCAGGCGCTCCGCGAGTTCCTCGTCCTGGGTCATCAGCAGATCGAGGTTGGAGTCGCCGAGTTCGAACACGCCCATGTCGACGTACGCTTTCTGGAGCCGTTCGCCCCAGAGCCCGATGTCCTTGACGCAGGGCACGATCCGGCTGAAGAGCAGCTTGCGGAAAAGGTGCAGGAACTCGGACTGCTCGGTGTACTCCTCGGCCTCCCGGCGCGGGATGCCGAAGTCCTCCAGGACCTCCAGCCCGCGGATCCGGTCCCGCATGAGGTAGCAGCCCTCGATGACGAACTCCTCGCGCTCGCGCAGCTCCGCGTCCGTGAGCTGCTCGTAGTAGTCGCGGAGCGCCATGCGCCCGAAGGCGACGTGCCGGGCCTCGTCCTGCATCACATAGGCCAGGATCTGCTGGGGAAGCGGCTTGTCGGTGGTGTCGCGGATCATGCCGAACGCGGCGAGCGCCAGGCCCTCGATGAGCACCTGCATGCCGAGGTACGGCATGTCCCAGCGGGAGTCGCGGAGGGTGTCGCCGAGCAGGCCCTGGAGGTTGTCGTTGATCGGGTACAGCATCCCGATCTTCTCGTGCAGGAAGCGCCCGTAGATCTCGGCGTGCCGGGCCTCGTCCATGACCTGGGTGGCGGAGTAGAACTTGGCGTCGAGGTCGGGAACGGACTCGACGATCCGCGCCGCGCACACCATCGCGCCCTGCTCCCCGTGCAGGAACTGGCTGAACTGCCAGGAGGAGTAGTGCCGGCGCAGATCGCCCTTGTCCTTCTCGGTCATCTTGGCCCAGTGGCGCGTTCCGTAGAGGCTGAGGGCCTCGTCGGGGGTGCCGAGGGGGTCGTACGGGTCGACCTCGAGATCCCAGTCGATGCGCTTGGCGCCGTCCCACTGCTTGTCCTTGCCCTTCTGGTAAAGGGCGAGCAGTCGGTCCCGGCCTGAGCCGTACTCCCAGCTGAAGCGGGCGGCGCCGGTGGCCGGGACGGACCAGACGGGATGCTGGGGCGGGCTGGTGTAGTGGTCATACGTCGACACGAAAGGCTCCCTCGCCTCGCACTGACGAACTGACGGTCTGTCGGCAGACTCACACGTTGGTAGACGAGCAGTCAACAAGTGCCGCACAGGGGATTGACGGGCTTACTGACGCGCAGTCTCATAATTGCCATGACGACTGCGACCGAACGCGATCTCACGCTCCTCCGCGATGCCCTCGGGCCCCTGCGGGACCGCGAACAGGTCGCCGCGCGCCTGCTCGAGTCCTCGGCCAAGCACTCCTTCGACCCCGACGAGGAGCTCGACTGGGACGCCCCGATCGAGGAGGGCAAGTGGTTCTGGCCGCCGGAGCTGGTGTCCCTCTACGACACCCCGCTGTGGCGGCGGATGTCCGAGGAGCAGCGGATGGACCTGGCCCGGCACGAAGCGGCGTCCCTCGCCTCGCTCGGCATCTGGTTCGAGATCATCCTGATGCAGCTGCTGGTGCGGCACATCTACGACAAGCCGGTGACCAGCAATCACGTGCGCTACGCCCTCACCGAGATAGCGGACGAGTGCCGCCACTCGATGATGTTCGCGAAGATGATTCAGAAGGGCGGAGCCCCCGCGTACCCGGTACCGCGGGTCTACCACAACCTCGCCCGCGTCCTGAAGACCGTCTCCACGACCCCGGGTTCCTTCGCGGCCACGCTGCTCGGCGAGGAGATCCTCGACTGGATGCAGCGCCTGACCTTCCCGGACGAGCGCGTCCAGACCCTGGTCCGCGGAGTGACGCGGATCCACGTGGTGGAGGAGGCGCGGCACGTGCGGTACGCGCGTGAGGAGCTGCGCCGCCAGATGGTGACCGCGCCGCGCTGGGAGCAGGAGTTCACCCGGCTCAGCTGCGGCGAGGCGGCCCGGGTCTTCTCCGTGTGCTTCATCAATCCCGAGGTCTACGAGAACGTCGGCCTGGACCGGCGCGAGGCCGTCGCCCAGGTGAAGGCGAGCGGACACCGCCGCGAGGTGATGCAGTCGGGCGCCAGGCGCCTCACGGACTTCCTCGACGACATCGGCGTCCTCCGGGGCCCGGGCCGCCGGCTGTGGAAGAGCTCGGGGCTCCTCGCCTGAGGGCGGCCTGGCGCCGGGGGCCCGGGCACGGTGCGCCGCGGGGCGGCAGCGGGCGCGGGGCGGAACGGTGCGCCGCGGGGCGGAAACAGGCGGGCGGAAACGGGCGGGCGGAAGCGGGCGCGGTCCGGCGCGCGGTCCCTCGCCCGGAAGCGGCCTACCCGTCGGGCGCAAGCGGCCCTCCCGGGCCACACCCGGCCGGACTCCGGCCACCGGTCCGGACGGCACCCCGGCTGCGGGAACCGGCGGTTAGGCTGCCCGTATGACCTCCAGTGCTCCCGCGACGCGCGCGTACCGGCGCCTGAGTGTGGAGGAGCGGCGTGACCAGCTCCTCCGCGCCGCCCTCACGCTGTTCGCACACCGGGCGCCGGAGGACGTGTCGCTCGACGACGTGGCCGAGACCGCCGGGGTGTCCCGGCCGCTCGTGTACCGGTACTTCCCCGGCGGCAAGCAGCAGTTGTACGAGGCCGCGCTGCGCAGCTCGGCCGACGCGCTCGTGCTGTGCTTCGCGGAACCGCCCACCGGGCCGCCGACCGAACGACTGGGCCGGGTCCTGGACCGCTACCTCGACTTCGTCGACGAGCACGACGCCGGGTTCAGCGCGCTGATGCGCGGCGGGAGCGTCGCCGAGACGTCCCGGACCAGCGCGATCGTGGACGAGGTGCGGCGCGCGGCCGCCGAGCAGATCCTGGTCCACCTCGGCGTACCGGAACCCGGCGCGCGCGTGCGCATGATGGTGCGCACCTGGATCGCCGCGGTGGAGGCGGCCTCGCTGATCTGGCTGGACGAGGACAAGTGCCCGTCCGCCGGGGAGCTCCGGGACTGGCTCGTCGACCATCTCGTCGCCCTGCTCGCGGCGACCGCGGTCACGGACGAGGAGACCGCGGGCGTCGTCCGGGAACTGCTCGCCCTGGAGACCCGGTCCGGCCCGGTGGGGACGCTCGCCCGGCGCGTACTGCCCCTCGTGGGCGACGCGGGCCACCTGCTCTAGCGCCGGCCCGGCAGGGATTGCCGGGACGATCGCGGTGTCCGCTGCGGTGCCTCGCAGGGCGGAGGATCGATCGCCCTCGTACGGGACGTGCTCCGGATGGTGGGGCGACGCAGCGGGACGGTGTGCACCGGCTCACGCCCGAGCAGATCGTCGGCGCCGCCCTCGCCGAGGACGTGCACTGCGTGGGTCTGTCGATCCGGTCCGGCTCGCACGCCGAGCTCGTGCCGGAGGCGTCGCGAGGCGGTGCACCCGGCACGGGTGTCCGGCCGGTCCGGCGCGGGTCCCGGCCCCTCAGGCAGGGCTGTCCGGCCCCTCCGGCACGGGTTCCCGGCCCGTCCGGCACAGGTGTCCGGCCCGTCCGGCGCAGGTGTCCGGCCCGTCCGGCGCAGGTCGCGGGCCGGTCCTGCCACAGGGCCCGGGCCCTGCCCCGGGAGGGACGGGACGGCGCCCCTGCGCGAGACTGGACGGGTGAGAAGCGAGAACACCCCCTTCGTCGGCGGTCCGCTCGACGGGCGGGTCCTGCCCGTCCTGGTCGGCCCCACCGGCAACCCACCCCTCTGGTACGAGGTACCGGTGCCGGACGAGGACGGCGGCCCGCACACCGTGTACGCCTACCGCCGGGTCACCGCCGGGCACTCCAGGCGGCTCGGGCTGCCGCGCGGCTGGAAGTACGAGTACGCGCCGGAGGGGCGGGAGCGCCGCAGGCTCAACTGGCCCTGGTCGAAGCCGAAGCGGGCCGAATAGGATCAACGGCGTTCGACGACCCACGGGGGGAGCTTCGCCGATGGAGGCACTGCGGGAGGCGCTGCAGGACGGGGATCCGCGCCGAATCGGCCCGTACACGACGCTGGCGCGGTTCCGCGCGACCGCGAGCGCCGTCCAGTACGTGGGGCTCGACGAGGCGTCCGGCGGTGAACCGGTGCTCCTCTCCCTCGCCCGCGCGGAGCTCGCGGCGCTGCCGGCGTTCCGCTCGCGATTCTCGGCGGAGGCGCGCACCGCGGAGCGGCTGGCGGGAGGATGGGTCACCGCCCCCCTCGACCTGTCCACGGGCGGGTCCGCGCTGTGGACCGCGTACGCGTACGTGCCCGCCGTGACCCTCGACGAGGCGATCGTCCTCGCCGGGCCGCTCCCGGAGCGAGCCGTACGGACGCTGGGCGCTGCGCTCGCCGAGACCCTGTCCCGCGTCCACGCGACGGGCGCGGTGCTGCACGGTCTCGCCCCGGGGACCGTGCTGCTGGCCTCCGACGGGCCCCGGCTGTCGGCCTTCGGCGCCCTGGGGGCTGCCGCGCACGCCGAACCGGCCCCCGGCGGCGGGCTGACCGTGCGGCTGGGCTACCTCACCCCCGAGCAACTCGCCGGTGAGCCGCCCGGCACGGCCTCCGACCTCTTCGTCCTCGGCCTCCTCCTCGCCTACGCCGCCACCGGGACCACGCCGTTCCCGGACGGCCGGGCCATCGCCGGCGCCGCACCCGAACTGGACGGCGTTCCGGACGGGTTGCGCGACGTGGTGGCGTCATGCCTCGCCAAGTCCCCCGCCGACCGGCCGACCGCGGGGAGCGCCGCGGCGACGCTCGCCCTGGGAGGCGCGGCCGCGCCGGCGAAGGAGGGCTGGCTGCCGGAGCCGGTGCTCACGGCCCTGGCCGGTCAGGCCGATGCGGTGACCCGGCTCGCCCGGGGCGGCGGACCGGCCGTCCCGCGGGGCGCGGCGCCCGGCGTGCGGGCGCTGCCGCCCGGCGGCACGGCGGGCGCGGGGACGCCTCCCCCGCAGGACGCCGGCCCGAGCGAGCGGGCATCCACCACGGCACGGGACGACGCGACCGGCACCGCGTGTCCCGCGCGGGACACGGGCGGGAGCCGCCCCGCGCTGCCCGCGGTCCCGTCCGGCGACGCGACCGGCACCGGCCCGGACGGCACCGGCCCTGCCCCGCAGGATTCCCCGGGCGCGGGGCCCGAAGACGACCGCGGCCGGGGAATCCTGGCCCTCTCCCCCGCCGATGTGCGTCGCGTCGACAGGGTGACGGCGGCGCCGGCCGCTCCCCGGGGCCAGGGCGCCTCGGCGGATGCCGCGGCAGACCGGGCGGGCTCGTTCGCGCAGGGTGCCCTTCCGGTCGGCGAGCCCCGTCCTGCGGCCAACACGCCGGATGCCCCACCGGCCCACGGATCCGAGCCGGTCTCCGCCGCGCGGGGTGTCCGCCCTGCCCCGGCTCCCGACCCGGATCCTCCGGCACCGGAGGCGCACGCCGGATGGGCGGTCCGGCTCACGGACACGCCCCCTGCCGCGCCGGACGGCGGCGATTCGCCCAAGTCCGCCCTCACCGCATCGGTGCTCGCGGCCAAGGCGGGCGCTGAGCGGCGGGCGCTGGTTCTCGGAGCCGCCGCGGGCGCAGTCGGGCTGCTGGTCGGGGGTGGCGTCGGGGCCGCCCTCCGGGGCGGGGACGTGACGGCCCCCGTCCCCCGGCCCGGGCCGGCTCCCGCCGCGAAGCCGCTGGCCGGTGTGCCGCCGACGCCGCTGTGGGCGTACCGCCACGCGGGCGACGGCTCGGCGCAGGTCACCGCCTGGCGCGACCGGGTGCTGGTCGTGTCGGACGGCAGGGGCTGCACGGGTGTGGATCTGCGCACGGGCCGCCGGTTGTGGACCCAGCCCGCCGCCGCGAGCGCGGGACACCGCCCGGTGGTCGCGGGCGACGACCTCTTCGTCATCGCCGCCGCGCACTTCCTCTGGCTGTCGCCGCAGGACGGCACGGTCCGCCATCGGATCGCTGCGCCCGTGCAGGTCAGCGCGGTGACGGCCACCGAGGGACCGGTGGTCTGGTTCACGGGGACGGCGGGCGCCGGGACGTTCCTCGTCGCCTACGACGCCGTCGCCCGGAAGGAGCTGTGGCGCGCCCAGGTCCCGAACGGCCGCAGCCGGAACGCCGTCCCCCGGTACCAGGGCGTCGCGGTGCGCCCCGACGGACTCCTCGTACGGCAGGACGGCGGCTCGCTCACCCCGCAGCAGCAGAAGGCGAACAAGGGACGCGGGCTGTTCGCCCTCTACGACAGAACAGGCGGCAAGCGCCTGTGGGGCAGGTACTTCGGCACCGTCCACCAGAGCGCACCCGTCTTCGGCGACCCCGCGGGCCGGCTGTTCGCCCCGGCGGGACCGGATCTGCACGCCTACGACACCCGCAGCGGCAAGCAACTGTGGCGGGCCGTCGGCGCGGCGGGCGAGGGGAGCGTCCACGGCGGCACCCTCTTCGTGCCGACGGCCGGGCACCGGCTGTTCGCACTCGACGCGGCGTCCGGCGCCGCGCGGTGGACGCGGTCCACGGAGGCCGGCGGCGGGGGCGGTCAGCCGCGTGTGCTGCTGTCCGCCGGCGGGCGTACCGCGCTGGTCATGGAGTCCACGCAGGTCACGGCGTTCTCCACGGCCGACGGCACCCGGTTGTGGAAGTTCCAGGACGCGGGCGGCCCGGATCCGGTGACCGGCTACCGGGGTGTGGTGGCCGGTCGCACCGCCGTCGTGTGGCGCGACCGGGCCTTCTACGGACTGCCCCTCGGTCGCTGACGGACCGGGCGGGGCGGCCAGCCGACACGCCGCACTGCGGGCGGGACCGCCCGCAGCGGTGACGGTGTTGGTCCGGTCCGGCCACTCGGGCGGCCCTCGTACGGGCAGCGCCGCATCATCGCCGACGGAGTCCGTGGACAACCGGAGGTGATGACGTGTCGGACAGCATGCTGCGAGCCCGCCGCGTGGCGGCACTTGTCGCGATTGCGGCGCTCGGGGCCACCGGGTTCGGGCCGACCGCAACCGGACCCACGGCGGCCGGACCGAAGGCAGCCGGTCCCACGGGGTTCGGGCCGACCGCAACCGGACCCACGGCGGCAGGGGAAGCGGCCGCCGGAGGTGCGCCCGCTGCAAACCCCGCCGCACGTGAGCCGTCCGCGCCGGGGCCGTCCATGGGACCGGGTACGGGACCGGGTACGGGACCGGGTACGGCGCAGGTCGGTGACGGCACGGAGGCCGGCGCCACCGCACCCCTGCCCGGGGCACCCGGGAAACCCGCCCGGGCACCTGGAGGACCGGCCGCACTACCCGCGATGCCCGCCGCGGTACCGGGGAGACCGGCGATCGGGCCGGTGGTCGGTGCCGTACCCGCAAGGGTCTCCCAGGCCCTCACCCGGCTGCAGGGGCTGTTCCGGCAGGCGGCGGAGGCGAGCGAGGCGTACAGCGCCACCAGGGACATGCTCGTCGAGCAGGCCGCCGAGACCAGACGGCTCAGCACCGCCCTCGCCGATGCGCGCGGCGCCCTCGCCCGCAGCCGGGACGAGGCGGGACGACTGGCCCGTCGCCAGTACCAGGGCAGGTCCGAACTGTCCCCGTACCTCCGGCTGCTGCTCGCCCGCGACCCCCGGAGCGCTCTGGAGCAGGGCCGTCTCCTGTCGCGCGCGGCGGACAGCAGTCGCGCGACGATCGCTCGGCTGGAGGAGCGGGCGCGCCGGGCGGACGCCCTGGCGGTGGCCTCCCGCCGGGCCTTCGACGCGCAGCGCACCCTCGCCGAGCGGCAGCGCGCACAACGGGACACGCTGCGGGACCGCCTGAACGACGTGGAGGAGGTGCTGGCTTCGCTCTCACCGGAGGAACTCTCCGTTCTGGGCGCACCGGGCCGCCCGGCAGCGGCGCCCGCCGCGGTCACGGCGGCGCCGCCCGGGTCGCCGAGCGCGCCCCGACCGCCCGGCGGAACGCCTTAGCCCACCAGGGAGTCCGCACCCGGTGGCCATCCGCACCGTCGGCACCGGCCCCGTCCCCCACCGTGCGGCGCGGGAACGCGGCGGAGCGCAGGGATACGGACGCGGGCCTCGACCGCCCGGGCGGTCGCCGAACCGCGCACGTCCGGCCCCTCACGGCCGGAGGGCCGCCTGCCCCGGAACCCCGCGGGGAGGCCCCAACGGGCCCCGGACAGGGCTCCGCCCCGGTCCCGAGCGTCCGGGGCCGGGGGCGGAGCCGCGGGGCGTCAGGCCGTGGCGCCGCCGACCGAGGCCAGGTACGCCGAGGTCTTCTCCGGGTCGAAGAAGAAGTTCTCGAAGTCCGACGGGTCGTTGAAGCCGTTCGCGAAGCGGTCGGCGACCGGCTGGAGCTGCCCCGCCGCGCCGATCAGGTCGAGCACGTGCTCCGGCGGAACGCCCAGCATCGCGTTGGTCCACTTGGTGACGTGCTGAGCCGTCTCCCAGTAGCGGTCGAACGTCGTCCGCATCCATTCCTCGTCGAACGGCCTGTCGCCGTGCCCCACGATCGAGTCGAGGTAGGAAGCGGCGCACTTCGAGGCCGAGTTGGAGCCCTGACCGGTGATCGGGTCGTTCGCGACGACGACGTCCGCGACGCCGAGCACCAGGCCGCCGCCGGGCAACCGGCCGATCGGGTTGCGCACGGTCGGGGCGTAGCGGCCGGCCAGCGTACCGTTGGCGTCCGTCAGTTCCACCTTCGTCGCGCGGGCGTACTCCCACGGCGTGTACTTCTCCATCAGCTCCAGCGTGAGGGAGAGGTGTTCGGCGGGATCCTTCACGCCCTGGAAGACATCGAGCGGGCCGCCCGGAACGCCTTCCCAGAACAGGATGTCGGCACGTCCCGAAAGGGTCAGCGTCGGCATGATGAACAGCTCGCCGACACCCGGGACCAGGTTGCAGCGGACCGCGTCGAACTCGGGGTGCTCGGGGCGCGGGCCGAGACCGTGGACGTAGGAGACGGCGAGGGCACGCTGGGGCTCGCTGTACGGGGAGCGCGAGGCGTCGCGGCCGAACATGGAGACGAGTTCGCCCTTGCCCGCCGAGACGAGCACCAGGTCGTAGGTGCGGGCGAAGTAGTCGAGGTCGGAGACGGCCGCGCCGTGGATCACGAGCTGGCCGCCGCGCTGGGCGAAGGTCTCCATCCAGCCGGCCATCTTCAGCCGCTGGTCGACGGACTGGGCGTAGCCGTCCAGCTTGCCGACCCAGTCGATCACACGCTGGGACTCGGGACCGGCCACGGAGACGCCGAGGCCCTCGATCCTCGGGGCCTGCGACTCCCAGAAGTTGATCTGCAGATCGCGCTCGTGCTGGAGCGCGGTGTGGAACATGCACTGCGTGGACATGACCCGGCCGGACCGGATCTCGTCCGCCGTGCGGTTGGACATCAGGGTCACTTCGTAGCCCTGGGTCTGGAGGCCGAGGGCGAGCTGGAGTCCGGACTGACCGGCGCCGACAATGAGGATCTTCCGCATGGCGCGTCTCTTTCTGGACGTACGGGGATGGAGACGTACGGGAATCGGGGGACGACGGGAGGCTATTCGGGAGTGACGTCGAGCGCGTGGCCCACGAGTGCGAGCAGTGACTCGATCACCGTGATCCGGTTGCGCGCGTCCATGATCACAACCGGGACGTGCGGGGGTACGGTCAGGGCCTCCCGTACGTCCTCGGCCTCGTAGGACGGGGTCCCCTCGAAGTGGTTGACGGCTACGACGTACGGGATCCCGCAGCTCTCGAAGTAGTCGAGTGCCGGGAAGCAGTCCTTCAGCCGCCGGGTGTCGGCCATCACGATCGCGCCGATCGCCCCGCGCACCAGGTCGTCCCACATGAACCAGAACCGCTGCTGGCCCGGGGTGCCGAAGAGGTACAGCACGAGGTCGTCGTCGAGGGTGATCCGTCCGAAGTCCATCGCGACGGTCGTGGTGAGCTTCTCGGGCGTGGCGGTGAGATCGTCGGTCTCCTCGCTCGCCTGCGTCATCAGCGCCTCGGTCTGCAGGGGCGTGATCTCGGAGACCGACCCGACGAAGGTCGTCTTGCCCACGCCGAAGCCCCCCGCGACAACGATCTTGGTGGCGATCGGTGCGCGGGTGTGGTCGTTCTGCCAGGCCTGTACGTTCTCGTCCTCCGCGGCGGTGGGGAGGTCAGAGACGGCGGAGTCCACTCAGCACCCTTTCGAGCAGCGCGCGGTCCGGGCGGCCGTCGCCGTGCCCGGTGCCGTACACGCGTATTCTTCCTTGGTCCGCGAGGTCGCTGAGCAGCACCCGGACCACGCCCAGGGGCATCTTCAGCAGCGCGGAGATCTCGGCGACCGTCCGCATCCGGCGGCAGAGTTCGACGATGGCCCGCATCTCCGGCATCACACGGGTCGTGAGGTTGCCGTTCGTGAGCTCCTTGCTCCCCCTGCCTCCGGCGGGGAGTCCCCACTCGTCGCCCGCCTCCAGGGCCGCGACGAACGTCTCGACGAGGAGCACGTGGCCGAAGCGGGTGCGGCCTCCGGTGAGCGAGTACGGGCGGACGCGGGCGGGGCGTTTGCCCTCACCCCGTACAGGAAGCCTGGGTGCGGGTTGGGCGGCGGACGTCACTTGGCGCTCTCCAACGATTTGCGCAGCTCACTGCGGACTTCGGGGGTGAGTACGTGTCCGGCGCGGCCCACGAAGAGCGCCATGTGGTAGGCGACGACGCTCATGTCGCAGTCCGCGGTGGCGTCCACGCCGAGCAGCGAGCCGTCGCTGATCGACATCACGAAGAGGCTGCCCTCCTCCATCGCGACCATGGTCTGCTTGACTCCGCCGCCGTCCATGAGCTTGGCCGCGCCGATGGTGAGGCTGCCGATGCCCGAGACGATGGTGGCGAGGTCGGCGCTGGAACCGCGCGGGCCGTCCTGGCGGGGTGCCGTGGCGGGGGCGGCGTTGTGGGCCGGGTCGGAGGAGAGCAGGAGCAGCCCGTCGGACGAGACGACGGCGACGGAGCGTACTCCCGGTACCTCCTCGACGAGGTTGCCCAACAGCCAGTGAAGGTTACGGGCTTCGCTGCTCAGCCCGAAGGTTCCTGTCGCGGTCAACTGTGTGCCTCCTCGACGGTGTCCCCCGATTCCTCGCTCTGCGACTTCTGTTCCGTGCCGTGCGTCCGGGTGGTGTCGGCGAGCTCCGCCTCCACGTCGCGGCGGCCGTCCTTGGCGCCCTGGTGGAATCCGCCGAGCCGACGGCGCAGCTCCTCGGCGTCGACGGACCTGCGGCGCTCCTTCTGGGCACCGAACGGGGCCACGACCTTGGGCGTCCGCTTGGGCAGCCCCTTGTCGGTGACGGGCTCGTCGGGCGCGGTGGTCTCCGTGACGGCGCCGGTCCCCGGCGTCTGGTGGGCGGCCGCACCGGTCCCCGGCGCCTGGTGGGCGGCGGCGTCCGCGCCGTGCCTGTGACCGGGGGCCGCCCCCGTCTCGTCGCGCTCGTGGGCGTCGGGCTCCGGCGCCGGGTGGGGCAGCCGGACCTGGAGGGTGGTCTCCGGGGTGGAGGCGACGGGCTCGTCGATGTGGGCGTCCTCGTCGGCGTGCGCGTCCTCGTCGGCGTGCGCGTGCGCGTCCTCGTCGGCGGCAGCGGAACCGGCCTCGGGCCGGAAGCCGGTCGGAGCGTCCGTGGGCCCGGGCGCGAAGGGCGAGCGCCCGGGCTCGGCACCATGGGCTCCGGGGGCGGAGGCTCCCGCGCCGGACGGAGCCGTGAGGCCCTCGGGGCCGGGCACGGGGTCGGCCCCCGAAACGCCGGGCACGTGCGCACCGGTGCCCGCCTCGGGCGCGAAGGGCGAGCGCCCGTGCGCGGCCTCGGCGGCTCGGTCCACCGGCGACGCCCCGGACTCCGGCTCGAAGGCCCCGGTGCCGGACGTGGTCGCACCGTTACCGATGCCCGTCCCGGTGCCGGACGACGTCGCACCGTTACCGATGCCCGTCCCGGTCTCCGCCTCCGGCGACTGCCGGGGGCCCGGCACGACGGGCGTGGTCCGCGGTACGACGGGCGCGGTCCCCGGCTCGCCCGCACCGGCGTCCTGGACGGCCCTCTCCGCGGCGGCGACCAGCGGATCGCCGTCGGCGGTGCGACGGCCGGGCAGCGCGTTGGAGTTGGCCTCCGCGACGGAGCCGGGGAGGTTCACCGCCGGACCGGCTCCCGGCACCGGAGCCGTCTGCCTCGCGGCGGTCGCCGCCCCCTCGGGCAGCAGACCCTGCGGGAGGACCACGACGGCGGCGATGCCGCCGCCCTTCTGCTCGCGCAGCTGGACGCGTACACCGTGCCGGCGGGCGAGCAGACCGGCCACCTTCAGGCCCAGTCCCTCGCCGCCCTCACCGGGGTCGAGGTCGTCGGCCCGCTCGGTGGACGCCAGCCGAGCGTTGAGCTCCTCGAGCCGGTCGGGGGCCATTCCTATGCCCTCGTCCTGGACGGAGAGCATGATCTCGCCGCTCTCCAGCAGCCATCCGGAGAGCTGGACCTGGGCGTCCGGGGGCGAGAAGGAGGTGGCGTTCTCCAGCAGTTCCGCCACGAGGTGGCTCAGGTCGTCCGCGGCGAACCCCGCGACATGGGCGTGCGGCGGAAGCGACTGGATGGTGACGCGCTCGTACCGCTCGATCTCGCTGACCGCGGCCCGCATGACGTCGACCAGCGGCACCGGGCCGGGGTGGCTGTGGCCGTGCTCGGCCCCGGCGAGGACCAGCAGGTTCTCGCTGTGTCGGCGCATCACCGTGGCCATGTGGTCGAGCTTGAAGAGGGTGGCGAGCCGGTCCGGGTCCTGCTCGCGCTCCTCCAGGCCCTCGATGACGCCCAGTTGACGCTCGACGAGACCGAGGGTGCGCAGGGAGAGGTTGACGAAGGTGTGACCCACGGTGCGGCGCAGCTTGTCCAGCTGCTCGGTGACCTCGGCGGTGCGCTCCTGGAGTTCCGCCCGCTGGGCGGTGAACTCCTCCCGGACGGCCGTCAGTTCCCCGCGCTCGGCGTCCAGGTGCCGACCGCGGGCGGCGAGGTCCACCAGTTTGCCGTGCAGGGTGTTGAGGGAGCGTACGACCTGGGCGAACTCGTCGTTGCGGCCGGTGAAGCGGATCGGCTCCTCGCCCTCGGGCGCACCGGCGAGGCGGGCGGCTCCGATGCGGAGCACGGCGAGCGGGCGGGTGAGGGTGCGGGCGACGGCGGCGGAGATGCCGACCACGACGAGGAGACAGCCCGCGAGCAGGGCGATCCGCAGTTCCAGGGCGGTGACGTCGTCGTCGCGGAGCTGCTCCAGACGCTCGACCTGGGCGGAGGCGAGCGCCGACTCCACGCCGCGCATCTGCTCGACCCTGGCGGACAGCGACGAGTCGAGCTTCTCGCGGTTGGACTTGCGGTCCTTCTCGGAGAGTTCCGGCTGGTCGGTGAGCCGGGCGAGATAGGCCTCGGCCGTCTTGACGTCGGGGCCGGTGACGGTGCCGGTGAGCCGTTCGCGGGCCGCGGCGCTCGCGGCCTGGTCGAAGTCGGCGAGGGCGGCGAGCTCGCGGACGCGGGCCTGCTGTGCGGCGGAGCTCAGGACGGTCCGTGCGGCCTCGGACTTGGCGTCGTCCTCGTCCTCCACGGGCAGTCCGGTGATCGGATCGAAGGAGGGGCCGTCGTTCGCGGGGCCGGGCACGGACAGTGCGGCGAGCAGCAGACCGCGGGTGGCGGACGCCTGCTCGACGGCGAGGCCGAGGGCCGCGGGTGCGCGGGTGGCGTCGGCGGCGCGGGCCGGGGTCTTCTCGGCGAGCTCGTCGGCGAGTGCGTGCAGCCCCTCGATGATGTCGGTGTAGGCCTTGTGCGCCTCGAGTGCGGTGCCCTTGCCGGTGAGCGCGGTACGCCGGACGGAGTTCACGGCGCCGAGGTCGCGGCGCAGTTCCGCGTGGGCGGCCGGGACGTTTCCGCGGATCTCGTCTATCTGCCGGTCGACGCGGGCGCTGCGGTTGGCGGAGACCTCGCGGCGGTCCTTCTTGTCGCCCTGCTGGTCCTCGCGGCCGGCCGCGATGTACGCGGTGACCTCGTCGCGCTCGTCGGCGAGGGAGTGGGCCAGGGTCACGGCCTGCCGGTTGAGCTCGGCGAGGGTGACGAGCCGCTGGGACTCGGTCAGGTCGTTGGAGGCGAGGAGGATCGCCGGAGCACCGGCCGCCGCGACCGTGAGGGTGACCGCGGCGACCCCCGCGACCAGCCGGCGGCGCACGCGCACGGGCCGCCCGCCGGGGAGGAGCGTGGGGTCGGAGGCAGCCCGGGCCTGGGCCGAAGGCTCCGTGAACGCCGGAGGCTCGGGGTTCGTGTGGCCGTCCGACGTCGCCGAGGGGATCGCGGGCGCCGGGGGCACCTGAGGTGCCACGGGCCCCGAAGAGGCCGTACTGCCCATGCTGCCCTTGCCCCGAGGCCGCTTCTTCTGCACCGGTGCTCGCATTCCTGACTCGTCCGCCCATGAAGCAGAGGTGACGGCCGGTCATCATGAGAGTCCCCCACCCCTGGCACGGTCCACGACCATTCCAGCGGCTTCAAGAGGGGGACGCGCATCGGCCACTCCGCCACACGAACGAGTGAACATCACGACGGAGTTGGCAAACAACTCATTCGCGATTGCACTTTCCGTCCTCGCGGAGCGTCGGTTGGACCTTCGGCCCAGGCTTTGGCAGGATGCCCGCCCGCAGCTCGACGGGAAGTCGATTCCACGGAGAACGCCCAGGTCGAACCGGTGGTGGAGACCAATTGGAGGCCCTGGCAGGCTTCGTGAAGGAATCGTGTCGACTCATGCAGACTGGGGATCATGCGCTTCGAACTCGTCACCGTGCCCGGCACCGCCGAACGCCCGAACGAGGACTGGGCGTCACTCGCCCTCCCCGCATCGGGCCAGGGCGGATCGCTGGTCGTCCTGGACGGGGTGACGCCACCCCGCGGCGACGACGGTTGTGTGCACGGCATCCCCTGGTTCACCTCGCGCCTGGGCGGAGCACTGCTCGAACTGTCCGGTTCGCGGAGGGATATGACCCTGACCGAGGTCCTGGCCCTCTCCATTCGACGCACCGCCGACACGCATCGCGACACATGTGACCTTTCTCACGTCCGCACGCCTCAAGCAACCGTCGTCGTCGTGCGCTGGGGCGCGTCAGCTGTCGAGCACCTGGTCCTCTCGGACTCGACGCTGCTGCTGGAATCGCCGGACGGACTCGTGCACACCGTGCTGGACGACCGGCTGGACCGCATCCCGCGGGAGACCCTCCGCTCGCTCAGCGCGACGGACGCCCTGCGCAACCAGGACGGCGGCTTCTTCACCGCGGCCGCGGACCCGGAGGTGGCGGTGCACGCGGTCACGGGCACTACCCCGCGCGCGGAGGTGCGGGCGGTGGCGGCGCTCACCGACGGGGCGTCCCGCTGGACCGACCTCTTCGAGGAGGGGAGCTGGGCGGACCTCATGGCGCTGCTGCGCGCGGAGGGACCGAACGGGCTGGTCGACCGCGTACGGGCGCTGGAGGCCGCGGACGCGCTGCGGGGCGGGGCGACGCGCTGGAAGACCCACGACGACGCGACGGCGGTGTACGCGGAGCTTCAGGACCCGGTCACCGAAGGCCCGCGGGCCTGACCGACGCAGGGGCGGACCGCCGACCGGGCCGGCCCGGGAACATCGCCCCAGCTCAGCCCTCCTCGGAACGGGTGTTGAGCTGGTGCAGCAGACGGGCCAGTTCGGCCACCTCCCCGCGGTCCCAGCCGGCCAGCTTCCGTACGTACCGGTCGCGCCGGGCCATTCGTACGGCCCGGAACCTGGTGAGCCCCTCGTCGGTCAGAGCGACGAGCTGGGCACGCCCGTCGGCCGGATCGGGCTCGCGGGTGACCAGACCCAGCTCCTCCAGCGCGCGGAGCTGCCGGCTCATCGTGGCCTTGCCGACCCCGAAATAGCCGGCGAGATCGGTGGCGCGCTGAGCTCCGGACTCCTCCAGCCGTACGAGCAGTCCGTACGCGGCGGGCTCCAGTTCGGGATGGACCTCGCGGGCCATCTCGCCCGAGCTCGCCCGGGCCCGGCGCAGGAAGACGGCCAACTCCCGCTCCAGGGCGAGGAATTCCGAGACCTCCTGGTCCACTCCGTTCCCTCCCCTCGGCTCGGGTCCGTTCCCCGTACCGCTTCCGTGCACGTCAGCACCCTTCGCGCGCTTTCCCGGCGATGAGAAGTTCCTTCGGCGGCCGCCGTCGCCGCAGCTCGTCCAGTATTTCGCAGGCATGGTCCGACGGCGGGCACCGGCTCCCCATCCGCTCCCGTCCCCACTCCCCGAGACCGAGACCGACACCGACACCGACACCGAGCTTCGTTTCCGGCACACGCCCACATCGTGTCGTGTCCGCCCCTCACCCGGGTTCTCACAGTGCCGGGGCTTCGGGGCGCTCGCCGACGGCCGCCACCCGGGCCGGGAAGCGGCGGTCCGCGCGCGCGGAGCCCCGGTGCGGCACTGCCGCACCGGGGCTCCGGTCAACGGGGTTGATCAGCCGCAGCGGCCCGCGGGGCGGATGCGGGTGACCAGGTCCGTGAAGCCGGTCGTACCGTCCAGCCATACGACCTGCTTGCCGGACACCGCGGCCGGCGAGATCTGCTCACCGCGGTTGCAGGAGACGCGCTCCAGCCGGCTGCCGTCCGTGGTCAGCTGCCAGAGCTTCGACAGCGTCTCGTTGCGCCACTGGGTGTCGGGCGTCTGGCTGCTGACGGTGACGGCGTCCTCGGACGCGGTCAGGTCGACGCCGTGCAGCGCCCGCGGCTTCGCCTCGGGGGCGATGTCGAAGACGTTGCGACCGTCGAGGTCCGCGCGGCGCACACCCGTCTGGCCGGTGTCGTTCAGGTTCTCGTCGGTCAGCCAGAAGACGTGCTTGCCGTTGATTCCGGTCTGGCCGAGGCTCTGCGGCTCGCCGAGCTGCCCCGTCAGCGTCTTGGTGCCGGTCCTGAGGTCCAGGACCTCGACGCCGAGCAGGTAGCCGGTCTCCCCCGGGTAGAGCTTGGCGTAGGCGATCCTGCCCTGCGAGATCGACGGGAGCGCCGTGGCCACGAAGAAGCCGCCGCCGTCGGCGTAGGTGGGCCGGGTGTCGCCGGGCCGGAGGTAGGCGACGTGGCGGTCGCCGAAGATGCCGAAGCTCTCGAAGACCACGACGCCGTTCTCGACCCGCAGCCCCGAGATGTCACTGGTCGAGGTGTACAGCTTCTTGATGGGGCCGCCGGCCAGCGGACGGGAGAGGATGTCCAGGCTCGTGGCGCCGTAGGCCGCCCAGACGACGTTCTTGCCGTCCGTCGCCGGGTACACGTGGAAGCGTCCGTCGTTCGGGCTGATCAGCTTGGGGTGGCCGGAGCCGTCCGCCCTGCCCGCGTAGACCGAGTACGGCTCGGAGCCGTCGTCGTTCGACTGCGACGCCGTCCACCAGCCGCCGCCCGCCTGGACTCCCGTGCCGCTGATGTTCAGCTTGCCGAGGAGCCGGTCGGTGTCGACGCCGAGCGCGTCCTCCCAGCCGGGCACGATGCCATGGGCACTGAAGGACCGTTTCACCACGTTCTGCTGCTTCGCGGTGACGCCGAGGTCCTTCGCCGCGGCCAGCACCGCGTTGCGGCCCTCGGTGAAGCCGTCGAGCGGCGTCATGTACTCGGACAGCGCCTTGTACACGATCCGGTCCGCGACTTCCCCGCCCAGGTCCTGGCGCATGTCCCACAGCGCACCGGAGAAGATGGTGGAGTTGAGGTGGACGCCGCCGTTGTCGGTGCCGAACGTCACCCCGAGGAAGTTCTTCGAGGTGGTGGCACCGTCGTCGAGGTCGCGCAGGGCACAGTCCCGCGGGCCCTTGGTGCGGCACAGGTCCTCGCCGATGAGGCCCGCGTCCGGGTCGTCCATCGACAGGCCGGAGGCGGTGACGTCGATGGCGTTGCCGAAGTAGTCGGCGACGGCCTCGTTCAGCGCGCCGGACTGCCCGGCGTAGACGAGGTTGGCCGTGTTCTCCACGACTCCGTGGGTCATCTCGTGGCCCACGACGTCCAGATCGGCGGAGAGCGGCTTGAACTCCTCGTCGCCCGAGCCGTACACCATCTTCTGGCCGTCCCAGAAGGCGTTGACGTACGAGCCTCCGAAGAGGGTCACGCCGACCAGCGAGTTCACGGTGGAACCCCGGCCGTCGAGTCCGTTCCGGCCGTGCTGCTTCTTGTAGTAGTCGTAGACCTGTCCGGCCGCCCAGTGGGCGTCGACGGCGCCCGCTTCGGTGGCCTCCTTGCCGAACTCGGCGGTCGCGGACTCGAACACCTTG
The DNA here is from genome assembly GCF_027460265.1 of Streptomyces sp. WMMC940. NCBI lineage: Bacteria > Bacillati > Actinomycetota > Actinomycetes > Kitasatosporales > Streptomycetaceae > Streptomyces > Streptomyces sp. WMMC940. The sequence goes on from NZ_JAPZBC010000001.1 coordinate 2,373,492, forward strand.
ATGCCGCTGGGCCACTGGCCCGAGACGTCACCGACGTCCTGGCTGGAGGCGTCCCAGGTGCTGAGGGTGTTCTTGCTGGTGTCGGCCATGCGGGCGTGGTCGGTCATGCCGTACCGGCCCGTCGCCGCGTCGAAGCTGAGCTCCAGGTCGACCTTGCCGCCGTCCAGGCGCAGGCCGCTGCCCTTGGCGGCGGGGGCGGCGGGCTCGTCGACCGCCGCGCCCACCGGCGCGCCGGCCGCCCGGGCCTGCCGGGCGGACGCGGCCAACGGCCCGGTGACGGACTTGATGCCGCTGTACTGCAGCACCGGGAAGCCGGACCGCGCGTCGACGTACACCTCCTCCAGCACCGGTTCGCCGGTCACCGGGTTCGTGCCGCGTACCGTCACATGGCGGGCCAGGACTCCGTCGCCCCGCGGGATGACGACGAGGCCGCCCGCGGTGCCGGTGAGCGCCTGCGCCTTCCGCGACTTCTCGCCCTCCTTGCGGATGGCGTCGGCCTCGGTGAGCCGGGAGTTGCCGAGCCGGGCCGCGGTGGCGCTCACGGCACGGCGCACCGCCACCTCCTCGGCGACCGTGGCCTCGGTGCCGGTGGTCAGCCCCGTGAAGTACTTGCCGGAGGTGCCGGTGACGACGCGTTTGCCGCCGGAGGTCTCCATCCGCACCACGTACTGGCCGCCGAGGACCGGTATCCCCCGGTGCTTCTGCTGGAGCCGTACGGTCTCGTCCACGCCCCGCTTCAGCGTGCGGACGGGGGCGAGGTCCCGTCGCGGTTCGGCGATGCGGTAGCGGCTCTCCTTGGCCTCGAGGTGCCGGCGGGCCGCGTCCGCCGGAGCGGCCTTGGCGTCCACGGGCTCGTGCAGCCCTTCGACGAGAGCGGGTGTCGCGGTGTCCTCCCCGGGGACGACCTCGACGGGCGGTGCCGGCGGCGGGGTCGCCGCCTGGGCCGGGACCGCGGTGATCAGGAGACCGGCAGCGGCCAGGAGCGCCGCGGCCCCTGTCCCCCTGGTGATGCCGAGTGCCGGTCTTCCCTGGTTGTGCCTGGGCTTGCGCACAGTACGTACCCCTCCCACGTGCTGGTAAGCCGGTTCAGGTGGTCATGGCCATGCAACCCGTGAGGCGTCAACCGATCAATGCGGCGGGTGCGTTGAGAAGTGGACATGCCCACTTGTGTGCTCTGTGAAGGCGGAGTGAGAATCCCCGCATGATCGAGGCGGAGTTGCACTACCTCGGTTTGGGGGCGACCGAGGAGCGCGCGTACGAAGCCCTGCTGGAGGAACGGGCGGAGGGGGCCGAGGAATTGGCCGTGCACCTCCGGCTGCCGAGGGACGAGGTGGACGCGGCGCTCGACCGGCTCGTGGAGCACGGGCTCGCACTGCCGCCGCGCGGGGGCGGGACGCTGCCGCGCCCGGCCGCGCCGGCCGCCGCGATCCGCACCCTCATCCACCGCCGCCAGGCCGAACTGCACATGAAATCGGCCGAACTGGAGCGATTACGGATGACCGCCGATCAGCTGGCGGGACGGCTGACGGCGGGAGCGCCGGCCGTTCCGGGAAGCGGCATCGAAGTGATCACGGGGCAGCGCGCGATCCGGGAGCGCGCCGACGACCTGCTCGCGTCCGCGGAGCGCGAAGTGGTCGTCCTGGACCGCCCGCCGTACGTCAAGGGCCGGCCGGGATTCGGGACCTTCCGCCTGCCGGGACCCGGCATCGAGGGACTGCTGGACCGGGGAGTGAGCGTACGGGCCGTCCTGGACCGGGACGGTCTCGCCGCGCCGGAGCGCATCCGGACGCTCAAAGCGCTGGTGGAGCGGGGGCTTCGGGCCCGGGTCGCCCCGGCCGTACCGACCCGGCTGATCGCCGTCGACCGGCGGACCGCCCTGCTGCCCCCGGGTGACGCGGCGGACCCCCGGGCTTCCGCTCTGGTGGTCGGGGACGCGCTGGTGCGCCACGCGCTCGTGCCGCTCTTCGAGACGGTGTGGGACCGGGCGGCCCCGCCGGGCGGGGCGCTGCCCCCGGAACCTCCACCGCCGGGCGGGGCGCTGCCCGCCGAGCAGAAGGAACTGCTGGCCCTGCTGGCGGCCGGGCTCAAGGACGAGGCGATCGCACGCCGGCTGGGCGTCCATGTGCACACGGCACGGCGGCGGATCAGCAGGCTGCTGGAGTCGCTCGGCGCCGAGACCCGCTTCCAGGCCGGGGCCCGGGCGACCCTGCGGGGCTGGCTCGACGGTTCGTGACGGCATGTCGGAAGCCGCACGGAATCGGTGCCGCAGCTGACCGCCGGGCTGACGGCCCGGAGCGCCGGGCACGAATCACCGTTCGACGCGGCGTTCGTGCCGGACCCCCTCTCCGCGCTCACCCGACGGCCCCCGGCGGCGTGGCCGCCGTCCCCGTGGCGCTGCACGGGCACACCGCCCCGACGCACACGCCCGCCCGCTCGGGGGCTCGGACCGCCCGTCCCCGCACCGAGGACCCGGAAACGGCGGTCGCCGTACCCGGGCCCGCGGGAGCGGGCCGGCGTACGGCGACCTCGTGAGGGGCCGTGCCCCGCGGCTCACGCCGCGGCCGGCACCGGCACCTCGGCCGGGGACAGGGCGATCTCCAGGACCTGGCGGACGTCCGTCACGGGGTGGACCTCCAGTTTCTCCAGGACCTCCGCGGGGACGTCGTCCAGATCGGCCTCGTTGCGCTTGGGGATCACCACCGTGGTGATCCCGGCGCGGTGGGCGGCGAGCAGCTTCTGCTTCACGCCGCCGATGGGCAGCACCCGTCCGGTCAGCGACACCTCACCCGTCATGGCCACGTCCGTGCGGACCAGCCGCCCGGAGAGCAGGGACGCCAGCGCGGTCGTCATCGTGATGCCCGCGCTCGGCCCGTCCTTGGGGACCGCACCCGCCGGGAAGTGGATGTGCACGCCACGGTCCTTCAGATCGCCCACGGGCAGCTCCAGTTCCGCGCCGTGCGAGCGGAGGAAGCTCAGCGCGATCCGTGCGGACTCCTTCATGACGTCGCCGAGCTGACCGGTCAGGGTCAGTCCGGAGGCGCCGGTCTCCGGGTCGGCCAGCGACGCCTCGACGTACAGCACGTCGCCCCCGGCGCCGGTGACCGCGAGTCCCGTGGCCACTCCCGGCACCGCGGTGCGGCGCTCGGCCGGGTCCTGGGCGGACTCGGGCACGTGGTGCGGACGGCCGATCAGCGCGCGCAGGTCGCCGTCGGTGACCGTCAACGGAAGGGCGCGCTCGCCCAGTTCGTGCTGGGCCGCGACCTTCCGCAGCAGCCTGGCCACCGCGCGCTCGAGATTCCGCACGCCCGCCTCGCGGGTGTACTCGCCCGCCAGCCTGCGCAGCGCGGACTCGTCCAGGGTCACCTCGCCCGGCTCCAGGCCGGCCCGCTCCAGCTGGCGCGGGAGCAGGTGGTCGCGGGCGATGACGACCTTCTCGTCCTCGGTGTAGCCGTCGAGCCTGACCAGCTCCATCCGATCGAGCAGCGCCTCCGGGACGGCCTCCAGGACGTTGGCCGTGGCCAGGAACACCACGTCCGACAGATCGAGCTCGACCTCCAGGTAGTGGTCGCGGAACGTGTGGTTCTGCGCCGGGTCCAGGACCTCGAGCAGCGCCGCCGCCGGGTCCCCGCGGAAGTCGGAACCCACCTTGTCGATCTCGTCGAGCAGGACCACCGGGTTCATGGACCCGGCCTCCTTGACTGCACGGACGATCCGGCCGGGCAGCGCGCCGACGTAGGTGCGCCGGTGGCCGCGGATCTCGGCCTCGTCCCGGACGCCGCCGAGGGCGACGCGGACGAACTCGCGTCCCATCGCGTGGGCGACGGACTCGCCGAGCGAGGTCTTGCCGACACCGGGCGGGCCGACGAGCGCGAGGACCGCGCCGCCGCGCCGGCCGCCGACCACGCCGAGCCCGCGGTCGGAGCGCCGCTTGCGGACCGCCAGGTACTCGGTGATCCGTTCCTTCACGTCGTCCAGGCCCGCGTGCTCGGCGTCCAGGACGGCCTTGGCGCCCCGGATGTCGTACGCGTCCTCCGTGCGTTCGTTCCACGGCAGTTCGAGGACGGTGTCGAGCCAGGTGCGGATCCAGGAGCCCTCGGGGCTCTGTTCGCTGGACCGCTCGAGCTTCTCGACCTCCTTGAGGGCGGCCTCGCGGACGTTCTCCGGGAGTTCGGCGGCCTCGACGCGGGCGCGGTAGTCGTCGGACTCGTCGCCCGCGGACTCGCCGCCCAGCTCCCGCAGTTCCTTGCGCACGGCGTCCAGCTGGCGGCGCAGCAGGAACTCGCGCTGCTGCTTGTCCACGCCCTCCTGGACGTCCTTGGCGATGGACTCGGCCACGTCCTGTTCGGCGAGGTGCTCGCGGAGCTGCTCGGTGGCGAGCCTGAGCCGGGCGACCGGGTCGCTGGTCTCCAGCAGTTCGACCTTCTGCGCGATGCTCAGGAAGGGCGAGTAGCCGGCGTTGTCGGCGAGCGCGGGAACGTCGTCGATCTGCTGGACGCGGTCCACGACCTGCCAGGCTCCGCGCTTGCGCAGCCAGCTGGTGGCGAGGGCCTTGTACTCCTTCACGAGCTCCGTGACCGAGCCCGGCAGCGGGTCGGGCAGGGTCTCGTCGACGAGGGTGCCGTGGATCCAGAGGGCGGCACCGGGGCCGGTCGTGCCGGCTCCGACGCGCACCCTGCTGTGGCCCCTGATCAGGGCACCGGGGTCTCCGTCGGAGAGCCGTCCCACCTGCTCGACGGTGCCGAGCACGCCGGTCGCGGCGTAGGTGCCGTCGATCCGGGGGACGAGCAGCACCCTCGGCTTTCCGGGCTCCGCTCGGGCTGCCGCCTGGGCGGCTTCCACCGCGGCCCGTACGTCGTTGTCGGACAGGTCGAGCGGTACCACCATCCCCGGCAGCACGACCTCGTCGTCGAGTGGCAGCACAGGCAGGGTGAGCGGTGCGGGCGTCGAGGCCATGATCTCCCCTTCGGCAGTCAAGTTGAGTTACACGGACTCAATGCGGGGGGAGTCGCCGATGTTCCCCTGGGGGCGTTCGCCGTGAGCGATACCACCTGGCGCATCCGACGACCGACCGGATGTAATGAGCGAATGACGAGTGCATCTCTTACACAGGCCATTCGGGCCTGGGTGGACGGCTGGGTCGTCTCCCGCGGGGCGGCGGAGCCCGTCGCCGAGCCCTGGGGCCTCACGGTGGACGTCGGGCTCCCCCGGCACACCACGCGCCACGTGCTCACCGACAACAGCGAGGCCGCGGTCCGCAAGGTCGCCGCTTCGGCCGGGGTGCCCGGCCGGTGGCTCAAGGTGTTCGAGGAGGAGGAGCGGGTCCTGGAGTGGCTGGGGCCGGACTGGACGCCCGACGAGCCCGGCTTCCTGATGACGGCGCCGCTGGCGCGGCGGACCACGCCACCCCCCGCCCCGCCGGAGGGGCACCGGCTGCGCGCCTGGACGAGGGACGGCGTCACACGTGTCCTGATCACGACCGCGGACGGCGCCTTCGCGGCCCGCGGGCAGATCGCCACGGCCGGCACCACGGCCGTCGTCGACCAGATCGAGACGGCCGCCGAGCACCGGCGCAGGGGACTGGGCTCGCTGGTGATGCGCACGCTGCAGCACGCGGCCGCCGAGCGCGGCGCCACCTCCGGCGTGCTCGGAGGCACACCCGACGGGCGGGCGCTGTACGAGTCACAGGGGTGGCGGGTGATCGCCCCGCTGGTCAGCGTGTACTACGCACCGCCACGGCCGCCCTCGGCGCGGTCCTGACCGGCCGGCGGCACCGGCGGCCCGAGGGCACGGGCAGCCGCGCCGCCGGCCACCAGCAGCGGCACCGTCGCCGGACGGCCGACGTCCGTGCTCGAACCGCGCAGCAGGGCGGAGGCGGTGGCCCGGTCGCCGTACCGGCCGTACAGCGAGTTCCGAGCGGGACGAGCGGCACCAGAAGGTGAACGACGCGCCGCGAGGGCCGGGGGGAGCCTGAGCGCACGGACGAACGCCGGGGCACGCGCTCGCCGGCCGCGGGCGCCCCTCCGGCCCGGCGCGCCCGTCCGCCCCGGTTCCGAGCCGCCCGAGCGGATTCCGGCGCCCGGAGCCGTCGCACGGACGAAACCTCCCCCGTCCCGGCCGCCCTCGTCCTCGGTCCCGCCGGGGCCACCGGCCGGCGCCGGCCGGCCCGGTACCGGTCAACCTCACCGACCCCGCCCGGGCAGCGCGATCATTCCGCACCCGTCCATGACCTGCGCCACTCGGCCGCCCGGTCACAGCACTCGTGCCGCGCCGGCCGAAATCCACCGGACAGACGGGGGCGCCCCCTCGTAACGGCGGACGGCGCCCGAAGCGGCGCTAGCCTGGGGGGCCATGGAGCCCCTCAGCCATGCCGCCGCCCCACGGACCCTCGACCGGCGCTCAGGACCGTACGGCGAGGTCGTCCTGCGCGAACGCGGCGGCCCCGACGGGGATATCCACGAGATCATCGCCAACGGCTGCTTCCTGATGGACACATCGGACGGCCGCTCCGAGCGGCTCCTCATGGACGCCGCGTACGAGGCCCTCGGCGGACGGCCGGACCCGTCCGTACTCATCGGCGGACTGGGGGTCGGCTTCTCCCTGGCCCGCGCGGCCGCCGAGCCCGGCTGGTCCCGGATCGCCGTCGCCGAGCGGGAACAGGCGATCATCGACTGGCACACGTCGGGCCCGCTGGAGCGCATCTCCGCGGCGGCACTGGCCGATCCGCGCACGACCGTCCTGCACACGGACCTCGTGGGCCACCTCCATAACACTTCGGACACGTATGACGCGCTCTGCCTCGACATCGACAACGGCCCGGACTGGACCGTCACCGAGGACAACGGCGGTCTCTACTCGCCGGTCGGACTGGCTGCCTGTGCACGGTGTTTGACGCCCGGAGGAGTCCTCGCCGTCTGGTCGGCGCAGCCTTCCCGGAATTTCGAGGACTCATTGCGGAATGCCGGATTCAGCGGGGTAAGAACCGAAGAGATCCCGGTTGCCCGAGGCGTACCTGACGTGGTCCACCTGGCAGTTCGCCCTGCGTAGCCGGGACCTGGTCGGTGCCTTTACGCTGCCTACCTGACACACCGATCTACACGCAGCTCGCAGTGCGCGACAGGGGCGGGGCGATGGAGCAGACACACACCAGCAGCAACGGCGCGGCGGCACAGCCGACCGGAAGTGCCCAGCGCCGGGTGCTGGTCGTCGAGGACGACACCACCATCGTCGACGCCATCTCGGCCCGTCTGCGCGCCGAGGGCTTCCTCGTCCAGACCGCGACCGACGGCCCCGCGGCCGTCGACGTCGCGGAGGCCTGGCAGCCGGACCTGATGATCCTCGACGTGATGCTGCCCGGCTTCGACGGCCTCGAGGTGTGCCGCCGGGTGCAGGCGCAGCGGCCCGTCCCGGTACTCATGCTCACCGCCCGCGACGACGAGACCGACATGCTGGTCGGGCTCGGCGTGGGCGCCGACGACTACATGACCAAGCCGTTCTCCATGCGCGAGCTGGCCGCCCGGGTGCACGTCCTGCTGCGCCGGGTGGAGCGCGCCGCGCTGGCCGCCGTGACGCCCCGCAGCGGCATTCTGCGCCTCGGTGAGCTGGAGATCGATCACGCCCAGCGCCGCGTCCGCGTCCGGAGCGAGGACGTGCACCTCACGCCGACCGAGTTCGACCTGCTCGTGTGCCTGGCCGGCACCCCGCGTGCGGTCCTCTCCCGCGAGCAGCTGCTCGCCGAGGTCTGGGACTGGGCGGACGCCTCCGGCACCCGCACGGTCGACAGCCACATCAAGGCGCTGCGCCGCAAGATCGGCGCCGAGCGGATCCGTACCGTGCACGGTGTCGGGTACGCCCTGGAGAGCCCGGCGCCATGATCCGGCGGAGCCGGCTCCGGTCCCGGCTGCGGGCGGTGGAGATCTCGATCAAGACCAAGCTCGGCGCCCTGGTCGTCGCGGCCGTGCTGATCACGACCGGGCTGGCGCTGGTCGCCTTCCGCACCGGGGCGGAGCTGCGCTACATCACGGTCTTCGCCATGATCACCACGCTGCTGATCACCCAGTTCGTGGCGCACGGACTGACCGCTCCGCTGGACGAGATGAACACCGTCGCGAAGTCGATCTCCCACGGCGACTTCACCCGCCGGGTGCGGGGCGACGGCCGCCGTGACGAGCTGGGCGACCTCGCCTCCACGATCAACCGCATGGCGGACGACCTGGAGGCCGTGGACCAGCACCGCAAGGAGCTCGTCGCCAATGTCTCGCACGAGCTGCGCACGCCCATCGCGGCGCTGCGCGCGGTGCTGGAGAACGTCGTGGACGGCGTCTCGACGGCCGACCCCGAGACGATGCGCACCGCGCTGCAGCAGACGGAGCGGCTGTCCCGGCTGGTCGAGACTCTGCTCGACCTCTCCCGGCTGGACAACGGCGTCGTGACGCTCAAGGCCCGGCGCTTCGAGGTCTGGCCCTATCTGTCCGGCGTGCTGAAGGAGGCCAACCTGGCCGCCGGGCAGCGCAGGCTGTCCTCCGGATCCGGCAGCCACACCCGCAAGGACGTCCATCTGCACCTGGACGTCTTCCCGCCCGAGCTGACCGCGCACGCGGACGCCGAGCGGCTGCACCAGGTCGTGGCGAATCTCATCGACAACGCGGTCAAGCACTCCCCTCCGCACGGCAGGGTCACGGTCCGTGCCCGCAGGGGTTTCCAGGCCGAGTCCTTGGACCTGGAGGTCCAGGACGAAGGTCCCGGGATCCCCGAGTCCGAATGGCACAAGGTCTTCGAACGCTTCAACCGGGGCATCGCCCCGTCGAAGCAGGGCTCGGGCAGTGACGGGGGCACGGGTCTGGGCCTGGCGATCGCACGCTGGGCGGTGGAGTTGCACGGCGGCCGCATCGGCGTGGCCGAATCGACACGAGGCTGCCGCATCCGGGTCACTCTTCCGGGAAACCCCGTGGCACGCGGTTGACGTAGGGTTCGAAGAGGAGCGAAGCCCGTGGCGAACCGGACAGGCGCGTCCTGCGTCCATGTGTCCGGGGAGCAGGACAAGGGTGCGGCCCGCGGGGCCGCAGCCGCGTTCCGCCGTACCCAGTCCGCAGGGGAACCACGTTTGTTTCCCGCCATTTCCTACGCCGAAACCGGCTGTCAGGTGTGACTTAGGCGACGATGACCACGCCCGGCCTGCACCTCCCCGCCGCGTAGGCGTAGCCTTTATTTCCGCTGTCCATCACCTTGTGAAGCGGAAGAGGGCGGTTGCCGCCGTGTCGTCTCAGTCCCCCAGTAACTCGAGTACTTCGACCGACCCCGACGGGCAGGGGAAGAACCCCGCCGCCGCGTTCGGGGCCAATGAGTGGCTCGTCGACGAGATCTACCAGCAGTACCTCCAGGACCCGAATTCGGTCGACCGCGCCTGGTGGGACTTCTTCGCCGACTACAAGCCGGGCGGCGAGGCCGCCCCCGCGGCGCCGGCCGCGACGGCCACGGAGACGCCGGGCACCGCACAGGCTCCGGCTCCCGCGGCCCCCGCCGCCCAGGCTCCCGCGGCACCGGCCCGGACGCCGGCCGCCCCCGCGAAGCCCGCCGCCGCGGCACCGGCCCCGGCGAAGCCCGCCGCTCCCGCGAAGCCCGCCGCCGCTCCGGCCAAGCCCGCCGCCAAGGCCGCACCGGCCGCCGGCGCTCCCGACGGCCCGGAGATGCTGCCGCTGCGCGGCCCCTCCGCCGCGGTCGCGAAGAACATGAACGCCTCGCTGGAGCTGCCGACGGCCACGTCCGTCCGCGCCGTCCCGGTGAAGCTGCTCTTCGACAACCGGATCGTCATCAACAACCACCTGAAGCGCGCCCGCGGCGGGAAGATCTCCTTCACGCACATCATCGGGTACGCGATGGTGCAGGCGATCAAGGCCATGCCGTCGATGAACTGGTCGTACGGCGAGAAGGACGGCAAGCCCGTCCTGGTCAAGCCCCCGCACGTGAACCTCGGCCTCGCCATCGACCTGGTGAAGCCGAACGGCGACCGGCAGCTCGTCGTCGCGGCCATCAAGAAGGCCGAGACCATGAACTTCTTCGAGTTCTGGCAGGCCTACGAGGACATCGTGCGCCGCGCCCGCAGCAACAAGCTGACGATGGACGACTTCAGCGGCGTCACCGTCTCGCTCACCAACCCCGGTGGCCTCGGCACCGTCCACTCCGTGCCGCGGCTGATGCCCGGACAGTCGGTGATCATGGGTGTCGGCTCGATGGACTACCCGGCCGAGTTCCAGGGCACCTCCCAGGACACCCTGAACAAGCTGGGCGTCTCCAAGGTCATGACCCTGACCTCGACGTACGACCACCGGGTCATCCAGGGCGCCGCTTCCGGCGAGTTCCTGCGGATCGTCGCCAACCTCCTCCTCGGCGAGGAAGGCTTCTACGACGACGTCTTCGAGGCGCTGCGCATCCCCTACGAGCCGGTCCGCTGGCTCAAGGACATCGACGCCTCGCACGACGACGACGTCACCAAGGCCGCCCGGGTCTTCGAGCTGATCCACTCCTACCGGGTCCGCGGCCACGTCATGGCCGACACCGACCCGCTGGAGTACCGCCAGCGCAAGCACCCCGACCTGGACATCACCGAGCACGGGCTCACCCTGTGGGACCTGGAGCGCGAGTTCGCGGTCGGCGGCTTCGGCGGCAAGTCGATGATGAAGCTGCGCGACATCCTCGGCGTCCTGCGCGACTCGTACTGCCGCACCACCGGCATCGAGTTCATGCACATCCAGGACCCGAAGCAGCGCAAGTGGATCCAGGACCGCGTGGAGCGCCCGCACGCCAAGCCGGAGCGTGAGGAGCAGCTGCGCATCCTGCGCCGGCTGAACGCGGCGGAGGCCTTCGAGACCTTCCTGCAGACCAAGTACGTCGGCCAGAAGCGCTTCTCGCTGGAGGGCGGCGAGTCCGTCATCCCGCTGCTCGACGCGGTCATCGACTCGGCGGCCGAGTCCCGCCTCGACGAGGTCGTCATCGGCATGGCCCACCGCGGCCGGCTGAACGTCCTGGCGAACATCGTCGGCAAGTCGTACGCCCAGATTTTCCGCGAGTTCGAGGGCAACCTCGACCCGAAGTCGATGCACGGCTCGGGCGACGTGAAATACCACCTGGGCGCCGAGGGCACCTTCACCGGCCTCGACGGCGAGCAGATCAAGGTGTCGCTGGTCGCCAACCCGTCGCACCTGGAGGCCGTCGACCCGGTCCTCGAGGGCGTCGTGCGCGCCAAGCAGGACATCATCAACAAGGGCGGCACGGACTTCACCGTCCTGCCGGTCGCCCTGCACGGCGACGCGGCCTTCGCCGGCCAGGGCGTCGTCGCCGAGACCCTGAACATGTCGCAGCTGCGCGGCTACCGCACCGGCGGCACGGTCCACATCGTCATCAACAACCAGGTCGGCTTCACCGCCGCCCCGGAGTCGTCGCGTTCGTCGATGTACGCGACCGACGTGGCCCGCATGATCGAGGCTCCGATCTTCCACGTGAACGGCGACGACCCGGAGGCGTGCGTCCGTGTGGCGCGGCTCGCCTTCGAGTTCCGCCAGACGTTCAACAAGGACGTCGTGATCGACCTCATCTGCTACCGCCGCCGCGGTCACAACGAGGGCGACAACCCCCAGTTCACCAACCCGCAGATGGTGAACCTGATCGACAAGAAGCGCTCGGTGCGCAAGCTCTACACCGAGTCGCTCATCGGCCGCGGCGACATCACGCTGGAAGAGGCAGAGCAGGCGCTGCAGGACTTCCAGGGCCAGCTGGAGAAGGTCTTCGCGGAGGTCCGCGAGGCCACCAGCCACCCGGCCCCGGCCCATGTCCCGGACGCCCAGGCCGAGTTCCCGGTGTCCGTCACCACGGGGATCTCCCAGGAGGTCGTCAAGCGGATCGCCGAGTCCCAGGTCAACGTCCCCGACAACATCACCGTCCACCCCCGACTGCTGCCGCAGCTCCAGCGCCGCGCGGCCTCGGTCGAGGACGGCACGATCGACTGGGGCATGGGCGAGACCCTCGCCATCGGCTCGCTGCTGATGGAGGGCACCCCGGTCCGGCTCGCCGGCCAGGACACCCGCCGGGGCACCTTCGGCCAGCGCCACGCGGTGCTGGTGGACCAGGAGACCAACGAGGACTACACCCCGCTGCTCTACCTGTCCGAGGACCAGGCCCGCTACAACGTCTACGACTCGCTGCTCAGCGAGTACGCGGCGATGGGCTTCGAGTACGGCTACTCGCTGGCCCGCCCGGAGTCGCTGGTCATGTGGGAGGCCCAGTTCGGTGACTTCGTCAACGGCGCGCAGACCGTCGTCGACGAGTTCATCTCCTCCGCGGAGCAGAAGTGGGGCCAGACCTCCGGCGTCACGCTGCTCCTGCCGCACGGCTACGAGGGCCAGGGACCGGACCACTCGTCCGCCCGCCCGGAGCGCTTCCTCCAGCTGTGCGCGCAGAACAACATGACGGTCGCCATGCCGACTCTGCCGTCGAACTACTTCCACCTGCTGCGCTGGCAGGTCCACAACCCGCACCACAAGCCGCTCATCGTCTTCACCCCGAAGTCGATGCTGCGTCTGAAGGCCGCGGCGTCCAAGGTGGAGGAGTTCACCACCGGCGGCTTCCGCCCGGTCATCGGCGACACCGCGGTCGATTCAGGAGCGGTGAACGCGGCGGACGTCCGCAAGGTCGTCTTCTGCTCCGGCAAGGTCTACTACGACCTCGAGGCCGAGCGGCAGAAGCGCGGTGCCACGGACACGGCGATCATCCGCCTCGAGCGTCTGTACCCGCTGCCGGGTGCGGAACTGCAGGCCGAGATCGCCAAGTTCCCGAACACCGAGAAGTACCTGTGGGTCCAGGAGGAGCCGGCGAACCAGGGTGCCTGGCCGTTCATCGCCCTCAACCTGATCGACCACCTGGACCTGGCGGTCGGCGCGGACATCCCGCACGGCGAGCGCCTGCGCCGCATCTCCCGCCCCCACTCGTCGTCCCCGGCGGTGGGCTCGGCGAAGCGGCACCAGGCGGAGCAGCAGCAGCTGGTCAACGAGGTCTTCGAGGCCTGACACCGCTGAGGCGGTGCGCACGGGAAGGAGGGCGCGGCCCGCGAGCGATCGCGGGCCGCGCCCTCCGGCGTCTGCAGACGGTGGACGGCGACGTGTGGGCCCGCCGCGAGCCGTTCGGCTCGGCCGCCTCGGCCGTCCCCGGGGTCCACGGCGGCCGTGCCGTTCTTGCCGCGGTGCAGTCGCCGGGCCGCCCGCGGGTCCGGCCGGAGCGTCCGCCCCACCGGTCCCGGTGCGGCGGACGGCGCCGGTCGGACCGCCGCCCGGGGCGCATTAGGCTGGTGGCCATGTACTTCACCGACCGTGGCATCGAGGAGCTGGAGAAGCGGCGCGGCGAGGAGGAGATCACCTTCGAGTGGCTCGCCGAGCAGCTGCGCACGTTCGTGGATCTCAACCCGGACTTCGAGGTGCCGGTCGAGCGGCTGGCCACCTGGCTGGCGCGCCTCGACGACGAGGACGAGGACGACGAGGAGTAGCGGGGAACGGCGGTGACCGTCCGGGCCGTCACCGCGCCGGCCCGCGGTCGCGGGCCAGCGCCAGGGCGCCGTGGGCGAGCAGGACCGCCCCGGCGACCGTCCACCCCGCGCTTCGGCGGGCGAGTCCCCAGACGGTCAGGGGGAAGCCCGCGGCGATCTGCGCGATGGCCGGGATCCCGGGACCCGGCGGCCGGTGCCGGAGGGCGTGCGCGGTGTGCCCGCGCCCCTTGCCCGCCGCGGCCTCTTCCCGTACGGCCGCGGCGCGGGCCGCGGTCCGGATGCCGTCCGGCTCGGCGCCCGGTGCCACGCCCTCGGGCAGGGCCAGACCGGCACGGGACAGGACGGCGGTGAGCCCGAGCAGCCGGGCTCGGGCGTCGGCGTCGGCGTCGGGTCGGGTCAGCGCCTCCAGGGCCTGGAGGTCCAGGACGGGGTCGAGTCCGAGCCGGGCCGCGAAGGTGTGCATCGCCTCGTCCTCCCCCGCCGGTGTGCCGTCCGCGAGCCAGACGTAGCCGACGGGGCGGCGGAACCCGGTGGCGAGCGTGAGACCGGAGCGGTCCGCGTCCCACCAGAGGGCGAGCACGGGGTGGTTGGTGGCGACGGCGAGGGCCGTGGCCCAGCCGGAGAGCACCCGGTCGACGGGTTCCGCACCGCTCGGCCACGGCTTCCCGTCCGGGACGAGCACGCTCCAGCCCCGGCCGGCCGGAGCGAGGAGGAACGGCTCCCGCAGCAGAGGGACCGACGGCCGGATGACGTCGTACTCGGCCCGGCAGAGCAGTAGAGCTCCTGCGGAAGTGGCGTCCATACGCCTCACGCTAGGGCACTTTGCCCGCATTCGCCGCCACGTCTGCGCCCGAGCACCCCTTGACTTCCGAGGGCCGCGATATATCGTGTCATTCAGAAGACGCGATATGTTGCGTTCCACGCAGGCCCGGGAGGTCAGCACCATGCCCGACTCGACGTGGGAAGTCGCCGAGCCGACGAAGCTCACCTTCGACGAGCCCGTGACGTCCCTCAACGTGCGCATCGTCAACGGGACGGTGAACGTCGTCGGCACCGACGAGAGTTCCGCCCGGCTGGAGGTCTCCGAGATCGAGGGCCCGCCGCTGGTGGTGACGAGGACCGGCTCCACCGTCTCGGTCGCCTACGACGACGTGCCCTGGAAGGGCTTCCTCAAGCTGCTCGACCGCAAGGGGTGGCACCGCCACGCGGTGGTGTCCCTCGCCGTGCCCGCCGACGCGGCCGTCGAGGTCGGCGTCGTGGGCGCGGGAGCGGTCGTCTCCGGGATCCGCGGGCGCACGGACGTGCGGGGCGTCAGCGGGGACACGACGCTCGTGGGGCTGTCCGGCACCGTCCGGGCCGAGACCGTCTCCGGCAGCCTGGAGGCCCAGGCCGTCACCGGCGACCTGCGCTTCCACTCCGTCTCCGGCGACCTGACCGTGATCGAGGGCGCGGGCTCGTCCGTACGGGCCGACTCCGTCAGCGGCGACATGGCGATCGACCTCGACGGGACGCCCACGGACATCCGCCTCACCAGCGTCTCCGGCGAGGTCGCCATCCGGCTGCCGCACCCCGCGGACGCCCGCGTCGAGGCCAACACCGCGAGCGGCGCGGTCTCGAACGCCTTCGAGGACCTGCGCGTCAGCGGACAATGGGGCGCCAAGAAGATCACCGGCACGCTCGGCGCGGGGAGCGGTTCCCTGCGGGCCACCACCGTGTCCGGGTCGATCGCCCTCCTGCGCCGCCCGCCCCGGGCGGACGAACCGTTCGAGGACGAGACAGGAAAGGCCCTCTGACATGCCCCCCGTATTCGCCCACGGCCGGCTCCGCCTGTATCTGCTGAAGCTCCTCGACGAGGCCCCGCGCCACGGGTACGAGATCATCCGCCTGCTGGAGGAACGCTTCCAGGGGCTCTACGCTCCGTCCGCCGGCACCGTCTACCCGCGCCTGGCGAAACTCGAGGCGGAGGGTCTGGTCACCCACGCCACCGAGGGCGGGCGCAAGGTGTACTCGATCACCGACGCCGGACGGGAGGAACTCGCGGGCCGCAGCGGGGAACTGGCCGACCTCGAACTCGAGATCCGCGAGTCCGTCTCCGAACTGGCCGCGGAGATCCGCGACGACGTGCGCGGCGCGGCGGGCAAGCTGCGCAGCGAGATGCGCGCGGCCGCGACGGAGAGCCGGGGTGCCACCGGCCCGGGCGGCGCGGGTGCCGACGACGCCTGGCAGGCCACGAAGGAGGAACTGCGCCGCGCCAAGCAGGAGTGGAAGGAGCAGGCGCGCCGGGCGAAGGACGAGTCGCGCCGCGCCCGCGAGGAGGCGCAGAACGCCCGCCGCCAGGCCAGGGAGGCGCAGGACCGGGCGCGGGACGAGGTCCAGCGGATCGCCCGCCAGGTCCAGGACCAGGTCCAGGGGCATTTCGCCCGCGGCGACTGGCCGACGGGCGTGCGGGAGGGGCTGTCCGAACTCACCGCGCAGCTGGGGGGACTGGCCGCCCGGGGCACGGCGTGGCCGCCGTACGGCAAGCCGGAACCGGCCGGTGCGGGCCCCGAATGGGCGAAGGACACGGCGGAGTCCGGCGACCCGGCCCGCGACCTCGAACGCCTTCTGGACCGCTTCCGTGACGACGTCCGCGACGCCGCACGCGACCATGGGGTGACGGCCTCCCAACTGGTGGAGGCCCGGCGCCTCTTGTCGACGGCGGCCGTGCACATCGCGGCGCTGCTCCGCGGGGGCGGCTGAGCGCCGCGCTGCGCCACGCCTGCTCGCACGTGGTCACGGCACGGCCCGCGCGAGCGCCGTTTCGGGCTGCGCCGTCCACCGACGCGGGCCGGCGCGCCCCGAAGTGGGCGGCGCATACGGGACCTCCGGCACGACGCGGATCGGCGGTGCCGGAGATCCCATCAGCGGAGCTGACGGAGCATCAAGGATTCGTCAGGACAATCTTGCCGAAGAGCTCCCCGGAGGCCATCCTCTCGAAGCCCTCACGCGCCCGGTCCATCGGCAGCACCTCGTCGATCACCGGCCGCACACCCGTCGCGGCGCAGAAGGAGAGCAGGTCCTCGAGCTCGTCCCTGGTGCCCATCGTGGAACCGACGACCTTGAGCTCCAGGAAGAAGATCCTGGTCAGCTCGGCGTGCGGGGGCCGGTCGCCGCTCGTCGCACCGGAGATGACCAGAGTGCCGCCGGGGCGGAGCGACTTGACCGAGTGCGACCAGGTGGCCGCGCCGACGGTCTCGATCACGGCGTCCACGCGCTGCGGCAGCCGGGCGCCCGGCTCGAACGCTTCGACCGCACCCAGGTCGACGGCGCGCTTGCGCTTGGCCTCGTCGCGGCTCGTGGCGAAGACGCGCAGTCCGGCCGCCTTGCCGAGCACGATAGCGGCGGTGGCGACACCGCCGCCGGCGCCCTGCACGAGCACGGAGTCACCCGGCCGGACGCCGGCGTTGGTGAAGAGCATGCGGTAGGCGGTGAGCCAGGCGGTCGGCAGGCACGCGGCCTCCTCGAAGGACAGCTCCTTCGGCTTGCGCAGGACGTTCCAACTCGGGACGGAGACCTGCTCGGCGAAGGTTCCCTGGTACCTCTCGGTGAGGATGGAGCGCGGCTCGTCCGGGCCGACGCCGTGGCCGCTCTGGCCGATGACCGAGTGGAGCACCACCTCGTTCCCGTCCGCGTCGACGCCGGCGGCGTCGCAGCCGAGGATCATCGGGAGCTTGTCCTCGGCGAGGCCCACTCCGCGCAGTGACCACAGGTCGTGATGGTTGAGGGAGGCGGCCCTGACGTTGATGGTGGTCCAGCCGGGGCGGGCCTCGGGGGCCGGGCGGTCACCCAGCTCCAGGCCGTTCAGCGGCTGGTCGCGGTCGATGCGGGCGGCGTATGCGGCGAACATGACCTTGAGCGTAGGCCGGGCCGGTGCGCGGCGGAACCGCGCACCGGTGTGACACACGTCCCTGGGCGTGCCGGGCCCGGAGGAACCCTCCGGGTTTCGCCCTACTGTTCCCTCCGCCACTGGGCGGGAGAGTTCTTCGTCGCCGGGTCCTCGTACGAGCCCGTCCTCCCGCGGTCCACGTGGAAGGTGGTCAGGGTGGTGACGGGCGAGGCCGGGTCCCGTCGGTCGGCGATCACCCGCATGTGGGCGCTGAAGCGGCGCGGCGTGACCTCGTGGACGTCGTAGCCGTAGCGGTTGCCCTCGAAGTACTTCAGATGCGGGTTGGCCGCGCCCATCAGCGGGCCGTTGGTCCTGTTCCAGTCCGCCGAGTACGCCCCGAGGTGACGGAGTGGGCCGTCAACTTCTCGGCCGTGAACGACCGAGCTTGTTGACTCGGTCGTCTACGCCTTGTCGCGCTCCCGACTGCCCCCTACGACAGGACGGTGAAGACCAGCAGCACCCGCGCGCTGCGGGCGCCGGGCGGCACCGCTGCGGACTCCGTGCGCTCCAGCAGCGCGGTACGGGACTGCCGCTCCGCCGCCGTCACGGGGCCGAGCACCGACAGGGCCACGGGCGTGCCCCCGCCGTCCCGGAACTCCACGGACAGCCGGGCGCCGTCCTCCTGCGCCGCGTATCCGCCGAGCCACCCGGCCAGCGTGTAGCGGACGCGGCCGGCGTCGACGGCCCGCCGCCCGGTGCGGCCGTGCGCGGGCAGTGCGACGTCCTGTACGAGCGCGGTGCGCGGGCTGTCTCCGCCGGAGAAGAACCGGCTGCCACGGGCGGGGGGACCGGGGTCGGACGCCGTCGGGTAACCGCCCCCGAGGCCGTACGCGACGAGCGCCGGGGCCCCTTCCCACACGTCCCAGCCGTTCACGTCCGCCATCGGATCCGCGGACCCTCCCGGCCCGCTCTCGGCGTCACCGTTCACTATGAGATCCACTCACGCCTCCCCTGCTCCATTCGGCGTGCGCATCCCAGCAGTTGGCGGTGAACCGGGGAAGACGGCGTGGGTAACACGCGGGTCCCGGCGGCAGGCGTGTTGCGCTGTGCGGGACGGGCGGGGCACACGCGGAGCCGGCCGTTCGCCAGGCGGCTCCGTCCGGACGGCCCGTGCGCCCGCTGCGCGGCCTGCGCCCCGCCGTTCATGCGGGCGCCGCTCCGTCCGGGCGGTCCCTGCGTTCGGGCGGCAGGTGTGTCCGCGAAGCCCGGAGCCCGCGAAGCCCGGGGTCCGGGCCTGGACGCCCCGCCGTTCGCGCAGGCGGCTCCGGCCTCGCGGGCCGTGCGCCGCGAGGCCGGGCGGCCCGGCCTCGCGGCGCCCCGCAACACCGGCACGCCACCGCCCACGGACCCCGGCACGCCTCCCGCGCGCACGGGCCCCACACGCCGCGGCCCCGGACGCGTCCAGCGCGTCCGGGGCCGTGAAGGGAGGGGTCCGGGGCCTTGAGCCCCGACGAGCGTCGTCAGCGCCGGGCCACACCCTCGGCTCGCGCCGCCGCCGCGACAGCGGCGGTGACCGCGGGGGCGACCCGCTCGTCGAACGGCGACGGGATGACGTAGTCGGGGGCGAGCGCGTCGCCCACCACGTCGGCCAGCGCGTTCGCCGCCGCGATCTTCATGCCCTCGGTGATCCGCGAGGCCCGCACCTGCAGCGCGCCGGCGAAGATGCCCGGGAAGGCGAGGACGTTGTTGATCTGGTTGGGGTAGTCGCTGCGGCCGGTGGCCACGACCGAGGCGTACTTGTGCGCCACGTCCGGGTGGACCTCGGGGTTCGGGTTGGCCATCGCGAAGACGAAGGCTCCCGGCGCCATCGAGGCGACCGCCGGCTCCGGCACGGTGCCGCCGGACACGCCGATGAAGACGTCCGCTCCGGCCAGCGCCGTCTCCAGCGAGCCGCTCAGTCCGGCCCGGTTCGTGATCTCGGCGAGTTCCCGCTTGACCGGGGTCAGGTCCTCGCGGTCGCGGCTGACGATGCCCTTGCGGTCGGCCACCGCCACGTCGCCGAGCCCCGCCTCGAGGAGGAACTTGGCGATGGCCACGCCGGCCGCGCCCGCGCCCGAGATCACGGCGCGCAGGTCGCCCAGGCCGCGGCCGGTCAGTTTGGCGGCGTTGCGCAGGGCCGCGAGGGTGACCACGGCGGTGCCGTGCTGGTCGTCGTGGAAGACCGGGATGTCGAGGCGCTCCTGGAGCTTGCGCTCGATCTCGAAGCACCGCGGCGCCGAGATGTCCTCCAGGTTCACTCCGCCGAAGGACGGCGCCAGGCGGACGACCGTTTCCACGATCTCGTCGGTGTCCGTGGTCGCGAGGGCGATCGGAACGGCGTCGACGCCGCCGAACTGCTTGAAGAGGATCGCCTTGCCCTCCATCACGGGGAGCGAGGCCTCCGGGCCGATGTCACCGAGCCCGAGGACCGCCGTACCGTCGGTCACGACCGCGACCACCTGCGATTTCCAGGTGTAGTCGTGGACGAGCTCGGGCTTCTCGGCGATCGCGGTGCACACCTTGGCGACGCCGGGTGTGTACGCGAGGGACAGGTCGTCCTTGTTCCGGACGGGCACCGTGGCCTGGACGGCCATCTTGCCGCCGCGGTGCAGCGCGAAGGCCGGATCGAAGGGTTCCCCGGAGTCCCCGGGTGCACTCTCCGTCCCGCTGGCGCTGCCGGGATTGACGATCTCCGCTGCCATGTTCGTTTGACCCCTTAAGTCTTCATCAGTTGAGGGTTGCCACTCCTGGTTGAGGAGGGGTGGGCTGGCACCGCGTCCGTTCCCTGTCCCGGGTGGTTGGCCCACCCCGGCAGGGGGAGGTACGTACGCGCGGGCGCGCCGCACAACGCGCCCTGAGCCCCGGATGAGGGGTGTAAGGATCCTTCTTACCGGACGGACGGCACCGGAGACGAGCCCATTGGCCCGTCCATGATCTCCCAGTGACCTGACTCATAGCGACATATGCTGACAAGACAGGAACACTTGGTGAAAAGCACGATGAATGCCGTCCACATCCCGAGACGATCCGAAGATCTTCCGGTCGGAAGAAGGAAAGGCCGCAGATGATGCGGCTGGTAGGGCCCTGATGTACCGGCCCGTAGCGCTTCGGGGGTCACCCGTTATCCGATTTTGACATGCGTAGCCCACTGAATGGGCTAGTCCGAATGGCAAGATGCCGGAAACACACAAGGTCGACACTCGAAGACGAGTGCGCGACGCCTGGCAAACCCACACCTGCCGGAGGACCACGATCATGACCGCAAGCACCACCCGCCGCTCGACCGCCGCCAAGTCCAGGATCGCCGCGGTGAGCGCGATCGCGGTCGCCGGTGCCCTGCTGCTCACCTCCTGCGGTGACCAGACGAACTCGGGATCGGGGACGGGTGTCAAGGAGAGCGCTGCCGGCAGCAGTGCTCCGCTCTTCGACAAGCTGCCCAAGAAGTACCAGGACGCCGGCGTCATCAAGGTCGGCACGGACGCGGCGTACGCCCCGATGGAGTTCCAGGAGGGCGGCAAGATCGTCGGTATCGACCCCGACATCGCCGCGGCTCTCGGCAAGCAGCTCGGCGTCGAGTTCAAGTTCACCTCCGGCACCTTCGACGGTCTGATCTCCTCGCTCAACACCGGCCGCCAGGACATCGTCATGTCCGCCATGAGCGACACCAAGGCCCGCCAGGAGGGCCTGGACGACAAGGGCAAGAAGACCGGTGAGGGCGTCGACTTCGTCGACTACTTCACCTCGGGCGTCTCGCTGCTGGTCAAGAAGGGCAACCCGCAGAAGATCACGTCGCTCGACGACCTGTGCGGCAAGAAGGTCGCGGTCCAGCGCGGCACGATCTACGAGGACACCTTCAAGGCCCAGGCCGCCAAGTGCGAGAAGGACGGCAAGGGCAAGCTCACGATCGAGGCGTTCGACACCGACGCCGAGGCCCAGACCCGTGTGAAGTCCGGCGGCGCCGTGGCCGACCTCAACGACTACCCGGTCGCCGCGCACATCGCCAAGACCGCGGGCGGCGGCAACGACTTCGAGGTCGCGGGCGGTCAGACGGCCGCCGGCCCGTTCGGCATCGCCGTCGACAAGGACAACACCCAGCTGCGCGACGCGCTGAAGGAAGCCCTGGACGCGATCATCAAGAACGGCGAGTACACCAAGGTGCTGGAAAAGTGGGACGTCAAGGGCAGCGCGGTCACCGAGGCGACCATCAACGCCGGTAAGTAAGTCTGGCGTACCTCGCCTCGAGCGTTCCACTGAAGGGCAGTCACTGTGACTGACAAGTTCGACAAGACGCCCGCTGACGAGCCCCCCACGGGCTCGTCAGCGAGCAAGGAAACAACCGCCACGGCCCATCCCGAGCAGATCAAGGCCATCCCGGTACGGCACTACGGCCGCTGGGTGTCCGGCGCGGTCGTGCTGGTACTGCTCGGCTGGCTCGCCTTCGCCTTCGCGCAGGGCGACATCCGCTGGGCCACGATCGCGGACTACCTGTTCGACGACAGGATCCTCCAAGGTGCCCTGAACACGATCGTCATCAGTGTTCTGTCCATGCTCATCGGCCTGGTGCTGGGCATCGTCTTCGCGGTGATGCGCCTGTCGAAGAACCCGGTCACCGGCGCCGTGGCATGGCTGTACATCTGGTTCTTCCGGGGCACCCCGGTGTATGTGCAGCTGCTGCTCTGGTTCAACCTGGCGCTGATCTTCCCGATCCTGAACATCGGGTTCTACAAGGACGAGATGGTCGACGTCATGACCCCGTTCTTGGTGGCCCTGCTGGGTCTGGGCCTGAACGAGGGCGCCTACATGGCCGAGATCGTCCGGGCCGGCATCCAGTCGGTCGACGAGGGCCAGACCGAGGCGTCGCACGCACTCGGCATGTCCAACGGCAAGACCATGCGCCGGGTCGTGCTGCCGCAGGCGATGCGGGTGATCGTTCCGCCCACCGGCAATGAGTTCATCAACCTGCTCAAGACCTCGTCCCTGGTGTCGGCGGTGCAGTACACCGACTTGCTCCGGGCGGCGACGAACATCGGCTCCACCTCCTTCGCCATCATGGAGATGCTGATCGTCGCCTCGATCTGGTACCTGGCCCTGACGAGCGTCTTCAGCGTGGGCCAGTACTACGTCGAGCGGTACTACGCCCGCGGTTCGCTGCGCCAGCTGCCGCCCACGCCGTGGCAGCGGGTCAAGACGAATCTGCGATTCCTCCAGAGCCCCAGGGGGGTGTGACACATGACCGCCATGGTGAAGGCCGAAGGCGTCCACAAGTCCTACGGCGCGGCCCACATCCTCAAGGGCATCGACCTCGAGGTCGCCCCGCGTGAGGTGTTCTGCCTCATCGGCCCCTCCGGCTCGGGCAAGTCGACCTTCCTCCGGTGCATCAACCACCTGGAGAAGATCAACGCCGGACGGCTCTGGGTCGACGGCGAACTCGTCGGCTACCGCCAGAAGGGCGACAAGCTCTTCGAGCTCAAGGACAACGAGGTCGCCCGCCAGCGCCGCGACATCGGCATGGTGTTCCAGCGCTTCAACCTGTTCCCCCACATGACCGCCGTCGAGAACGTCATGGAGGCACCCGTCCAGGTCAAGGGCGAAGCCAAGGCGGTCGCCCGGGAACGGGCCCTGAAGCTCCTGGATCGCGTCGGCCTCGGCGACAAGGCCGGGAACTACCCCTCCCAGCTCTCCGGCGGCCAGCAGCAGCGCGTCGCCATCGCCCGGGCCCCTGGCCATGGAACCCAAGCTCATGCTCTTCGACGAGCCCACCTCGGCCCTCGACCCCGAGCTGGTGGGCGACGTCCTCGACGTCATGCGCGGTCTCGCCGAGGACGGCATGACCATGGTCGTCGTCACCCACGAGATGGGCTTCGCCCGCGAAGTCGGCGACAACCTCGTCTTCATGGACGGCGGTGTCGTCGTCGAATCGGGCAACCCCCGCGACGTCCTCACCAACCCCCAGCACGACCGCACCAAGGCCTTCCTCTCCAAGGTGCTGTAAAGCTCGGTGGACCGTCGTACCGGACGCCGGAGGCGGCAGGGCATGCCCTGCCGCCTCCGGCGTTCGCCCGTCCGGGCCCGGTCACTTCAGCGCGAGCACCAGGGCGTCGGAGGGCGACGCCCATACCGGCCGGGCCTCGGCGAAGCCGGCGGCCCGGAGGGTGTCGGCGTGCCACTGGGCGGACGGGGTGTCGCCGTCGGCGTGCTCTCCGTAGATCTCGAAGCGGCGGGCGGTGGGAACGGCCAGGACGGGGTCCGCGGCCGCCAGGGCCCACCAGTCGGCCCAGTCGAGCGCCCCGGCGGCCCTCGCCCGGTCCATCGCGGCATGCCGGTGGGTGCGCTCGGCCGCGTTGATGCGGGGGGTGGTGCCGTCCTTCATGTGGTCGGCGTTCATGAGGACGCCGCCGTCCACGACCAGGCCGGCGAGCTGCCCGTAGAGGGCGGCGAGCGGTTCGGCGTGCAGCCAGTGCAGCGCGGTGGCGGTCAGCACGGCGTCGTACGAGGTGTGCGGCAGGGCCGCGGTCCAGTCCGGGTCCTTGAGGTCGGCGGTGACGAAGGTGACTCGCCGGTCCCCGGCGAAGTACCCCTCGGCGATGGTCAACAGCGCGGGGTCGAGGTCGACGCCGACACTCTCGGCCTTCGGGAACCGCTTGAGCAGTCTGTCCGTGATACTTCCCGTACCGCAGGCGAGGTCGAGGACCCTCGGTTCGGGGCCCGCGAAGGCCTCGACCATGTCCAGCATCACCCGGAACCGCTCCTCGCGGTCGGGCATGTACCACTCCTGCTGGCGGTCCCAGCTCTCCTGCCAGGCCCGCCAGTCGGTTCCGGTGGCAACCGCGTTCTCGGTCATCCCCACTCCTCCCATCCGTAATACCCTCGAATTCAGAGCATCACTTACCTCATCCGTCGCCGACACTAGACCTCATCCGTAAGGACTACAAGTGGAACTGGCCTCTTACTCGGACTACGCCGTACGCCTGGTCAACACCGAGGAGCCGGCCCGCAGCAAGGACACGCTCACGTCGGTGGAGGCCGTCCGCGAGCTCTTCGGCGCCTCCTCCCAGATGGCACGCCGGGCCACCGACGCGGACGTCACCCGGTTCCGGTCGGTACGGGCCAGACTCCGCGCGGTCTTCGCCGCAGCGGACTCCGGAGACCAGACCCAGGCCGTCGACCTGCTCAACTCGCTGCTCCTGGAGTTCCCGGTCAGCCCGCAGATCTCCGGCCACGACTTCCTGGACGACGAGGGCCGGCCGCGCTGGCACATGCACCTCGCCGACCACCCGTCCAACGCGACCTCCGGCTACGCCGCGATCGCCGCGATGGGACTCGCCTTCCATCTCACCGAGTACGGCGTCGACCGGCTCGGCCTCTGCCAGGCCGCGCCCTGCCGCAACGCCTACCTGGACACGTCCACCAACCGCTCGCGCCGCTACTGCTCGGACCGCTGCGCCACCCGCGCAAACGTCGCCGCCTACCGCGCACGCAAGCGCCTGGAGACCGAGCGGTCGGAGAGCACGGGCCGCACCGCGGAGAACGCCCAGGCCAGCAGCCCGAGCGCCGACCTCTGACCTTGCGGGCGCGGCCGGTACCGCGCCCGTACCCGGCCCAGCAACAGGCCCTCGGGCACCGTGCCGAACACCCGGCTGTCCCCTTCCGCGTACGGGTTGTCGCCCAGCACCCACCAGCCCTCCCGGCGCCGCTCGACCACCCGCTTCACGATCAGCAGGTCCTGCTGCAGCGGATGCCGGAGCACGGCCACGTCCCCGGGCCGGACGGCGGCCCCGTAGTGCACCAGCAGCCGGTCCCCGTGCGCCAGCGTGGGATGCATGGAGGGCCCGGCCACCTCCGCGACCCCGAAGGGCGCACTCGGCTCCCGCCCCTGCTCCGTCATCGGCCACCTCCGGGTCCCTCGGTGTCTTCCGCCACACGTCCCATGGTCACCCTGGACTTTTGGCCGAAGCCGCAGGGGGCACTCGCGAAAACGCGCCACTCACGGAGTAATGTCCCACCTGAGAAGACGATCACGAGGAAGGACAGCTCAATGCTCTCCCGCCTGTTTGCCCCCAAGGTGAAGGTCAGCGCCCACTGCGACCTGCCCTGCGGCGTCTACGACCCGGCCCAGGCCCGAATCGAGGCCGAGTCGGTCAAGGCCGTGCAGGAGAAGATGGCCGCGAACGACGACCCGCACTTCCAGGCCCGTGCCACGGTGATCAAGGAGCAGCGCGCGGAGCTCGCCAAGCACCACGTGTCGGTGCTCTGGAGCGACTACTTCAAGCCCCCGCACTTCGAGAAGTACCCGGAGCTGCACCAGCTGGTCAACGAGACCCTGAAGGCGCTCTCCGCGGCCAAGGCCTCGACCGACCCGAAGACGGGCGAGAAGGCCCTGGAGCTCATCGCCGAGATCGACCGCATCTTCTGGGAGACGAAGAAGGCCTGATCTTCGATCATGCCCCCTGACCTGCAATTTCCTTGGTTGCAGTGTCTCCGGGGTCCGCACCCGGGCCGCAGGCCGCCGAGCACGGCGTCCAGGGCGGCCCGGGTGCGGTCCTATTGAACGAACCGGCTGCAGTCCCGCGGATCGTGCTGCCCGGCCGGGCCGCGCGGCGGTCCGGTCCCCCGAAGGGGCCGCCGGAGCGGGTTCAAGCCGTCGGCGTGTGCAGCAGCGGGCTCCTGTTGCGCAGCAGCCACTGCCGGTACGGGGCGGCGCGGAGGGCCACCTCCCGGTAGGCGGCGAGGAGTTCGGCGTACACGAGGGCGAACGTCTCCGCGCCGGGGCCGGGGCGCCGGTAGAGCAGCAGCCGTACCGCGAGCGGATCGTCGCGCAGGGGGCGGATCGCCATGTCGTCGCGCCGGCCCGAGGTGGGCTGGCAGGGGGCGACCCCCTCGCCGACCACGATGAGGGACGTGGCGGTGTGGTAGTCGGCGTGCAGCACTTGCGGATGGATCCCCGCGGCGGTGAGCACCCGGCGCAGTCCGTCCCACTCGCCGTCGACCGTCGGGTCCACCATCCAGCGGTCCTCGGCGAGGTCGGTGAGGTCGACCACCGGGGCCGCGGCGGCCGGGTGGTCGCGGGCCATGGAGATGAACTGCGGTTCGCGCTCCATGAGGACCCGCCGTTCCAGCCCTTCCGGCACCAGCAGTGGGCAGCCCTCGACCTCGTGGACGAACGCCACGTCCAGGTGCCCGGCGGCGACCATGCGCAGCAGGGTGCCGGCGGAGACGTTCATGTGCAGGGAGAGGTCCGTGCCGTCGGGCAGTCGCTGTCTGAGCCGTCTCAGCCAGCCCGCGAGGGCGCGGCTCGCCGTGGAGCCGATGCGCAGCCGGGGGTCGTCCGCGCGGGCAACCGCGGCCCGGGTCTCCGTCACGAGCGCTGACAGCCCGGCGATCAGCGGGCGGGCCCGGCTGAGGACGGCACGGCCGAGCGGGGTGGGTCGGCAGCCCGTGCGTTCCCTGAGGAACAACTCGCCGCCAAGGGCGTTCTCGATCCGGCGGAGCTGGGTCGTCAGGGAGGGCTGGCTCATGCCCAGCCGACGGGCGGCCTTGTGCAGACTGCCCGCGTCGGCGATCGCGCACAGCACGCGCAGGTGCCTCACCTCCAGCTCCATACTGCGAGAGTAGGACGGCGCCCATCGTCACACCAGACACCTGTGTCGCTCCAATTTCCTTGATTTACAAGGGAATTGGGGCTGGTCCTGCTCGTGATACCGCGGTGTTATCGCCAGTTGGCATCATCCGCGGGCCGGTGGGCTCCCCGACACTCTCCTCACCGATCCCCACTCGGATGAGGAGCACCCCCCATGAGACACCCCGAGCGACGCCCACGGGCGTTACTCTCCGCCGCACTCGGTCTGGGCCTCGCCGCCGCCCTGGCCTCCGCCGTACCCGCCACCGCCGCCCCGGCTCCCGACTCCGCCGGCCCCGCCGTCCCCACCGGCCGGGCCGCGGCGTACCACGGTTCCGCAGAGGACGCCCGCGCCACCAAGGCGTTCTTCGACGCGGTGGTGAAGTCGGTGGCCGAGAAGCGGGCCCAGAACCCCGGCGCCCTGGCCGTCACCGTCGTCTACAACGCGAGCAGCGCACCGAGCTTCCGCTCCCAGATAGCCAGCAGCACGCGGATATGGAACGGCTCCGTGTCGAACGTGCGGCTGCAGGAGGGCTCCAACCCGGACTTCCGGTACTACGAGGGCAACGATCCGCGCGGCTCGTACGCCAGCACCGACGGGCACGGCCGCGGCTACATCTTCCTCGACTACCGGCAGAACCAGCAGTACAACTCCACCCGGGTCACCGCCCACGAGACCGGCCACGTGCTCGGGCTCCCCGACCACTACTCCGGTCCCTGCAGTGAACTGATGTCGGGCGGCGGTCCCGGCACCTCCTGCCAGAAC
The DNA here is from genome assembly GCF_027460265.1 of Streptomyces sp. WMMC940. NCBI lineage: Bacteria > Bacillati > Actinomycetota > Actinomycetes > Kitasatosporales > Streptomycetaceae > Streptomyces > Streptomyces sp. WMMC940. The sequence goes on from NZ_JAPZBC010000001.1 coordinate 2,401,306, forward strand.
GCGTACCCCGACGCGGCCGAGCGGGGCCCGGGTGAACCGACTCTGGGCGAACGGCCTCGCGGCCGCCCTCGCCAGGGCCTCCTGACGCACGCCCCCCACGGTGCCCCGTGCCCGGGTTCCCGCCCGGGCACGGGGCGTTCGCCTGGCGGTGAGTGCGCCACGACGGGCCGTCAGGCGCTTTCCAGCAGCTTCCCGCCGAGGTCGGCGCCCTCCGGCAACTGCCGCCGGATCCGCCCGAGTGCCTCGTCGAAGTCGCCGTCGGCCACCCCGGACTCGTACGCCGTACCGCCGAAGTGCAGGGTGAGGTTCAGGTCCACCCTGCCGGGCGCGCCCTCGGGCCCTGCCTCGCCGAGGGTCAGCAGGCAGCTGAGCGTGGCCCGCTCCGCCGCCCCGTCGAGAGTGACGGGCAGCGGCATGTCCCATTCCAGGACGCAGCCGGACAGGCGTTCGCCCGATTCCGCAGCGCCCAGGGCGGCGAAACTCGGCCCTTCGTACTCGGCTCCCCTGATGCGGGTGCTCACTCCGTGCCCGCTCGGGGCGATCGCCAGCGCGATCGCCTCCGCACCCCGGCGGTCCCGGTACCAGCCGGTCCACACGTCCGTCGACTCCGTTGACATGGCGCGGACTGTAGCGGTCCGACCGGCCGCGCTGCACAGCCGGTCGGCACTCGAACGCTTCTGCGCCGCCCGGGTCAGCCGGACGGACCCGCGGCCGACTCCTCGTTCGCCCCCTTCGCGTCTTCCGTACCCCGCCCGCGCCCCGCCTCGGGGGCGTCCCGGGTACTGCGCGTGCACGCGGAGTTGTGACAGGGACCGGGCCCCCACTCCGGGACGAACACACCGAGCACCTTGCGTCGTCTGATGGCGGAACCGACGGGCTGTCCGCAGGTCGGACACGTGTACTCGTCCTGCGGGCCGCGGACGGTCCGACGTCCTTCGCTGCCCATGGATCCAGGATAGGGCGGCACGCCCAGGACGAACAGCGCTCACGCGGCCCGGTGGCCGCCCGGCCCACGCGGCTACCGCTTCCTGCGGTACTTCCGTACGAGCACGCCGTTACCGAAGCTGCGCACCCAGTCCAGGGTGAAGTCGGTGACGGCGAATCCGGCGCCGAACATGGGCATACCGCTGCCGTAGACCTGGGGATAGGTCTTGATCACCAGTTCGTCGATCTCGTCGAGCAGTTCGCCGGCGATCTGCGAGCCGCCGCAGAGGTAGATGCCGAGGTCGCGGTCCTCGGCCTTGAGGGCGCGCACCCTGCCGACCAGGTCGTCGGCGATGATCTCGACGCCCGCGTCGGGCGACTTCTCCAGCGTGCGCGAGGCGACGTACTCGCGCAGTTGGGCGTAGGGGCTGGTGATCCCGGCGTCGAGCGCCAGTTGGTAACTGGCCCGGCCCTGGAGCAGGGTGTCGAAGTGCCTGTTCGGGGAGTCCTGGAGGCCCAGCGCCTCTCGCCCCTGGACGGGGATGGTCTCGGGGTACTCGGACTTCAGGAACTCCAGGTACTCCCCGTCGACGAAGCCGAACATGGACGAGGCGTCGCCGCTCGGGTCTCCGATGAAGCCGTCGATGGAGCAGGCGATGAAGTACGTGAGGTGACGCAATCCGGTCCTCTGCTGTCGTCGGGGTCCGAGGTCCGGACCGGTCTCGCGGCCCGAACCACTGCATCCATAGTGCTCCAGTCGTAGTGGTTACGCAAGCGCCTTTTGCGGAAGGCGCGTTGAGGAGGTTCCGGGGGGCGGGCCGCCGATGCCCCGAGGCCCGCGACGGGGCGCGGCGGGTGCACGCGCGGACGCGACAGCCGGCACGTCGGCGCACGAGCGGCGCGCCGCCGGGGTGGACGACCGCCTCCCGGTACCCGAGCCGAGATGACCCTCCGCCCGCGGTCGTCCCGACCGAGCCGACCGGGATCGGCACCAGGCGACCGGAGCCGAGCCGGTCGCCGGCCCGGACCACCGCCCCGGCTCCGGCTCCGGCCCACCGTGTCCGGCACCGCGGCCGGCGGCCGTCCGGTGCGCCGGACCGTGGCGCCGACGCTACGGAGCGGAGATCCGCCTCGTGCCCTCGGGCCCCGGCGCGGCGGGCTCCCGCCACATGGGCCACATCAGCGGGCCGTCGGGAAGCTGGACGGTACGGTCCGTGGGAGCGAAACCGAGCCGCTCGTAGAGCCGGGTGCTGCGGGCACTGCTCGCCTCCAGATAGGCGGGCAGCCCCTCCCTGTCGCACCGTTCCAGGGCGGGCGCGAGCAGGGCCGTGCCGAGCCCCTCGCCCTGCCGCTCCGGGGAGACGGCGACCAGCAGCAGGTACTCGTGCGCCCTGCCCCGCGGATGGACGGCACCGGTGAGCCGGCCGACGAGCTCGGCCCGCTCGTTGTCCGGATCGGCGATCTCCCGCATCCGGGCGGGGGTGTCGTCCTCCTCCTCGGGCGCCTCCGCGGGCACCTGGAGCCAGAGCGCAGCGGCGGTTCCGTCCTCGGTCATGTCGACCCGCCCCTCGGCGAGGGCGATGTCGAGGAAGACCCCGAGGAAGACCCCGTGCACCCGGCGGCGGTGGGCCTCGTCGGGGAAGACCCAGCTGCTGACCGGGTCGTGCATGAACGCCTCGTCGAGCAGTCGCACCACCGTCCCACGGTCCCGCTCCCCCGCCTGCCGTATCCGTACGCCCATGCCCGGGCCGCCTCTCCGCGATCGTCAACTGGCCGCTGCGATATTAGAGTTGCCCGCCGGTGTCACGCACCGGCCCGCCCGCGCTCAGCGGCTGCGGCGCGTGACGAACTCCGCCAGGGAGAGCAGGTCCCCCGCCGCCTTGAGGTCCGGCACCGCACGGGACAGCTGCTGAACGGCCCGGGCCATCCGGTCCGCCGCCTGCAGCTGGGCCCAGTCCCGGCCGCCGGCCCGCTCCACCGCGTCGGCCGCTCGGGCGACCGCCCCGGCGTCCATCGGCCCGGCGTACAGTTCGGCGAGCTCCGCCCCCGCCCCGGTGCCCGAGCCGAGGGCGGCCACCACCGGCAACGACTTCTTGTGCGCGGCCAGATCGGCGCCCGCGGGCTTGCCCGTGCGGTCCGGGTCGCCCCAGATGCCGATGAGGTCGTCGATCAACTGGAAGGCCAGGCCCGCCTCCCGCCCGAAGGCGTCCATCGCGGCGATCTCCTCCTCCCCCGCCCCCGCGTACAGCGCGCCGAGAGCACAGGCGCAGCCCAGCAGCGCCCCGGTCTTGGCCGTTGCCATGGCGAGGCATTCGTCCAGCGAGACCTCCCCCGGTCCGCGCTGCTCGAAGGCGCAGTCGGCCTGCTGGCCGGCACAGAGCTCGATCACGCAGGCAGCGAGCCGGGCCGAGGCCGCCGCCGCGGCCGGGTGCCGGTCCTCCGCCAGCAGCCGCAGCGCCAGGGCCAGCATGGCGTCGCCCGCGACGATGGCGTCCGGGGTGCCGAACACCGTCCAGGCGGTGGGCCGGTGCCGGCGGGTCGCGTCCTCGTCGATCACGTCGTCGTGGAGCAGCGTGAAGTTGTGCGCCAGTTCGACGGCCGCGGCGGCGCGCACCGCCTGCTGCGGCTCCCCGCCCAGCGCCCGGGCGGCGGCGAGCACCAAGGCGGGCCGGATCGCCTTGCCCGCCGCCCCGGCGGCCGGCGTGCCGTCGGCGTGCTCCCAGCCGAAGTGGTACATCGCGACTCGGCGCATGGAACCGGGAAGGGACTCGACGGTGTCCCGCAGCCGGGGGTCGACGGCGCTGCGGGTGCGTTCCAGGAGCCGCGCCGCCTCATGGGCGTCGGTGGCGGCGGCGTCCGGACTGGTCATGGTCACGGTCACGTCCTCTGCTGAAGGGATGGGGCGGGGCGGCGCCGGGCCGCCCCCGCCGGATCGGCGCCGGACGAGCGGCTCCGGGCGTCAGCGCCAGCGGCTCACCTCGACGTTCTCCAGCACACCGAGGGCGTCCGGCACCAGGACGGCCGCCGAGTAGTAGGCCGTGACCAGGTAGGAGATGATCGCCTGCTCGTCGATGCCCATGAAGCGCACGGAGAGGCTGGGTTCGATCTCGTCGGGGATGCCGGTCTGGTGCAGGCCGACCACCCCCTGGTCCTCCTCGCCCGTACGCATGCAGATGATCGAGGTGGTCCGGGCGTCCGAGATCGGGATCTTGTTGCACGGGAAGATCGGTACACCGCGCCAGGCGGGGATGCGGTTCCCCCCGATGTCGACGGTGTCCGGGTAGATGCCCCGCCTGCTGCACTCCCGGCCGAAGGCGGCGATGGCCCTGGGGTGGGCGAGGAAGAGCTTGGAGCCGCGCCGCCGGGACAGCAGCTCGTCCATGTCGTCCGGCCCCGGCACGCCGTCGTGGGGCTGCAGCCTCTGACCGTAGTCGCAGTTGGCCAGGAGCCCGAACTGCTTGTTGTTGACGAGTTCGTCCTCCTGACGCTCGCGCAGCGCCTCGACCGTCAGCCGCAACTGCTGCTCGGTCTGGTTCATCGGCTGGTTGTAGAGGTCCGCGACGCGGCTGTGGACCTTCAGCACGGTCTGGGCGACGCTCAGTTCGTACTCGCGGGGGGCGGCCTCGTAGTCGACGTAGGTGTGCGGGACGACGGCCTCGCCGACATGGCCGGCGGAGAGGTCGATGGCGGCCTCCCCGTACCTGTTGGTCCGCTGGTGGGGGATCGACGCCACGGACAGGAGATGGCCTGCGAGGGACTCGGCGCGGTCCGCGAGGGTCAGCACGTCCTGCCGGGTGAGCTCCAGCGCGACGCACGCGGTGCCGGCCCGGGCGGTGAACTCCCAGACGGCGTCGCCGTCGACCAGCGACCTGTCACCGAAGTAGGAGCCGTCGGCGAGGACGCCGAGCACGGCCTCGTCGCCGTAGGGACCGGTGCCGATCTGCTCCACCCGGCCGTGCGCGAGCAGGAACACCCGGTCCGCCGTCTCGCCCTTGGCCGCCAGTACGTCGCCCGGCGCGAACCGCACCTGCCGGCAGCGCTGGGCCATCTCGCGCAGCACGGCCTCGTCGTCGTACCCCCGCAGGGGCGGCAGCTCACCGAGCTCGGCCGGGATGACCTCGACCTGGCTGCCCGTCTGGACGAAGGTGACGCGCCCGTCGCCCACCGAGTAGCTGAGCCGACGGTTCACCCGGTACGTACCGCCCTGCACCTGGACCCAGGGCAGCATCCGCAGCAGCCACCGGGAGGTGATCTCCTGCATCTGGGGCGCCGACTTGGTGGTGGTCGCCAGGTTCCGCGCGGCGGCCGTACCGAGACTCTGCTGCGGCAGTGCCGCGTCCTGGCCGCCCTCACGCACCTCGTCACCAACCGAACCAACCGACATGGGACTCCTTCGCAATCATGGATTGACCTGCGACGAAGAGCCTTCCAGCACGCTGTGCGGGCGCGCCATTACACAAATGAGTGGGACTAGACCGGGATGTGCGGGGCATGGCGTGCGTTTTCCGCCCGATCGGCGCACTGGCCGGATCGGCTCGCACAGCGCCCGAACGGATCGCCTGGTCACGGGGGTTGGGGTAGAAGCCACGTACGAACACTTCCAGCCGTGAAGGAGTCGGCCATGGCCCCACCCATGTCCGCGGACAGCTTCCTCGACGCACTGCGCGACGAGGGGCTGACGGTCGTCCAGGTCGGCGACTGGCGCACCCACAACCGCAACCACAAAGGCCCCTGGGGTCCCGTGCACGGGGTGATGATCCATCACACCGCCACCAGGGGCACCGCGGACACCGTACGCATCTGTCGCGACGGCTACGCGGGCCTGCCCGGTCCGCTGTGCCACGGCGTCATCGCCAAGGACGGCAAGGTCCACCTGGTCGGCTACGGCAGGGCCAACCACGCCGGGCTCGGCGACGACGACGTGCTGCGCGCCGTCATCGCCGAGAAGGCGCTCCCTCCCGACGACGAGGCGAACACGGACGGGAACCGGCACTTCTACGGATTCGAGTGCGAGAACCTCGGCGACGGCGGGGACCCCTGGCCGGAGGTCCAGCTGGAGGCCGTCGAGAAGGCGGCCGCCGCCGTCTGCCGGCGCCACGGGTGGAACGCCCGGTCGGTGATCGGGCACCTGGAGTGGCAGCCGGGGAAGATCGACCCGCGGGGCTTCACGATGAACGCCATGCGCGCCCGGATCACGGAACGGCTCAAATGACGCGGTCCGTGTGAACCGGGCGCCCCGACCGTCCCGCCGGGCACGGCGGGGTGAACGTCTCGGCAGGGGCGGCGAGAATGGCGGGGTGAACGTGTTCGACCTCGCCGCCCTCCGGCCCCGGCTGCCCTCCCCCCTGGAACCGGTGGCGGACGAGCGCTTCGCGCGGCACGGGGTGCGCCTGCTGCTCAAACGGGACGACCTCATCCATCCGGACCTGCCGGGCAACAAGTGGCGCAAGCTGGCACCGAACCTCCGCGCGGCGGCGGGCCGCACCGTGCTGACCTTCGGCGGCGCGTACTCCAACCACCTGCGCGCCACGGCCGCCGCCGGGCGGCTGCTCGGCTTCCCCACGGTCGGCGTCGTCCGGGGCGACGAGCTCGCCGGGAAGCCCCTCAACGCGTCGCTGGCCGCCTGCGCCGCCGACGGTATGCGGCTGCACTTCGTGGACCGGGCCACCTACCGCCGCGCGTCCGATCCGGAGGTGCTCGGGGGGCTCCTGGAACGCTTCGGGGGGCCGGAGCGGTGCCGGGTCGTTCCCGAGGGCGGCAGCAACGCCCTCGCGGTACGGGGTTGCACGGTGCTCGGCCGCGAACTCCGCGGCGAGGCCGATGTGGCGGCCGTGGCGTGCGGGACGGGCGGCACGCTCGCGGGGCTCGCCGCCGGACTCGGGGACGGAGCGCGGGCACTCGGTTTCCCCGTGCTCAGGGGAGGCTTCCTCGGCGAGCGGACGGGCGCCCTCCAGAAGGAGGCGTTCGGCGGACCGGCCGGCGACTGGTCGCTCGACGAGCGGTTCCACTTCGGCGGCTACGCGCGTGTCCCGCCCGCCCTCGACGCGTTCGCGCGGGATTTCGAAGCACGTCACGGACTGCCCGTGGAACGTCTCTATGTCGCCAAAATGCTCTACGGGCTCGTCGCCCTCGCGGGCGAGGGCGCGTTCCCGCCCGGGACCACCGTCGCCGCGGTGATCACCGGCCGGCCTCAGTCCGCGGCCTCGCGGTAGGCGGCCGCCTCCTCGAGATCCAGCCGCCGCAGCAGCGCCCGCATCATCTCGTCGTCGATCCGCCGTTCGTCCCGCAGCCGCACGAACACCTCGCGCTCGGCCTGGATCACCTCACGGGTGAGGCGGTGGTAGGTGTCGTCCGCGGACTCGCCCGTGGCGGGGTTGACCGCCCCGAGCCGCTCCCAGGGCGAGTTCCTGCGCCGCTCCAGGACCGCGCGCAGTCGGTCGTGCAGCGGCTCCGGGAGGGCGTTGACCGGATCGGCGACGAGCTCCTCCAGGCGTCGCTCCGCGGCCCGGGACGCCTCGCTCTGCGCCTGCGCCTCGACCAGGGTGACGCTCCGTCGGTCGCGCTCCGGGAGCCTCAGGACGCGGATCAGCGCCGGCAGGCTGAGCCCCTGCACGACCAGGGTGCCGATCACCGTGGTGAAGGTGAGGAACAGGATCAGGTTGCGTGCCGGGAAGGGCTCCCCGTCCGCCGTCAGGATCGGGATGGAGAAGGCGATCGCCAGGGACACCACGCCCCGCATGCCGGCCCAGCCGACGATCACCGGGGTCCGCCAGTCCACCCCGGGCTCGCGTTCCCTGATGCGCTTGGACAGCATGCGCGGGACGAAGGTCCCGGGGAAGACCCACACGAAGCGGGACACGACCACGACGACGAAGACGACCACGGCGTACCAGGCGGCCTCCTGGACCGAGAACGAACCGAGCTTCCGCACCACCTGAGCCAGTTGCAGTCCGATCAGCGCGAAGACGGCCGACTCGAGGATGAAGGCGACCATCCGCCAGACCGCCTCCTCCTGGAGTCGGGTGGCGAAGTCGACCTGCCAGGACCGGTGCCCGAGGAAGAGGGCGACGACCACGACGGCCAGCACGCCGGAGGCATGGACGTGCTCCGCGGCGGCGTAGGCGACGAAGGGGATCAGCAGGGACAGGGTGTTCTGCAGCAGGGGCTCCCGGAGATGGGTGCGCAGCCAGTGGATCGGCACCATCAGCACCAGGCCGACGCCGATGCCGCCGGCCGCCGCGACGAGGAACATCAGGACGCCCTCCCCCCAGGTGATGCCCTCGCCGACGGCCGCCGCCAGCGCCACCCGGTACGCGGTGATCGCGGTGGCGTCGTTCACCAGGGACTCGCCCTGGAGGATCGTGGTGATCCGGCCGGGCAGCCGGAGCTTGCGGGCGACCGCGGTCGCCGCCACGGCGTCCGGCGGGGCGACCACGGCGCCCAGCACCAGCGCCGCGGTCAGCGGCAGGCCGGGGATCACCAGGTGCGCCGCCCACCCCACGACGAGGGTCGCGAAGAGCGTGTAGCCGACGGACAGCAGGGCGATCGGCCTGATGTTGGCCCGCAGGTCGAGGTACGAGCTGTCGACGGCCGCGATGTGCAGCAGCGGCGGCAGGATCAGCGGCAGGACGATGTGCGGGTCCAGCGTGTAGTCGGGGACGCCCGGCAGGTACGAGGCGACCAGGCCGACGGCGACCAGCAGCAGGGGCGCGGGCACCACCGTCCTGCGGGCGATACCCGCGACCGCGGCGCTCGCCGCGACCAGCGCCACCACCGACAATGCCTCCATGATCCGCCCCTCGCCCGCTCACCCACGTCGTAACCTGGCCATCATGAGCGAGTGCCCGCACCTTCTCGACCTGCCGCGCCCCGAACCCGCACCCCTCAGCGACACGTGCCTCGCGTGCCGGGCGGCGGGGACGCACCCGGTGCAGCTGCGGGTCTGTCTGACGTGCGGGCACGTGGGATGCTGCGACTCGTCGCCGGGCCGGCACGCGTCGCACCACTCCGAGCAGGAGGGACATCCGGTGATGCGTACCCTGGAGCACGGAGAGAGCTGGCGATGGTGCTTTCCGGACGGTTCGATCGTCTGACGTCTGGGTACGTCAAAGCTCCGCCGATTTCTCGCAATTGAGGACCGCCGAACACTAGCCACTGTGCGTACTCATGTGCTTACCATGAGTGACAGAGTCGGGTAGGGGTCCCGGCGACACGGCACCATGGATCGCGATAGCGTCGCCAGTCGAGGTACTGGCTGCGCACCGACGCGCAGTACTCGGCTCCGGGACCGCCCTTCCGGAGCCTCGATCGACCTTGTGCCACCTTGGAGGTGAGGGTGTCCCAGATCGCAGGCGAGCCCGGGACTCAGGACTTCGTGGAAGTCCGGCTGCCCGCTGCGGGTGCCTACCTGTCCGTGCTGCGTACGGCCACGGCCGGTCTCGCGGCGCGCTTGGACTTCACGCTCGACGAGATCGAGGACCTGCGCATCGCGGTCGACGAGGCCTGCGCGATCCTGCTGCAGCAGGCCGTCCCCGGATCCGTCCTCAGCTGCGTCTTCCGGCTCGTCGACGATTCCCTGGAGGTCACGGTCTCGGCCCCGACGACCGACGGTCGCGCCCCGGAGCGCGACACCTTCGCCTGGACGGTGCTCTCGGCACTGGCCGGCAAGGTCGACTCCTCCGTGGCGGAGGACCGCACGGTCTCCATCAGCCTGTACAAACAGCGCGGCGCGGGACCCGGGCCGGCGTGAGGGACGGGGACGGTCCGGTGCGCGACGAGGAGCGGACTCCCGGAACGCCGAACGGCGGTCGCACGGCTCCTGCGGAGCCGGGCGGCGCACCGGCGGGCATCCCGGAGCAGCAGGCCAGGCCGCACCCGGTGGACGAGCGTGACGGCCTCCCGGCCGCGGCGGAGCAGAAGCAGGCTGGGGGTACCTCCCAGGCGAAGCACTGGCAGAGGGCGGCCATGAGCGAGCACGAGCACGACCTCAAGGAACACGGGCACCACGCTCCGAACGACCGGAGCGAGGCGCGCTCGATGTTCATCGCGCTGCGCAGACTTCCGGAGGGCTCCCCCGAGCGCGCCGAGCTCCGGAACCAGCTGGTGCGGATGCACCTGCCCCTGGTGGAGCACCTGGCCCGCCGCTTCCGCAACCGCGGGGAGCCGCTCGACGACCTGACCCAGGTCGCGACGATCGGGCTGATCAAGTCCGTGGACCGGTTCGACCCGGACCGGGGCGTAGAGTTCTCGACGTACGCGACGCCGACCGTCGTGGGCGAGATCAAGCGGCACTTCCGCGACAAGGGCTGGGCGGTGCGGGTGCCGCGGCGGCTGCAGGAGCTGCGGCTCGCGCTGACCACGGCGACGGCGGAGCTGTCCCAGCAGCACGGCCGCTCCCCCACGGTCCACGAGCTCGCCGAGCGCCTCGGCATCTCCGAGGAGGAGGTCCTGGAGGGCCTGGAGTCCGCCAACGCGTACTCGACGCTCTCCCTGGACGTCCCGGACACCGACGACGAGTCCCCGGCGGTCGCGGACACCCTGGGCGCCGAGGACGAGGCGCTGGAGGGCGTCGAGTACCGCGAGTCGCTGAAGCCGCTGCTGGAGGACCTGCCGCCCCGGGAGAAGCGGATCCTGCTCCTTCGCTTCTTCGGCAACATGACGCAGTCGCAGATCGCGCAGGAGGTCGGCATCTCCCAGATGCACGTCTCCCGCCTCCTGGCCCGCACGCTCGCACAGCTCCGCGAAAAGCTCCTGGTCGAGGAGTGACCCTCCGGCGGTTCCGGACGGGCGTACGTACGCCTCCCCCGACCGCCGGAGGCTATGCGCGGCCGCGGATGCCCAGCGCCTCCGTCGTGCGCGGGTCGAGCAGCAGCACCAGCGAGGTGACGGCCACGACCGCCAGCACGATGCCCGCGGGGATCAGTGCGCCCGAGGAGCGGAGCAGGGTCCAGGCCACCGGCAGCGCCATGATCTGGGTGATGATCGCGGGCCCACGGCTCCAGCTGCGCCCGAGCAGCAGTCCGCGCGCCGCGAGCAGGGGGATGACGCCAAGCGCGATCAGCGTCACTCCGCCCGTCTCGGCCTGGGACGTGCTCTCCGGGGCACCGGTCAGGCCCGAGACCAGCATGTAGAGGCCGCCGGCGAACAGGGCCAGGGCCTCCAGCCCGCACAGGGCGGCCGCCGCGGTCAGCCGGCCGGGCCGCTTCGCGGATGCACCGGGGGAGGTCTCAGGGGTCTGCTCAGCACTGCTCACCCCTGCAGGGTAGCCCCGGGCCCGGTGCGCCCCGCGGGACGGGCGGTATCGGGGCCGCTCGCCCCGGACTGGGCCGCGTACCCCTTGGTAGGTACGCTGGCGGCCATGCGCGCACTCCTCGTGGTCAATCCGGCGGCAACCACCACCAGTGCCCGCACCCGTGACGTGCTCATCCACGCCCTCGCGAGCGAGATGAAGCTGGAGGCCGTCACCACCGAGTACCGCGGCCACGCCCGCGACCTCGGCCGCCGCGCCGCCGACTCCGACGACATCGACCTGGTCGTGGCACTGGGCGGCGACGGCACGGTCAACGAGGTCGTGAACGGACTGCTGCACGCGGGCCCCGACCCGGACGCCCTGCCGCGCCTCGCCGTCGTCCCGGGCGGCTCCACGAACGTCTTCGCCCGCGCCCTCGGGCTGCCGAACGACGCCGTGGAGGCCACCGGAGCGATCCTGGACGCCTTGGAGACGGGCAGCGGCCGCACGGTCGGCCTCGGCACGGCGGCCGGTACGCCGGACACCCCGGACGAGGGCGTTCCGCCGCGCTGGTTCACGTTCTGTGCCGGCTTCGGCTTCGACGCCGGGGTCGTCGGCCGGGTCGAGCAGCAGCGGGAGCGCGGCAGGATCTCCACGCACTCCCTCTACATACGCCAGGCGGCACGGCAGTTCCTCGCCGACCCGCACCGCCGCAGCGGCGCGATCACCCTGGAACGCCCCGGGGCGGACCCCGTGCGCGATCTGGTGCTGTCCATCGTCTGCAACACCTCTCCCTGGACGTATCTGGGGAACCGTCCGGTGTACGCGGCTCCGGCGGCGTCCTTCGACAGCGCCCTGGACGTACTCGGCCTGAGCCGGCTCTCGACCGCCGCCCTGGCCCGCTACGCGACCCAGTTGCTCACCTCGACCCCGGATCGCGGCCCTCGCGGCAAGCACGTGGCCTCTTTTCACGACCTCACGGACTTCACCTTGCATTCGAAGGTGGCGCTGCCCTTCCAGATGGACGGCGACCACCTCGGACTGCGCAGCAGCGTGACGTTCACAGGCGTACGCCGTGCACTGCGTGTGATTGTGTGAGCGGAAGGGGCAAAAGTCCTTCCACTCGAACGTTTAGGCGCGGGTCCACCCCATGGAAGTACGGCTGTGACCTAGTCGACACCGAGGAATCAAAAAAAACTTTCCGGAAGGGGTTGTATCCGCCGCCGAGGTTTGCGAATCTCTACATGGCGATCGGGACGGCCCGCAGGACCGGCCTCCACGGAGAGCCAGAACCCCTCCTCAACCTGGACCGCAACCAGTTCATCTGGGCGTCGGCCCTTCACTTGCGGGGGGATTCGTGAAAGCGTTCACATTCACAAGCAACCTGCACGTAAAACCAAGAGAGGTAGCAGCCATGGACTGGCGTCACAACGCCGTTTGCCGCGAGGAAGACCCCGAGCTGTTCTTCCCCATCGGCAACACCGGTCCTGCGCTGCTGCAGATCGAGGAAGCCAAGGCCGTCTGCCGTCGCTGCCCCGTCATGGAGCAGTGCCTGCAGTGGGCGCTCGAGTCCGGCCAGGACTCCGGCGTCTGGGGTGGCCTCAGCGAGGACGAGCGCCGCGCGATGAAGCGCCGCGCCGCCCGCAACCGGGCGCGCAACGCAAGCGCCTGACGGCCCCCTGCTAACAGCCTGAGCCCGGCGGCGCGTACGGCGAGTACGCATTCACCGCCCCCGAGCCGCAGCGCGCAGCAGTATCCCGAAGCTTTCGAGCCCCGGACCATCACGAACGGTCCGGGGCTCGCTGCTTTGCACGCGGGGCTCGCTGCCTTGCACGGGGAGGGCCCGGGAGCCCGCGCCCCGTCCCGGCCGCGGCGTGACCGCGGGGGAAGCCTCTTGGGGCGGTGCGCCGGCTACTTCTCGCTCTGCACGGGAATGTCGAGGACGACCCGGGTCCCCCGCCCGGTGGCCGGTTTCATGTCGAAGGTGCCGCCCAACTCCCCCTCCACCAGGGTCCTGACGATCTGGAGTCCCAGGTTGCCCGCCGTCTGCGGGTCGAAGTCCGCAGGCAGCCCCCGGCCGTCGTCCTCCACCGTGATCAGCAGCCGTTCGGCCGAGCGGGGACCGCCGCGCACCGCCGACACCTCGACCGTGCCGTGCTCCCCCGGGGCGAAGGCGTGCTCCAGCGCGTTCTGCAGCACTTCGGTGAGGACCATGGAGAGCGGCGTGGCGACCTCGGCGTCGAGGATCCCGCAGCGGCCGCTGCGCCTGCACTCGACCTTGCCGGGCGAGATCTCCGCCACCATGGCGAGCACCCGGTCGGCGATCTCGTCGAACTCGACCCGCTCGTCCAGGTTCTGGGACAGCGTCTCGTGGACGATGGCGATGGAGCCGACGCGCCGGACCGCCTCGTTGAGGGCCTCCCGGCCGCGCACGGAGTCCATCCGCCGGGCCTGGAGGCGCAGCAGCGCCGCGACCGTCTGGAGGTTGTTCTTCACCCGGTGGTGGATCTCCCGGATGGTGGCGTCCTTGGTGATCAACTCGCGTTCGCGGCGGCGGAGTTCGGTGACGTCGCGGAGCAGTACGAGGGAGCCGATGCGGGTGCCCTTGGGCTTCAGCGGGATGGCACGGAGCTGGATGACTCCCCCGTTGCCCTCCACTTCGGTCTCCCGGGGCGCGTAGCCGCTGGCAAGCTTGACCAGGGCCTCGTCGACGGGGCCCCGGGACGGCGCGAGTTCGGCAGTGATCTGGCCCAGGTGCTGCCCGACCAGATCGGCGGCGAGGCCGAGCCGGTGGTACGCGGACAGGGCGTTCGGGGACGCGTACTGCACGACACCGTCGGCGTCGAGGCGGATCAACCCGTCGCCCGCGCGCGGTGAGGCGTCCATGTCGACCTGCTGTTCGGGGAACGGGAACGCACCGGCGGCGATCATCTGGGCGAGGTCGGAGGCGGACTGCAGATAGGTCAGCTCGAGCCGGCTCGGGGTGCGCACCGTCAGCAGGTTGGTGTTGCGCGCGATCACTCCGAGGACCCGGCCGTCGCGCCGGACCGGGATCGACTCGACCCGGACCGGCACCTCCTCGCGCCACTCGGGATCGCCCTCGCGCACGATGCGCCCCTCGTCGAGCGCGGCGTCGAGCAGCGGACGGCGGCCTCGGGGAACCAGGTGGCCGACCATGTCGTCCTGGTAGGAGGTGGGGCCCGTGTTCGGCCGCATCTGGGCGACGGAGACGTAGCGTGTGCCGTCCAGGGTGGGGACCCAGAGGACGAGGTCCGCGAAGGAGAGGTCGGAGAGCAGCTGCCACTCCGAGACCAGCAGGTGCAGCCACTCGAGGTCGGACTCGCTCAGAGCGGTGTGCTGGCGTACGAGGTCGTTCATGGAGGGCACGTTGTGAGCGTACCTTTGGTGAGAACCTGACGGGACGGGCCTCCGTAGGGGAGGATGGGCGCGGAAAAGTGTGTGCGCAGACGGATGGACAGGGCAGAATGGTCTAGTCCACAATGGCACCGCCGTGCCGGACCGTGGTCCGGACGGTGGACAACAGAAGACCTCCGCCCTCCCCGCACAGGAGGGTGGACCGAGGACCCGGCGCTCTCTGCCCTGACTGCGCCGCGGGCCTCCACACGGCCGACCGGGACCGCACACCCGCCGGCCGGGCAACTCCGGGCTGCGGTGCCGGACGGGTTGAGGGTCCCGTCCCGGCGCCGCGGCCCGCGGGTCTTTCAGGGGCCGGAACGCGGCCGGAACCCCGGCGTGCGGACCGACGGCGGCCCGGACCCCGCGGAGCACGGGTCAGCGCGTCTCGGTGACCTTGGCCAGGGCCCGCGGGGCGCCGGGGTCCTGACCGCGGGCGATGTGCCACCTCGCGGGCCGGCGACCGGAGCGGAAGGATCTCCAGCATCGGCTGGACCTCCTCCGCCACCCCGCGATGGGCAGCGCGAAGCCCGCCGAGGCCGCCTCGACCTGCGGCTTCGACTCGACGACGAAGAGGTCGGCGCCGCGGCCGAGCGACCGTTCGAGCACCGGCTGCAGCGCCTGGCCACCACGGCCGTCCGCCACCACCGCGATCACCGGGGCGATGTCGCCGACCACGGGGAACCGCACCTCCTTCGGCCGGGATTCACCGGGGCGTCACCCCGTTCTGCTAGATTGGTCTATACCACATGACCTTTCAATCGATCGGCAGGCCCAGCGTGGAAGTTGTCATCGTCAAGGACGCCAAGGCAGGCGGGGAACTCATCGCGCGGGGCATTGCGGAACTGCTCCGCCGCAAGCCCGACGCACTGCTCGGGGTGGCCACGGGTTCGACACCGCTGCCCGTCTACGAGGCGCTGGCCGCGGAGGTCCGGGCCGGGGCCGTGGACGTCTCCCGGGCCCGGATAGCACAGCTCGACGAGTACGTGGGGCTGCCCGCCCGGCACCCCGAGTCGTACCGCTCCGTGGTGCTGCGCGAGGTCGTGGAGCCGCTCGGGCTGAGCCCGGACGCGTTCATGGGTCCGGACGGCGGCGCGGACGACGTCCAGGCCGCCTGCGCGGCGTACGACGCGGCGCTGGCGACGGCGGGCGGTGTCGACCTGCAGCTGCTGGGGATCGGCACTGACGGGCACATCGGCTTCAACGAGCCCTGCTCCTCGCTCGCCTCGCGAACGAGGATCAAGACGCTGACCGAGCAGACGCGCGTGGACAACGCGCGCTTCTTCGACGGCGACATCGAGCAGGTGCCGCACCACGTCATCACCCAGGGCATCGGGACGATCCTCGATGCCCGGCACCTGGTGCTGCTGGCCACCGGGGAGGGCAAGGCCGAGGCGGTCGCGACCAGCGTGGAGGGCCCCGTCGCGGCCGTGTGCCCCGCCTCGGCACTGCAGCTGCACCCGCACGCGACGGTGGTGGTCGACGAGGCCGCGGCGTCGAAGCTGAAGCTGGCGCACTACTTCCGCCACACGTATGCGAACAAGCCCGCCTGGCAGGGGCTGTAGCACGGGCCCGCCCCGCGCCGGGCAGCCCGGGGCCGAGGCGGGCGCGGAGCCGAGGCCGGGGCGGGGAAGGGCACCCCCGCGCACCGGCCGTCGGCCACCGCGCACACGAACGGCTGTGCCGGGGCCGCCCGTCGATCGGGCGGCCCCGGCACAGCCGTATTCGCGACCGGGCTCGACGGCCGGTGTGCGGCCGTCCTCCTCCGGTGTCCGGTCGCCGGGGCGTCCGGGCCCTCGGATCCGGTGGGCGGACGGGAACGGTACGCCGCCCCGTCCGGCCGTCGGACACACCCCGCGGGGCCGCCGGGCGCGTGGTCCTCAGGTGGCGGTGACGGCCTCCGCCGCGGCGATCCCGCAGACCCGGGCCGCGCCGTGAGTGGCCACGTGGAGGGCCCCCCGGGGAGGGGCGGCGTTCAGCCCCATCTCGACGACGATGGTGTCGGGGCGGGCGGCGACGAGGGCGTCCAGGGACTGCGACATCCAGGGGTGGCGGTGGGCGTCGCGGACGACGGCCACGATGCGCCGTCCACCGGCCGCCATGAGGACGTCGTCGACGGCGGCGTCCGCGTACGTGCCGGTCTCCGTACCGGGAAGCAGGCGGGCCAGTTCCGCCGCGACGCCCCACGGGGTCTCGTCACCGACGGCGATGTTGGCCACGGGCGTGAACGCGGCGACGTACGGCGCGGTGGTCAGCGGTTCACGGGGGTGGTCCCCCACCGTCACGCGCACGGCCCGGCGCGCGGCCGTCAGGCCGATCTCGGCGCCGGGCGCGGTCCCCTCCTGTGAAGCCGCGCCCGGCTCCGATGCCGCCCCCCTGGCCCCCCTGGTCCAGTCCGCGAGCGCACGCACCCGCGCGGCCGCGTCGGCCAGTCGTTCCTCGGGCAGCTCGCCCTTGCGCACCGCGGTGACCAGCGCGTCGCGCAGCCGCAGCACGGTGTCCTCGTCGGCCAGGCCGCCGCCGACACAGATCGCGTCGGCACCGGCGGCGATCGCGAGGACACTGCCGCGCTCGATTCCGTGGACCGCGGAGATCGCCTGCATCTCCATGCCGTCGGTGACGATCAGTCCGTCGTAGCCCAGCTCCTGGCGCAGCAGTCCGGTGAGGACCTGCGGGCTCAGGGTCGCCGGGCGATCCCGGTCGAGCGCGGGTAGCAGGATATGCGCGCTCATGACGGACTTGGAACCCGCCGAGATGGCCGCTCGGAAAGGCTGCAGCTCACGGGAGTGCAGAGTGGCCAACTCCACATCGATCCGCGGCAGGGCGTGGTGCGAATCGACGGCGGTGTCACCATGTCCCGGAAAATGCTTGGTACACGCAGCGACTCCCGCGGACTGGAGGCCACGGACATACGCGGCGGTGTGCCGGGCCACCAGGGTGGGGTCGGATCCGAAGGAACGCACCCCGATGACCGGATTGTCAGAGTTCGAGTTGACATCGGCCGACGGGGCCCAGTTGAGGTCCACCCCGCACTCGGCGAGCCGGCGGCCGAGTTCCGCGGCCACCTCCCGGGTCAGCCCGACGTCGTCCACCGACCCGAGCGCGTAGTTGCCGGGGAAGGAGGAACCGGTGCGGACCTCCAGCCGCGTGACGTCGCCGCCCTCCTCGTCGATCGCGACGAGGACGTCCTCGCGCTCCGCCCGCAACCGGGCGGTGAGGGCCTTGAGCTGGCCGGGCGAGGCGATGTTGCGGCCGAACAGCCCGACGGAGGAGAGCCCTTCACCGATCCTGCGCAGCAGCCAGTCGGGGGCTGTGGTGCCGACGAAGCCGGGCTGCAGCACGGTGAGGGCGTCACGGGTGAGCGTGTCGGTGCGGTCCACGAGCGTTGTCATGAAAGGCGTCATCCCTTCACTGCGCCGGCCGTCAGACCCGCGGCCATCTTGCGCTGGACGAGGAGGAAGAGGATCACGATGGGGACGGCCATCATCGTGGCGCCGGCCATCATCGGCGCGTACTCGGTGCCGTGCTTGGTGGTGAAGTTGCCGAGCCAGACGGTGGCGGTCTGGTTCTGCTGACTCATCAGCATCAGGGCGTACAGGTACTCGTTCCACGCCTGGATGAAGCCGTAGACGGACGTGGCCACCATGCCCGGGGCGAGCAGCGGGAAGACCACCCGCACGAAGGCGCCGGCACGGGTGCAGCCGTCGACCATCGCCGCCTCCTCCAGTTCCCTGGGGATGTTGACGATGAACCCGCGCAGCGTCCACACCGTGAAGGGGAGGATGAAGGTGAGGTACGTGATGATCAGGCCGGTGAGCCGGTCGTACTGGCCCAGGTCGTTCAGGAGCAGGAAGACCGGGATGATCATCGCGACCAGTGGGACCATCTGGACGGCCAGGATGCCCACGATCACGATCTTGCGGCCGCGGAAGGCGAAGCGCGAGATCGCGAGCGCCGCCAGCATGCCGACCACGATGCCGATGAGCACCACGGCCAGCGAGACGACGAGGCTGCGGCCGACCGGCCCCCAGAAGTCGGCGATGTCGAAGGCCCGCGAGAAGTTCTCCAGGGTGAACGTCCCGGGGAAGAAGTGCGGGTCCGGGTCGATCGCGTCCTTCGCGGGCTTGAAGGCCGTGTTCAGCATCCAGTAGACGGGGAAGCCGGCGGCGACGAAGACCAGCAGACCGAGCAGGTTCCAACCGAGCCTGCCGCGGCCGGACCTCCCGGGGCGGCTCAGGGCGGCGCTCTTGGCCACGGCGCTCACTCGACTTCTCCGATCTTGAGCATCTGGCGCATGTAGACGGCGACCACGCCGAGCAGCAGGACGACCGTGACCAGGGCGATCGCCGAGCCGCCGCCGTAGTCGTTGACCACGAAGGCCTTGTCGTACGAGTACGTCGTCAGCAGCTGGAACTCGGCCTCCGGACGGCCGCCCCGCATCACGAAGACCTGCGGGAACACGCCCATGTCCCAGATGACCGAGAGCGTCGTGAGCATCACGATGATGGGCTTGAGGACCGGCAGGGTGACGTAGCGGAAGACGCCCCACGAGCCGGCGCCGTCGAGCCGGGCGGCCTCCTCGAGCTCCTTGGGCACCTGGGTGAGTCCCGCGCTGAGCGTGATGACCACGAAGGGCACGGCGCCCCAGACGACGAGCAGCATGATGACGGCGAGGCCCTGGGGGCCGCTGGCGAACCAGTTGTGCCCGATCATGTCGACGCCCGGCAGCCTGCTGAGCAGCCAGTTGAGGACTCCGTAGTCGGTGTCGAACAGCCATTTGAAGATGGCGGTGGCGACGATGATGGGCATGCCCCAGCCGGCCACGAGCGCGATGTTGATCAGCGTCTTCACCCAGCCGGACACCCGCTGCAGCAGCAGGGCTGTGAGCATGCCGAGGACCATGGTGAGGATCACCGCGCCGCCGGCGAAGACGATCGTCCGGACGACGACGGCCCAGAACTCCCCGTCCCCGAGGATCTTGGCGAAGTTGGCGAAGCCGACCGACTCGGGCTCCTGGAAGCCCCACAGCTGCGGCTGCCCGAACTTCTGGAACGAGAGGGTGACCAGCCGGGCCAGCGGATAGCCGAGGACCAGCAGCAGGACGAGCAGGCAGGGGGCGAGCAGGGTCCACGGGAGCGCGGCCCCGCCGCCCGCGCGCCGCCGCACGGCCGGCCTTCCCGCTCCCCCGGACCCCCCACCGGCACCCGGGACTGTTGACGGCCGCGTCGGCGGCACCTTGGCAGTGGTTGTGTCTGCGGCACTCATCGGCGCTCCCAGCGGTCCCTCTCCTCGTACGGGAGCAGGGCCCCGTCGTCGGCGACGGGGCCCTGCCGGAAGGTCACTTGGTGTTGATGACCTCGTCGATCGCCTCGTCGGCCGCCTTCGCGGCCTCCTCGACCGACTTCTTGCCGGTGCCGATCTCCTGGAGCATCGTCTTCAGGGTCTGGGCCTTCTCCACCTGGCCCCAGCCCGGTGCCATCGGGACGAACCAGTTGGACTCGGCGGCCGTGGCCGGCACGACCGTCTTCGGGTCGTTCTTCAGGGTCGCCAGATCCGTCTTGTTGTTGGGCAGGTTGCCCTTGGCGAGCAGGCCCTTCTGGCCCTGGGCGCCGGTGAAGGCGTTGATCCACTCGGCGGCGACGCCCTGCGCCTCGGACTTGACCGGGATGGCGAGGTCGGAGCCGCCGAGGAAGACGGGGAGCGGCTGACCGGACGGGCCGGGCATCACGAAGGTCTCGAGCTTGTCGGCGAGCTTGCCGACCTTGTCCGTCTCCGGGGCCGCCGCCGCGCCGCCCTCCCACGCCGCACCGAAGATGGCGGCCGCGTTGCCCTGGCCGAACACGATGTGGCGGTCGGACTCGTCCTTCGTCTTGTCGCCGTGCATGTACTTGTCGAGGATGGACTTGTACTCGTTGAGGCCCTTGATGGACTCGGGCGAGGAGAGGTTGGCCTTCCACCGGCCGCCCTCGTTCTCGGCGATGGAGCCGCCGGCGCCGTAGACGAAGGACATCGCGGCGTACCAGTCGGGCGAAGGCTGGTACCAGGCGCTGAACTTGGCGCCCTTCTTCTTCTGGATCTTGTCGAGGGCCGCGGTCAGCTCGGCGTACGTCTTCGGGGGGGCCGTCACTCCGACCTCGGCGGCGATGTCCTTGCGCCAGGTGCCGACACGGCCACCGGCGTAGTACGGGACGCCGTAGGTCTTGCCGTCGTAGGTGACGGACTCCCTGAGGCCGTCGAGCCAGGCGTCGGACTGGTCGAACTGCTCCGGGTCGACCTCGGCGAAGGCGCCCTTGACCATGTAGCCGAGCATCTCGGTGTTGCCCATCTCGACGACGTCGGGGGCCTTGTCGGTGGCGAGGACGGCGTCGAGCTTGGCGTTCTTGTCCGGCCAGCCGTAGTACTCGTGCTTGATCTTGATGCCGGGGTGCTTCTTCACGACCGCGTCGTCGGCCGCCTTCACCAGCTCGGGCCAGTTGTTCTGGGCGTCGACCGTCAGCCAGACGGTGAGCTCCTTGACGTCCGCCCCGGCCTTGTCCCCGCCCTTGTCGCCGTCACCACACGCGGCAAGGCCGACCATCATGCCCGCGACGCCGATCGCCGCGATGAGCTTGCGCTTCACGCCACCCTCCTCAGGGATGCTGCAACCCCCCGCCCACCGCGAGGACATACGGAGCCATACGCCGAGTACTGCTCGTGGGGCTGGGACTTGGTCTTTAATGGTTTAGACCAGTACCCGGGAGCTTGGCCTAGACCTTTAGGGGTGTCAAGGGTGTATAAGAAGGGCTGTCGTGTCCGTTATCGGACCGACACCTGAGGGAGGGCGACGACCCGTGACCGGACCGTGCCACCATGTGAGCCGCAAGCAACGGAGGAGCCGGTGACGGCAGCACCACACGAGTCGGGAAGGCAGGCCATGGCCACGGACGGGGCCGGCACCGAGCCGGAGAACGGGACGGCGACCCGGACCGCGCGCGTGCCCAAGTACTACCGCCTCAAGAGGCACTTGCTGGACATGACGGAGACGCTGCCGCCCGGCACGCCCGTCCCGCCGGAGCGCACGCTCGCCGCCGAGTTCGACACCTCGCGCACGACGGTGCGTCAGGCGCTCCAGGAACTCGTCGTCGAGGGGCGGCTGGAACGCATCCAGGGCAAGGGCACGTTCGTCGCCAAGCCCAAGGTCTCCCAGGCCCTCCAGCTGACCTCGTACACCGAGGACATGAAGGCGCAGGGCCTGGAGCCCACGTCGCAACTGCTGGACATCGGCTACGTGACGGCCGACGACACGCTCGCCGGACTGCTGGACATCGCACCCGGCGGACGCGTCCTGCGCATCGAGCGCCTCCGGCTGGCGAGCGGCGAACCGATGGCGATCGAGACCACGCACCTGTCGGCGAAGCGCTTCCCCGCGCTACGGCGGTCGCTGGTGAAGTACACCTCGCTCTACACCGCGCTGTCCGAGGTGTACGACGTCCACCTCGCCGAGGCCGAGGAGACGATCGAGACCTCGCTGGCAACCCCTCGCGAGGCGGGCCTGCTCGGCACGGACGTCGGTCTGCCGATGCTGATGCTCTCCCGGCACTCGCTGGACGCCGGCGGCGAGCCCGTGGAGTGGGTCCGATCGGTCTACCGCGGCGACCGCTACAAGTTCGTGGCCAGGCTGCAGCGGCCCGAGGCGGGCTGAACGCCCCGCCCGCACGGGCACCGCTGGAAGCCGCTGCGATCCGCCCCGCGGGCCGGCCGCCCTCGGGGCGGCGGCCTGCGGGACTCGTCGGGTCCTCGCTCCTCGCACCAGTCGTTGCCGTACCGATATGTGAGCCGGGGGTGACGCTGGCGGAACGGTCGCCTAGATTGCCTGCGCGTTACAGGTGATCACGACGGGACGGGAGCCACACCATGGCCGAGCCGGCACCATCGAACACAACCCGGCGGAGAACCACTCCGCGGTCCATCGCAGTCTGGGTCCTCGTCGCACTGGTGGGCGCGTCCGGCTGGAGCGTGCTCGCCCTCTCGCGGGGCGAGGAGGTCTCCGCCGTCTGGATGCTGGCGGCCGCGCTCGGCTCGTACGCCATCGGCTACCGGTTCTACGCGCGCTTCATCCAGTACCGCGTCCTCAAGGCCGACAGGACCCGCGCCACCCCCGCGGAACGGCTCGACAACGGTGTCGACTTCCACCCGACCGACCGGCGGGTGCTCTTCGGCCACCACTTCGCGGCGATCGCCGGAGCCGGACCACTGGTCGGCCCGATCCTCGCCGCCCAGATGGGCTACCTCCCGGGTACGATCTGGATCATCGTCGGCGTGATCTTCGCCGGTGCCGTCCAGGACATGGTCACGCTGTTCTTCTCCACCCGCCGTGACGGCCGTTCGCTCGGCCAGATGGCGCGGGACGAGATCGGGCCCTTCGGCGGCGTCGCGGCCCTGATCGCCGTCTTCGCCATCATGATCATCCTGCTGGCGGTGCTGGCGCTGGTGATCGTCAACGCCCTGGCGCACTCGCCGTGGGGCGTCTTCTCCATCGGCATGACGATCCCGATCGCCCTGTTCATGGGCGTCTACCTGCGGACACTGCGGCCGGGCAGGGTCACCGAGGTCTCGGTCGTCGGCGTCGCGCTGTTGCTGCTCGCGATCATCGCGGGCGGCTGGGTCGCCGACTCCTCCCTGGCGGGCTTCTTCACCCTGGAGCCGGGCACCCTGGTCATCTGGATGGTGATCTACGGATTCCTGGCCTCCGTGCTCCCGGTCTGGCTGCTCCTGGCGCCGCGCGACTACCTCTCCACCTTCATGAAGGTGGGCACCATCGTGCTGCTCGCGCTGGGCGTGGTCGTCGCGCTGCCGACGCTGAAGATGCCGGCCGTCACCGAGTTCGCGGGCAACGGCCAGGGACCGGTGTTCGCCGGCTCGCTGTTCCCGTTCGTCTTCATCACCATCGCGTGCGGCGCCCTCTCCGGCTTCCACTCCCTGGTCTCCTCGGGCACCACCCCGAAGATGATCCAGAAGGAGACGCAGATCCGGATGATCGGCTACGGCGCGATGCTGACCGAGTCGTTCGTGGCAGTGATGGCCATGATCTGCGCCTGCATCCTCGACCCGGGGCTGTTCTTCGCGATCAACTCCCCCGCGGGGGTCATCGGCACCACGGTGGACTCCGCCTCCCAGGCGGTCGCAAACCTCGGCTTCACCGTCACCCCCGAGCAGCTGTCGCAGGCCGCGAAGGACGTGGAGGAGGCGACACTGCTCTCCCGCACCGGTGGCGCGCCGACCTTCGCGCTCGGCATGTCGGAGATCTTCTCCGCGGTCATCGGCGGCGCCGGGCTGAAGGCGTTCTGGTACCACTTCGCGATCATGTTCGAGGCGCTCTTCATCCTCACCACGGTCGACGCGGGCACCCGGGTGGGCCGCTTCATGCTCCAGGACACGCTGGGCAACTTCTACAAGCCGATGAAGCAGGTCAGTTGGAAGCCGGGCGTCTGGTTCGCGAGCGCGGTCGTCGTCGGCGGCTGGGGTTACTTCCTCTGGGTCGGCGTGCACGACCCGCTCGGTGGAATCAACCAGCTCTTCCCGCTCTTCGGCATCGCCAACCAGCTCCTGGCGGCCGTCGCCCTGGCCGTCTGCACCACGCTGCTGGTGAAGTCCGGACGTCTCAAGTGGGCGTGGGTCACGGCCGTCCCGCTCGCCTGGGACGCCACCGTCACCCTCACCGCCAGCTGGCAGAAGATCTTCTCCGGCGACCCGAAGGTGGGCTTCTTCGCCCAGCGCGACAAGTACCAGGCGGGCATCGACTCCGGCGAGGTGCTGGCTCCGGCGAAGTCGATGGACGACATGCACACCATCGTCACCAACTCCACCGTCGACGGGGTGCTCTGCGCACTGTTCGCCCTGCTCATCGTGGTGGTCCTGGCCGACGCCGGCCGGGTCTGCCTCAAGGCGGTCAGCAAGCCGGAGACCGTCCGGCTCGCCGAGGTCCCGTACGTCGAGTCCAAACTGGTCGCGCCCGCCGGGCTGTTCGCCACCAGGGAGGAGAAGGCGGAGCTCGCGGCGGTCGGCGCCGGCGCCCCGGCCCCCGAGTCGGCCGGCGCCGCGGACTCCGAGGCCGCGGGCAGCGGCAAGGCGTGAGTACCGTGGGAGCCATGACTGCGGTGGGCGGAGTACGGCGGGCGGTGAACTGGATCCGCTGGTACGTGCGCGAGGTCTCGGGCGAGTCGGTGTACGACCGTTACGTGGCCCATGCACGGTCGCACGACCCCGACGCGGAGGTCATGTCCCGCCGCGAGTTCGAACGCTGCCGCATGGACGAGCGGGAGGCCGACCCCCGCAAGGGGTTCCGCTGCTGCTGAGCGTCCGCGCCGAAGGCCGCACACGGGCCTCCGCGTTCCCCGCCGGGGAACGCGGAGGCCCGTCGCCTTACCCGCGGGGCACGCTGCCCTGACGGCACCGTGGCGCGGCCCGGCTCCGTACGGACACCCGGACCGGACGGGCGTCCGTGTCCGCCCGTCTCCGTGCCCGGGCCTCGAGCGGTCACGACACAACATGTGGGGGGTTCCGCAACTCACCGCCCCCACATGTATGCTCATGCTCGCTGTCGCCGCAGGGGAATCCGGTGGGAATCCGGAACTGTCCCGCAACGGTGTGACGGTGTGCGCGGGCCTGATCCAGGTCCTCGTACGCCCGTGAGTCCGAGGACCTGCCGACGGTGCGCCCGGACCCTCCGGCCCGGGTGCCCAGACGTCCGGGCCTCGCGGAAAAGGCCGGTGGACGCGGTCCGCCCTGCCCGGGTGTGCGTCCGTGCCCCTGCCCCGCCGGCCCCCAACCGAGCGAGGGAGAGCACCCCGTGACCATCGCGCCGCCCGATCCTGCTTCAGCGCAGCTCGCCGACGGACCAGGCACCGCGCTCCTGCGGACCCTGACCGAGCTCACCGCGGACCTGCCCGACGCCGACCCCGGCCGGGTCGCCGCCGCCGCCCTCCGGGGCCGGCACGCGGGCTCGGACGAGGCCGAACTGCGCGAACTGGCCACGGAGGCGGCCGCCGGCCTGATCTCCGAGGACCCGGCGTACTCCCGGCTCGCGGCCCGGCTGCTCACCCTCACCATCGCGGAGGAGGCCGCCGGGCAGGGAGCGACCGCGTTCTCCGCCTCCATCGCCGTGGGAAGCCGCGAGGGGCTGATCGCGGACCGCACGGCCGCGTTCGTCCAGGCCCACGCCCGGCGCCTCGACTCGCTGGTCGACCCGGCCGCCGACGACCGCTTCGGCTACTTCGGCCTGCGCACCCTCTACAGCCGCTACCTGCTCCGGCACCCCATCACCCGCGAGGTCATCGAGACCCCGCAGTACTTCATGCTGCGCGTCGCCTGCGGTCTCGCCGAGGACGACTCCCTGCGCGCCCTGGACGAAGTGGCCTCCCTCTACGGGCTGATGAGCCGCCTCGACTACCTGCCGTCCTCCCCCACGCTCTTCAACTCCGGCACCCGGCACCCCCAGATGTCGTCCTGCTACCTGCTGGACTCGCCGCTGGACGAGTTGGACTCCATCTACGAGCGCTACCACCAGGTCGCACGGCTCTCGAAGCACGCCGGCGGCATCGGGCTGTCGTACTCCCGCATCCGCTCCCGCGGTTCGCTCATCCGCGGCACCAACGGGCACTCCAACGGCATCGTGCCCTTCCTGCGCACGCTGGACTCGTCGGTGGCGGCCGTCAACCAGGGCGGTCGGCGCAAGGGCGCGGCCTGTGTCTACCTGGAGACGTGGCACGCGGACATCGAGGAGTTCCTGGAGCTGCGCGACAACACCGGCGAGGAGGCGCGCCGCACGCACAACCTCAACCTGGCGCACTGGATCCCCGACGAGTTCATGCGCCGGGTGAACGCCGACGCCGACTGGTCGCTGTTCTCCCCCGCCGACGTGCCCGACCTCGTGGACCTGTGGGGCGACGACTTCGACGCCGCCTACCGCAGGGCGGAGGCCGCCGGACTCGCCCGCCGCACCATCCCCGCCCGTGAGCTCTACGGGCGCATGATGCGCACCCTCGCCCAGACCGGAAACGGCTGGATGACCTTCAAGGACGCCTCCAACCGCACCGCCAACCAGACCGCGGAGCCCGGCACCGTCGTCCACTCCTCCAACCTCTGCACCGAGATCATCGAGGTCACCGACGACGGCGAGACCGCCGTCTGCAACCTCGGCTCGGTCAACCTCGGCGCGTTCGTGGTGCAGGACGCCGCCGACGGCGGGGACGTGATCGACTGGGAGCGGCTGGACGACACCGTCCGCACCGCCGTCACCTTCCTCGACCGGGTCGTCGACATCAACTTCTACCCCACCGAGCAGGCCGGCCGCTCCAATGCCAAGTGGCGCCCGGTGGGCCTCGGCGCCATGGGCCTCCAGGACGTCTTCTTCAGGCTGCGGCTGCCCTTCGACTCCGCCGAGGCGAAGGCCCTGTCGACGCGGATCGCGGAGCGGATCATGCTGGCCGCCTACGAGGCGTCCTGCGACCTCGCGGAGCGCAACGGGCCCCTCCCCGCCTGGGAGCGGACCCGCACCGCACGCGGGGTGCTGCACCCCGACCACTACGACGCGGAACTCGCCTGGCCGGAGCGCTGGGCCGCGCTGCGCGAGCGCGTCGCCGCCACCGGCATGCGCAACTCGCTCCTCCTCGCGATCGCGCCGACGGCGACGATCGCGTCGATCGCCGGTGTGTACGAGTGCATCGAGCCGCAGGTCTCCAACCTCTTCAAGCGCGAGACCCTCTCGGGCGAGTTCCTCCAGGTCAACTCCTACCTGGTGGACGACCTGAAGAAGCTCGGCGTGTGGGACGCCCAGACGCGTGAGGCGCTGCGCGACTCGGGCGGCTCGGTGCAGGGCCTGAACTGGATCCCGGCGGAGGTCCGGGCGCTGTACCGCACCGCCTGGGAGATCCCCCAGCGCGGCCTGATCGACATGGCGGCGGCGCGCACCCCGTTCCTCGACCAGTCCCAGTCGCTGAACCTGTTCATGGAGACGCCGACCATCGGCAAGCTCTCCTCGATGTACGCGTACGCGTGGAAGCAGGGCCTGAAGACCACGTACTACCTGCGCTCCCGCCCCGCGACCCGGATCGCCCGCGCCGCCTCGGGCGCGGCGCCGGCCGCCGCCACCATCCCCGTCCAGCAGGCGGCCGACCCCGACGCCGTCGCCTGCTCCCTGGAGAACCCGGAGTCCTGCGAGGCCTGCCAGTAACTCCGCCCCGCATCCGCACACCACCACTGGAGGACGGCGCCCCGCGCCGGCTGCTATGAACGCCAAGAACCTGCTCGACCCGGGCTTCGAGCTGACGCTGCGCCCGATGCGCTACCCGGACTTCTACGACCGCTACCGGGACGCCATCAAGAACACCTGGACGGTGGAGGAGGTCGACCTCCACTCGGACGTCGCCGACCTCGCCAAGCTGACCCCGGGCGAGCAGCACCTGATCGGCCGCCTGGTCGCCTTCTTCGCGACCGGCGACTCGATCGTCGCGAACAACCTCGTGCTGACGCTGTACAAGCACATCAACTCCCCCGAGGCGCGCCTGTACCTGTCGCGGCAGCTCTTCGAGGAGGCCGTGCACGTCCAGTTCTATCTGACCCTGCTGGACACCTATCTGCCCGATCCCGAAGACCGCGCCGCGGCCTTCGCCGCGGTGGAGAACATCCCGTCGATCCGGGAGAAGGCCCAGTTCTGCTTCCGGTGGATGGACTCGGTCGAGAAGATCGACCGGCTGGAGACGCAGACCGACCGCCGCCGCTTCCTGCTGAACCTGATCTGCTTCGCGGCCTGCATCGAGGGGCTGTTCTTCTACGGGGCCTTCGCCTATGTGTACTGGTTCCGTTCGCGGGGTCTGCTGCACGGACTGGCGACCGGGACGAACTGGGTCTTCCGGGACGAGACCATGCACATGAACTTCGCGTTCGAGGTCGTGGACACGGTCCGCAAGGAGGAGCCGGAGCTCTTCGACGACGCGCTCGGGCAGCAGGTCACGGACATGCTGAAGGAGGCGGTCGAGGCGGAGCTGCAGTTCGCCCGCGACCTGTGCGGCGACGGTCTGCCGGGAATGAACACCCAGTCGATGCGCGAGTACCTGGAGTGCGTCGCCGACCAGCGGCTGACCCGGCTCGGCTTCGCCCCGGTGTTCGGTTCCCGGAACCCCTTCTCCTTCATGGAGCTGCAGGGCGTGCAGGAACTGACGAACTTCTTCGAGCGCCGGCCGTCGGCGTACCAGGTCGCCGTGGAGGGCACGGTCGATCTCGACGAGGAGTTCTGACGAGGAGTTCTGAGGACGACGCCCGGCGGAGCCGGGTGTGCGCGGGCGGGTGCCCGGACCGCGGATCGGTCCGGGCACCCGCCCGCGTCGCCGTCGCCCCGAGCCCGTCGTTCGGATCCCGCAGCCGGACGCCGACCAGAAGCGGCTCGCGCGGTGGTCGACGTGGGTGTGGTCACGTGGCCCGGGCAGCCGGGGCCGAGGACGCCGTCGAAGCCGTGGTTGCGGGCCTGCCGGGCGAGGGCGCACGCGAGTGCGGACGGGGACCCGGCAAGCCCCCCGACGCACCGGAATGGCCGTCGGGAGCGGGTCAGTCGTTGGGCACCGTCTCGTAGCGCGGTGTGCCCTCCGCCATCTGCCGCAGCGCGTCCTTGCGGTCCCGCTTCGACAGCCGGTCGATGTAGAGCCGGCCGTAGAGGTGGTCCGTCTCGTGCTGCAGGCAGCGTGCGAAGTAGCCGGTACCGCGCACCTTGATCGGCTTGCCCTCGGCGTCCTGGCCGTGCACCTCGGCGTAGTCCGGGCGGGCGAGCGACGCGTACGCCGTCGGGACCGACAGGCAGCCCTCGTTGGAGTCGTCGAGGACCCGGCGCTCCGGCGGCAGCTCCTGCAGCACCGGGTTGCACACGACGCCCACGTGGCGCGCGCCCTCGTCGTCCGGGCAGTCGTAGACGAAGACCTTGAGGTCCACGCCGATCTGGTTGGCGGCCAGACCCACGCCCTCGGCCGCCCGCTGGCTGGCGAACATGTCGTCGATCAGCGCCGCGAGCTTGTCGTCGAACTCGGTGACGTCCTGGCACTCCTTGTGGAGGACCGGGTTGCCGACGACGGTGATGGGACGGGCACTGCCCCGCTCACGGTACGCCCGCTCGCGCTCCTCGCAGTCCTCCGTGTCGACGACGAAGCCGTCGTTGATCTGCTCGTCCGTCTCCTGCTGCGCCATTTCCGCCGTAAGCCTTCCTCAAAACCGTCTCGATGACCCGTACAGCCTACGGCCCGGCGACAGTGGTCAGCAGACTTCCTCAAGATCGCGCCACTCGCGGCTGTCGGGGCTGTCCGCCACCCAGCCGTCGAGGAGACCCCGTACGAGCGCGGCGGGGGCGGCGATTCCGCACTCCCGCTCCGGCACCCACAGCTCACCGGCCGTGCGGTGGCCCAGCGGACCAGGATGGCCCGGCTCGCTGTGGTCGTGCGGGTCCAGGTGCTCCCCGTCCCCCTCGGCACTCGGCATCACGCCCTCGGAGCAGGCCCGGCAGAGCAGCCGCACCGACGAGGACCAGTCCTCGGCCGCGAATCCGGCGTCGGCGGCCAGCTGCTCCAGCGCGTCCCGGTCCTCCTCGGTCGCCGCCTCCAGCAGCACCACCCAGGTCGGCACGGGCGAGGGCGCCCAGAGCTCGATCTCGTCGAAGACGGGGAAGCTGTTTCCCGCGGCGGTGGTGCGTTCGCCGTGCGGTACTCCGTCGTGGAGGACGACCTCGCCCCAGCGCCGGCCGGACGACGGCAGCGGGATCGACAGCACCTCTATCCGCGCGGGGTCGAGCCTGCGGCCCCACACGACTTCGGCCTCGCCCTCGGGCGACAGCCGCACGGCGGCACTGCCCAGCTCCATGCCGACCGGCTCCCCACCGCCCGCGGCCCGGGGGCCGCCGGGCACCTTCAGCCCGTAGGCCTGCCAGGCACGCCGGGCCAGCGGCCAGTCCTGCAGGGCCGTGGCGGCGATCCCCACGTTCCACCAGTCGGGGGCACCCGTCTCCTTGTCCAGCAGGGCGACGGCCCGCAGGCCCGCCGCGCGGGCCTGCTCCCAGTCGTGGCGGAACTTGTGGAGGAGAGCCAGGTTGAACCAGGACTCGGAGAGCCAGGGCTCCAGATCCGCCGCGCGCGTCAGCAGCGCGCCCGCGTCCTCGTACCGGCCGTCGCCGATCAGCGTGAACGCGCGGTCGGTGGCCTGCCGCCAAGAGGCGGAGGGCCGATGCCGTACCTTCCCGAAGATCCTCACGATTCCCGCCTGCCGGTCGCTCGGGTCATTGCCCCCGGACATTGCCTCAGCGTCTGTGTGCCGCTGTCTCCCAGTGGTCCTTCTTTCGCATCCAACCATGCCCGGTCGGACGCCCGCTCATTACCCATGGGTTACCCAGGCTGAGCGGGACCGAGACCCCCGCGCGACAGCACACGGGCCAGGGACTCCACGACCTCCGGCTGGTAGTCGTGCGCGGTTCCCAGCCGGAGCCGCTCCAGTGCGGCGAGCGCGCTCCCCGCACCGTCACCGGTGAGATCGTCGTACGCGTTGACGGTACGGACGATACGGGCGGGCAGCGGCTGCTCGCGGTACGGGTCTGCCTGCCGTTCCACCACCACCGCGACGGCCCGCGGAACCCCGGTCTGGCGGACGACGGCACCGCCCAGCAGGGCGATCCTGCGCTGCTCCTGCGCGGGCAGCAGGGCGGTCGCCCCGTCCGGTACGGGGTCCACCAGGGAGAGCTGGCCGATGTCGTGCATCAGCGCCGCGTACTCCAGGACGGTCAGGTCCGGCCCGGAGAGCCCCAGCTCACGGCCGACCGCCGCGCTCAGGGCCGCGACCCGGCGCGCGTGCCCGTGGGGGGTGTAGCCGGCGATCTCGGTCGCCCGTGCGAGTGAGGCGATGGTCTGCCGGTACGTCGTACGGACCGCCGCGAACCGCCGGAACGACAACTGCGCGAGCAGCAGCGGCAGACAGAACACCGGCAGCGCCCAGAGTCCGGCGACGGCCGTGCCGAGCGCCATGACGGCGCCGGTCGCACAGACGGCGGAGCCGATGCCGGGGAGCGAGCGCAGTTCCTCCCGCAGCAGCGGCCCGAAGGGGTAGCCGGTCCGTGCACGCACCATCCGGGCCGCGAGCACGGCGTCGCACAGGGCCGTGAGCGCCAGTACGAGCAGTATCGGCAGGACGTGACCGGGACCTGCGGCGAGCCCCTCCACGGGCCCGCCCGGACCGTGGAGGGGCTGGAAGCAGACCGCGGCGAACGTGACCGTGATCACTCTGCGGGCCACATGGTCGAGCGCCGGCCCCCGGCCCCGGGCGACGTGCGGCACCGCACCGGCGAGCGCGCCGGCCGTGACGACGGCGACGACCTGCGGGACGCCCTGTGTGGTGGCCTCGCCGGCGTTCTCCGCGAGCAGGGCGTAGGCGAGCGCGCCCGCGGCACCGAGAGGGGCCGGTTCCCGCTCGCCCGGCGGGGCTCCCCAGCGGGCGAGTTCGCCCAGCGCGACGAGCGTCCCGAACGCCAGGGCGACGACGGGTTCCGCGACGCCGTGCCAACCCGTCCACCCGAGCCCGACGGCGGCGAGCACGGCGGCCGACGCGTGCGCCGCGGTGACGACGCCGGGCACCCGGGCCCTCACCCGCCCCTCCGGTGCGGGACGGCGGGTGCCGCCTTCTGCCGGTCCGGGAGTCCGGCCCGCCCGCGGGGCGGCTGGGCGGGCACGGCCGGCTCGTCCGCCGTGACGGAGGTCTCCCAGCCGTGGCGGTCCAGGGCGCGGACGAGGGCGCGGACCATCCTGGGGTCGAACTGGGTGCCCGCGCACCGCTGGAGCTCCTCGACAGCCGTGGGTACGGGCCGCGCCCTGCTGTACGAACGCGTCGAGGTCATGGCGTCGAAGGCGTCCGCGACGGCGACGACCCTGGCGACCTCGGGGATCTGGCGGCCGGCGAGTCCGTACGGGTAGCCGGTGCCGTCGAGCCTCTCGTGGTGGTGGAGGATCGCCGCGCGGGCCTCGCCGAGGAAGCCGATGCCGCGGACGATCTCGTGCCCGTACTCGGGGTGGAGCTCGATCACCCGGCGTTCCTCGGGGGTCAGGGGGCCGTCCTTGCGGAGCACGCGGGTGGGCACGCCGAGCTTGCCCACATCGTGGAGGATGCCCGCGAAGCGGAGCACTTCGAGCCGCTCGTCGTCCATGCCCAGCTCGCGCGCGATGAGCACGCTCGCCCGGCCCACCCGCTCGCTGTGCCCGCGGGTGTAACGGTCCTTGATGTCGACGGCCTGGACGAGGGCGCGGATGGTGGAGCGGTGGGCGCCCTGCTCGCGGTGGTACTGCGCGAAGACCCAGCACGAGATGTACATGGGCAGCAGCACGAGGAGCGCGGCCGGCGGTCCGTAGGGGCTCCGCCAGAGCACCGCCATCATCAGCCCCGCGAGCCCGTGCACCAGGTGCGGGCCGAGCGAGGCCGCCGGCAGACCCCGCCAGGCGGCCCGTACCGGCACCCGCTCGGCGGTGGCGAGGATGCCACCGTCGAGCGCGACCACGACGAGGGAGAACGTCAGCGCGGAGGCCGCGGCGGGAACCAGCGCGTACGGGAGGGCGGGGCCCGCGAGGGCGGAGGGACCGCCGCACAGGGCCGCCGCTCCGGAAGCGGCCGCCGCCGCCAGGGTGACCCGTGCCGCCCGCCAGAGGCGCCGGACGCCTCCCGGACGCTGTTCCACGCGGGCGAGCAGCGCCCCGGGCACCGCGGCGAGCGCGGCCCCGGCGGGTGGCAGCAGCAGCGCGGCGGCGAGCAGGACGGGGAAGAACGATCCGGCACCGACCGGTACGGACCCGCCGAGCGTCCGCCCCAGGAAGGGGCAGCGCCCCGGCGCCTCGCACAGGGCGTAGAGCCCGGCCAGCAGCGCCACGGTGGTCCAGGGCGTGTCCGCCCCCGGGAGCACGGCGGGCAGGGCGCACGCTCCGGCACCCGTCACCGCGCACAGGACGTACGCGCGCGCCGCTCCCGGAATGCGTCTCACCCGCTGTCAGCCTCCTCGGCAGCCCCCGAACAGAGCGTCAGGCTAGCGAGTCGTCCACATCGGGACGTTCGGTTGCGGCTGATTGGCACCATCGGGTGACAGACGCGTTCATCTGCCCGTGCTGCGCGCGGAAGAGCACCGCGCCCGGGTACGGCCAAGGGGCGGGACCCCACGGTCTCGCCCCTGATCACGCTTCCGCCGGACGGCTACTCGGCCGGACTCGGCACGTCCGCCGGACCGGCCGTCACGTCGTGGTCCGGCACGGCCTCGCCGGCCCTGATGAGCTCGATCCGCCCCATGACCTTGGCACGCAGGTCCACGGGCACGTCGTCATGGCCGCAGCAGCGCTTGACGAGCTTCTTCACCGCCTGCTCGAGGCCGTACTTCTCCAGGCACGGCGAGCACTCCTCGAAGTGCAGCTCGAACTTGGTGCAGTCGGCGTCGGGCATCTCACGGTCGAGGAACTCGTACAGGTGGTCGAGTACCTCCGCGCAGTCAGTCTCGTGCGGCTCTCCGCAGCTCATGAGCCCGCGCCTTTCCGATCGTTCGTCGACTCCCCGGCGCCCGCGGGAACGAGCCCGCGCTCACGGGCGTAGTCCTCGAGCATGCCGCGCAGCTGGCGGCGGCCACGGTGCAGTCGGGACATCACCGTGCCGATGGGTGTCCCCATGATGTCCGCGATCTCCTTGTACGCAAAGCCCTCGACGTCGGCGAGATAGACGGCGATGCGGAACTCCTCGGGGATCGCCTGCAGGGCCTCCTTGACGTCGGAGTCCGGCAGGTGGTCCAACGCCTGGGACTCGGCCGAGCGCAGCCCGGTCGACATGTGCGACTCGGCGCGGGCGAGCTGCCAGTCCTCGATCTCCTCCGCGGCACTGCGCTGCGGTTCGCGCTGCTTCTTGCGGTACGAGTTGATGAAGGTGTTCGTGAGGATGCGGTACATCCACGCCTTGAGGTTCGTGCCCTCACGGAACTGGTGGAACGAACCGTAGGCCTTCGCGTACGTCTCCTGTACGAGATCCTCGGCGTCGGCCGGATTACGCGTCATGCGCAGGGCGGCCGAGTACATCTGGTCGAGGTAGCCGAGAGCGTCCCGCTCGAACCGCGCGTTGCGCTCGGCGGCCGTCTCTTCCGTGTGGCCGTCGTCGGTCCCAGTGACCGGACCCACCTCCTCCAACGCTGTGACGGGACCGAGACCGGACCCGCTCGAATCGGAGGATAGACGACCAACCGCTTCGCCCGCCGCCCGAATCGTTGCCGCCTTCGGCGCGGGCAGCACGGTCCAGTCCAGGTCGGCGGCCTGCGACCGGTTCGGGCAGATGGTCGAACCCATGCGACGGACTCCCTCTCCACTCTCCTGTGCTGACGTGCTGCACAACAGGGAGCGCGCCCTTCGCTATTCCCGGCCGCCGCACCGGCCCGCCCGCGGTCCCCCGGCCGGTCTCACGTCCGGGCGGCAATCCACTTCCGGACGCCGTCCACGACGGTTACCAGCGCCTCCTCCTGGGTCAGCGCGGCCCGCTTGGGCACCGAGAGCCCGTGGTCGGCGTCCGCCACCTCGACCAGCTCGTAAGCACCGTCCGGGAACTCCTCCGGCCTGCCGAACGGATCGTTGCCGCCCTGGACGACCAGAACCGGCACCCCGGCGCCGAGGAGCTCGTCCGCACGGGACCGCTCCGGCTTCCCCGGCGGATGCAGCGGAAAGCTCAGCGCGAGGACGGCGCGGGCGCCCAGCTCACGGGCGGTCCGGCAGGCCACGCGCGCACCGGCGCTGCGCCCGCCCGCGACGATCGGCAGCCCCCTCCTCTCCAGGGCCGGCCACAGCCCGCGCCAGCCGGTGTCCAAGGTCTTCGGCGCCGGCGCGACCTTCTTTCCCGCCACCCGCCACGGCTGCTCCACCAGGGCCACCGTGACCCCGGCGGGGGGCAGCCCGGCCGCCAGGGCCCGCAGGTCCTGTGCGCCGATGCCGCCGCCCGCGCCGTGGCTCACCGCCAGCACGACGCGGGCCCGGCCGGGGGCCGGATGCCAGGTGATACGGGCGTCCCCGGCGGGTGTCCCGACGATCTCGCTCTGTGTCACGGGAGCAGTGTCACACCGCGGGACCGGGAAGCGCCGCAAGGATCAGAAGAGCGTGCCGACCTCGGGGGCCTCCAGCTCCTCCAGCAGCTCCGGCCCGTTGTTGCGGACGTTGGAGACGGCCGTGCCCACGGGGTAGGCGCGCATCAGTCCCGTGGGCGGCGGCGCCAGCAGCTCGCGCAGCTCGTCCGGGTCCGTGCGGGCCGGGTCCAGCCAGGCGTCCCAGCGGTCCTCGGTGAGCATCAGCGGCATCCGCGGGTGGATGTCGGACAGCGAGCGCGGGCCCTCGGCCGGTGCGACCCCCAGCGGCCCGGTCTCCGCCTCCGTGGTGATCACGGAGCAGGTCACCCACCAAGACTGGGGGTGGTCGTCCGGCAGCGTCCGGTCCCGCCAGAACTCGTACAGCCCGGCCATCGCGAAGACGGAGCCGTCGGCCGGAGTGACGAAGTAGGGCTGCTTGCGTGGCCGCTTCTTCTTCCCCTTCACCTCCAGCTCCCGCTCCTCGGTGCCGGTGCCCCACTCGTAGTAGCCGTCCGCGGGCAGGATGCAGCGCCGGGCGGCGAAGGGCCGGCGGAACGAGGGCTTCTCGTGGACCGTCTCGGCCCTGGCGTTGATCATCCGGGCCGCGCCCTCGGGGTTCTTGGCGAAGGACGGGACGAGTCCCCACCGGAGTTTCCGCAGCTGACGAACCGGACGGCGGTCTTCAGCGTCCTTCAGAGGACGCTCGAGAACCGCATAGACCTCTTTCGTGGGGGCCACGTTCCAGTCGGGTGCCAGGGCCTCCGACGGCTCCCACTTCTCGATCTGGAAGAGTCCGGTGAGGTCCTCGGGCCTGCGACTCGCTGCATACCGTCCGCACATGAGTGCCACACTGCCACGACCCCGAGCCTCCCGAGGAGCCACTCCGGAAATGGTCACACCCGAAATTTTCGGCACCCAGCCGTCCCCCGACCGCTGGCTGGTCATAGGCACGGCCGCGCTCGCCCTGCTCGCGGTCGTCCCGCACACGGCCTGGCGGCTGTCCCGCAACGCGATCACCATCGCCCACGAGGGCGGGCACGGCCTGATCGCCCTGGTCACCGGGCGGCGGCTGGAGGGCATCCGGCTGCACTCGGACACCAGCGGGCTGACGGTCAGCCGCGGCAGGCCGACCGGCCTCGGCATGATCCTCACGGCGGCCGCGGGCTACACCGCGCCGCCGCTGCTCGGCCTCGGCGGCGCCTGGCTGCTCTCCGCGCACCGCGTCACGCTCCTGCTGTGGGTCGCCACGGCGCTGCTGATCGCGATGCTGGTGATGATCCGCAACGCGTACGGGGCGCTCACCGTGATCCTCACGGGGGCGGCGTTCCTCCTGGTGTCCTGGCTGACCGAACCGGAGGTACAGGCGGCGTTCGCCTACGCCGCCGTGTGGTTCCTGCTGCTCGGCGGGGTCCGCCCGGCCTTCGAGCTCCAGGCGAAGCGCCGGCACGGGGGCGCGCCGGACTCGGACGCGGACCAGCTCGCAAGGCTGACGCACGTCCCGCCCGCCATATGGCTGTTCCTCTTCCATGCCGTATCACTGTGCT
The DNA here is from genome assembly GCF_027460265.1 of Streptomyces sp. WMMC940. NCBI lineage: Bacteria > Bacillati > Actinomycetota > Actinomycetes > Kitasatosporales > Streptomycetaceae > Streptomyces > Streptomyces sp. WMMC940. The sequence goes on from NZ_JAPZBC010000001.1 coordinate 2,438,537, forward strand.
CCCTGATCGGCGGCGGTCGCTGGCTGCTCGGTCTGTGACCGGTCGGGATGTCCGGTGACCGGTCGGCGAACACCCGGCGCTCCGCGGGCCCACTAAAGTGAGGGCCATGACCGAGAGCCCCGTGCAGACCGTCCTCTGGCCCGCCCCCCACGCGAGCGGGCCCGTCGATGCGACGGTCACCGTTCCCGGATCGAAATCGGTCACGAACCGTGCGCTGGTCCTCGCCGCCCTGGCCGCGGAGCCGGGCTGGCTGCGCCGCCCCCTGCGGTCGCGCGACACCCTGCTGATGGCGGAGGCGCTGCGGGCCATGGGTGTCGGCATCGAGGAGCAGGTCTCCTCCAGCTCCACCGCGACCGGCGGCCCGGACAGCGGCGAGGCCTGGCGGATCATCCCGGCCGGGTTGCACGGCCCCGCGACGGTCGACGTCGGCAACGCCGGGACGGTGATGCGTTTCCTGCCGCCGGTCGCCGCGCTCGCCGACGGCCCCATCCGCTTCGACGGCGACCCCCGCTCGTACGAGCGTCCCCTCGGTGGGGTGATCGACGCCCTGCGCGTCCTGGGCGCCCGGATCGACGACGACGGCCGCGGCGCGCTCCCGATGACCGTGCACGGCGGCGGGGCGATGGACGGCGGCGCGGTGGAGATCGACGCCTCCTCGTCCTCCCAGTTCGTCTCCGCCCTGCTGCTCTCGGCGCCCCGCTTCAACCAGGGCGTGGAGGTACGGCACGTCGGCTCGCGGCTGCCGTCCATGCCGCACATCCGGATGACCGTGGACATGCTCCGTACGGTCGGCGCGCAGGTCGACGAGCCGGAGACCGGCGGCGAGCCGGACGTCTGGCGGGTCCGCAGCGGTGCGCTGCTGGGCCGGGACCTGACCGTGGAGCCGGACCTGTCCAACGCCCAGCCGTTCCTGGCGGCGGCACTGGTCACGGGCGGCCGGGTGACCATCCCCGACTGGCCCGAGCGCACCACCCAGCCCGGTGACGCCCTGCGGCAGGTCTTCACCGAAATGGGCGGTTCCTGCGAGCTGACCGGCGCCGGGCTGACCTTCACCGGCTCCGGCCGGATCCACGGCATCGACGTCGACCTGGGCGAGGTCGGCGAGCTGACCCCGGGCATCGCCGCGGTGGCCGCGCTGGCCGACTCCCCCTCGACCCTGCGCGGTGTCGCGCATCTGCGGCTCCACGAGACCGACCGCCTCGCGGCCCTCACCAAGGAGATCAACGAGCTCGGCGGCGACGTCACGGAGACGGAGGACGGGCTGCACATCCGGCCGCGCCCGCTGCACGGCGGGGTGTTCCACACCTACGACGACCATCGGATGGCCACCGCCGGTTCGGTCATCGGTCTGGCCGTCGACGGCGTGGAGATCGAGAACGTGGCGACGACCGCCAAGACCCTCCCCGACTTCCCGAGGATGTGGACCGACATGCTCGCCGGGAACTGAGCGGGACGGCACGACATGCGCCGCTACGGCAAGCACACCGACGAGGACGACGTCCGGGTCCGCCCCAACCGCAAGGGCAACCGCCCCCGAACCAGCATCCGCCCGAAGCACGAGGACGCAGCCGAGGGCATGGTCCTGACCGTGGACCGGGGCCGTCTCACCTGCCTCGTGGACGACCGCACGGTCATGGCGATGAAGGCCCGGGAACTTGGCCGCAAGGCCGCCGTCGTCGGCGACCGGGTGGGTCTGGTCGGCGATCTGTCCGGCCGCAAGGACACCCTCGCCCGCATCGTGCGCATCGAGGAGCGCGCCTCCGTGCTGCGGCGCACCGCCGACGACGACGATCCGTACGAGCGGGTGGTCGTGGCCAACGCCGACCAGCTGGCGATCGTGACGGCCCTCGCCGATCCCGAGCCCCGCCCCCGGCTGATCGACCGCTGTCTGGTCGCCGCCTACGACGGCGGCCTGGAGCCGCTGCTGGTGCTGACGAAGTCGGACCTGGCCCCGGCGTCGACGCTGTTGGACCTGTACGGCGCACTGGACATCCCGTACGTCGTGACGTCGCGCGACGAGCTGTACGCCGGCGAGGCGGCGAACGTGGTGCGCGAACACCTCGGCGGCCGGATCACCGCGTTCGTCGGCCACTCGGGCGTCGGGAAGACCACGTTGGTCAACGCACTGGTGCCGGAGGAGAAGCGCCGCACGACCGGGCATGTCAACGCCGTCACGGGCCGGGGTCGGCACACCACCACGTCGGCCCTGGCCCTGCCGCTGGCGGGCGCAGGCGGCTGGGTGATCGACACTCCGGGCGTACGGTCCTTCGGGCTGCACCACGTCGATCCCTCCCGGGTCATCCACGCCTTCCCCGACCTGGAGCCCGGCACGGAGAACTGTCCGCGCGCGTGTTCGCACGACGAGCCGGACTGCGCCCTGGACGCGTGGGTGGGCGAGGGACACGCCGATCCCGCGCGCCTCTACTCCCTGAGGCGGCTGCTGGCGACCCGGGAGCGACGCGAGGGCGACTGAACCGGGCACGTTTGCGGGCAGCCTCGACCGGCAAGTGCATAATCGCACCAAGTGAGACGAAGCAGTCACTGGGTGCGGGACTGGGGACGCGGGAGGCACTGACCATGGCGTGGCTGCTCGTGATCGTCGCCGGATTCCTGGAGACGGGGTTCGCGATCTGCCTGAAGCTGTCCCACGGCTTCACCCGGCTCTGGCCGACCATCGCGTTCGCGGTCTTCGCGATGAGCAGCTTCGGACTGCTGACGCTCTCCCTGCGCAAACTCGACGTCGGCCCCGCCTACGCGGTGTGGACGGGCATCGGGGCCTCGGGCACGGCGATCTACGGGATGATCTTCCTCGGCGAGGTCGCCTCGACACTGAAGCTCGTCTCGATCGGGCTGGTGATCGCGGGGGTCATCGGCCTGCAGCTCTCCAGCCCGGCCCACTGAGAGCCGTACGGACCAGCCGCCCCACTCCTTCCGCCGGGCCGGCGACCACGCAGGAGAGCGCCAGCCGCACCGCCAGCTCGCAGCGCTCCGCGGCCTCCGCCTCGCCCTCGTCCGTCCGTCGGCCGGTGCCCGGCTCCAGCGCGGCGAGCGAGCGGTCCCGTACCGCGGTGACCAGTTCGCCGGGGGCGGGGTGACCGGCGTCCGCGCGCCGCTGGGCGGGGACGCCCGAACCTCCGGCGGACCGCGCGACGGGCCTCGGCGCCGGGAGCCGCTCGTGCCAGCAGCCGGTGAGCAGGGCGCGCAGCAGGGGGCGGGAGCGCGCCTCCGCCACCGTCCACTCGGCCAGGCGGACCAACTGCTCCGCGTCCCCGGCCCGCTCCGCGAGCACCCGGTCCACGCCCTTGAGGTACGAGTCGGCCTCGCGCCGCACCAGCGCCCGGGCGAGGCCGTCCTTGCTGCCGAACTCGTTGTAGAGCGTCTGCCGGGAGACGCTCGCCGCCGAGGCGACGTCGACCATCCGGACGGCGGACCAGGGCAGGCCCGCGAGAGCGGTGAGAGCGGCGTTCAGCAGTGCCTCGCGCGCTGTGGGCATGTTGGGCCTCCCGGGCGGGGCGCCTCCGGGGCCCCGCGGCTCTTCGCTCAGAGTTGACGCCCGGGCACCCACTGTCAAGGGCGCCTGCGGCGGCCCGGTGCTCCACGGTCGGGACGGCCGGGGCCGGACGGGCCGAACGGGCGGCGACGGCCCGGGGATAGAGTGCGGACATGGCCGACTACCACGATGATCTGCGTCTCGCCCATGTCCTCGCGGACGCCGCCGACGCGGCGACCATGGACCGGTTCAGGGCACTCGACCTCAAGGTCGAGACCAAGCCGGACATGACCCCGGTGAGCGAGGCCGACAAGGCGGCCGAGGAGCTGATCCGCCACCAGCTCCAGCGCGCCAGGCCGCGCGACGCGATCCTCGGCGAGGAGTTCGGCATCGAGGGCACCGGCCCTCGGCGCTGGGTCGTCGACCCGATCGACGGCACGAAGAACTACGTCCGCGGAGTTCCCGTGTGGGCGACTCTGATCTCCCTGATGGAGGCCGGCGAAGGCGGCTACCAGCCGGTCGTGGGCGTGGTCTCGGCCCCGGCGCTGGGGCGCCGCTGGTGGGCGGCGAAGGGCGCGGGGGCTTACACCGGGCGGAGCCTGTCCTCCGCGACACGGCTGCGCGTCTCGAAGGTCGCCCAGCTGTCCGACGCCTCGTTCGCGTATTCCTCGCTCGGCGGCTGGGAGGAGCGAGGGCGCCTCGACGGCTTCCTCGACCTGACCCGCGCGGTCTGGCGGACCCGCGCCTACGGCGATTTCTGGCCGTACATGATGGTCGCCGAGGGTTCGGTGGACATCTGCGCGGAGCCGGAGCTCTCCCTCTGGGACATGGCGGCGACGGCGATCGTCGTACAGGAGGCGGGCGGCACGTTCACCGGCCTCGACGGGGTCCACGGGCCTCACAGCGGAAACGCGGCCGCCTCCAACGGCCTGCTGCACGAGGACCTCCTGGAGTACCTCAACCGGGGCTGAGCCAGGACCGCCCACAGCGGTTACCGGCCAGCGCGACCCGCGTGCTCCCCCCGCGGGCGCCGCGCCCCCTCTTGTTGCCCCGCCGAATCACTGCGACTCTGAGAGTCCCCCTATTTGTGAACTTGTGAATCCCTTCTCGTTGAAGGATTCATCAAGGAGGTGGCTCCATCCATGCTCGTCCGTGACGCCATGAGCACGGTGGTCCTCACCATCGGCCCCGCACACACCCTCAGGCAGGCCGCTCGGCTGATGGCCGCACGACGTGTCGGGGCGGCCGTCGTCCTCGACCCCGACACCAGCGGCCTCGGCATCCTCACCGAACGCGACATCCTCAACTCGCTCGGCGCGGGCCAGGACCCCGACCACGAATCCGCCTCCGCCCACACCACCACCGACGTCGTCTTCGCCGCCCCCTCGTGGACCCTCGACGAGGCTGCGGACGCCATGACCCACGGCGGCTTCCGCCATCTCATCGTGCTCGACGCCGCAGGACCCGTCGGCATCGTCTCCGTGCGCGACATCATCCGCTGCTGGGCACCGGCCCGGCACCGGGCCGAGGCGACGACCCTCGCCGGCTGACCGCGGACACCGCGAGCGGGCCGGACCTCCCCCTCGGGCAGGTTCCGGCCCGCTCTCCTACGGCAAGCGATCCAGCGCTGGTTCGGTCAGCCGCGCAGGGCCCGGACCACGGCCTCCAGCCGCTTGCCGAAGTCTCCGTCGGCCCGACGGAAGTTGCCGATCGCCCGCTCGGCGATGTCGTCCCGGGAGACCTTGGCGATGAACCCAGCCAGGTTCTCGACCAGACGGCCCTTCTCGTCCTCGGACATCAGCCGATAGAGGTTGCCGGCCTGGACGAAGTCGTCGTCCTCGGAGTGGGACGGGGCCTCGTGGTCGCCGGTGGCGCCGGAGACCGAGACCGGCTCCCACAGCGGCCGGTCCGTCTGGAAGGGGCCGCCGAAGCTGTTCGGCTCGTAGTTCTTGGCGCCCTTGTGGCGGCCGTCGTACAGAAGGCCGTCACGGGAGTTGGTGCGCGCCTCGGTGGCGCGCGGGCGGTTCACCGGCAGGTGGTCGGCGTTGATGCCGACGCGGTAACGGTGGGCGTCGCCGTACGCGAAGAGCCGGCCCTGCAGCATCTTGTCCGGGGACGGGCCGATGCCCGGCACGAAGTGCGCCGGCGAGAAGACGGACTGCTCGACCTCGGCGAAGACGTTCTCCGGGTTGCGGTTGAGCTCCAGCCTGCCGATCTCGATCGGCGGGTAGTCGTCGTGCGGCCACACCTTGGTGAGGTCGAACGGGTTGAACCGGTACGTCGCGGCGTCGGCCGCGGGCATGATCTGGACCTGCACCGTCCACGACGGGAAGTCACCGCGCTCGATGGCCTCGCGCAGGTCGCGCTGGTGACTGTCCGGGTCCTCACCCGCCAGCCTGTTGGCCTCGGCCTGGGTGAGGTTCCTGATGCCCTGATCGGTCTTGAAGTGGTACTTGACCCAGAAGACCTCGCCGGCCTCGTTGCTCCACTGGTAGGTGTGCGAGCCGTAGCCGTTCATGTGCCGGTAGGAGGCGGGGATCCCGCGGTCGCCGAACAGCCAGGTCACCTGGTGGGTCGACTCGGGCGACAGGCCCCAGAAGTCCCAGACGTTGTCCGCCTCCTGACTCCCCGTGTACGGGTCGCGCTTCTGCGTGTGGATGAAGTCCGGGAACTTGATGGCGTCCCTGATGAAGAACACCGGGGTGTTGTTGCCGACGAGGTCGTAGTTGCCCTCCTCGGTGTAGAACTTCAGCGCGAAACCGCGGGGGTCACGGACGGCGTCGGCGGCGCCGAGGTTGCCCGCCACGGTGGAGAAGCGCAGGAACGTCCCGGTCTGCTTGCCGACCTCGGAGAGGAACTTCGCCCGGGTGTAGCGGGTGACGTCCGCGGTCACCGTGAACGTGCCGTAGGCACCGGCGCCGCGGGCGTGGACCACCCTCTCCGGGATGCGCTCGCGGTTGAAGTGCGCGAGCTTCTCGAGCAGCAGCTGGTCCTGCACCAGGACCGGTCCGCCGGCGCCCGCGGTCTCGCTGTTCTGGTTGTCGGCGACCGGCGCGCCGGCCTCCGTGGTGAGCGGTCCCTGCGTCACGTGCGCCTCCTGCGAAAACTGCGTCATTCCCGGCCAGTCCTGTCCTTGGCCAATGATGGTTTCGATCCTACAATGGACTTTGTCCAAGTCAAGCAGACATCCAAACTCACATCCGTTCGGGGTCGGCTCCCCCGACTGTTAGGCTGATACACATGAGCGACCTGTTGGAACGACTGCGCGGACGCGGCTGGCGTATGACCGCGCAGCGGCGCGTCGTGGCCGAGGTCCTCGACGGTGAGCACGTCCATCTGACCGCCGACGAGGTACACGCACGTGCCGTCGAACGGCTGCCGGAGATCTCCCGGGCCACGGTGTACAACACACTGGGTGAGCTCGTCTCACTGGGCGAGGTCCTGGAAGTGGCCACGGACCACCGCGCCAAGCGCTATGACCCGAACGCCCACCGTCCGCACCAGCACCTGGTCTGCGCGCGCTGCGGCGCGATCCGCGACGTGCACCCCGGCGGCAATCCGCTCTCGGACCTGCCCGACTCGGAGCGCTTCGGCTTCACGATCTCGGACGTCGAGGTCACGTACCGGGGCATCTGCCCGAACTGCGCGAGCGCCCAGGTGCACTGACCCGCGGGATCGTTCACGCGGGGCGGGCCCCGCGGTCGTTCGCCGGGCGGGACGGCGCACGATCCGCCCGCCTCTCCGCCTTGGGCCTCCGGGACGTCCTCCACGTCCGGGCACCCCGTTGCCGTCGGACGTCCGGGGCTCCTCGCTGCACCGCGTCCGACAGCCGGCAGCCGCCCTGCTCGGCCGCGCGAGGTCCAGCTCGCGCCGGCCGTAACCGGTGGACGCGACCTGTCGGGTCGGCCTCCTCGCCCGAGCCGCCGTGCTGAGAAAACCGCCGGAGAACACCGATGGCCCGGATCCACTGGATCCGGGCCATCGGCCTTCAGTAGCGGGGACAGGATTTGAACCTGCGACCTCTGGGTTATGAGCCCAGCGAGCTACCGAGCTGCTCCACCCCGCGTCGGTGAACCCAACAGTACGTCACCGCGCGGACCAGAGCAAATCCATATCCGTTCAGCCGTTCGGGCTGGTGAGCGGGGTGACACGCCCTCCCTCAGGCCGTGAGCTCCCGGTGCAGCGCCTCACGCAGCGCAGCCGCCCGGTCGGCCACCTCAGCGGGCCCCAGCTCCACCGCGCGGGCACACCAGCGCTGCCCCTCGGCGAGCTCACCCCGGCGCGCGGCCAGCAGGGCGAGCCGGAGCGCGGCGCGCCCGTGCCCGGCGCGGGCGGCGCGGGCCCACCACAGGGCGGCCTCACGCTCGTTGCCCTCACGGGCGAGCAGCAGCCCCAGGTTGAACGCGCCGTTGCGGCTGCCGGCCTCCGCCGCCTCCCGGTACCAGCGGACGGCCTCGGTCACATCGCCACGGGCCGCCGCGAGCATGCCGATGCGCACCTGCGCCCGGCGGTGCCCCTGCTCGGCGGCTCGCTCGTACCACTCCTCGCACTCGGTCTTCTCGCCCATGGGCTCACCGAGTGCGGGCGCGCCCGGCGGCGGCTGGCGCACGTCGAGCAGCGTCGCGAGCCGGAACGCCGCCTCGGCGCTTCCGCTGCCCGCGGCACAGCGCAGATGACGCTCGGCCGACTGCTCGTCCCCGTCGCGCAGACAGGCCATCCCGACCTGCAGGGCCGCCTCGGTGTGCCCGGCAGCGGCGGCCCGCTCGTACCAGCGCAGCGCCGTACGGTCCTCGTCCCGGCCGGCGTACAGGATGCCGAGGTTGAACGCGGCGTCCACGCTGCCCGCCTCCGCGGCCTTGGAGAACCAGGGCTCGGCACCCACCGGGTCCCCGGCCTGCAGCAGCAGGACGGCGAGCGCGTTGGCGGCCTCGCGGTGCCCGGCGTAGGCGGCACGGCGGTACCACTGCTCCGCCTGGCCGGTGCGGCCCTGGGCCGCGCACAGCAGACCGAGGTTGTAAGCCCCGTTCACATCGCCCGCGTCCATCGCCGCGCGGTACCAGCGCTCGGCGGACTGCTGCTCACCGCGTGCAGCGTGCAGTGCACCCAGCGCGTTGGCAGCGTTGCCATCGCCGTCCTGGGCGGCCCGCAGCCACCACACGGCGGCGCTCCCCTCGTCGCCGGCGTCCTTCAGCAGGAACCCCAGCGCGCACGCGGCACGCGCCTCCCCGTCCTTGGCGGAGGTGAGGTACCAGCGCGCGGCCTCCTTCAGCTCGCCCCGGCGCTCCAGGATGCCGCCGAGGTGCAGCGCGGCCCGGCGGTGCCCGCGGGCCGCCGCCTGCCGGTACCACTGCTCCGCCTCGTCCGGATGCACGGACGAGGCGGGTACCGCTCCCTCGGCGGTGCCGGACGGCACCACCGGCGCCGTCGTCGCGGAGGGCCCGGCGGCGCGTGCGACGGGAACGCGGGTCGCCTCGGCGGCGCGGTTGTCCGCCTCCGCGTGCTTGGACCTGTTCGCGCCCCTGGGCCGGTTCGCACCCTTCGCCTTCCGCGCGTCCCGGACCGCACCGGGGCGGTCGGCCGTGCCGAGGTCCTCGGCCGCCTCGACGAGACCGGCCTCGTCCTTTTCGGCCGCCGCGGTGGCGGGACGCCGGGCCCGGGGAGAGGACCCGCCCGGGGACCGCCGCTCCAGCGCGCGCGCCAGCCGGTAGGCGGCCTCACGGTGCCCCTGCTCGGCGGCCGCGCGCAACCAGCGCTCGGCGCCCTGCTCGCTGCGGTGCTCCAGCAGATCGGCCAGGCCGTAGGCGCCGAGGGCGTGCCCCTGTTCGGCGGACTGACGAAGCCAGTACTCGGCGGCCGGCTCGTCGCCCCGCTCCCGGAAGTGCCGGCCGAGCGCGTGCGCCGCTGCCGCGGAACCGGCGACCGCCGCGATCCGCCACCAGCCCGCCGCCTCATCGGCGTAGCCGCGCTGGTGCAGCAGCACACCCAGGTTGTTCGCGGCGGCGCGGTCGCCCTCGGCGGTGGCCGCGCGCAGATGCGGCTCCGCGCCGTCCAGGTCGCCCCGGCGCAGGAGCATCGCCCCGAGGACGCTCATGGACGCCACGTCCCCCGTCTCGGCGGCGCGGCGGTGCCGGGCCTCCGCCTCGGCGTCCGTCACGGGCAGGGGTTCCACGGGGGTCAGGGACTCGAGCGGGTCGACGGCGTCGATCGCCATCGCATCGGCCGCGCCCACCGCGGCCACCGCGGTGGCGGCGTGCTCGCGCGCAAACCGCCCCGTTTCCAACAGCGTTGTCCCGTCCCCCATAAATTCCATCGTCGCACCACCCGCAACCCGCGTACACCTGGTATACCGCAGCCAGTGAGGTCACTTCAGCGTTTTGTCGACATGCCCACAGAGAGACAAGTCAAACACGCATCACCTCAGGACGCCGGACTCAACTCGCCCCAAACGGGACACACTTCGGGAACAACCGCCCTTGACACACGCCGAAGGCCCGGATCCTGATGGATCCGGGCCCTCGATCTCAGTAGCGGGGACAGGATTTGAACCTGCGACCTCTGGGTTATGAGCCCAGCGAGCTACCGAGCTGCTCCACCCCGCGTCGTTGTGTACCTACCGTACCACGGTGCGGAGTGGAGCCTGTCCGGTGAACCACCCGTTCGGTCAGCCTCCGGGTTTACGCGCCGGTGCACCGGGGGCCTGCGACTGTGCCGCCGCCGCCCGCTCGAGCGCCGCCTGCAGATCCGCCTGGGCCTTGCCGTAGGCCGTCCAGTCGTTCTTCTTGAGCGCCTCCTGGCCCGCCTCGTACGCCTTCTGGGCGTCCGCGATGGCCTGCTTCAGCGCCGCGCTGCCCGTCGCCGGCGGCTGGGGCGTGGTGTCACCCGGCTCCGTCGGCGGCGGCGTCGTGGGCGGCGGCTCGGCGCCCTCCACTCCGAACACCGCGTTCAACGCCTCCGCCAGGCTGTCCTTGAAGACCGGCTTGCCGCCGTAGGACACCGCCACCTTCTTCAGCAGCGGGTAGTTGGCGGCGCCGCCTCGGGCGTACACCGGCTCGACGTACAGGAAACCGCCGTCCAGCGGAACCGTGAGCAGGTTGCCGTAGTCGATCTCCGAGTCGGTACCCCGCAGGTCACGGACGAAGGTCGCGACCTCCGGAACACTGTTGAGCTCGCTCTGCACCTGCGAGGGGCCCTGGACGGTCGAGGTCACCCTCAGCAGTCTGATCGAGCCGTACCCCTCGCTGTTCGCGTCGGCGTCGACGGCCATGAACGCGCCCAGGTTGGGCCGTCCGCTGGGCGTGAACGTCGTCGTCAGCGAGAACTTCTGCTCCTGCTCGCCCGGCATCTTCAGGCTCAGGTAGTACGGCGGGACCGCGCTGCCGTCCTTCTGCGTCGGGTCGTTCGGCACCTGCCAGGCGTCACTGCCGGTGTAGAACTGCTCGGGGTCGGTCACGTGGTACCGCGTGAGCAGTTCGCGCTGGACCTTGAACATGTCCTGCGGGTACCGGAGGTGGGCCAGCAGTTCCGGCTCGATCTCGTTCTTCGGCTTGACCGTGTCCGGGAACGCCTTCATCCAGGTCTTCAGGACCGGGTCCTTGGTGTCCCACTGGTACAGGTCGACCGTGCCGTCGTACGCGTCGACGGTGGCCTTCACCGAGTTGCGGATGTAGTTCACCTGGTTCTGCTGCGCGACGACGGCCCGCTGGCTGTCCGTCAGCGAGTCGGCCGTGGTGTCCCCGAGCGTGGTGCGCGATGCGTAGGGGTACCCGTTCGTCGTGGTGTAGGCGTCGACGACCCACTTGATACGGCCGTCGACCACCGCCGGATAGGCGTCCCCGTCGATGGTCAGCCACGGGGCCACCGCCTCGACGCGCTCCTTGGGCGTGCGGTTGTAGAGGATCCGCGAACCGTCGCCGATCGCCCCGGAGTAGAGGATCTGCGGCTCGCTGAACGCCACCGCGTACGCGGCCCCGGTTGAAGGCCCCGGAGAGGTCGACCCCGCTCTTGCCCTTGAAGCTGGTCGTCACCTCGCCGTTCTTCTCGTAGTCCAGCTCCTTCTGCGGGCCGCCGACGATCGAGTACTGCTCGGTCTTCTCGCCGTAGTAGACCCGCTGCTCGTAGGTGCCGAGCTGGCCCTTGGTGGGCAGGCCGGACTCGATGAAGTCCGGGGCGCCGACCGTGCCCTGGTCCTCGTCGGTGATCGTGTTCGTGCCCTTGGCCGCGATCGCGCCGTAACCGTGGGTGTAGGTGAAGTGGTCGTTGATCCAGTTGCGCTTGGGGATGCCCTTGATGTTGAGCTCGCGCAGACCGATGACCGTGTCCTGCGGCTTGCCGTCGGGGCCGGTGTACCGGTCCACGTCGAGGGTCGCGGGGAACTGGTAGTACTTGCGCTCCTGCTGGAGCTGCTGGAAGGCGGGCGAGACGATGTTCGAGTCGACGAGCCGGTAGCTGGCGGCCGTGGCGGCCTGCTCGCGCTGCTCGGCCTTCCGCTTCGGGTCGCCCTTGCCCCCGTAGTTCTCGGACTTCGCCGCGTCGATGCCGTACGCCTGGCGCGTGGCATCGATGTTCTTCTTGATGTACGGGGATTCCTTGGCCTGCTCGTTCGGCTGGACCTGGAACTTCTGCACGATGGCCGGGTACAGGCCGCCGATGAGGATGGCCGAGAGCACCATCAGCCCGAATCCGATCACCGGCAGCTGCCAGGTGCGCCGCCACAGCGTCGCGAAGAACAGCACGGCGCAGATGACCGCGATGCAGAACAGGATCGTCTTCGCGGGCAGATACGCGTTCGCGTCCACGTACCGCAGGCCCGTCCAGTTGCCCGCGGCCTTGAAGTCACTGGACTTCACGGCCAGGCCGTACCGGTCCAGCCAGTACGCGACGGCCTTGAGCGCGACGAAGATGCCGAGCAGCACCGACAGATGGCCGGTGGCCGCCGCGGTGGCGCGCGCCCCGGGGCTGGTGACGCGCAGCCCGCCGTAGAGGTAGTGGGTGAGGACCGCGGCGATCAGGGAGAGCACGGCCGCGGCGAAGCCGAAGCCCAGCAGGAACCGGTACCAGGGGAGGTCGAAGGCGTAGAACGCCACGTCCATCCCGAACTGGGGGTCCTTCTGGCCGAACGGCACGCCGTTGACCCACATCAGCCACGTGCGCCACTGGGAGGACGCGGACGCTCCGGCGATCAGCCCGACCAGCGCGGTGATCCCGAGGAGCACCCACTTCTTGTACGGAGCGATGCCCATCCGGTACCGGTCGAGGCTCTGCTGCTCGAGCGACATCGCGCTCAGCGGCGGCCTCAGCCGGTGCGCCAGCCAGATGTTCAACCCGACCGCGGCGGCCATCAGCAGGCCGAAGACCGCGAACAGCCCGATCTTGGTCCAGAGGGTCGTGGTGAACACAGACGAGTACTTCACCGAGCGGTACCAGAGCCAGTCGGTCCAGAACCCGGCGAACATGACAAAGGCCATGGCGAGCACGGCCAGCACGCCGAGCGTCATCAGCAGCGTCCGTACGCGCCGGGACGGCCGGCCCACTCTGATCCGTGGCCCGGTCGGGCCTCCGCCGCGGTCCGGCATCTGGAAAGCCAACGTGCGCCCCTCGAAGTTCGCGGTCGTGTAATGCGTTGTACGGGTGCCGTCCCATGCGTCCGACACCTCTGCGGTAGGCCCACGCGATCGTAGAGCCCACTCATGCAACTTACTGAGGCTTTACCTAGTTCCCGACTCCGGGGCCGAAGGAGGCAGGATATTGAGCATGTCCAACGTTTCCCCCGGCGGCCCCCCGATGGCCGCGAGCCCGCTGACCCGTGCGGTGCTCGAAATCGACGAGTACGCGTCCGGCCTCGGCTGGGACCAGCCGGCCCGGCTCTTCGCCCTCGTCGACACCGCACAGCTGCGCACCCAGGAGCCGGGTCTCGCCGCCCAGCTCGGTCTCGACGACGGGGACGCGGCTGCCCCACTGACCCCGGTCGAGCAGGACGAGATCCCCTCCGGCGCGCCGCTCGACGAGTTCCTCGGAACGATCGCCTGGCCCGACGCGGTGGCGGGATGCGCACTCACCGTGGAGCGGCTGATGCTGCCGCCGTCGGCGGAGACCTCCGTCCCCGAGGGCCTCGACGAGGCGGGCCTGGCCGAATGGGTGGCCGCGCATCCCGACCGCCAGGAGGTCCGGATGACCGTTGCGGTGCTGCGGGACGGCGCCCGCGAGTCGGCACTGAGGCTGCGGGAGAAGGACTCCCCGACCGAGGTGCTGACCGGTGCGGACCTGGTGCCGGGGCTGGCGGACGCCCTCTCGGCCACGTTCGAGGCGTAGCAGCGCGGAGGGGCGTGCCGCGGTCGCGGCACGCCCCTCCGCCCCTGCCCGTCCCGCCCGGTGGTGCCCGGTCCGCGAGGCGCTGCCCCGGCGCGTTCCAGGGGCCCTTCTCAGCTCTTGGAGCAACTGGGCAGACCTGCGGTCTTCCCGCTGCGGATCTTCTCCAGGGACTTCGTCGCGTCGTCGATGGTCTTCACCCTGACCAGCGTCAGACCCTCGGGAATGTCGGAGGCGGCGGCGGCGCAGTTGTCGCTGGGCGTCAGGAAGTACTCCGCGCCCGCGTTCCGCGCACCCACGAGCTTCATCTCGATGCCGCCGATGGGGCCGACCACGCCCTGGTCGTCGATCGTGCCCGTGCCGGCGATGAACTTGCCCCCCGTGAGATCGGCGGGGCTGAGCTTGTCGACGATGCCGAGCGCGAACATCAGCCCGGCGCTCGGGCCGCCCACGTCGGCCAGCTTGATGTCGATGGCGAACGGGAAGGTGTGGTCCGTACCGGCCGTGATGCCCACGATCGTGCGCTTGGCCTGCTTCGAACGCACCGTTCCGACCTGGACGTCCTGGGATCCCGTCGGCTCCTTGCCGGCCTTCTCGGCCGCGGCGGCCTCCTTGGCCGGGACGATCGTGAAGGTCACCTTGTCACCGGGCTCGTGCTTGACGACCGCCTTCGAGACGTCGTCCGGCTTCTTCACCGGCGTGCCGTCGACGGCCTTGATCACATCGCCCGCGTGCAGCGTGCCCTGCGCCGGGCTGTCCTTGCGGATCGAGGAGACGACGACACGGGACTGCACCGGGATCCCCAGCTCGCGCAGGGCCGCGACCTTGGCGCTCTCCTGGGACTGGCTGAACTCCTCCGCGTTCTCCTGGTTCGACTGCTCCTCGGTCTTGCCGTCCGGATAGAGCGTCTCGTGCGGCACCACGACGTTGTCATGGGCCAGCCAGCCGTACACGACCTCGGCCAGGTTCATCCGGTAGTCCGCGCCCGTGACCCGGACCGTCGTCATGTTGAGGTGTCCGGAGGTCGGATGGGTCTTGCGGCCGGAGATCTGCAGGACCGGCTCGCCACCGGAGTCACCGAGGGTGTTCACGGTGGGCCCGGGCGTCATCTCCGAGTAGGGCGGGGTCATGAGCACGCCCACGCAGAGCAGCACGATGAGAACCAGGGTGGAGGCGAGCATCGTCGCTGTGCGGCGTGGCATGGAACGACAGTACGGGACTGGTCCGTCAGTGCACCCCTCGGGCCGGTCCGTACGGGGCTCGCCGCGGACTCGCGGCGGGGCCCACGGAGGTCGGTGTCGTCAGACGGCGTCCGTCCCTGAATGGGACCTCTCCATCGCGTCCCGGAACCGTGCGTAGCCGGCGAGTTCCGCGACATCGCCGGTGGTCCGGTTCCTCGATGCCCAGCTTCCCCATATCGCCGCGCCGATGGCAGCGAAAAGCGGAATCAGCAACCAAGCGAGTGCCGCCATCACGACCTCCCTACCCCATGAGCTGGAACAACTGCTCGTACAACTGACCGATCAGCAGATTAACCGTTTGCCGCTTCAACGCTCGTGCCAGGGGGGCGGTTACGCAAATCGGGCCCGGGGCAGCTGAACGGCGCGGTTACGCGCCGACCCACTCCTCCGTGCCGTCCGAGAACCGCTGGTGCTTCCAGATCGGGACCTCGTGCTTGAGGTCGTCGATCAGCTTCCGACACGCCTCGAACGCCTCCCCCCGGTGCGGGCACGAGACGGCGACGACCACGGCCAGGTCCCCGATCTCCAGGTCGCCGACGCGGTGGACCGCCGCCAGGGCCCGGACGGGGTGTTCGGCGACGACCTTCTCCGCGACACGGCGCATCTCGGCCTCGGCGCTGGGGTGGCACGAATAGCCCAGCGCGTCGACGTCCGCGCCACCGTCGTGGTTGCGCACCGTACCCACGAAGAGAGCCGTGCCACCTGCAGCCGCATCGCCCACGGCACGGAACACCTCGTCGACGGAGAGCGGGGTGTCCCTGATCGCCAGCAGCCGGATCGGGTCCTCCGCCGCCTGCTCGCCCGGGTGATCGTTCATGCGTCCCATGCAGCCATCGTGCCGTACACCGCCGACAACGCGGAATAGCGCTTTCGACCGGCGGGCGACGACGGGGGTTGGAGCCTCCTACAGGCGGAGGGCCCGCCCGGCGCGCGGGAGACGTCCTAGAGCCCCCGGCGCTTGCGGGCGCGGCGTACCAGGGCCGCCGTGCCCAGCAGGGCGACGGTCGCGCCCGCGGCACCCGCCGCGGCGGTGGCGTCCTTGCGGCCGAGACGGCGGCCCGCGACGGTGTGCCGGCCCTGGACCTCCTCCAGCAGCGCGGCGAGCACCTCCTCGTTGGTCCACTGGGGACGCCAGCCGGCGTCGTGTAGCCTGCCGACGCTGACGACCCACGGGTGCATGGTGTAGGCGAGGTCGCCCGCCGGCGAGGGGGTGAGGCCGATCCGGTGCAGCCGCGCCGCCGCCCCGAGGGCGACCGCCGAGGGCAGCTCCATGCGCCGGATGCCGCTGAGCTCCTCGATCTCCTCCTGCTCCAGCCAGCCGTCGCAGCCCACCGCGAACTCCCCGTCGACCTTCTCCAGGGCGGCGTACTCCAGCGCGCTCACCAGGTCCTCGACATGGCAGAACTGCCAGGTGGGACGGGATCCTGCGACGACGAGGAGCCTCGGCGACTCGAAATAGCGGGTGAGCGCCGTGTCGGTGCCGCCGACCAGCACGGCGGGCCTGGCGACCGTGACGTTCAGGCCCGGGTGCGCGCGCGGGGCGCGGCGGCCCAGTCGCTCGATCTCCAGGAGGTCGCCGACTCCCGTGGCCTCCGCCGTGGCGCGCAGCTCCGCGTCCTCCGAGAGCGGGACGTCGTTGTCGGACAGCGCCCCGTAGACCATCGCCGAGGTGCACAGCACGACCCGGTGGACACCCGCGGCCGCGGCGGCGGTGAGCACGGTCTGGGTACCGCGTACGTTGTACGCGGTCCGTGCCGCCGCGTCGGTCTCGAGGTCCAGGTCGAGCGCCAGGTGCACGACGACGTCGGCGCCGCGGAACTTCTCGGCGATCGCCGGGTCGCGCACGTCGAGGACGTGCCAGTGCGCCTCGGGCACGTCGCCCCGGCGCTCGTCGATCGCGATGACCCGGCCGATGTCGTCCGACGCGACGAGGCGCCTGGTCAGCAGCTCACCGACGCCGGAGGCGGCGCCGGTCACCGCGACCACGGGGCCGCGCCCCGTGAGCGGGGTCGAGGGGTTTCGCGTAGCGCGAACCTGCGGATCTGGGGAACTCACCGGGCGTCTCCAGCGGTTGTCTTCAGTACGTGCGCGGACAGACGTGTACGTACGAGGTGGCGTCCATCCTGCCGCAGGCCATGAGCCGGTGGAGCATCCAGCCCATGTCCGGCTTCACATGTCGACGCCTCCGCCGCCGGCCGGGCGCCGCTTAGGCTGGTGGTGTAGTCGGGCATTCGCCGTCGGCAGGAAGCCGGTGGCCCTACGAGCCGAGGAAACCCGTGAGTGACACCCCATTCGGATTCGGCCTTCCGCCGGAGGAGCCCGAGAACGGCGACGAGGGCAAGAAGAAGGACCCCGCCGGAGGTGGGCAGGGCTCCGGAGGCCAGGGCGGCCCGGCCAACCCCTTCGGGTTCGGGTTCCCGGGCGGCCCGGGCGGCGGCGCGGACAATCCGTTCGCCGCGATGTTCGGCTCGCTGAACCCGACCGACCTCGGAGCGGCCTTCCAGCAGCTCGGCCAGATGCTGAGCTACGAGGGCGGTCCGGTGAACTGGGACATGGCCAAGCAGATCGCCCGCCAGACGGTCTCCCAGGGCACCCAGGACGGCACGAAGGACTCCAGCGTCGGCCCCGGCGAGCGCGCCGCGGTCGAGGGGGCCGTGCGCCTCGCCGATCTGTGGCTCGACGGTGCGACGTCCCTGCCCTCCGGCGCCGGCAGCGCCGTGGCGTGGAGCCGCGCGGAGTGGGTCGAGGCGACGCTTCCGGCGTGGCAGCAGCTCGTCGACCCGGTCGCCGAGCGCGTCGGCGTCGCCATGGGCGATGTGCTGCCCGAGGAGATGCAGGCCATGGCGGGACCGCTGATCGGCATGATGCGCTCCATGGGCGGCGCCATGTTCGGCCAGCAGATCGGCCAGGCCATCGGCGTGCTGGCGGGCGAGGTCGTCGGTTCGACGGACATCGGGCTGCCGCTGGGGCCGGCCGGGAAGGCAGCGCTCCTCCCGCTGAACATCGAGGCCTTCGGCAGGGACCTCGGCGTCCCCAAGGACGAGATCCGGCTGTACCTGGCGCTGCGCGAGGCCGCCCACCAGCGGCTCTTCGCCCATGTCCCGTGGCTGCGCTCGCACCTGTTCGGCGCGGTCGAGGGGTACGCACGCGGCATCAAGGTCGACACCTCCAAGCTCGAGGACGTGGTGGGGCAGTTCGACCCCGCGCACCCCGAGCAGGTGCAGGAGGCGCTCCAGCAGGGCATGTTCCAGCCGGAGGAGACCCCCGAGCAGAAGGCCGCGCTCGCCCGTCTCGAGACCGCGCTCGCCCTGGTGGAGGGCTGGGTGGACGCCGTGGTGCACGACGCGGCCAAGAACAGGCTGACGTCGGCGGACGCCCTGCGCGAGACCCTTCGCAGGCGTCGCGCGTCGGGCGGGCCCGCCGAGCAGACGTTCGCCACGCTCATCGGTCTCCAGCTGCGTCCGCGCCGGCTGCGGGACGCCTCCCGGCTGTGGGCGTCGCTCACCGACGCCCGCGGCATGGACGGCCGCGACGGCCTCTGGGCGCACCCGGACATGCTGCCGACGGCGACGGACCTCGACGATCCTGACGGGTTCGTCCACCGTGAGCAGCTCGACTTCTCGGAGCTGGACAAGATGCTCGGCGAGGCGGCCGAGGGCCGGGACGGGGACGACACCGACAAGTGAGCCTGTACGACGACGCCGTCCGGGTGCTCGAGGAGTACGACGGCGGACGGGAAGAGCTGCGCCGGACGTACCTGGACCATCTGGCGGACCATCCCGACGGCATGTGGAAGGCGTGCGACGCCGGGCACCTCACGGCCAGCGCTCTGGTGGTGGACCCGGCGCGCGAGCGGGTGCTGCTGACCCTGCACAGGAAGCTCGGCATGTGGCTGCAGATGGGCGGCCACTGCGAGCCGGGGGACGCCACGCTCGCGGACGCGGCACTGCGCGAGGCGACCGAGGAGTCGGGCATCGCCGGGCTGACCCTGCTGCCGGGCGGTCCCGTGACGCTGGACCGGCACGCGATCCCGGCGCCGTGCCACTGGCACCTGGACGTGCAGTACGCGGCGCTGGCGGCGCCCGGCGCGGCTCCGGCGATCAGTGACGAGTCGCTCGATCTGCGGTGGTTCGGCTATGAGGAGGTGGCGGCCGTCGCCGACGCGTCGGTCGTGCGCCTCCTGGAGCGGACGCGCGCGAGGCTCTAGCCGGTGCCGCGGCGGACAGGCTCGCCCCGTCGAGGAGCGGCGTGCGGCGCACGGGTCTCCCCCGGCCCTCCGGGCCGACCCGAGGCGCCGGACCGACCTCGCGGTGGGCCTGCCCGGTCGATTCGGCCACGCCGCGACTCGCCGTGCCGGGCGTCGCGACGGGGCGAACACCGCCTGACGCGGCACTGGCCGGGGCCGGGGCCCCGGAGACATGACGACGTGTCGACCTGATCACCGGTCCGTGCTCCCCGAGCCGTGGAGCCGGACGGTGCGGTACCGGTGCGCGAACGTGCCGACGCGCCGGGACCGGACGGATCGGGACACGACCGGCAGCCGCCGGACCGAGGCCGGACGGACCGATGTCCGACCGGCCGGGGCTGTCGCCCTCGCGGACCGCTCCGGCCGGTCGCCGTGCTCAGTTCCAGACGTTGTTCTGGTTCTGGCCGTGGGATCCGTGCTGGCCCATACCGATCTGGGCCCGGGCGCCCTGGCCGACCTGGGCGTGCTGCGGCGGCAGGACCTCACTGGGCTGTACGAGGGCGAACCCCTGCCCGAGGAAGCTCAGCTCCCAGCCCTCCCCCGTGTTGCCCCGGCGCCGCCAGACGCCGGTGGAGTGGGTCTGCGCCTGCATCTGCACCCGCAGCGAGGACGACCAGGCGACGATCGCGTCGGCGTCCACGTTGACGTACTTGTCCGGGGTGACCTGCATCATGAGCGGCTGTCCCGAGGTCATCAGCGCGACCTTGCCCCGCCCCGAGATGTTGAGCTGGTACTTCCCGGAACCGGAGATGCCGTACTGGCTGTCCACGGCGATGACCTCCGTGTGCAGCGTGGAGTCCAGCGCCAGCACGTAGGCGCTGTCGACCGTCATGCCGTCCTGGTCGACGTCCACCACGTGGACGTACTGGGCGAGGTTGGCGAAGTAGACCGTGCCCTGCCCCGAGCAGCGCATCAGGTCGAGGCCCTCGCCGGTACGTGCACGGGCGTTGCGCTGGTTCCTCGACTGGTACTCGCCGTCGAAGTCGATCAGTCCCTGGTAGGCGACCATCGCGCCCTTGCGGGCGAGGACGTCCTCCTGCCCGGTGAGCGCGACCCGCAGGAGCTGCGGGTTCTGGACGACGTAGCGCTCCTGGGACTGCTGTTCCGCGTGGCTGAAAAGCGGGCTCTGCATGGTGTGTTCTCGCTCCCCCTCAGCCCCGGACCCGCAGTCGGTCGGTGCTGTCCTCACTCGGCTGTACGACGACGATGCCCTGGCCCGAGAAGGCCATCTGGTAGGCCTCCCCACTGCCCCGCCCGATGAGGGAGGAGGCCTTGAAGCTGCGCTTGCCCTTCACCTTCAGGTTCGGCGACCAGGCGACGAGGGCGTCCGGGTCGACGTAGGTCTCGTCCTCGCCGCGGCCGCAGTCGACGACGATGGGCGTGCCGCGTGAGGTGATCGCGACCCACCCGGTGCCCGCGACCGTGACGTTCCACAGCCCCTGGCCTGCGAACTTGGCGAGGCCCTTGACCCGCTCCACACCCCACTGCAGATGCGCGTCGAAGGCGAGCAGGTTGGTGCCGTTGACCGAGATCGAGTCGTTGTCGAGGTTGACGACCACGACGTCCGCGCCGTAGTCGGCCAGGTAGAGCAGCCCGTCACCGGAGCACTTCATGATGGGCGCGCCCTCGCCGGTGACCCACTGGCCGGCGACCTGCCGGACGGCCGGCGGGTTCGGCTCGTACTGGACGAAGCCCTCGTAGGCGACCATCGAGCCGGCACGGGCGAACAGGTCCTGGCCCGAGGCCATCGCGACCTTGAGCATCGTGCGGCCGTGGTTCTCCATCCGGGCCACCACGGGCGTCGGGGCAAAGCCCGCGAGTTGCTGGTTCATTCTCCGGGCTCCCTCAGACCTCGTAGGGCTGGACGACGATGAAGTTGCCGGGGGCGCCCCGGAACTGGAGGTTCACGGTCTCTCCGCTGTGGCCCGGGTACGCGTTGCGGCGCAGTCGCACCTGGCTGGAGAGGATCACCTGGGAGGCCGCCGACCAGGCCACGACGGCGTTGGAGTCGGCGAACGTGGTGGGCGTGACCGGGAGGACCACCGGGATGCCGTGGGTCTTGACGACGACCGTGCCGGTGCCCTGGAACTGCATCGTGAACAGCGCACCGCCGGGAATGCCGTGTCCCTCGATGCGGCGGACCTCGTGCTGCAGCGACTCGTCGAAGGCGAGCACGTTCTCCGCGGAGACGCAGATCGCGTCCCCCTGGAGTTCGATGGGGTGCAGATGCGCGCCCTCCTCTGCGAGGAAGACCTGGCCGCGGCCGCTGCAGCGCATCAACTGCATCTCCTGGCCCGTGGCGTTGCCGACGATCCGGCCGGAGAAGCCGGCGCCCTTGTAGCCGAAGTCGACCTTGCCCTGGTACATGACCATGCTGCCCTGGCGGGCGAGCACGGGCGTGCCGCCCATGCCCAGATCGACGCGCATGAGCTGCTGGTTCTGCGGGGTCCACCGCTGGCCGGTGGGCAGCTCCTTGTAGGGCTGGAGGGCCGCCTGGAGGCCCGCGCCGGTCTGCGGGACGCCCTGGGGCGCCCCGGGCTGACCGTAAGGAGCGGCGGCCGGCTGCCCGTAGGGGGCCGACGCTCCGGGCACCTGCGCCGGCGGCTGGCCCGGAACCTGCCCGAACTGCGGCTGCTGCGGCGGCTGTCCGTACGGGGACGGCGGCGCCTGGGGCGGCACCGTGCCTGCGGGCGGGGTCATCGGGGCCGCGATCGTCGGCGCCGCGTGCATCTGCGGATTCACCGCGGCGGGAGCGGGTGCGGGAGCCGCCGGCGCGCCGAACGAGGGCGCGGGCTGCGGCGCCTGCGGGGCCGGGGGCCCTGCGGGGACGCCGAACGACGGGGCGGGAGCGGGAGCGGCCGGGGGGGCGAACCCCGGCACGCCCTGCTGCGGCTGCTGCTGCTGCTGCGCGGCGGGTTCCTCCTCGGCCACCTCACCGCCGAAGTTCTTCAGCAGCGCGTCGAGGCCGCCGTCGAATCCCTGGCCGACGGCCGCGAACCGCCACACGTCCTTGAGGTAGAAGTCGCCCAGCATCACGGCGCGCTCGGTGGAGAACTCCGAGCCGGTGAAGGAGTACCGGACGACTTCCTCCCCGCCCGCCACGATCCGGATGTAACCGGGGCCGATCTGCGACATCTGACCGGCGCCGTCGACCGTCGCGGTGAACGACAGCTTGTGGATGTGCGCCGGAATCCGGTCCAGCGTGACGCGGAACGACTCCGTGTCGCCGGCCTGCGGTCCGAGCAGCTGGACGGACTCCTCGGGCGTTTTCGGCTGGTTGAAAAAGACGAAATAACGGTCGTCCGAGAGCTGCTCGTTGGCGTCGAGACCGAAGCAGCTGATGTCGAAGGACAGCCCGGGAGCGGAGATCTGCACACCCACGTACAGATCGGTCCCCGGCGTCAGGTCACTGATCTTGGCCTTGTGGCCGCGTTGGAATTCCCTGGCCATGCGTAACGACCGTCCCCCATCCCGACGAAATGCGATTGCGTCGCGCCAGGCTAACCGCTTGCGGCGACATTGAGCCAAGCCGGGACCCATTCGGTACAGGATCGGCGGGACTCACTCGCCGCGGGCTGCGGGGAGATGGGGCAGACGGTCCGCGGCGACCACGCCCTCGAGGTAGCCGCGCGCCCGCTCGGTGCGCGGGTACGACTCCAGGAGCCGCCAGAAGCGGGGCCCGTGGCCGGGCACCAGGAGGTGGGCCAACTCGTGGAGGAGCACGTAGTCCACGACGTACTCCGGCATGCCCTTCAGCCGGTGCGAGAGGCGGATGCTGCCCTCTGCGGGGGTGCAGGACCCCCAGCGGGTGTTCTGGTTGGTGACCCAGCGCACCGACGCCGGTCCTGCGCGGCCGTCCAGGTACTGCTCGGACAGCCGCCGGGCGCGTTCGGCCAGTTCCCCGTCGCCGAGGGTCCGCTTGCTCTCCTGAGCGGCGAGCTTGTCCAGCATCACCGTCACCCAGCGCTGCTCCTCCGCCTCGGACATCCGGGCCGGGATGAGCACCACGGTCCGGTCGCCGTCCCGGTACGCGGAGACCGTTCTTCGGCGCCTGGCGCTGCGGCGGACCTCGACCGCGCTCGTCGCGGAGTGGTGGGACGGCTGGGCGGTCGTGCTGCGCTGCTGGCTCCCGGCACGGAGCGGTCGGTCGGCGGACACGCCCCGACGTTACCCGCTGGAGCAGGGGAAGTCCCGCCCCCGGGCGGTTCGGGGCCCGCCGGCGGAACGGCCCTATCTTGATCAACAATAGGGAACGCCTCTATTTGAACGACTAATGCCCCACACCTGTGGACAACCTTTTCCGCCGCACGGCGCGGACGTGCATGCTGATGCCGTACGAGATGGATCCGCCGGATTCGGCACCGGCGGAACGGACGAACGAACGGAGCGCGCACGGAGCGTGAACCGGGCGCGGATGGAACGGCGTGCGAACGGGGGCGGATGTGCATCCGGTGGTGAAGCCTGCGCTGCGGCAGGCATGGCGGGACCTGCGTTATGTGCAGTTCGGAGTGACGGCGGCGCATGCCGTGGTGTTGGGGCCGGTGGACACGGCGACCGGAAGCCTGCTGTCGCTGTTCGACGGCACTCGGGGGCTGCCCCGGCTGCGTGAGGAGGCCCGGGCGATAGGACTGCCCGACGGCCATGTCGATGCCCTGCTGGAGCGGCTGGCGGAGGCGGGCCTGGTGGACGACGTGACGGGCGGCGGACCGGCGGCCGCCGCACTGCGGAAGCAGTCGGGAGCGTACGACCGGCTGCGCCCCGACCTGGCGTCGCTCTCGGTGGTTCACCCCGAACCGGGCGGCGGCGCGGCACGGTTGGCTGCCCGAAGCGCCATGCGGGTACAGGTGAGGGGCGCGGGACGGGTGGGTGCGGTGGTGGCGGCCGTGCTCTCCGCCTCCGGGGTGGGGCAGGTGGAGGTGCTGGACGGGGGCCGCGTGGAGCCGTGGGACGTGGCGCCGGGCGGGGTGTCCGCGGAGGCGGTGGGCGAGCGCAGAGCCGTGTCCGCTCAGCAGGTCGTGCGCCGGTCCGCCCCCGGCAGCGCGCGGCGCGCGGCCCGTCGGTCCGACGGTGGACCGGCGGAGCCGCCGCCGCTCTCCCTGGTGATCGTCGCACCGCGCGACGGCCTCGCGGCGTATGTACCGGATCCGGGGACGGCCGAGGGCTGGATGGCCACGGGAACTCCCCATCTGTACGCGGGTGTTGCCGAGGCGTCCGGCGTGGTGGGTCCGCTGGTGCTGCCCGGGGGCTCGGCGTGCGCAGGCTGTTTGGCGCTGCGACGGGCCGACCGGGATCCGGTGTGGCCGCGGATGACGGCCCAGTGGCGTACGCCCCGCCGTCGGGAGACGGGCCCCGGACCGTGTGACCTCGGACTCGCCACGACGGTCGCGGGTATGGCGGCCTCACACGCCCTGTCGTTCCTGGACGGTGAGCTGCCCGCCAGCACGGGGACCCGATGGGAGGTGTCGATGCCGCTGCTCGAGTGGCGGTCGAGACGGATCGAGGCCCACCGTGACTGCCCCTGCGGGGCGGCTGGGCAGACTGAGGGGGAGCGCGCCTCGGGGGCGGGGACGACGCACGACACAATGGCCGGGGTAGCGGCGTCGACGGAGTGCCGGATGGCCGACGCGGCAGGGCAGCTGGGAATTGGAGGGGCACATGTCTGATCTTCCCCGGAAGGCGGTCACCCGTACGGCCAAGTTGGCTGCTCTGCCACTGGGTTTCGCCGGCCGTGCCACATGGGGCCTGGGCAAGCGGATCGGCGGCAAGTCCGCGGAGATCGTGGCTCGCGAGCTGCAACAGCGCACGGCGGAGCAGTTGTTCAAGGTGCTCGGCGAGCTGAAGGGCGGCGCGATGAAGTTCGGGCAGGCCCTGTCCGTCTTCGAGTCGGCCCTGCCCGAGGAGGTGGCCGGGCCCTACCGGGCCGCACTCACCAAACTCCAGGACGCCGCCCCTCCGATGCCGACGCGCACCGTTCACGAGGCGCTGGCCGAGCGGCTGGGCGAGGACTGGCGTGAACTCTTCCTGGAATTCGAGGACAAGCCGGCGGCGGCCGCGTCCATCGGCCAGGTCCACCGCGCGGTGTGGCACGACGGGCGCGAGGTCGCGGTGAAGGTCCAGTACCCCGGAGCCGGTGAGGCCCTGCTCTCGGACCTGTCCCAGTTGAGCCGGTTCGCCCGGCTGCTGGGACCGCTGATCCCGGGAATGGACATCAAGCCGCTGATCGCCGAGTTGCACGACCGGGTCTCGGAGGAGCTGGACTACGAGTTGGAGGCCCGGGCCCAGCGGGAGCACGCGGCGGAGTTCGCGGGCGACCCGGATGTGGTGGTGCCCGATGTGGTGCACCAGGCAGACCAGGTGCTGGTCACGGAGTGGATCGACGGAACGCCGCTGGCAGAGGTGATCAGCGACGGCACCCAGGAGCAGCGCGACCGCGCCGGCCAGTTGCTGGCCCGGTTCCTGTTCTCCGGCCCCGCCCGGACGGGGTTGCTGCACGCCGACCCCCATCCGGGGAACTTCCGGCTGCTGCCCGCGGCCGGTGCCTCCGAGGGCGAAGGGGATCCGGCCGAGTGGCGGCTCGGTGTCCTGGACTTCGGCACGGTGGACCGGCTGCCCGGTGGACTGCCCAGGACCATCGGCGACTGCCTCCGGATGACGCTGGAGGGAGAGGCCGAGTCGGTCTACGGGGTGCTGTGCGAGGAGGGTTTCGTCAGGGAGGCGATCGACCTCCACCCGGAGGCCGTGCTGGAGTACCTTCTGCCGATCATCGAACCCGCGGAGGCGGACCGCTTCACCTTCACCCGCGGCTGGATGCGGACCCAGGCGGCGCGGATAGCCGATCCACGGTCTCCCGCACACCAGTTGGGCAAGCAGCTGAATCTCCCGCCGGCCTATCTGCTGATCCACCGTGTGACGCTGAGCACGATAGGCGTGCTGTGCCAGTTGAACGCGACCGTACGGCTGCGGCACGAACTGGAGTCCTGGCTGCCCGGATTCCTGACCGGCCCCGAGTCGGACGCCGACGCCGACGCGGACACCGAGGCCGGCGGCGTGGCGGCGGAGGCCTGACCTTCCCGGGCCCCGGTCGGTCGCGGCTCGGGCTCCCGTCCTCCCGATCGGGACCGGGCAGGCGGGACCGGCCCGGAGCAAGGGGCCCAGTCCGAGGGCCGCTCACCACCAGGACGAGTCGAGCCGTCCCTCGATGGCCCTGATATTGGCCCGGGCGCACTCCTCGCAGAAGAAGTGTCGTCGGCCGTTCTCCACGGAGCAGATCCAGGTGGGAGGAGTGCCCTCGGCAACCGCGCCGCACCGGGAACACACGACGTTCTCGGCACCCGGCTGGGCAGGGTGATGAGTCTGTTCGTCCACTACGTGACGATAACCCCGCAGGGCGCACGGAAGAGGACAACGCACCGCGGGGGCCGGTCCCTCGGACCGGCCCCCGCGGGGACACTGGTTCTTCGGACGGTCGGGCCGCCGTCCAGAGACGGCGTCCGACGGCCGGACTACTGCATGACGGCCATGGCCAGCGCACGGCGGGCGCGCATGGACGCGCGCTCGGCACGCCGCTGCATCCGCCGGGCGGCCGCCAGGCGCGCGGCCCGGCGCTCCGCCTCGGCTTCCCGCAGGCGCTCGTGCATATGCGCGCGGGCCAGGGCTTCTGGGATGAGTTGCATCTCACGGGTCCTGTTCTGGCGCGAGGCGTTCGCGCCGATGGTGGTGACGTACGGGGTCGCGGAGCCGGACGGCTCGCTGGTGGAAGAGGTCATCGGGGCCTGCTTCTGGGGATCGTGCGTGAGGGGACGGTCGACGGTGCCTGGATGCGCGTTCATGCCGCGACCGGGTTCTTGCGCGGACGGCCACGCGGCCGCTTGCGGGCGACGACCACACCCTGGACGAAGAGCTCTCCGCCCCAGACGCCCCAGGGCTCACGCCGTTCCTTGGCGCCGGCGAGGCAGGCCTCGACCAGGGGGCAGGTGCGGCAGAGGGACTTGGCGTACTCGACGTCCGCCGGCGACTCGGCGAAGAAGACCTCCGGGTCGTAGGAACGGCAGGGGACGGGTACGCCGAGGTTCTCGATGGCGTCGTCGAGCGCGGTGAGCGCAGTGAGGGGGGTCAAGGCGGAGTCCTCCGTGAGGCCGGGCGGGGGGATCGTGTCGGAAGGCGGTACGGACGGGGCGTGCGCTTCGAGTTGCACGGTGGTGTCTTCCTCGTCTGTTCTGTCCGGTCTGTGGACCGGGCTTCGGCTGGTACCGGGTCTTGCTGGTCCCGAGGCCCCTTCGCTCTGTTTCCTCATCGGGGAAAACAGAAGGGCCGCGGATCCCGGGTGGGGTTCCGCGGCCCTGAAGGCGCCGGCCTGATCCTGGATCAGGCTGGATCACTCCAGGGTTCGAGCCCACGGAAGGCCCACATCGTGTGGTGCTGCGTCGTCTGCTTCTGGGTTCCGGCACTGGCCGCCGCGAGGGCACAGGCCTTGGCCTCTGCCGCCACTACTCCTGCTTCCAGTGCCTTGGTCGGTCGCTCATTGCGCTCCCGGACGGGCAGATCCACGCCGAGGGCGGTCGGCCGACCGGCCTCGAAGCCGGACAGACCGGTGCCAATGAACGCCGAACCGGAGAGGCCGAGCGAGCAGGCGGAGACGACCGAGCGATCGGTCATTTTGACGGTCGTGCGGATGGAGCTGGCGTAGATGCTGATCACTGGAATCGCCTCCTCTCGGCGCCTCGGGGACCGGCCGGGGCCGATCACGCGTATTCGGACAAGTACAGCACGGCAACAGGGCTTCGGAGAAGCCGCCGTTCCCGTGGTTAAGAACCTATGGGGACGACCGGCACGCGCGCAAACTATTTTCTCGACGAGTTCGCATCAGTCGTCCTCCTCGCTCCCACCGGCCTCCTGGCCTGCACAGATGGCCAGGACATCGGCACCGAAGCGGTCCAGTTTGCGTCCACCCACGCCCGAGATCCCCGCGAGCTCTCCCTCGCTGCCGGGCACGGCCTCGGCGATCGCCATCAGGGTCTTGTCGGTGAAGACGCAGTACGCCGGCTGGCCCAGCTCCCTGGCCTGCTCCGACCGCCACTCGCGCAGCCGCTCGTACAGCGCCTCGTCCATGTCGGAGGGGCAGTCCTCACAGCGCATCAGCTTCATCTCGCCGGCGTCGGTGAGCGTCTTGCCGCACACCCGGCACAGCACCGGTCCGCGGCGCTTCCGCCGTCCTCCGGCGCCGCGCTCGATTCCTCCGGCGCCACCGGCCGTTCGGGTGCCGGGGGCCGCGGAGCCCGGCCTGAGCCCGTTCAGGAAACGGGTGGGGCGGCGGGAGGCGCGGCCCCCGGGCGAGCGGGACAGCGCCCAGGAGAGCGACAGATGGAGCCGGGCGCGGGTGACGCCGACGTACAGGAGCCGGCGCTCCTCCTCGACCTGTTCGTCGGTCTTGGCGTAGGTGATCGGCATCATCCCCTCGGTGAGTCCGACCAGGAACACGGCGTCCCACTCCAGGCCCTTGGCCGAGTGGAGCGAGGCCAGGGTGACGCCCTGGACTGTCGGGGCGTGCTGGGCGGCGGCGCGCTCGTCGAGCTCGGCGACGAGCTCGGCCAGTCCGGCCCCGGGCCTGGCACGGGCGAAGTCCTCGGCCAGCCTGACGAGGGCGGCCAGCGACTCCCAGCGGTCACGCACCGCACCCGAGCCGGCGGGGGGCTCGGTGCTCCAGCCCTTGGTGGACAGCACGGCCCGGACCTGCGAGGGCAGGTCCTCCGCGTCGTCCAGCAGGGCGTCGTTCCCACCGGCGCGGGCCGCTCCCCTGAGCGCGACCCCGGCCTCCCGGACCTCGGCACGCTCGAAGAACCGCTCCGCACCGCGCAGCTGGTACGGCACGCCCGCGTCGGCGAGGGCCTGCTCGTAGACCTCGGACTGGGCGTTGACCCGGAACAGCACGGCGATCTCACCGGCCGGAACGCCCGCGGCGATCAGATCGCGGATCCGGCGGGCGGTGCCCTCGGCCTCGGCGGGCTCGTCCGCGTACTCCGTGTAGGAGGGATCCGGGCCGGGGTCGCGCTGCGAGACGAGTTCCAGGCGGTGCTCGGCGGCACGGCCGCGCGCCTGTCCCAGCAGACCGTTGGCCAGATGGACGACCTGGGGGGTCGACCGGTAGTCGCGCACGAGCTTCACCACCGTCGCCCCGGGGTGACGGGTGCGGAAGTCCAGCAGATGGTCTGGGGTGGCGCCGGTGAAGGAGTAGATGGTCTGGCTGGCGTCGCCCACGACGCACAGACTCTCCCGGTCGCCGAGCCAAAGCTCCAGCAGCCGCTGCTGGAGCGGCGACACGTCCTGGTACTCGTCCACCACGAAGTGCTGGTACTGGCGGCGGATCTGGTCGGCGATGTCGTGGCGGTCCTGGAGGATGCCGACCGTGAGCAGCAGGACGTCCTCGAAGTCGATCACCGAGCGGTCACGCTTCAGCTGCTCGTACAGCGCATAGATCTGGCCGATCTCCGCCGGGTCACGAGGCGCGTCCCTGAGGGACTTGGCCACGGCGGCGGGATAGTCGGCGGGGACGGTCTGGGTGACCTTGGCCCATTCGATCTCGCTGGTCACGTCCCTGAGCTCGTTGCGGTCGAGCCGCACACGGCAGCGGGCGGCCGCCTCGGCGACGAGCTGGATCTTGCGCTCCAGCAGCCTCGGCAGCTCCCCGCCGACGGCTTTCGGCCAGAAGTACTGAAGTTGTCGGAGGGCCGCCGAATGGAAGGTGCGGGCCTGCACTCCGCCCGCGCCGAGCTGCCGCAGCCTGCCTCGCATCTCCCCCGCGGCGCGGTTGGTGAACGTGACGGCCAGCACACTCGCGGGCTGGAGTATCCCCGCACGCACTCCGTAGGCGATGCGATGGGTGATCGCCCGCGTCTTGCCCGTACCGGCGCCGGCCAGGACGCACACCGGACCGCTCAGGGCGGTCGCCACCGCCCGCTGCTCGGGGTCGAGCCCGTCGAGCACCGCGTCGGCGGACTCGGGGACCTGAGGGAAGAGGGAGGAGTGCGTTGCTGCTGTCACCCCGCCATGCTGCCAGGTCCCGCGAGATCACCGGGACGGTTGTCCACAGGGGGACGGGGCCTGTCGTACCGGTACGACCGGTACGGGAATGGGGAATGGCGGCGGGGTCGCGTACGTTCAATCCCCGGAAACCCCGTGGGACACCCCCCACCGACCCAGAGGAGCGGGAGAAGGACATGCAGGGAACTCTGACGATGTACAGCACCACCTGGTGCGGCTACTGCCGGCGGCTGAAGAGCCAGCTGGACCGCGAGGGGATCTCGTACGTCGAGATCAACATCGAGGAGGACCCGCGGTCGGCCGCGTTCGTCGAGAAGGCGAACAACGGCAACCAGACCGTGCCGACCGTCCTCGTGGTGCCGCCGAACGGCGGCGAGGACATCGTCATGACGAACCCCAGCCTGGCCCAGGTGAAGCAGGCCCTCGCGATCTGACGCACCGGCCCGCACCGACGCCACGCCCCTTCGGGTCAGGACCACCGGAGGGGCGTCGTCGTGCCGGAACGCACTGGCCGTCGCACCGGGCACGGGGCGGGCCCCGTGCGACCGGTGCGACCCCCCGGTGATGCGGAGGGCGAACGGCCTCAGGTGGGCGAGCCCGGCTTCGGCAGCGGCTTTCCGTACCAGAGCTCGATCAGCCGTGAGGCGATCGAGATCCCGTACGGGGGCAGGACCTCTCCGGACTCGAAGGCAGCGCACAGGTCCTCCCGGGAGAACCAGCGGGCCTCGTGGATCTCCTCGCCGTCCACGCAGATCTCGGACGAGGTGGCACGGGCCGTGAAACCGAGCATCAGGCTGTACGGGAAGGGCCACGGCTGGCTGGCGACGTACTCGACCTCGCCGACGGTGACGCCCGCCTCCTCGTACACCTCGCGGATCACCGACTGCTCGATGGACTCGCCGGGCTCGACGAAACCGGCGAGGGTGGAGAAGCGGCCCTCCGGCCAGTGGACCTGGCGGCCGAGCAGCGCGCGGTCGTCCTCGTCCGTGACGAGCATGATCACGGCGGGGTCCGTGCGCGGGTAGTGCTCGGCACCGCAGGCCGGGCAGCGGCGGATGTGCCCGGCGGCCGCGATGACGGTCCGCTCGCCGCAGCGCGAGCAGAAGCGGTGGAGCCGCTGCCAGTTCTCCAGGGCGACGGCGTGCACCATCAGTCCCGCGTCCCTCGGGGACAGCAGCAGACCGGCCTCGCGCAGCCCGGCCGGCCGGGCGGACTGGTCCATGCGGCCGGGGAGCGAGTCCTTCTGGAGGGCGAAGTAGCTGACGCCGTCCTCGTCGGTGCCGAGGAAGTAGCGGTGGGTCTCGGTGGGGGGCGCCTCGAAGGCCGGGGTCGTCACCAGTTCGGTGCGGCCGTCGGGGGTGTCGTCGATCAGCACCTGGCCGCCGGAGACGACGAACACACGTGTCGTCGGGTGGCTCCAGGCAGCCGCCAGCCAGGCCTCGTCGAGTCGGTGGTGTGCGGCGCGGTCGATGCCGCTGGGCGCCGTCAGGCCGATGGAACGGCCGCCGGCGACGTGATCGAAGGTGCTCACAGGTGCTTCCCACTCCCCCGGATCGACCGGTTGTCTGCGGATGACCGGTTGTCTGTCACTGGAGGGCGCCGGCCAGGTCGCCCCACAGGTACGCGGCGGTTTCGACGCCCTTCAGCAGCAGGGCCAGTTCGACCTTCTCGTTGGGCGCGTGCCAGCCGTCGGACGGCACGGAAACACCCAGGAACAGCACCGGCGCACCGAGCACGTCCTGGAGGTCCGCGGCGGGCCCCGACCCGCCCTCCCGCGTGAAGCGGATCTTCTGCCCGTCGAAGGCACGGCTCATCGACCGGGCGAGCGACTGCAGCGCCGGATGGTCCAGCGGCGTGAGGCAGGGCCGGGTCGCCGCACCGAAGGCGATCTCGTGGCGGATGCCGGCGGGCACCCGGGACGCGACCCAGGCGCGGACCGCCTCCTCCACCCGGTCCGGATCCTGACCGGCGACCAGCCGGAAGGAGAGCTTCAGCCGCGCCGAGGCCGGGATGATCGTCTTGCCCCCGGGCCCCTGGTAGCCGCCGCCGATGCCGTTCACCTCGGCGGTCGGGCGGGTCCAGATGCGCTCCAGCGTGGTGTGGCCCGCCTCACCGAACGTCCCGTACGACTTGGCCGTACGCAGCCACTCGGACTCGTCGAACGGCAGCTCGGCGAGGAGTTCGCGCTCCGTCGCGCTCGGCTCGCGAACACCGTCGTAGAACCCGGGGACCGCCACCCGCTCGTCCTCGTCGTGCAGGGCGGCGACGATCCGGGCGGCGACGGTGGCCGGGTTGGGGACGGCACCGCCGAAGGAACCGGAGTGGATGTCCTGGTCCGGTCCGTACAGTGCGATCTCGCAGTCTGCGAGGCCGCGCATGCCGGTACACACGGTGGGGGTCGTCTCCGACCACATGCCCGTGTCGGAGACGATCACGACATCGGCGGCGAGCCGGTCCCGGCGCTGCTCGACCAGGGCGCGGAAGTGCGGTGATCCGGACTCCTCCTCGCCCTCGACGAGGAGCTTGAGGTTGACGGCCGGGCTCGTACGGCCCGTGGCGGCGAGGTGGGCGCGCACGCCGAGGGTGTGGAAGAGGACCTGGCCCTTGTCGTCGGCGGCGCCGCGGCCGTACATCCGGCCGTCCCTCACGACCGGTTCGAACGGTTCGGTGTCCCAGCCGTCCTCCCGGGCGGCGGGCTGCACGTCGTGGTGGCCGTAGACGAGCACCGTGGGGGCGTCCGGGTCGGCGGACGGCCACTCGGCGAAGACCGCCGGGGCCCCCTGGGCCTCGCCCGGCGCGGCCGGGGGAACCTCCCAGACCTCGGCGGTCGGGAAGCCGGTCTCCGTGAGCTTCGCGGCCAGCCATTCCGCGCTGCGCCGTACGTCCTTGTCGTGCTCCGGCTGCGCGGAGACGGAAGGGATGCGCAGCCACTCGGCGAGGTCGCCGATGAAGGCGGCGCGATGCTCCGCTATGTACGTACGGACGGCGCTGTCCGGGGTGTCGCTCATGGCATCGAGCCTATCCGGCGCCGGGGGCGGTCTCGCCGACCGCCCGGTCGGGCACGGGCCGAGGTCCGCTGCCGGCGGGCCCGGGCCAGTCGGGTCGAGGGGCACCCGGCGCGAGGGGGCCTTCCCCGGCCTCTCCGGCCGCCCTGTCGTCCGTACCGTCACCGTCGTCCGTACCGTCACCGTCGTCCGTACCGTCACCGTCGTCCGTACCGTCCGTACCGCTCATGAGGATCCGTTCGAGGCCGGCCCTGCCGGGCAGTTCGCCGGGGCGGACGACCTCTCCGGTGCGTACGTAGACGAACGCGGCGGCGACCGACTCGGGAGGGAGGCCGTGCTGCTCGGCCCAGGCCAGGCGGTAGACGGCGAGCTGAAGCGGATCGGCATCGCGGCCACGGCTGGTCTTCCAGTCCACGATCTCGAACGCACCTGTCGCCGCGTCACGGTAGACGGCGTCGATCCGGCCCCTGACGACCCTGCCCGCGAGGGTGACCTGGACGGGCGCCTCCAGCCGGTACGGAACACGGCCTGCGTACGGCGTGCGCTCGAACGCCTCCTTCAGTGCGGCGAGCTCCCGCTCGTCCTCGATGCCCGCCTCGTCCGGGTCGCCGCCCGGCAGTTCGTCGGGCCCGAGCATGGGCAGCGGCAGTTCCTCGAAGCGCGACTCCACCCATGCGTGGAAGCGCGTGCCCCGGCGGGCCGCGCGCTGGGGCGGGCGGGGCATGGGTCGCGCCAGCTCCCGCGCGAAGCCGTCCGGGTCCGCGGCCAGGCGCAGCAGCTGGGACGCGGACAGCGCTGCCGGGAGGGGAACCTCGCGCACGGATTCGCGGGCGCGGCGAAGCTCGCCGGTGAGCGCTTCGAGATCGCGGTCCCAGGAGGCGATCACCCTGGCGTCCTCGGGAGTGAGGGGTTCGGTGCGCTGGGCGGGCAGCCCGGGGCGGGGCAGCGAGCGGGTGTCCGGGACGGGACCGGCCTCGTCGTGCGGGACCGGGGCGGACGCGGCGGTGGCAGAGGCGGGGGCGGGGGCGGACGATCGGTGGACGGCGGCGTCGCCGGAGGCGCGCGCGGGGGGCGCCGGGGAGCCCGGCGCGTGGGCCGAAGGCCCGTCGTCCTGTCCGGGGCCAGCGGCGAGCGCGAAGGCCCCCCCGGGCACCGGGCCGGCGGACTGCTCGTCACCGTCGGGCATGACGTCCGCGGGATCGTCTGACCCCTCCGGCCACGGCTCGTCCGGCCACGGTTCGTCGGCCGGGTCGTGGATTTCCCCGGGCCAGAGGTCCTCGTCGGACGGAGCGTCGGGGAGGGAGCCGGTCGCTTCGGCCGGGCCCGATCCGTCGAAGGGGACGCCCTCGCGGTCGGGTGGCCCGGGACGGGCGCCGTCGAGCGCCGCCCCGGGCCGCCCCGGCACCGTCGCGGTCGCATGGCCGTTGATCAGCGACAGATGGGCCAGCACCGTGTCCGCGGCCTCCCTACGGCGCGCGGTCGCCGTGGGATCGAGCGGAAGCGGCCACGCCTGCTCCACCGTCGCGGCGCCGAGCGCCGGGTTCTCCGAGTCCTCCTCCGGCTCCTCGGCCCATGCCTCGATCTCGCCGAAGCCCGCGGCACAGTGGTCGTACAGCGCCTCCAGGAACGCGGACGGCCCGCGGCGGCGCTTCTGGGTGGGGCCCCACCAGTGGGCGGAGCCGAGGAGCAGCGAGCGGGGCCGTGTGAAGGTCACGTAGCCCAGCCGGAGTTCCTCCGTGTGCTGATGCTCCTTCATCTCCTCCTTGAATGCCTTGAGCCCCTTCGCGTCCCAGGACGTGATGCCGGGCAGGGTGGCGGAGTCGCCCCGCAGCGCATGGGGCAGGACCTTGGCCCGGGAGGTCCACGACTCCCGCGAGCGGGTGCTGGGGAACTGGTCGGCGACCAGGCCGGGGACCACGACGACGTCCCACTCCAGTCCCTTGGACTTGTGGGCGGTGAGCACCTTCACCGTGTTCTCGCCCCCGGGCAGCGCGTTGTCGAGGCCCTTCTCGTACTGCTCGGCGGTCCGAAGGAAGCCGAGGAAGGCCAGCAGCGTCGCCTCGCCGTCGAGCGAGGCGAAGGACGCCGCGACGTCGAGGAAGCCCGCGAGGGTCTCGCGGCGGCGGGCGGCCAGGGCGTGCGGCGAGGCGGAGAGCTCCACCTCCAGGCCGGTGGTGGCGAGGACGCGGTGGAGGACGTCCATCAGCGGGTCGGCCAGGGAGCGCCGCAGGTCGCGCAGTTCGGTGGCGAGGCGGGCGAAGCGGACCCGGGCCTCGGCGGAGAACGGCAGGCCGTCGTCCGGCCCGGTCTGTTCCAGGAACGTGTCGAGGGCGTCGGCGAGCGAGACGACCTCGGCCGGGTCGGTGCCCTCGACGGCGGCGGCGAGCCGCTGGTCGGCATCCGCGCCGTCGTCGCCGGTGCGGTGGACCAGCAGGCGCGCCCGGCGCCCGAGCAGCGCCAGGTCGCGGGCACCGATGCGCCAGCGCGGCCCGGTGAGCAGCCGGACCAGCGAGGCGTTCGCGCCCGGGTCCTGGAGGACTTCGCAGACCGCGACGAGATCGGCGACCTCCGGCAGGTGCAGCAGCCCGGAGAGGCCGACGACCTCCACGGGGACGTCACGGGCGACGAGCGCGCCCTGGATCGCCGCGAAGTCGCCCGCCGTGCGGCACAGCACCGCGATCTCGCCCGGCTCCTTGCCCGTGCGGACGAGATGGGCGATCGAGTCCGCGAGCCAGCCGATCTCCTCGGCGTGGGTGGGCAGCAGCGCGATGCGCACGGATCCGTCACGCTCCGCCCCGGGCGCGGGCCGCAGTGCCTCGACGCCTTCGTGGCGGGCCCGCAGCGGCTCGGCGAGGCCGTTCGCGAGGTCGAGGAGGCGGCCCCCGCTACGACGGTTCTCACTCAGGGAGAAGCGGGTGGCGGGTCGGCCGTCCGCGTGAGGGAAGTGGTCGGGGAAGTCGTCGAGGTTGGCGACGGACGCGCCGCGCCAGCCGTAGATCGCCTGGCAGGGGTCGCCCACCGCCGTCACGGGATGGCCCGAGCCCTCTCCCGGCGTGCCGGCCGGGGTGGCGACCCCGCCGAACAGGCCGGCGAGCAGCAGGCGCTGGGCCACGGACGTGTCCTGGTACTCGTCCAGCAGGACCACCCGGAACTCGTCGCGCAGGATGCGGCCCACCTCGGGACGGGTGAGCGCGAGCCGCGCGGACAGGGCGATCTGGTCGCCGAAGTCGAGGAGATCGCGGGAACGCTTGGCCTCGCGGTAGCGGACGACGAGGTCGAGCAGTTCCCGCCGGGCGGCGGCCGCCTCGGGAACCCGGCGCAGGTCGGCGTTGCCGAGCCTGACACCCTCCAGGTCGTCCAGCAGCGCGGAGTCATGGGCCCGGAGCTCCTCGGGCGCCACCAGGTGCTCCGCCAGCTCCGCGTCGAGCGCGAGCAGATCGCTGACGAGTGCGGGGAAGGATTTGGTCAGCGCGGGGTACGGGCCCGGGGCCTCGCGCAGCACGCGTGCGGCGAGCTGGTAGCGCGTGGCGTCGGCGAGCAGCCGGGAGGTCGGCTCCAGGCCGAGTCGGAGGCCGTGGTCCTTGAGGAGCCGTCCGGCGAAGGCGTGGTAGGTCGAGATGCCGGGTTCGCCCGGCGGGTCGTCCGGGTCGATCACGTCCGGGTCGGTGACCCCGGCCCGGACGAGGGCGGTTCGGACGCGGTCGGCGAGCTCGGCGGCGGCCTTGTTGGTGAAGGTCAGCCCGAGGACCTGCTCGGGGGCCACCTGGCCCGTGCCCACCAGCCACACCACCCGGGCGGCCATCACCGTCGTCTTCCCGGAGCCCGCTCCGGCCACGATGACCTGCGGCGCGGGCGGCGCGGTGATGCAGGCCGTCTGCTCCGGGGTGAACGGGATGCCGAGCAGCTCCTTGAGCTGCTCGGGGTCGGTGATGCGTGCGGACACCCCAGAGAGGCTAACGGCGAACACCGACAGCGCCCGCCACCGGTGCTCGCGTGCGGGCCGGGGACGGGCGTCGTCCCCCGGCCACCGCCGCGCCCGTGGGCCGCGAAACCCTCCGACGTCGCCCGACGGTGTGCCGTGGGGCAGCTACCGGCCGTCATTCGACGATGTGGCGTCCTTCGGGCCTGGCACTGCACGAGGAACGGAAGGCGCAGTGCTCGCACTGCGAGCCGGTGCTGGGGGTGAAGCGTTCGTCGAGGACCCGACCCGCCGCGGTGGCCAGCAGGTCGCCGACCCACGCGCCGGAGAGGGGCTCCTGGGACTGGACGCGCGGGAGTGCGTCTCCGCCCTCCTTCTTGGGGGCGGCCTGGCGCAGGTGCACGAGTTCGGCGCCGCCGGGGGCGGGGCGCCGGCCGTCGAAGACCTCGTCGACGGCACCCTCGCGGACCGCGAGCTGGTAGACCGCGAGCTGGGGGTGGTGCGCGACCTCGTCCTTCGTCGGCGTCTGCCTGCCGGTCTTGAAGTCGACGACGTACGCCCGGCCCTGTTCGTCCCGTTCGACGCGGTCCATCGAGCCGCGGACACGCACCTCGTACGGGCCGGCTCCCAGGGTGACGTCGAAGTCGTGTTCGGTGGCGACGGGGGTGCGGCCCCCGCGGTCCAAGACGTGCCAGCGGAGGAAGCGTTCGAGCGCCGCGCGCGCGTGCTCCTTCTCCTGGACGGACTTCCAGGGTGCGTCGAAGGCGAGGCCGTCCCAGACGGAGTCGAGACGTTCCATCAGGACGGCCAGGTCCGCCGGGGTGCGGCCCGAGGCGACCTCGTCGGCGAGGACGTGGACGACGTTGCCGAAGCCCTGGGCGGCGGTGGCCGGGGCGTCCGCCCTGACCTCGCGCCCCAGGAACCACTGCAGGGCGCAGGTGTTCGCGAGCTGGTCGAGGGCGCTTCCGGACAGGGCGACGGGGTGGTCGCGGTCGCGGAGGGGCACCCTGCTGTGCGTCGGGTCCTGCAGCCCCCACCAGCGGTAGGGGTGCGCTGCGGGCACGAGCGGCCGGCCCTCGTCGTCGGTGAGGGCGGCGAGCCGGGCGAGCCGCCTCGCGGCGGCGTCGCGGAGCGCGTCGGACGCCTCGGGGTCGACGGTGGTGGCCCTGAGCTCGGCGACCAGCGGGGCGACGGCGAGCGGGCGGCGCGGCCGGCCTGTGACGTCGCGCGGTTGGGCTCCGAGTTCGGTGAGGAAGCGCGAGGGCTGATCGCCGTCCTCGGAGGGCGCCTTGACGGCGGTGACCACGAGGCGGTCCCCGGCGCGCGTGGCGGCGACGTAGAACAGCCGGCGTTCCTCGGCGAGCAGGGCGCCGGGGGTGAGGGGCTCGGCGAGCCCGTCGCGGCCGATCCGGTCGGCTTCCAGCAGCGAGCCGCGGCGGCGCAGGTCCGGCCAGAGACCCTCCTGTACGCCGGCGACGACGACGAGGCCCCATTCGAGGCCCTTGGACCGGTGGGCGGTCATGAGGCGGACGGCCGCGGGACGTTCGGGCCGGCGCGCGAGCGTGTCGGCGGCGATGTCCTGGGCTTCGAGCTCGTCCAGGAAGTTCAGCGCGCCGCGGCCGCCGGTGCGCTCCTCGGCACGCGCTGCGGTCTCGAACAACGCGCAGACGGCGTCGAGGTCGCGATCGGCGTTGCGGCCGGCCGGGCCGCCGCGGAGGGCGGCCCGCTCCAGGCGCTGGGGCCAGGGTGTGCCGGTCCACAGCTCCCACAGCGCCTCCTCGGCGGTGCCCCCGCCGTCGAGGAGCTCACGGGCCTTGCGCAGCAGGGCTCCGAGCCGCTGGGCGGCACGGGCGTAGGCGGGGTCGTGCGCGGTGAGCCGCTCGGGCTCCGCGAGGGCACGGGCGATGAGGACGTCGGAGGGGGGCGGCAGGCGGTTGCCCGCCGCCCGCTCCTCGTCGCGGAGGGCACGTCCGAGCCGCCGGAGATCGGCGGTGTCCATGCCGCCGAGGGGTGAGGTGAGGAGGGTGGCGGCGGTGTCGGCGTCGATGGGGGGTTCCTCCCGGAAGGGCACACCGGGGCCCGGCCCGCTGCCCGGGTCCGCGTGCGATCCCCCACCGGAAGCGGAGCCGGCGTCCGAACCGGCCACCGCGCCGGGCCCGGGGCCGGGACCCGCGACCGTGCCGGAGCCGGGGGCAGAAGCGCGGGCAGCGTCCGACTCCCCCACCGCGCCGGGGCCGGAGCCGGGGGCGTGCCCCACGGCGGTGTCCCCGCCGTCCTCTGCCCGGACGGCGGCCTTCCGGCCGTCGCGGTGTCCGCCGGGGACCCGGCCGTCCTCTTCCCCGTCTCCGTCCGCGAACTCGTCTCCGTCCGCGAACCCGTCTCCGTCCGCGAACCCGTCTCCGTCCGCGAACCCGTCTCCGTCGGCCTCGCCGCCCTCGGCGCTTTCCCGCCCCCCGTTCCTGTCGCCGTCCCCGGCCCGGTCGCCCTCGCCCGGCCGGGAGCCGCTCGTGACGAGCGGCCTCGCGGCGGTACGCAGGGCGGTCAGAAGGGGCGTCACCGCGGACTCGTGGCGCAGGGGGATCTCGTCACCGTCCGTCTCGACCGGCACACCGGCCACGGTGAGCGCGCGTCGCGTCGCCGGGAGACTGCGGCTGCCCGCGCGGACGAGGACCGCCATGTCGTTCCACGGCACGCCCTCCTCCAGGTGGGCGCGCCGCAGGATGTCGGCGACGTTGTCGAGCTCCGTGGAGGCGGTCGGGTACGTGTACACCTCGACCCGTCCGCCGGAGCGGGTGGCGGTGAGCTCACGATGGGCGCGGACCTTGTCGGCGGGCAGCCGGGGCAGTGGCATCCGCTGCGCGAGCAGACGGGTCGCCGACAGCAGGACGGCTCCGGAGCGACGGGACGACCTCAGCACCGCGACGGGGGCCCGGCGGCCGTCACGACGCCGGAAGGCCGCGGGGAAGTCGAGGATGCCGTTCACGTCCGCGCCCCGGAAGGCGTAGATGGACTGGTCGGGGTCGCCGAACGCGACCAGGGTGCGGCCGTCCCCCGCCAGCGCCCGCAGCAGCCGGACCTGGGCGGGATCGGTGTCCTGGTACTCGTCGACGAACACGGCGTCGTACCGCTGGGCGATCTGCTCGCCCGTCCCCGGCCGCTCGGCGAGGAGAGACGCCCGGTGGACGAGCTCGGCGTAGTCGAGGACCCCCTGGAGGTCCAGCACGTCCAGGTACTCGGCGAGGAAGGCCGCTGCCGCGCTCCAGTCGGGCCGTCCCGTGCGGCGGGCGAAGGCCGACAGCGCGTCCGGGCCGAGACCGAGTTCCCGGCTGCGGGCGAGCACGGCACGCACCTCGTCGGCGAAGCCGCGGGTGGTGAGGCACGCCCGTAGCTCGGCGGGCCAGCGCACGCCGGCCCGCCCTTCCCGCTCCAGGTCGAGCTGTCCGGCCAGCAGGTCGCGGACGGCCACGTCCTGCTCGGGACCGGACAGCAGGCGCAGCGGTTCG
This sequence comes from Streptomyces sp. WMMC940, assembly GCF_027460265.1. Classification (NCBI taxonomy): domain Bacteria; kingdom Bacillati; phylum Actinomycetota; class Actinomycetes; order Kitasatosporales; family Streptomycetaceae; genus Streptomyces; species Streptomyces sp. WMMC940. The sequence goes on from NZ_JAPZBC010000001.1 coordinate 2,479,283, forward strand.
GCGAACAGGTCCGCCTCCTGGTGGGCCCGCACCAGCGCGTAGCAGTAGGAGTGGAAGGTGGTCGCCTGCGGCGCACGTGCGCCGTCGAGTCGCACGGCCATCCGGTCGCGCAGTTCGACCGCCGCCTTCCGGCTGAAGGTGAGCACCAGCAGCCGCTCCGGGTCGGCGCCCCGTTCGATCCTGGCGGCGACCGCCTCGACGAGGGTCGTCGTCTTTCCGGTGCCCGGCCCGGCGAGTACGAGCAGCGGCCCGTGCTCGTGGTCAACCACCGCGCGCTGGGAGGCGTCCAGGAGAGGGGGATCCACCGGGCCCGGCGAGGTACGCACCAGTCGGTACGCGCCCGGGGTCCGCCCCCTGCGCCCTTGCGGGCCCTGGGGGAACCCCTGCCGTACCCGATGGTGCGGTGTACGCCCGGTGGAGGAGGAGGAACTCACGTGGTTGGCCGGTCCTGGTGGGTGTGCTGACGGTGGTGACGACGGGCCCGGTGCGGGAGCACGGGCGGGGCGGGCGGGCCTGGGGGCCGCTGGAGGACGTGGCCGGTGGCGCGGACGCCACCGGCGGTGGGGAAGACGCTACGCCCGCGGGTGCCACCGCCGCAGACGGACCGCTCGGCATGGCCGTGGACGGCTCCTTCACCACCGCCGCGGACGGCCCGCTCGGGACCACCGCGGACACGGGCCGCGGGCTCCGGACATCTCATCGCACCGCCGAATGGCGGAAGCTGTCAGATGTGAGCTCCTCCGCCCGCCCCGTCCGCCGGGCCGGCCCCGCCGTCCCAGCGGGCCCGCCGTATGTCCAGGCGCGGCAGATGGCCCTCCGCACCCGGCGGCGCCTGCCGCAGCGGGGTGCCCTCGGCCCGGTAGTGCCGCAGTGCCCGCAGCTCGTGGCCGGCCAGCAGGGCACCGTCGGAGCGCACCACACGCCACCAGGGAACCGAGCCTCCGTACAGCGCCATCACCCGGCCGACCTGGCGCGGGCCTCCCTCGCCGAGCCATTCGGCGACGTCCCCGTACGTCATGACCCGGCCGGGCGGGATGTGCTCGGCGACATCGAGCACCCGCTCCGCGTACTCCGGCAGTTCCGGCACCTCATCGCTCATCCGGCCCATCTTGCCCCATGCCGCCGACAGCGGGCCGGGAGCACCACCGATCGCATATACCAAGACAAAGAGGGGCAAGTAGCACAGCGCGCATCACCGCGTCGCACCCTGATGCCACCCGCTGTCGGCTCGCCGTGCCACCATCGTCCGGGCGGTGACTGGTGATACGAGATCAAGAAGAGACCGACACGACGAAGGAGCTGGGCGTGCAGCCTCCTGCGGCGGCGAGCACCTCCGGCTCCGAGTCGCGCTCCGGAACCGCCGGGCCGCGCCAGGACCCCGCCCCGGACCGGGACATCCCGCCGGCGGCCCCGGCCGCTGCGTCCTCCACGGCCCCTTCCGACGCCTCCCCCGCGGCCGGCGACGCCGGGGAGCGCACCCGGCCCACCGGCTCGCCGCGCCCCGCGGCCGACTCCGGGCGCCGCGCGGCGGAGCGCGAGCGGCAGCGCACGGACGGGGTCTGCGGTGACGGCGGCGACGTGGCCCACATCGACCGGCTCTCCGGCGACGAGCCCCTGCTGCCGGCCCGCGTCCACCGCCCCTCCGACCTGACGCGTCTGCTCGCGGGCATCCTGGCGATCGCCGTCGTCCTGGGTCTCGCCGCCTTCGCCCACGGCACCACCAGCGGCCTCGAGTCGGACATCTCCAAGGGCACCGGCCAAGCCCCCGACCTGCTGGTGAAGCTCGCGGGACTGATGTCGAGCATCGCCGTGCTCCTCGTCCCGGTCGCCTTCGCGATCGAGCGGCTGATCAAACGGGACGGACTGCGCATCGCCGACGGCGTGCTCGCGGCCGTGCTCGCCCACGGGGTGACGCTCGCCACCGATCTCTGGGTCGCCAAGGCCGCGCCCAGCCAGATCCAGGACGCGCTGACCCAGCCCGCCTCGGGTGGCGGGCTCACCGACCCGGTCCACGGTTACCTGGCGCCCGTGATCGCCTATATGACGGCGGTCGGCATGGCGCGCAGGCCGCGCTGGCGGGTCGCGCTGTGGGGCGTGCTCCTGCTCGACGCCTTCGCGATGCTCGTCGCCGGCTACACCACACCGTTCTCGATCATCCTGACCGTGCTGATCGGCTGGACCGTCGCGTACGGCACGCTCTACACGGTCGGCTCCCCGAACGTAAGACCCACCGGCCAGACCCTCCTCGCCGGACTGCGGCACGTCGGCTTCCGCCCGGTCACGGCCATGCGGGCCGAGGACGTACCGGACTCCGCCGACCAGGGCGACCGGGGGCGGCGGTACCTCGTCACCCTGGAGGACGGCCCGCCGCTCGACGTCACCGTCGTCGACCGCGAGCAGCAGGCGCACGGCTACTTCTACCGGGTGTGGCGCCGGCTGACGCTGCGGAGCATCACCACCCGTCGTTCCACCCAGTCGCTGCGGCAGGCACTGGAGCAGGAGGCACTGCTCGCCTACGCCGCCATTGCCGCCGGCGCCAACGCGCCCAAGCTGATCGCCACGTCCGAGCTGGGCCCGGACGCCGTCATGCTCGTGTACGAGCACCTCGGCGGCCGCTCGCTCGACTCCATGGCCGACGAGGAGATCACCGACGAGGTGGTCCACGGGGCGTTCAGGCAGGTGCGGGCACTGCAGTCACGCCGCATCGCGCACCGCAGGCTCACCGGCGACGCGATCCTGGTGGATCGTTCCGGCAGGGTCGTGCTGACCGATCTGCGCGGCGGTGAGATCGCGGCCGGCGACGTGGTGCTGCGCATGGACATCGCACAGCTGCTGACCACGGTGGGCCTGCGCGTGGGGGCCGGGCGCGCGGTCGCCGCGGCCGTCGAGGTGCTGGGCTCCGACACGGTGGCGGCCTGTCTGCCCCTGCTGCAGCCGATCGCGCTCAGCCGCTCCACCCGCGCGACCCTGCGGCGGCTCGCCAGGGAACGGGCGCAGCGCGAGCGCGAGGCGGTGCTCGCGGCGGCGGAGTCGGCGCGGCAGGCCAGGGAGGAGCAGGGCCCCGACGGCGCCGAGGAGGACCGCAAGGCCGCCCGCAAGTCGCTGCGCGCCGAGAAGCAGGCCGAGAAACGTGCCATGGACGAGGCGCTCGACGAAGCCCGCGAGGAGGACCTCCTCGCCCAGATCCGCCACCAGGTGCTGCTGATCCGGCCGCAGGCGCCGGTGGAGCCGGCCCGGCTGGAGCGGATCAGGCCGCGCACGCTCGTCAGTCTGATCGCCGGGGCCATCGCCGCCTACTTCCTGCTGTCGCAGCTCACGCGGACCGATCTCAGCGTGGTCGGCCGGGCCGACTGGGGCTGGGTCGCCGCCGCGGTCCTGTTCTCGGCACTGAGCTATGTCGCGGCGGCGATGAGCCTGCTGGGATTCGTGCCCGAGCGGGTTCCGTTCCTGCGGACCGTCGTCGCGCAGGTCGCGGGCTCGTTCGTGAAGATCGTCGCCCCGGCCGCCGTCGGCGGAGTCGCCCTGAACACCCGCTTCCTCCAGCGCTCCGGCGTCCGCCCCGGACTGGCGGTGGCGAGTGTGGGCGCCTCGCAGCTCTTCGGCCTCGGCGCCCACATCCTGCTGCTGCTGGCCTTCGGGTACCTCACCGGCACGGAGAAGACCTCGTCGTTCACACCGTCGAGGACGGTCATCGCGGGGCTGCTGACGGTGGCCGTGCTCGTGCTCGTGGTGACCGCGATCCCGTTCCTGCGGAAGTTCGTCGCGACACGGCTGCGGTCCCTGTTCGCCGGGGTCGTCCCGCGCATGCTGGACGTACTCCAGCGGCCGGGGAAGCTCCTCACGGGGATCGGCGGCATGCTGCTGCTCACCGGCTCCTTCGTGATGTGCCTGGACGCCTCCATCCGGGCCTTCGGCAATGGCGACCAGCAGCTCAGCTACGCCAGCATCGCCGTCGTCTTCCTGGCCGGCAACGCGCTGGGGTCCGCAGCTCCGACCCCGGGCGGTGTGGGAGCGGTGGAGGGTGCGCTGACCTTCGGCCTCATCGCGGTGGGGCTGCCCGCCGAGGTCGCGGCCCCTGCGGTGCTGCTCTACCGGCTGCTGACGCTGTGGCTGCCGGTGCTGCCGGGATGGCTGTCCTTCAACCACCTCACCCGCAAGGGCGCGCTCTAGCCGCTCCTTGACGGGCAGACCTTGCCCGATGCGGCACTGGGCGCAGGGGCCGGGCGCGTGGCCGCAGCGCTTGCACGGGCCGGGCGGCGCCGGCCGCGTGGCCTCGCCCGGCGGCCCCGACAGGCGGTGCGCCTCCCGGGGCCGCAGGATGGGGTCATGCCGACCTCCCCCACCGGCCGCCACGACGCCGGCCCCGACCCCGGCGGAGACGGCCGGGACACCGACGCCCCCGGCCCGCCGGAGGCGCACGGCCCGTACGGGGACGCTGCGGCCCTTCGTCCGGACGGAGCCGCACGGGACGACGCCGGGCCCGGCGTCGTCCGCGCCGACGGCCCGCGGCGCCGGGGCGGCGCCGCACGGCGCGCCGGGACCCTGCTCGCCGCCGCGACCGCCACCATGCTCCTCGTCACCGCCGGCTGCTCCGACGACGGAGGCGGAGCCGGAAACGAGGAGCAGCGCGACCGCGACCTCGGCAGCCAGAACCTCGACTGGAAACCGTGCCCGGCCCCCTCGGAGGCCGAGGGCGGAGGCACCGCGCCCTCTCCGCTGCCCGGTGGCACGAAGTGGGAGTGCTCCTTCATGGAGGTCCCGCGTGACTGGGCGAAGCCAGACGGCGAGACCATCGAGCTGGCCCTGATCCGGGCGAAGGCCCGTGACCAGGCCGACCGAATCGGTTCGCTCATCTTCAACTTCGGCGGCCCCGGCGGCTCCGGGGTCAGCACGCTGCCGGCGGCGGCACAGGACTTCGAGCGGCTGCGCGCCCGCTACGACCTGGTGAGCTTCGACCCGAGGGGCGTCGGCCGCAGCCAGCCCGTCGAGTGCCTCGACGACCCGGAGCTGGACCAGTACTACGCCCAGGACGCCACCCCGGACGACAGCACCGAGGAGAAGGCGTACAGCGACAACCTGAGCAGTTACGACGCGGCCTGCGAGGAGAACTCGGGCCCGGACCTGCCCCACGTCGGCACCACGGACGCCGCACGGGACATGGATCTCATGCGCCAGGTCCTCGGCGACGACAAGCTGCACTACTTCGGCATCTCCTACGGGACGGAGCTCGGCGGCGTCTACGCACACCTCTTCCCGGAGAACGTCGGGCGGGCGGTCTTCGACGCCGTCGTCGACCCGACCAGCACCGCGGTGGAGGGCTCACTCGGCCAGGCCAGGGGCTTCCAGCTGGCGTTCACCAACTTCGCGAAGGACTGCGTCGCGCGGGGTGACGCCTGCCAGCTGCCCGGCAGCACGCCGGAGGAGATCCAGCAGTTCGTCATCGACCTCCAGAACCGGCTGGAGAAGAAGCCGATCCCCGGCATCGGCGACCGCGAGCTCACCCAGACCCAGGCGACCAACGGCATCGCCCAGGCCCTCTACTCCAAGGAGTACTGGCCGCTGCTGGAGCAGGGTCTCGACGAGGCGGACGGAGGCGACGGCTCGCTGCTGCTCGCGCTGTCCGACGCGATGAACGGCCGCAACAGGGAGGGGCAGTACAGCAATCTCCAGGCGGCCAACGCGGCCATCAACTGCGTGGACTTCAAGGAGCGGTACTCGATGGAGCAGACGAAGGCCAGGCTCCCCGAGTTCCGCGAGGCCTCGCCGGTCTTCGGCGACTACCTCGGCTGGGGTCTGATGGGCTGCAAGCACTGGCCGGTGCCCGGGCAGTGGGAGACGCCCGACGTCAGCGCGCCCGGCGCGGCCCCCATCCTCGTCATCGGCAACACCGGCGACCCGGCGACCCCGTACGAGGGCGCCCGGGCCATGGTCCAGGAGCTCGGCAAGGGCGTGGGGATCGAGCTGACGTACGAGGGCGAGGGCCACGGCGCCTACAACAGCGGCAGCAAGTGCGTGGCGACGGCGGTGGACCAGTACCTGCTGAACGGGAAGGTCCCGGCGTCCGGCACCGTCTGCCGGTGACGGACGACGGACCGGCCGCCCGGCGCGGGCCGCCCTGCGGACGGCCCGGCCGGCCGGACGCCGCGGGTTCCCACCGTCACTGTCGGTGACGGCGCCTAGGATGGCGCAGCAGTGGAACGTACAGGCGATGCACGCGCGGGGGGGGCAGAGAATGTCTTTGCTGACGAGGCCGGCCGCGGCGGCCGTGGCGCTGGCGCTGGCAGGAGGGGCGCTGGCGGCCTGTGACACGAGTGGTGGTGCGGGGGCGGACGGCAGGGGCCGTCCCGCGGCGTCCGTCCCGGTGAAGCGGGGCGACGCCGCCCACGGGCTCCCCGACGCGCTCACGAACCAGCGTCCGCGGTGGGAGCCCTGCGCGGGCGCGGAGGGCTGGACCTGCGCGTCGGTGAAGGTCCCGCTCGACTACGGCGTCCCGGACGGCGAGACGATCTCCATCGCGCTGATCCGCCGTCCGGCGCGGGACGAGGACCGACGCCTCGGCTCGCTGCTGTTCAACTTCGGTGGCCCCGGAGCATCCGGCGTCGATCTGCTGCCCCGTGCGTCGGTGGAGTACGAGACGCTCAACTCGCGCTACGACCTGGTGGGTTTCGACCCCCGCGGGGTGTCGGGGAGCGCGGGCGTGGTGTGCCGCGACGACGCGGGCACGGAGCAGGCCGCCGAGCGCGTCGACCTCACCCCCGACACGGCCGCCGAGGAGGCGGCCTACTTCGCGGACGCCAGGGACTTCGGCGAGGGCTGCGCGCGCCGGGCGGGAAAGGTCCTCGCCCATGTGGGCACGGCCAACGCCGCACGCGACATGGACCTCGTCCGCCATGTCCTGGGCGACCGCAGGCTCAACTACTTCGGCATCTCCTACGGCACCCAGCTCGGCGGCACGTACGCCCACCTCTTCCCGGGAAACGTCGGGCGGACGGTGCTGGACGCGGTGGTCGACCCGACGGCGGACGCCGTGGGGCACGCCCGCAACCAGACCACCGGCTTCCAGCGCGCCCTGGACAACTACCTCACGAGCAGGGGCGAGGACCCGAAGCGGGGCACGGCCCGGATAGCGGCACTGCTGGAACGGATCGACGAGAAGCCGCTGCCGGCCGGAGACGGCCGTGAGCTGAACCAGAGCCTCGCGCTCACGGGAATCGTGCTGCCCCTCTACTCGCAGACCATGTGGCCCGATCTCACGGCGGCCCTCGAGGAGGCGGAGGAGCGGGATCGCGGAGCGAAGCTGCTGGCCCTGGCCGACTCCTACAACGACCGTGAACCGGACGGCAGTTACGGTACGCAGTCCCACTCGCAGCGGGCGATATCGTGCGTGGACGCCGAACAGCGCCCGACCCCGGCCGAGGCGAAGGCCCTGCTGCCGGAGTTCGAGCGGATATCCCCGGTGTTCGGTCCGTTCCTGGCGTGGGACACGGCGGGATGGTGCGCGGACTGGCCGGTCCCCGGGGAGCACGAGACGCCCGACGCCAGCGCGAAGGGCGCGGGCCCGATCCTGGTCGTGGGCACGACCGGTGACCCGGCGACGCCGTACGAGGGCGCCCGGCGGATGGCGGACGAACTGGGCGAGGGCGTCGGCATCCTGCTCACCAACAAGGGCGAGGGCCACGGCGGCTACACCCCGTCGAACGGGTGCGTGACGGGGATCGTGGACGGTTATCTGCTGGACGGCGAGTTGCCGGAGGACGGCAGGACCTGCGGCTAGGCCGCGCTGTGGAGCTTCCGCCCGGCTCGACGGGCGGACGGCACCATGTGCCCGACCCGGCCTGGACGGGACGCCCTCGGGCGCCCGCCCACCGGCGGGCGAGGCACGGGAAGGGGCGGATGCGGCCCCCCACTCCCCGTACGCGGAGAAACGGGCGTTCGCCCCCACCCGCCTTGTGTGGACGGCGAAGGGCCGGCACCCTCCGCACCGCGACGGCCGCACGCGAAAGGGGCCGGCCCGATGCGGGCCGACCCCTTTGCTCCGGAACACGGGTCTAGTAGACCGGCTTGTCCGGCTCGATCTGGTTGACCCATCCGATCACGCCTCCGCCGACGTGCACGGCGTCGGCGAAGCCGGCCGACTTGAGCACCGCCAGTACTTCCGCACTGCGGACACCCGTCTTGCAGTGCAGAACGATCTTCTTGTCCTGCGGCAGGTCCTGGAGGGCGTTGCCCATCAGGAAGTCGTTCTTGGGGATCAGACGCGCGCCGGGGATCGCGACGATCTCGTACTCGTTCGGCTCTCGGACGTCGATGATGTCGATGCTCTCGCCGTCGTCGATCCACTCCTTGAGCTGCTTCGGAGTGATCGTGGAGCCGAGCGCCGCTTCCTGGGCCTCCTCGGACACGACGCCGCAGAAGGCCTCGTAGTCGATGAGTTCGGTGACGGTCGGGCTCTCGCCGCAGACCGCGCAGTTCGGGTCCTTGCGGACCTTCACCTGGCGGTACTGCATCTCCAGGGCATCGTAGATCATCAGTCGGCCGACCAGCGGCTCGCCGATGCCGGCCAGCAGCTTGATGGCCTCGTTGACCTGGATGGACCCGATGGACGCGCAGAGCACGCCCAGCACGCCGCCCTCGGCGCAGGAGGGCACCATCCCGGGCGGCGGGGGCTCCGGGTACAGGCAGCGGTAGCAGGGGCCGTGCTCGGACCAGAACACCGAGGCCTGGCCGTCGAAGCGGTAGATCGACCCCCATACGTACGGCTTGTTGAGCAGCACGCACGCGTCGTTCACCAGGTACCGGGTGGCGAAGTTGTCCGTGCCGTCGACGATGAGGTCGTACTGGCTGAAGATGTCCATCACGTTCTCGGCCTCGAGCCGCTCCTCGTGAAGGACCACGTTCACGTACGGATTGATGCCCTTGACGCTGTCACGCGCGGACTCGGCCTTGGACCGGCCGATGTCCGACTGGCTGTGGATGATCTGACGCTGCAGGTTCGACTCGTCGACCTCGTCGAACTCCACGATGCCGAGCGTGCCGACACCGGCCGCCGCCAGGTACATCAGCGCCGGCGAGCCGAGGCCACCGGCGCCCACACAGAGCACCTTGGCGTTCTTCAGCCGCTTCTGCCCGTCCATCCCGACGTCCGGGATGATCAGGTGGCGGGAGTACCTGCGGACCTCGTCTACGGTGAGCTCGGCAGCCGGCTCGACCAGGGGTGGCAGCGACACGGGGACTCCGTCGTTGGTGGTTGCTTCAGTACGGTTGTTCTGGCTGTAACAGTGCCACGCGCCTTCTCATTCCGAGACACCCGGTCCAATCCGCGAGACAATTTCGTCCCAGTAGCCGGGCAACGAGTCGAATGCCCCGTTCTGTCCCCGATCCGGGCCGGAACGATCGGTGAAGAAGATCGTCCCGGCGCCCTGCCAGCGGGCGATCCTCATCGCCTCGTCCAGATGCGTCCGGGGCACCCCGTGGACGAAGTGCACGAAGCGCTCCGGAGGGTGGTCCGCGGTCCACTCCGCGACCTGCGACCAGCGGTAGTCGGTCCAGGCCCCGGAGAAGGTGACGAGCTGGTCGGCCGCCTCCGCGTAGCCGGGATGGGGATGCTCGCCATGGCCCAGAACGATGTGCCCACCGTCGAGAACCGCCTCCAGCGTGGCCGTCGCACGGCGCACCTGGGGCAGGTCCGCCTGCTCGACCGGACAGCGGTCCAGCAGGAAGCCGCCGACCTTGTACCAGTCGAGGTAGCGATGGGCGTCGGAGACGATCTCGGCGAAGGTCCGGGTGCCGTGGGCGAGGTCGATGCTGCCCAGCACCCGGACTCCGGCGTTGGTGAGCTTGCCCACCGCCTCCAGGCAGTGCGGGTCGGGTCTGCTGCCCGGGCCGTCCGAGACATCGAGGACGGCCCAGTGCAGCGGGGTGCCCGGTCTGGTCAGCTCGGCCCATTCGACCGGGGCGACCAGGGGGTGGGCATAGCCCGGGACACCGAAACCGAGCCGGTCGGCGCCCGTGGCGGAGAGTGCGCGGTCCGTGCTGATCAGATGCGGCATGCCGCCTCCATCCAGATGTCCGCGAGGGACTCCTCCAGGTTGATCCGCGGCCGCCAGCCCAGCCGGTCACGGGCGGTTCGTACGTCCGCCTGCTGCCAACTGCCGCAGCCGTCGGGGTAGGGATAGGGCGTGGCGCCGAGCTGCTCCGGGACGGACTCGGGGCCCCGGGGGGCGCCGATGACCGGGTGACCGGGGCGGTGGGGCGGTCCGTCCAGCTCGTGCAGTGCCCCCGCGTATCCGGCGACCCTGGCCAGCACGGCGGCGGCGTCACGCAGCCGCACCGCTCGGCCGGTTCCGATGTTGACGACGCCCTGCGCGGCGGAGAGCGAGGCGGCGTGCACGGCACGCGCCACGTCCCGCACGTCGACGAAGTCGCGCTGGACGCCCAGTCCGCTGAGCTTCAGCTCGCCGTCGCCGGCCTGCATGGCACGGCGCATGGCCTCGGCCAGCCGGCCGAGTGGTGAGCCGGCCGGGGTGCCGGGACCGACGGGCGAGAAGACCCGCAGGACGACCGCGTCCAGCCCGGACCCGAGGACCAGCTCGGTCGCGGCGAGCTTGGACACCCCGTACGGCCCGCCGGGTCGCGGCACGGCGTCCTCGGCGGTCGAGGAACCGGGCTGCGAGGGCCCGTACTCGGAGGCGCAGCCGAGCTGGACGAGCCGGGCGTCGCATCCGCTGCGGCGCATGGCCTCACAGACGGTGGCGACGGCCACCGTGTTGTGCCGGGTGAGGTCGCGTGCGCCCCCGCGGGTGGCGCCGGCGCAGTTGATCACGACTCCCGGGTGGACGGCGTCCAGGAACCGGGTGAGGGCCCCCGGGCTGCCGCCCGCGAGGTCGAACCGTACGTCGGCGTCGTCGCCGCGCCCGAGCGCGGTCAGGTGCACGGCCGGGTCGGCCAGCAACCGGTCGGCGACGAACCGGCCGAGGAATCCGTTTGCTCCGAGCAGCAGCACCCTCATCGCGCGGCTCCTCGGGGCCGACGGGCCGGTGCTGGGTGGTGCGGGATCATCGTCTTCTGTCTCCTCGGGGATGGTGCAGTGGCGGGTTACGTCCGCGGCGTCGGCTCCGCGGGAGTGCGTGGGGGGCTGGATTGCGTGGGGGTATGAGGGGTCAGGTGCTGTGGGCCGAGGCCCGCGAGAGCGCGGCGCTCGCGTGGACGAGCAGTCCGAGCGCGGCGGTGCCGCACACGAGTGCGGGAACTGCGGCGGTACCCCAGGTGTCCACCACGGCCTCGACGGGCCGGGCGAGGAGGTCGCAGCCGGGGAGGCGGCCGACGAGGACGGCGGTCAGGGCAAGCGCCTCGCCTGCGCATGCGAGGCCGAGGCCGGCGGCGGCCGCGTGCGGGAATCCGTGCACCGTCAGCAGCCGGGCGAGGAAGAGCAGCAGCCCGAGGGCGACGGCCGGGGCGAGCGCCACGGGCAGGACCAGGGACGTCAGCACGAGCAGGGCGATGAGGCAGCCGGTGTGGAGGGCGATGCCGCCGAGCAGCAGGGGCCGCGCGCCCGCCGCGAACTCCTCGAGCGCCCTGCTGCCTCCCAGCCTGCGCCGTGCCCTGGTCGCGAACAGCCGCGCGGTCCAGGCGGCGGGGGTCACGGCGAGGGCGAGGCCCACGAGAGGGCCGGGCACGAGCGGCCACGGCCCGTCGGGCCCACCGGCGGCGAGTCCGGCGAGCAGCCCGTCGCCGAGGAGGGAGTACGCCACGAGCCAGCCCACCAGGAAGCGCGTGACGGGCACGGTGCGCCCGTGGGCGCGCAGGGGTCCGCGCCGCAGGCTCCAGGCGAGCGCGACCGCCAGCCCGACGGCCCCGGCCGCACCCACGCCGAGCCGGGCTCCGCCCTCGGTGAGGCGGAGGCAGGCCGCCGTGAGGACGGCGACCGCGCCCGGCGCCATCGCGGACACCAGGTGTGCGGGGCGGGCGGCGGTGAGCTCGTCCCCGGCGGACGGTGTGCTCTCCTCGCCGCGCGGGACCCGGGCGTAGAGCTCCTCGGCGAGGGAGAAGACGTCGCGGTGCCGGAAGCGGGCGGCGGTCCGGTCGGTGACGCCGTGCGCCTCCAGACCGGCGGCGATCTCCAGCGGGTCGACGGCCCGTTCGCACAGTTCGCGGTGGCGGTGCATGAGCGCCTTCACCGGGTCGGCGGGCCCGCGACGGCCGGTCCTGGTGCGAGCGGCTCCGCCGGCCCCCCCGGCGGCTCGCTCCTTCGCCACCGGCTGCGAGCGGGCGCCCTGGGCCGCGGCGACGGCGGGCCGCCGGGGGGCGTCGGCCACGGCGACCGGGCGGCGCCCGGCATCGGGCTGCCGCGCGGTGATGGTTCTGCCGGCGGGGGTGGGGGCGGTGGGTTCAGACATCGGGCCCTCCTGGTGCGGCCGCGGCGGTGGTGGATGCGGGGTCCGCCCAGCGGGGGCGGGTGCGGCCGCCGGTCCAGTGACCGGGGACATGGGCCTCCGCCGGGGTGGCGAAGGGCACGGGCTCGCCGTCGCCGTCGACGGCGTCCGAGTCGCGGTGGACCGGGCTGTGGGAGATGAGCTCCAGGTAGATGCCGCGGAACGCGGCGAGGTTCTGCTCGACGGTGAAGAGTTCGAGCGCCCGGGCCCGGGCCGCTGCGCCGAGCCGTTCACGGCGTTCGGGGTCGCGCAGCAGTGCCAGACAGGCGTCCGCGAGCGCCCGGGGGTTGCGCGGAGGGACGACGAGTCCCGTGCCGCCGATGACCTCGACGACCGCGCCGACATCGGTGGACACGGTCGCCCGGCCGCAGAACATCGCCTCGACCAGGCTGATCGGAAAACCCTCGACGACGCTGGACAGGACGATCACGGCCCCGGCGGCATAGGCGTCCGCGAGGTCCGGGGCCTCCGGGCCGCCTATCTCCTCGAACGAGACGGGGTTGTCGCCGACCGCGTGCGCGTCCGCGGCCTCGTCGGGGAAGAGCTGTGCCGCCAGGGCCCTGCAGTGCGCGAGGTAGGCGCCGGACTCGGGTCCCGTCACGGGTGCGCCCAGAATCCTGAGCCGCGCCTCGGGCTCCTCCTTGCGCACCTCCGCGAAGGCGTGGAGCAGTGCGATGAGGTCCTTGGCCGGCTCGATCCGGCCGACCCACACGAGGGTGTGCGGATCGCCGGAGTCGTCCCCCTCCCCGACCGCGGTGAAGCGCTCGGCGTCCATGCCGGGGTAGACCGTGCGCAACCGGGCCGGGTCGGCACCGCACTTCTCCTGCCAGCGCCGGGCGTGGGTGTTCCCGGGGGTGATGACGGACGCCTGTCGGTAGACCTCGGAGGCGAGGCACCCGTGGAAGGCGGCAAGCAGAGCGCGTACCGGGGCGGCGAGGGGCGCGTCGTAGGCCGCGAGGTAGTGGGCACGCAGCTGTACGCCGTATTCGGTGACCAGAAGCGGAACCCCGAAGAAGCGTTTGGCCAGAAGCCCGGGCAGGGCCGCCGTGCCGCCGGAGGCGGCGTGGCAGAGGTCGACCGCGCCGAGGGAGTCGTCCCCGTACCAGTCGAGAGAGAGCGGGCGCAGCGCGCGCTCGAGCTCGTCGGTGAAGGCGAGGTAGTCCGGAACCGCGGCGGTGTGCACGGCCCGGCGCGCGCCTGGGGCGCGGCAGGCGGACTCCAGTGTGCGCACGGCGAGTTCGGAGCGCAGGGCCGCGTACAGTCCGCCGCGCTCCCGGGCGAGGCCGGCGAGGCCGTACAGCCCCTCGGCGAATGCCTCCGGGGCGCCGTCGGAGCAGACGGCGGAGGCGAGGGAGGCGAAGTGGGCGGCGAACACGCGCCGTTCACGGCGCCCGTAGGTGCGCCCGTCGTCCTCGGGCGCCCAGAGGGGCGCCGTCCGCACCCGCTGGACATGCCGCGGCAGTTCCACCCAGCCCTGGTCCTCCTGGTGGGCGGACCGGCTGAGGGCGTAGACGTCGAAGTCGTGCTGGGCGAGCCCGCGCACGAGCCGGTCGCACCAGAGCCTGGACTGACCCGTCGCATACGGATAACCACCGTCCGTGAGCAGTCCGATCCGCACGAGTGCACCCCCGATCTCCTGTGTGGCCGGCCGCCTCCGGTCGGGCGGCCCGCAGCGGGAAAAAGTTATGCGGACAAGCCGGTGGTGCGACGGACGGTTGTCCATCGCGCCACCGGAAGGGGTGAATGCACGTAACTTTCCCACTCTCGTAGCGTTCGGTCGCGCTACAAGCGATTTCCGTCACGTTCCGTCAGACCGAGGCGCGTTCCCGGCCGCGCCCGCACCGAGCACGGACACGGCCGGGAAGGCTCCTTCATGGGCCCGGGAGATCCGCGCCCTCCTCGGCGGCGCCCGGCGCGACGACGCGGACGGGCCGCACGGAGGGGCCGGCGATCGACAGCCATCGCTTCTCCGCCACCAGGACGTGCACGAGCCATCAGGACGTGCGGTGGACGGGCCCCGGAACACCGTCCCGGCCCCGGCGGCAGGAGCGGCCGTCCGGGGTTCCGCGGCAGCGCGGCCGCGTGGCGGCGCCCCGGCCCTGCGCCTCCGGGGGAGGCGGTTCGCGACCGGCGACACGGGCGCCCCTCATCAACCTCCCGGATACGCCCAGGGGTTGGGACGGCACTTGATCCCGTCGATGTCCAGCGACTTCGTCTGCTGCTGCATCACGGGGGCGAGGGCCCCCGGCGTACGGCAGTTCACATGGCCGTGGCCGAGGCGGTGGCCGACCTCGTGGTTGATGAGCATCTGACGGTAGGTCAGCATCGCCTTGGCCCCGTAGGTCTCCGCACCCTGCGCCCAGCGGTACGCGTTGATCATCACGCGCTCGGTGGAGGCGGAGTCGCAGGAGACGTTGTCGACGGTGGTGTCGAGACCCGACTTGGCGCACCAAATCCCGGTGGTGCCCGGGCTCGCCAGCGTGATGACGAACTCGGGCTCTCCGGTGGAGATCCGCTCGAAGCTCATGGCCCCGCCGCGCGCCCAGCTGCGGTCGTCGTTCAGGGTCTTCTGGACGGCGTCCGCGAACAGCTTCCCGTCCAGGCCGAGTCCCTGCTCGACGTCCACCCGGTAGCGGACCTTCCGGCCCTTGCCGGGCGCCCGGTCCAGGCCCGGGACCGCCTCGAACTTGCCCGAGCCCTTGAGCTCGGGGTCGAGGGGGAACTGCCGGGTCATCAGCTGCGCGTACGTGGGCGGTGCGGCGGGGGCGGCCGGAGCCGCCTGCCGCGGAGGCACCACGCGCTGGTCGGAGCGGGACGCGTCGTCCTCCGAGATCCGCTCGGCGCCCTCGGCCGCCTGGGTGGCCGTCGACGCCGGCCCGGAGTCGGTGACCTGCCCCGCGACGACGACCGCCAGGACGGTGGTCACCGCGGCGGCCGCGACGCCCGTGACCGTACGGCCGCGGGCGTGTTTGGCGGGGGTCCCGTCGTCGCTGCCGCCGTCTTCGGCGGCCGTACCCGCGTCCGGCGTCCGCTCGTCCGCGGGCGGCAACGGGTCGAAGGCCTCGACGAACTCCCGGCGAGGGCCCGGGATCCGGGCCCCCGCGCCGATCGGCGGCCGCTGCCGGACGCCGGGCGGGAAGGCCGGGAACTGTCCGGTCCCGGTGGTGGAAGAGGCGCCGGCGTGCCGGCCCGTGGTGGCGGCGGTACGGCCTCGCGGGACGCCCTGCCAGTCGCCGTACCGGCCCTCGGCCGAGGGCCGGCCGCCCCAGCCGCCGCCCGTCTCGTACTGCTGGGGGTGACCGCCGCGCACCTGCGGTAGCCCGTGCGCCGGTGTGCCGTCGGCCGCGGGCCCCGAGTGCTCCGGCGGCCCGCCGGCCCGCCTGCGCCGCCCGGTACCGGAACCCGCGGGCGAGCCCGCGGCGCCGCCGGAAGTACCCCTGGTGTCGGCGGCCTTGGGTGCGGGGCCCTTGCGGCTGTGTCGTCCCACGCCCCGGATCAGCTCCTCGTGCTGTCGTCGAGCAGTTGCCGTGCGGCCTCTGCGACCGTCTCCGGATACTCCATCATGGCGACGTGGCCCGCGTCCGGGAGGGTCAGCAGCCGCGAGTCGCGGAACGCGGCGTTCGCCCGGCGGGCCATGCGGTACGAGACCAGTTGGTCCCGGCAGCCGTAGACCAGCAGCGTGGGCGCGAGCACGCGCTCCGCCTGACGCCACAGACCGTGCTGCCCTCCCAGCGTGTACGCGTCAACAATGCCGCGCGCGGAACGGGCCATGGCGTCCCAGAAGTAGGGCAGCCGCAGCCGGCGTTCCATCTCCTCCACGGCGTGGAGGAATGCCTCGTCGGTCACCCGGCCCGGATCCCCGTAGCAGAGGGACAGCACACCGCGGACCCGCATCTCGGGCGTCCAGCCGCGCGTCAGCCGCTGGAACAGCGGGGCGACGCCGGGCAGACCGAGCGCCGCGGTGGGCCAGGCGCCGCGCTGTGCACGGAGTTCCGGCAACGCGGGCGAGATGAGCGTGAGGGTGGTCACCAGATCGGGGCGGACGGCCGCGACCCGGGTGGCGATCGCGCCGCCCAGGGAGTTGCCGAACAGATGGACCGGGCCGCGTCCGCTCGCGTCGAGCAGGCGGATCACCGCACGGGCGTGGGCGGTGATCGAGTAGTTGCCGTCGTCGGGCGGCGGCGAGTCCCCGAAGCCCGGCAGGTCGACGGCCTCGCCGTCCACGACCCCCTCCAGTGCCGCCATCAGCAGCGTCCAGTTCTGGGACGAGCCGCCCAGCCCGTGGACGAAGAGCGCCGGGGGCAGCCCGGCCCGGGCGGGCGGACGGGCACGCACCGTGAGCGTCAGCCCCGGGAGCGCCACCGAGCGCAGCTCCTCCCCCTCGGCCACCCGCACGGAACGGATCCGCGGAGCCGGGTCGGCGGCGCGGGTTCCCGGCAGCTCGGTCGAAGACATGGGGGCAATGTTACGAGACGATCACGCGACAGAACCTGTGTTCGGCGTCACACACCGCATAGCGTCCGGCCGGGCATGCTCATACGCTCGATTACGGGGTACTCGCTCCTGGCTGAT
Organism: Streptomyces sp. WMMC940; assembly: GCF_027460265.1. Lineage (NCBI taxonomy): Bacteria > Bacillati > Actinomycetota > Actinomycetes > Kitasatosporales > Streptomycetaceae > Streptomyces > Streptomyces sp. WMMC940. The sequence continues at coordinate 2,496,286 of NZ_JAPZBC010000001.1, forward strand.
GCCGCAGAGGAAAGGGATCCAGATGGCTGCCGACCCGACGGACCCGGAAACCTTCACGGAGGACGACCAGGGGACGCCGAACGAACTCGGGGAGCTGGAGGAGCTCGACGAGGAGACGCCCGAGGCCGACGCCGCCGAGCAGCACACCGAGGTGCGGCCGGTCGGCGACGAGCCGCTGACCCGCATCGACCCGTCGAAGGCGAACGAGGCGGATGCCCTGGAGCAGGCCAGGGTGGTGGCCCTCGACGAAGAGGACTACCGCTGATCTGTCCGGTTTCCTGGGGCCACCACCTACCGCGGGCGTCCGGTACGTGAAATTCTGCGCCCGCACCGCGCACACCACGGTTACCGAAAAGTACGATGGCGGGCGCGAGCGCAGAGCGCACGCACGGAACACTGTGCTTGTGACATCGAACGTGGGAGGCGGCGTGACAGCCATCGAGCAGACAGAGGCGGCGCGCCCGCGAGGCACCCGCCTGCCGCGCCGTGCCCGACGCAACCAGCTTCTCGGCGCGGCCCAGGAAGTCTTCGTCGCGCAGGGGTACCACTCGGCGGCGATGGACGACATCGCGGAGCGCGCCGGCGTCAGCAAGCCGGTGCTGTACCAGCACTTCCCCGGGAAGCTGGAGCTCTACCTGGCGCTGCTGGACCAGCACTGCGAGTCGCTGCTGCAGGCGGTGCGCGGCGCCCTCGCGTCGACGACGGACAACAAGCAGCGCGTCGCGGCCACGATGGACGCGTACTTCGCGTACGTCGAGGACGAGGGCGGCGCGTTCCGGCTGGTCTTCGAGTCGGACCTGACGAACGAGCCCGCTGTGCGCGAGCGCGTCGAGCGCGTCTCGCTGCAGTGCGCCGAGGCCATCTCCGAGGTGATCGCCGAGGACACCGGCCTCTCGCAGGACGAGTCCATGCTGCTGGCCGTGGGGCTCGGCGGCGTCTCGCAGGTGGTCGCCCGCTACTGGCTCTCCAGCGGCTCGGGCATCCCGCGCGACACGGCGGTGCAGCTGCTGACGTCGCTGGCCTGGCGCGGCATCGCCGGATTCCCGCTGCACTCCGCCGAGGGCGGCCACGGCGACGACCGGTGACGGCCCGGCCGCCGCTGTTCGCTGCGGGCGTGCACGGCTGAGCCGTGTGACGTCGCCTCAGCGGGCTAATGTGTGCTGCGTACGGCGCGGCTGACCGCGCATCGCTGACCGTTCGGAGGGACATAGCCGTGGAGGTCAAGATCGGCGTGCAGCACGCGCCCCGGGAGATCGCTCTGGAGAGCGGCCAGACCGCCGAGGAGGTCGAGCAGGCCGTCGCCGACGCTCTGGCGGGCAAGACGCAGCTGCTCAGCCTGACCGACGACAAGGGACGCAAGGTGCTGGTACCGGCCGACCGCATCGCCTATGTCGAGATCGGCGAGCCGACCACGCGCCGCGTGGGCTTCGGCGCGCTCTAGGCACCGACTGCCGGAAGGGCATCGCGGGCGTCGCCCGCGATGCCCTTCCGTGCGTCCGGCCCCTACCCCGCCGCAGGGCCTGTGTCCAGCGGTGAACGAGTGGAGCGGATGGTTGTTTTCCGGTCGGTCCGGGTAGGACGGGCTACGACCAGACACGCCCGCCCGCCGTCCGTGAGGTGATCCGTGGTGATCCTGGAGGCTCTCGGCTCCGTCCTGCTCGGACTCGCACTCTCCTGGGCGGCCCTGCGACGGCTTCCGGACCGGCTCCCCGCCCAGCGCGTGGTGTACCCGACGGGCACGCTCGGCGCCCTGTTCGGCGCGTATCTGACGCACACGGCCCTCGGGTCGGGACATGTGCTCGGCACCCTGCTCGGGGCCGTGTTCGTCGCCGCCGTCACGCTGTCGCTGCTGATCCGGCCGACGACGCGGCGGCTGCGCCGATCAGCCGCCGTCTGACGCGCCGCCCACCGCACGCCGTCGCGGCGTCCGTGCGGCCTCGGGTACCCGGGCCGCCCCCGTGCTTCCCCGACCGGCCGTTACGCGGCGAGCCCCAGCGCCGCCATCCGCTTCGTGTGCGCCTTGGTGATCCGGGTGAACATCTCGCCGACCGCCGCGAGGTCGAACCCGTCCGCGACACCGCCCACGAGCATCGTGGACAACGCGTCGCGCTCGGCCACGACCCGCTGGGCCTGGGAGAGCGCCTCGCCCATCAGCCGGCGCGCCCAGAGCGCGAGCCGGCCGCCGACCCGTGGGTCCGCCTCGATCGCGGCACGGACCTTCTCCACGGCGAAGTTCCCGTGACCGGTGTCGTCGAGCACCGAGAGGACCAGGGCGCGGGTGTCGGAGTCCAGCCGCACGGCCACCTCGCGATAGAAGTCGCTGGCGATCGAGTCGCCGACGTACGCCTTGACCAGGCCCTCCAGCCAGTCGGACGGAGCGGTCTGGCGGTGGAACTCGTCCAAGGCGGCCGCGAAAGGCTCCATGGCCTTCGTGGGCTCGGCGTCGATCGCGGCCAGCCGGTCCCGCAACTGCTCGAAGTGGTGGAACTCCGCGGAGGCCATCTTCGCCAGCTCGGCCTTGTCGGCCAGCGTCGGCGCCAGCTTCGCGTCCTCGGCGAGCCGCTCGAAGGCCGCCAGCTCGCCGTAGGCGAGCGCCCCGAGCAGATCCACGACCGCGGCGCGGTACTGGGGGTCGGCGGAGGCCGCGGCCCAGTCCTGGGCGGCGATCCCGGTCAGTTCTTCGGCCGCGTCCGCGGCGGGCGCGGTGGCGTTGTCAGGCGTCTCCATGAGCGCACAATAGCCCGCCTTCCGCACCGCGGAAGGGCCTGGTCAGCCCCCGTCGCGACACGGCCGCCGGGAATTCGGCCAACACAGATGCGCGAATCCGGGGTACAGTGGTAATAAGCCTGCCGGATACTTCGGCGGGTCTCTGAATGAGGATGCCCGGTCGGTGGCCCGATCGGCTCCGACCCGACAGCCCTCTGTGCGCACTCCGCCACACGAGGGGACCTCAGCGGCACGAGCGCTCGAGCGACGGCAGTGGTCCCGCGCCTTCCGGCCAATCCACGGCCGGCCCCGTACCCAGGTGCGGTAGGACCCCCAGCGTTCGCCTCGCGCCGCGTCTCACAGAAGAGGCAACACCCTGACTACGCAGGCCAAGACTTTCCGAGAACTCGGGATCCTTCCCGAAACCGCCGAGGCCCTGGAGGCCGTCGGCATCACGACCCCCTTCCCCATCCAGGAGATGACCCTCCCGGTCGCGCTCTCCGGCACCGACGTCATCGGCCAGGCCAAGACCGGCACCGGCAAGACGCTGGGCTTCGGCCTTCCGCTGGTGGAGCGCGTCACCGTGCCCGCCGACGTCGAGGCGGGCCGGGCGAAGCCCGAGCAACTGACCGACACGCCGCAGGCGCTCGTGGTCGTCCCGACCCGTGAGCTGTGCACCCAGGTCACCAACGATCTGCTCACCGCCGGCAAGGTGCGCAACGTCCGGGTGACCGCGATCTACGGCGGCCGAGCCTACGAGCCGCAGGTCGAGGCGCTGAAGAAGGGCGTCGACATCGTCGTCGGCACGCCCGGCCGGCTGCTGGACCTCGCGGGCCAGAAGAAGCTGAACCTCTCGCACGTGAAGGCGCTCGTCCTCGACGAGGCCGACGAGATGCTCGACCTGGGCTTCCTGCCCGACGTCGAGAAGATCATCCAGCTGCTGCCGGTCCGCCGCCAGACCATGCTGTTCTCGGCGACCATGCCGGGCGCGGTGATCGGCCTCGCGCGCCGTTACATGTCGCAGCCCACCCACATCCGCGCCACCGCGCCGGACGACGAGGGCGCGACCGTAGCGAACATCACGCAGCGCGTGTACCGGGCGCACTCCCTGGACAAGCCCGAGCTGGTCGCCCGCATGCTGCAGGCCGAGGGCCGCGGCCTGGCGATGATCTTCTGCCGTACCAAGCGCACGGCCGCGGACATCGCGGACCAGCTCGCCCGGCGCGGCTTCGCCTCCGGCGCCGTGCACGGCGACCTGGGCCAGGGCGCGCGCGAGCAGGCCCTGCGCGCCTTCCGCAACGGCAAGGTCGACGTGCTGGTGTGCACCGACGTCGCCGCACGCGGCATCGACGTCGAGGGCGTGACCCATGTGATCAACTACCAGACGCCGGAGGACGAGAAGACGTACCTCCACCGCATCGGCCGCACGGGCCGCGCGGGCGCGACCGGCACCGCCGTGACGCTGGTGGACTGGGACGACATCCCGCGCTGGCAGCTGATCAACAAGGCGCTGGACCTGGACTTCAACAACCCGGCCGAGACGTACTCCACGTCTGCGCACCTCTTCGAGGAGCTGGGCATCCCCGCGGGCACCAAGGGTGTCCTGCCGCGTGCCGAGCGTACCCGCGCCGGTCTGGACGCGGAGGAGCTCGAGGACCTCGGCGAGCCCGGCGGCCGCGGGTCGCGCTCGGGATCACGCACGAGGACGGCCGAGCGCTCCGAGCGCTCCGAGCGTCCCGCCCGCACCCCGCGTCAGCGCCGCCGCACGCGCGGTGGTGCCTCGCTGGAGGCGGAGGCGCCCGTGACCGTCGAGGTTCCGGGAGCCGTCGGGGAGACGGCGGAGGAGGCGCCGCGCACCCCGCGCCGTCGCCGCCGGACCCGAGTGGGCGCGACCGCCGAGCGGTCCGCCGTGGCGACGATCGAGGCGCCGGCCACCGAGGCGCCCACCGACGAACCGGCCAAGCCGCGCCGCCGCACCCGCGCCAAGGCCACCACGGCCGACACCGCGACCGAGGCACCGGCCACCGAGACCCCCACCGACGAACCGGCCAAGCCGCGCCGCCGCACCCGCGCCAAGGCCACCACGGCCGACACCGCGACCGAGGCACCGGCCACCGAGACCCCCACCGACGAACCGGCCAAGCCACGCCGCCGCACCCGCGCCAAGGCCACCACGGCCGACACCGCGACCGAGGCACCGGCCACCGAGACCCCCACCGACGAACCGGCCAAGCCGCGCCGCCGCACCCGCGCCAAGGCCACCCAGCCGGAGGCCTGAGCCGTTTGCCGAGGGCCCGTCGTCCCTACCGGGGCGGCGGGCCCTCGGCCGTGCCACGACGAGCCGTGCGCGGTCAGGAGGGCCTAACGCCCCGGTAATCTCGTCCGCATGAGCCGGCCGCCCACGTTCCTCCCGCCCTCCTGCGCCCGCGCCCGAGCGCTCCGCACCAGCCGCGGGGACTTCGCCGTGCTGGATGCCGAGCCGGACGAGAGCGCCGGTGCCCGCAGGGGGACCGTGCTGCTGCTGCCCGGGTACACCGGCAGCAAGGAGGACTTCATCGCGCTGCTGGAGCCGATCGCAGCGGCCGGTTTCCGGGCCGTCGCCGTCGACGGTCGCGGCCAGTACGAGACCGACGGTCCCGACGACGAGGCGGCCTACGCGCAGTCCGAGCTGGCGCGGGACGTGCTCGCCCAGGCCGAGGCGACCGGTGACGCACCCGTGCACCTCGTGGGCCATTCGCTGGGCGGTCAGATCGCCCGGGCCGCGGTCCTCCTCGACGTACGCCCGTTCCGGACGTTGACGCTGGTGTCGTCCGGCCCGGCCCGTATCTCCCCCGCCCAGCAGCACAAGGTCAAACTGCTGAGCGACGCGCTCGCGGTGATGGACATGAGCGAGGTCTGGGAGGCCATGCGGGCACTCGACCCGCCGGAGGAGGCCGCCACCGACGGGGAGGACCTGCGGCGCCGCTGGCTGCGCCACCGTCCCGCACAGCTCTTGGCCACCGGCCGCCAGCTGACGGTGGAGCCGGACCGGGTCGACGAGCTCGCCGCTGTGGGACCGCTGCCCAAGCACGTGCTGTCGGGCGAGCGGGACGACACCTGGCCGGTGCCGCTGCTGGACGAGATGGCGGTGCGGCTTGGGGCGCGCCGCACGGTGATCGAGGGTGCCGAGCATTCGCCCAACACGGACCGCCCGGCGCCGACCGCGGCGGCACTGGTGGACTTCTGGTCCCGGAACTGACCGTGCGCCCCGGGGGCCGACCGTGGGGCCGGGACCGCCGGCCCGTCCCCGAGCCGGACCTCGGACTCCGGAGCGGCCTTCGGGCCCGGAACCGGCCCTCCGGCACCGGCGCGGGCCCGACGGGCCCGGATCCGCCCGCCCGGCGTCAGAACTGACCGTGCAGGTGGTCCCAGAAGCCGTCCCGCAGCGCCCGCCGCAGATGGGCGTGGCCCCGCAGGGAGTGCTTCAGGAGCTTCTCCGCCTCGACGAGCAGGTCCTGGTCGACCGGGCCGGGCAGATAGGGGTGTCCGGGCAGCAACTCGGCCATCGGTTCCCGGCCGCGTTCGGCCAGCCAGGTGGCGGCTATCTGCGCACCCACGAAGCGCACGTCGTCACGGGACGGGGGCGGACTGTCGTCCTCGTACGTCGTCACCGGTCGGCGCGTGACGTAGGGGCGGCAGAAGTCGAGGTCGAAGGTGCGCTGGCTGTCGACCTCCCAGAGCAGTGGCTCCGCCTGGTTGCGGCCCTCCGCCGCCTCTATGCCCCACAGGTGGACCCGGGCGCCGTACCCCTGGGCGGCCTCCACCGCCGAGACCAGGTCCTCGTCCCCGCCGACGAGCGCCGCGTCGCTGATCGCCCGGTGCCGGGCGAGTGACTCCAGGTCGGTACGTATGAGGGAGTCGACGCCCTTCTGCTGGTTGTTGGCGTTGAGGTTGCCCAGCCGGACCTTCACGTCGGGCAGTTCCGCTATGGCCTGCTGCTCGGCCGTGTGGATGCGGCGCCGGGCGCCGTCGTACCAGTAGACGCGCAGCAGCCGGCTGTCCGCGAAGATCGTGCGGGCCTTGTCGATGAACGCCTCTATGAGCCCTTCGGCGTCGAGATCGAAGGAGCGCCGGTCCTCGGTCCCCGCCACAAGCAACCCGGCCGCAGCATGGACGTAACCCGCGTCGACGAAGATGGCATGCGTGGACGGGGTCTTGGCGACCTCGGCGAGCATGCGCTGGAGCAGCTCGTTGGTGCGCTCCAGGCGGGCGCTCATCTCGGACAGTTCAGAGTCGTTCATGACGACCCCATTGTGAGCGGGCCCGGCCCTACCTGCCAGTAGTTAGCCATCCAAAAATTTTCTTTAGCGTAGGGAATGTTTGTAGATGACATTCCGTTGAGAGGTACATACACAGACGGCCAGAGGGGAGCTCTTCATGCGCTTCGAAATCATGCGACTCGACGACGTCGACGGCACCGCCGTGGACAGCACCGTCGTGGACGCCGCCTCCGTGAGCCGGATGGTGCAGCAGGCCGCAGCGATCGGCCAGCGCATCTACATCCGGCCGACCGAGGCCGCGGCTTCGTAACGCCTGCCGGTACCACGCCCCCGAACGGAAAGGGTCCGTTCGGGGGCGTCGTGCGTGCGGGGCGAGATCCACCGGCGGTCCGCGGTCAGGAGCCCTGGATCACCTGGGTGATGCCGTTGATGATCTGCTGCACGGCGATCGCCGAGAGCATCATGCCCGCCAGCCGGGTCACCAGCACCACACCGCCGTCCTTGATCACACGGATGATCAGCAGCGAGTAGCGCATGGTCAGCCACAGGACGACGTGCATCGCGACGATCGCGGCCCACACCGAGACCTGCTGGGCGGCACTGCCGGCGTTCTGCACCGCGAGGATGACGGAGACGATCGCCCCGGGACCCGCCAGCAGCGGCATGCCCAGCGGCACCAGGGCCACGTTGACGTCCTTGGTCTGCTGGGGTTCGTCGGTCTTCCCGGTGAGCAGATCGAGCGCGATGAGGAGCAGGAGCAGACCGCCCGCGATCATCAGCGCGGGCACGGAGACATGGAGGTAGTCGAGGATCTGCTGGCCGAGGATGCCGAAGACGGTGATCACACCGAAGGCGACGGCGACCGCCTGCCAGGCCATCCGGCGCTGGACCTTGACGGGGCGGCCGGAGGTGAGGGCCAGGAAGATCGGGGTGATCCCGGGAGGATCCATGATCACGAACAGGGTGAGGAACAGGGAGCCGAAGACGGCGACGTCGAACACGGTGAGGCCTTGCAGGGGTGTCGGGCAACTGGGGTGGTGGAAACGGGAGGCCGCGAGGTCCGTACGTCAGAGCGCGCATACGTGCTGCGCGGCGGCTCGGGCGGCGGACGCGGCACACGAGCGGCGGCACCGGGCCGGGCCCGGGCCGAGTGCAGCGTTCAGTCCTGGCGGCGGGGCGCTCCGCCCGTGCCCGGAACCGGGAACGCGCCGGTGGCACGGCGGGTGATCTCGCCGTAGACCTCCGGGTCGGTGGTGAAGTCTCCGAGCAGACAGGTCTTGCGGCTGCCGTGGTAGTCGCTGGAACCGGTGGGCAGCAGACCGAGTTCAGCGGCAAGTCCGCGCAGCCTGGCCCGAGTCGGCCCGTCGTGGTCCATGTGGTCCACCTCGATGCCGTCGAGACCGGCCGCGGCCAGCCGGGCGATGACCTCCTCGGACACGACCGCGCCGCGCTTCACGGCGAGCGGGTGGGCGAAGACCGTGACCCCGCCGGCCGCCTTCACCAGGCGGACCGCCTCGAACGGGTCGAGTTCGTGCTTCTCCACGTAGGCACGGCCACCGTTCGCGAGCCAGTCGGGCGTGAAGGCCGCGGACACGTCGGGGACGACGCCGAGTTCGACGAGCGCGGCGGCGACGTGCGGCCTGCCGACCGAGCCGTCGCCGGCTATCCGGGAGACCTGCTCCCAGGTGACCGGAACACCCAGCTCCCGGAGCCTGCCGACCATGGCCCTGGCGCGCGGCACCCGGTCGTCCCGCACCAGTTCGCGCTCACGCGCCAGCTCGGGTTCCTCGGGGTCGAAGAGGTACGCGAGCATGTGCAGGCCCACACCGTCGGTCCGGCAGGACAGCTCCGCACCGGTGACGAGGGTCAGCCCCTCGGGCAGCGCGGCGATCGCCTCGGCATGGCCGCCCACGGTGTCGTGGTCGGTGAGCGCCACGACGTCGAGTCCGGCGGCTGCCGCTCCGCGGACCAGCTCGGCCGGGGTGTCCGTCCCGTCGGAGGCCGTGGAGTGGGTGTGCAGGTCGATGCGCACGACGCGGGACTCCAGGGCTCGGGGCGGACGGGCTGACGCTCAATCGTAACGGGGACCCGAGCACCGCCCCGACCGGCTCGTCACGTGAAGACCGTCACGGGACGTGCGCACGCCGGGAGCCGGGTCGTATTCACGGAAGCCCCGCGACGGCCCCGGGCACCGCCTCCGATCGCGGACCCCCGCCCAGCCCGTGCACACGGGCCCCGGCACCGGGCCCCGCCCGACGGCCCTCGCACCTGCGCACCCGCACCGGGCCCCGCCCGACCCCGGATCACCGGGACCGGGTCGCCCGGCCGCGCCGGCACCGGCCGGGTCCGCGCCGGGACACGGGCACGGACCGCCCGCCGTCACATCAGCAGGCGTGGCGACAGCGCCCCGCAGGGCAGCAGTTCGAGTTCCTGGCCGGCGTCCCGCAGATCGGTCAGTATCAGCTCGTCGTACATCAGCAGGCCGGTCGACTCGGGCCAGACGATCGCCCACAGCCAGAGCCCCCGCGCCTCGCCCGCGAACACCGCGCGGTCCTCCGGGGCGTCGTTGACGTGCCAGAGCGGCGTCGGCCGGCCCGCCGCGAGCACCTTGGCCTGGGGCGAGGTGTCGACGGTCATGTGCGGACCCGGGTCCGGCCCGTCGATCCCGGCGAAGCGGGCGCCGAGACCGACGCCGAGTTCCTCGGCGACGAGCAGCAACTCCCCCACACCGCCCAGCGGTCCGGGGCCCGAGCAGGCCACGGCCGTGGCCCGCCCGCCACTGCGGTCGTCGCCGGCGTACGCGACGCCGGTGAACAGCCAGCCCACCGGGAGCGGCCACGGCATCCACACGGGCACCCGGGCACGGGCCACCACCACGCTGAGGGCCTCGACGCTCGGCGGGATCACGGGCTGCAGCGGATACACGGAACCGTGCACATCGCACTGCCACGTGTCGGCGAAGAGACCGGGCGCCCTGACCCGGCCACCACACTTCGGGCAACTGGGTTCGCCCCTCATAGCGCCCCACGGTCCTACCCGTCCGGCGCCGCGTCAAGGACGATCACCCGTCCCGCACGGCGGTTTCACCCGCCCTCAGCAGGGAAATGTACTTGCATCTTGCATTAGTTAGTTTCTCTAATCTATTGTCTGCATACCGCAACGATCCGAACGGGAGAAAGCGGAGGAGCACCCATGCGCGCAGAGGATCCGTTCACCGGACGGGCCGCAGCCGGCGAGCAGCGGCAGCCGGCCGGAGCGGGAGGCATCCTGCGTCAGCCGAAGGCCGTCTGGGCCACCGCGGGCGCGTCCGTCGTCGCCTTCATGGGCATCGGCCTGGTGGACCCGATCCTGCCGTCCATCGCCAAGGGCCTGGACGCCACGGCGAGTCAGGTCTCACTGCTGTTCACCTCGTACTTCCTGATCACCGCCGTCGCCATGCTCGTCACCGGCTTCGTGTCCAGCAGGATCGGCGGGCGCAGGACGCTCCTCGCGGGACTGGTGCTGGTCGTCGTCTTCGCGGCACTCTCCGGCGCCTCGGACTCGGTCGGCGAACTCGTCGGCTTCCGGGCCGGATGGGGCCTCGGGAACGCCCTCTTCGTCTCGACCTCACTCGCCGTCATCGTCGGCGCGGCGTCGGGCGGGAGCACCGCCGCGATCCTCCTGTACGAGTCGGCGCTCGGACTCGGCATGGCCTGCGGGCCGCTCGTCGGCGCCGTGCTGGGCGACGCCAGTTGGCGCTACCCGTTCTTCGGGACCGCCGTCCTGATGGCGCTCGGCTTCCTGTGCGTCGCCGTGTTCCTCAAGGAGCAGCCGAGGGCGTCCGCGAAGACGTCGCTGCTCGATCCGCTGCGCGCGCTGAGCCACGGCGGGCTCGCGTCCACCGCCGCGGCGGCCTTCTTCCACAACTACGCCTTCTTCACGGTGCTGGCCTTCACCCCGTTCGTCCTGGACATGTCGCCGTACCGGTCGGGGGCCGTCTTCTTCGCCTGGGGCACCCTGCTCGCGGTCTTCTCCGTCCTGATCGCACCGCGGCTGCAGGCCCGTCACGGCTCGCTGCGGGTGCTGACCGGCTCCCTGCTGCTGCTCGGGGCGGACGTGGTCGTACTCGGATACGGCGGCCACACCACCGCCGTCGTCTGCACGGTCCTGTCCGGTGCGCTGATCGGTGTGAACAACACCGTCTTCACCGAACTGGCGCTCGGGGTGTCCGACGCCCCGCGCCCGGTGGCGAGCGCCGGCTACAACTTCGTCCGCTGGTTCGCGGCGGCGACCGCCCCGTTCCTGGCGCCGAAGATCGCGGAGTGGACGGACGCCCGTGCGCCGTTCGTCGTCGCCGGCGCCGCGGCGGTGTGCGGGGCGGCGATCGTCCAGGTCCGGCGGACGGCGCTCACCGCGGAGGGCACCGGGGCCGCACCGGTCCACGTGCCCCGCGACGGCGTGGCGGCCCTCGCCGACTGAGCCCGGCCCCCACTCCTCCGAGCCCGGCGGACCTGACGGTTGCGGTCCGACTCGGCCCACACGGCCGACTCCGCGGGTTCGGCGGCTTCGGCCGACTCGGCCATGAGATGCGTCACTTCACACATCGCCCACGACAGCCGACGTCACGTCAGGGGCACGGGCTTCCGCAGCGGGTCGCGGAGGTCCGTGCCGTGCGTCAGCCACCGCTCCTGGAGCTTCCCCGCACCGTGCACCCGCTTCCACGCGGCCTCGTTCGGCGTCATCGGCAGCAGCGGCAGAACCCGGACCGGATCCATGGGGTCGCCGAGTTCGAGATCCTCCACCAGGCCGCCGGACTCGGCGACCAGCACCGAAGTGAACGGGGCGCCCGGCCACAGCGGCTCGCCCACGTCCATGGAGTTCCCGGGAGCCACGATCACGCCTTCCACCTGCGGGGCGGAGGCCAGAACGGCGAGCGGCCGCAGCACCTTGTCGGTGTCGGCCGACCCGGCGCGCACCGACAGGACGAGCTCCGCGCGCGGCCCCTTCACCGGGTCGGCGACGGGGTCCCGGGGGTCGGTCATCGGCTGGGCCGACATGCCCAGCGTGGCGTAGCGGACGACGTCCCCGTCGACGAACCGGAGCACCTCGATCCGGTCCGTACCGAGAAAGGTCACCGCGGCGCGCGCGTCCGGTTCACCCAACGCGCTGCGCAGCCGCGCCTCGACCAGAGCAAGAACTTCTCCCATACCGCGAGCATAGATCGCATCAGGAACGGGCAAAGGAAGGGATTGGCCCTCAGTCGGCTGATAGGCTTGGCCGCCTGCTCGGGACAACATGCAGAAGCATGGTTCTCGGATCCCGACGACACGTCATCCCTCACGGGGGACCGGCCGGAGGAGGTGGGGCTGCGATGGATCGAAGTCGACCGTGCAGTACCAACCGCTCTTCCGCGCGACTCCTCCCCTCGTTCCGCTGAGGGCTTCTCGCACCGTCAGTTCCACGGCACCGCGCATGACGGAAGAGCACGACTCCCCTGCCTGACTGTCTGTAGCGAACGCCGTCACCGCGTCCCGCGGTGCCGCCCGCTTTGCGGACGTATCGAGACACGTCCCCATTCCGGGCTGTGCCACGCCTCGCACCGGCGGCCCCTCCGTGAAGGAGCCTGCCATGTCGATGATCCGTGACCTGCGTCAAGCGGTCCGCCCCGCCCTGCGCAAGAGCGTCGGCCCGTACAGCGCGTACGACGCCACCCGTGACCCCTCCGCGTCCACCGCCGTCGTCGACTGCGCCGTCTACCGCGACGGCGAGCGCCTCGAGAACACCGGCTGCCTCACCCCGCGCGAGGCGATGCTGCGGGTGCGTGAGGGCGGCGGCTTCGCCTGGATCGGCCTGCACGAGCCGACCGAGGAGGAGTTCTCCGGCATCGCCGCCGAGTTCGGCCTCCACCCGCTGGCCGTCGAGGACGCCGTGCACGCGCACCAGCGGCCCAAGCTGGAGCGGTACGACGACACCTTGTTCACGGTCTTCAAGACCGTCCACTACGTGGACCACACCGAGCTGACGCCGACCAGCGAGGTCGTCGAGACCGGCGAGGTGATGTGCTTCACCGGGCCCGACTTCGTGATCACGGTCCGGCACGGTGGCCAGGGCTCCCTGCGCAACCTCCGCCACCGGCTGCAGGACGACCCAGAGCTGCTCGCCAAGGGCCCCTCAGCGGTGCTGCACGCCATCGCCGACCACGTCGTGGACGGCTACATCGCGGTCGCGGACGCCGTGCAGGTCGACATCGACGAGATCGAGATCGACGTGTTCTCGGCGCCGTCGAAGGGCAGCACCCGGGGCACCGACACCGGGCGGATCTACCAGCTCAAGCGTGAGGTGCTGGAGTTCAAGCGGGCCGTGACCCCGCTGCTGCGGCCCATGCAGTTGCTGAGCGAGCGCCCGATGCGGCTGGTCGACCCGGACATCCAGAAGTACTTCCGCGACGTCGCCGACCACCTGGCCCGGGTGCAGGAGCAGGTCATCGGCTTCGACGAGCTGCTGAACTCGATCCTGCAGGCCAATCTGGCGCAGGCGACCGTCGCCCAGAACGAGGACATGCGCAAGATCACGTCCTGGGCCGCGATCATCGCCGTCCCGACCGCGGTCTGCGGGATCTACGGCATGAACTTCGACCACATGCCCGAGCTCCACTGGCGGTACGGCTACCCCATGGTGCTCATCGGCATCGTCGGGGTCTGTCTCGCCATCCACCGCACGCTGAAGCGCAACGGCTGGCTCTAGAAGGGCGTCCCTCCAATAGGCTGCGGGGTATGAACGAAGCTTCCGCCCGCCCCGCCGAGGACCCCCTGCTCGGGCAGGCCCTCGTGGAGGAGGCCACCAAGAAGTCCGGTCTGATCTGGGTGCGCGGCAGCGGCCCCGACCGGGCGCTGTGGCATGCGTGGCACGACGGCGCGGCCCATGTCGTCGGCGACGGGCCGGGCGAGCAGCCGTTGCCCGGACTGGCGGACGGCTCCACCGCCGAGGTCACCGTGCGCAGCAAGGACAAGGGCGGCCGGCTGGTCTCATGGACCGCCGCGGTGACCGAGCTGGCGCCGGGTTCCGAGGCCTGGGCTGCGGCCGTCGGCGAGCTCAAGGGCAAGCGGCTCAACGCCCCGGACGGCGAGCGGATGACGGAGCGCTGGGGCCGCGAGTGCCGGGTGCTGCGGCTCGAGCCGCGCGGGTCCAGCACCGACCATCCCGAGGACGCGCTGGCCGCCGTGCCGCTGCCCACACCGGCCACGACCCGTCGTCCCGTCCCGGCCGCCCTGCCCCGGCTCCTCCGCCGCGGCCGCAAGCGCCACTGAGGTCGCCGGCCACGGATCCACCGTGGCCACCGGCGGCGGTTGCCGACCACCGGGACCCGCCGACCGCGGACACCGCGGCGCGGCCTCGGCACCGCCGCGAGCCCAGGACCGTGGGTCGCCGTCGGGGGCCGGCCGCAGGGACCACGGCGTAACGAGGTCCGCGACGCACGCCCCCGCAGCGGAGCGGATCCGGCGCCGTGGGCTAGTCGCTCGCGCGCGGGAGCTGGCGGCCGTAGTCGACCGTCTCGTCCTTGGCGGGGGCCTCCAGCGGGAAGTCCTGGCCCCACTCCCCCAGTGTGAGAACGCCCGCGTCGCCCGCCCGGTCCAGTTGGAGGGGGTAGGGCTTGCCCTCGAGTGAGACCGCGAGCGTCCCTCCGTTGCCCTCGCCGCCCATGATCTCGATCGTGCGGACACCGCCGATGGTGCCGCGGTCGCCCTTGCTGAGCTTGCCGTGGAGGCCCAGCAGCCCGTCGAGCAGGACGTTCATGTCGGTGAAGCCGCGCAGCTGCTTGTAGGCCGGGTCGTCCTCGGGCACCTTGACGTACTTGTCGTCGAGCTTCTCGGCAGCGGCCTCGTCCTCCTTGCTCGGCTCCGCGTCGGCGCCCTTGCCGTCGGAGTCGGCGTGCACCCAGAAGCCCGCGTCGGCCTTCAGGAAGAGGGCGTCCTCGACCCGCAGCAGCTCGAAGGTGGAGTTCTTCGAGGTCACCGAGCCCACCCCGCCGGACTTCTTCAGCCGCATGTTCAGCTTGTACGTGCCGCCCTTGGAGACCAGCGTGCCCGCCACGCGCACGGCGTCCGCCGCGTCGGCCGCCGCCTTGGCCTTCTTCTCGATGGCGGGCGCCTCCAGCTTGCCGACGCCGTTCGTCCCCGCGTCCGGGTCCTCGCCGCACCCGGTGAGGGCCGTGGCCAGCGCCGCGCACAGCACGACGGGGAGCGCGGCCCGGCGCACAGGGGCTGCCGGACCCGGGGGGAGAGCGGTCACGAGCGCACTGCCTCTCATACGCGTGGGGGTGGCAGACCGCAGCGTACCCGGGGTCGGAGGGCTTTCCGGAGGGCAGTCGTCCGGGCCTCCGGGGACAGCGCCACGGATCGGTACGGGCTAGCCTGAAGCCGTTGAACGATGCCATTTCGGAGCAATCCGTTTCGCTCCTCGTACGAACCCGGCGGTCTGTTCCCAGTGGCCCGCCGCGGCAGTGGAGGAGGCGTTGAGCATGGCGGCAGACGGCCCTCGGATCTTCCTCTCGCATCTCGCCGGGGTCCCGGTCTTCGGCCCCGACGGCGGCCCGGTCGGGCGGGTGCGGGACCTCGTGGCCACGTTCCGGGTCGACCGTCCGCCCCGGCTGGTGGGCCTGGTCGTCGAGGTGCTCGGGCACGGTCCCGTCTTCGTGCCCGTCTCCCGGGCGACCGGCCTCGAGTCCGGCCAGGTCACGCTGTCCGGCCCCGTGAGCATGCGCCGTTTCGGCCTGCGGCCGGACGAGCGGCTCGTCCTCGGCCAGCTGCTGGACCGGCGGGTGCGGCTCGCGGACTCGGGCGAGCAGGTCACGGTCCTGGACGTCGAGGTGCACCGGCACCCGGCCCGCGCGCACTGGGAGGTCGACCGGATCTGCGCGCACCGCGACCGGGGCGGAACCGCCCGGCACCGCGGGGAGGCGCTGACGGTCGACTGGTCCGCCCTGAGCGGCCTGCCGCCCGAGGAGCTCCTGGTGTCGTCCCCGGTGGGGGAGCGCCCGAACTTCGGGCAGGACGCGGAGGACGAGGCCGAGCAGGAGCGCACGGCACGGGCCCTGATGAGGACCGAGCCGGTCGTGGTGCCGCCGGAGGCCACCGTCGCCGACGCCCTGGCCCGGCTCGGCGAGCGGGAGCTGATCCAGGCGCTGGCGGCCCAGGTCTACGTCTGCCGGCCGCCCGGCGAGCCGCCCACCGGCCCGTACCTGGGCACGGTGCCCGTCCAGCGGCTGCTGCGGAGCGCACCGGACGCGCCGGTCGCGCCCCTCGTCGACACCGAACTGCCCCCGCTCCACCCGGACACCCCGCTGCCGGCGGTCAGCTGCTGTCTGACCGCCTACGACCTGGTCGCGGCCCCTGTGGTGGACGACGAGGGGGCCTTGCTGGGTGCGGTCACCGTCGACGCCGTACTGGACCATCTGCTGCCCGACCACTGGCGGGAGGCCGAGTACGGGATGCCGGACGCCGACGGGACGGAGTCGGGAGCGGCCGGGACCGGCGTGGTCGGGGATCCGACGCAACCACCCGCGGCCGCGCTATTCCCGTCAGGGCACCCCGGCGGACGTGACGAAGTCGACCGCTGACGGAGGCCCCCGCGGCCGGATCCCGCGCCGTACCATCGTGCGTATGGTTACGGAAGACGCGGTGCGCGACGCACTGGCGACGGTGAACGACCCCGAGATCAACAAGCCGATCACGGATCTCGGCATGGTCAAGTCGGTGGAGATCGGATCCGACGGCGCGGTCGCCGTCACGGTCTACCTCACCGTCTCGGGCTGCCCGATGCGCGAGACGATCACCCGGCGCGTCACGGACGCCGTCTCGGGCGTCGAGGGCGTCACCGGCGTCGACGTCTCCCTGGACGTGATGAGCGACGAGCAGCGCCGCGAGCTCGCGGCCTCGCTGCGCGGTACGACCGCCGAGCGCGAGGTGCCGTTCGCCAAGCCGGGCTCGCTGACGCGCGTCTACGCGGTCGCCTCCGGCAAGGGCGGTGTGGGCAAGTCCTCCGTGACCGTGAACCTGGCGGCGGCCATGGCCGCCGACGGACTGAAGGTCGGTGTCGTCGACGCCGACATCTACGGCCACAGCGTGCCGCGCATGCTCGGCGCGGACGGCCGTCCCACCCAGGTCGAGAACATGATCATGCCGCCGTCCGCGAACGGCGTGAAGGTCATCTCGATCGGCATGTTCACCCCGGGCAACGCACCGGTCGTCTGGCGCGGCCCGATGCTGCACCGCGCGCTGCAGCAGTTCCTGGCGGACGTCTACTGGGGCGACCTGGACGTGCTGCTGCTGGACCTGCCGCCGGGCACCGGCGACATCGCGATCTCCGTGGCCCAGCTGGTGCCCAACGCCGAGATCCTGGTCGTCACCACGCCGCAGCAGGCCGCGGCGGAGGTCGCGGAGCGGGCCGGCTCCATCGCCGTACAGACCCACCAGAAGATCGTCGGCGTCGTCGAGAACATGTCGGGGCTGCCGTGCCCGCACTGCGACGAGATGGTCGACGTCTTCGGAACGGGCGGCGGCCAGGTGGTCGCCGACGGGCTGACGAGGACCACGGGCGCCCAGGTGCCGGTGCTCGGCCAGATCCCCATCGACGTACGGCTCCGGGAGGGCGGCGACGAGGGCAAGCCCGTCGTCCTCACCGACCCCGACTCCCCCGCCGGTTCCGCCCTGCGGACCATCGCGGGCAAGCTCGGCGGCCGTCAGCGCGGCCTGTCGGGCATGTCGCTCGGCATCACCCCGCGCAACAAGTTCTGAGGCCGTCCTCCAGACGGGGCCGCGGGACCGCCCACAACCCCCGGAGGGTTGTGGGCAGTCGTCGTCCCGGGCGGCGACCCGGCGTGGACGCGCGGTCTACGCGTACGCCTCGAGGTCCTGCACCACGGAGAAGCCGAGCCCGTACGCGCTCATCCCCCGCCCGTACGCCCCGATGTGCACCCCGTTCCCGGTCGAACCGGCGAGCACCCAGCCGAACTCGGACTCGCGGTAGTGGAAGGGCACGGGCACCCCGTCCACCGGCAGGGACAGCTCCGACCAGGCGGGCCCGGTGAGGTCGTCCGCGAGCTCGAAGGCGGTCTCCGTCTGCTGGTCCAGCCAGTCGTCCCGCAGGGTGTGGTCGAGCTGTGCCGGCCAGGTGCAGGCCAGCAGGCCCGAGCCGGCCAGCCAGGCGGCCGAGGAGACGGTCGTGGCGTCCAGGACGCCCGTACCGTCACCGGTGTGCCGCATCGGGCTCGACGCGACGGTGACGACCACGGCGAAGCGTTCCTTCTCCGCGCCGGTCGCGTCGGACTTTATCGACGGCTCGTCGCCGTGCCCCATGGAGCCGTGCTGCACCGAGCCGTCGGCGGCCGTACCGACCTGCATCAGCCAGCGCGGCCCGTTGAAGGCCTCGTCCAGGCCGTACCAGGGGAAGGGCGCGCGCAGATAGCCGTCGACGGTGCGCCGGGCTGCGGGCACCCCCTCAGCGGTGGAACTGCTGGGCGGATCCTGCGCCCCTACCCGACTCGTCGTCTCCATCTACCCGGCGCCTCCTTGGTCAGCGAGGTCCGGAACGGCCCGCCCCCCGCGGGCGTCCTCGATCCCGGACAGATGGAGGATAGCCACCCGTCACCGACTCGTTGCGATTGACGGCGGTAGGGGGCCTCAGGTGGCGTCTGCGTCGAAGGGCGGGCGCTCGCCCTGATCGGGCCTTTCGCGCTTCTTGAGGAGATCGGGCGTCGCTCCCGCGTCCGGCGTGCCGCCGACGGCGGCCCGCACCGGGCTGTCGGGCTCCTTGCCGTTCACGGCGTCCGCGACCTCGTTGATCTCCTTCTTGAGGTCGAAGCTGCTGCGGATCTCCTTGAGGTCCTCGTTGTCGGAGAGCTGCTTCCGGATGAAGGCCTTGGGATTCAGGTCCTCGAACTCGAAGTCCTTGAATTCCGGGCCCAGTTCGCTGCGGATGTCGTGCTTCGCGTTGTCGGAGAATTCGCGGATCCTGCGGATGAAGCGCGAGACGTCCTGGATGACCTTGGGCAGCTTGTCCGGGCCGAAGACCAGCACGGCGAGGACGACGAGCGTCACGAGCTCGAGTGCGCCTATGTCGTTGAACACCTTGCTGCTCCTCGTGTTCTCGTTCTCCGTGCCCGCAGCGCTGGGACGAGCGGGACCGGCTCCACGGTACCCGGCAAATCTGTCCCGACGGTACCTTCGGGATGTCCGTCACGTGCCGGTGGACGAACCGAGCGTCACCGCCCTCGTCCGCTCCTTGCCGTCGCGGAGCACCGTCAGTTCCAGCCGGTCGCCGGGCCGGTGCGCACGGATCTTGACGATGAGCTCCTCACCGTTGTGCACCCGCTGGCCGTCGACCTTGGTGATGACGTCGCCCGGGCGGATACCGGCCTTCGCCGCGGGGCCGCCCGCGACGACGGACGGGGCCCCGTCCTTGCCCTTCTCGCCGACGCGGGCGCCGTCTCCCGAGTACTCCATGTCGAGGCTGACGCCGATCACCGGGTGGGTGGCCTTTCCGGTGTTGATCAGCTCTTCGGCGACCCGCTTGCCCTGGTTGATGGGGATGGCGAAGCCGAGACCGATCGAGCCGGCCTGCCCGGAGCCGGCGTCGGGGCCGGAGCCGCCGTCCGCGGCGCGGATGGCGCTGTTGATACCGATGACCCGGGCCCGGGAGTCGACGAGCGGTCCGCCTGAGTTCCCGGGGTTTATCGGTGCGTCGGTCTGCAGGGCGTCGACGTAGCTGATGTCGCTGCCGTCGCCCTTCTCCCCGCCGGCGGTGATCGGGCGCTCCTTGGCGCTGATGATTCCGGCGGTCACGGTGTTCTGGAGGTCGAAGGGGGCACCGATGGCCACGACCGGGTCACCGACCCGGACGTTGTCGGAGTTGCCCAGCGGCAGCGGCTTGAGGCCGGAGACCCCCCGGACCTTGACGACGGCGAGGTCGTAGCCGCTGTCCTTGCCGACGAGGGTGGCCCGTGCCGTCTCGCCGCCGCTGAACGTGACGGAGATGTCGCCGGAGCTGCCCGCCGGGGAGACCACGTGGTTGTTGGTGAGGATGTGCCCCTGCGCGTCCAGCACGAAGCCGGTGCCGGTGCCCTGCTCACCGCCCCCGCTGACGTGCAGCGTCACCACACCGGGAAGGGCGCTGGCGGCGATCCCGGCGACGCTGTCGGGCGCGCGGTCGGTGCGCTCCGGCCCCGACTGCGGCAGTTCGACGGTGGTGATCCCCCCGTTGCGTTCCAGGTACGCGCCCACGCCGCCGCCGAGGACTCCGGCGAGCAGCGCGAAGACCAGCGCGCCGGCGAAGGCCATGCCCCGCCGGGACTTCTGCCTCGGCGGCTCTCCGGTCCGGATCAGGGTCCCCCCGGGCGCACCCCAGGGGTCGTACTGCCGCCACTGCCCCGGCACGGGGGCGGCGTGCGGTGCGGGCGCGGCGGAACCCGGCTGGCCGCCGCCGGCCGGGTACGGCGGTGGCGTGCCGCCGGCTCCGCCGGGGTGCTGCACCGGCGGCGCGGGAGCCCACGGTCCGGGGCCGCCGTACGGCGGCGTGCGGTACTCGTCCGGCTCGTGCAGGGGCCGCGCGCCCCCGTCCGAAGGCCCGGCCGCGGGGACGCCGGCCGGATGCGGGGCCCCAGCGGCCGGACCGGGTGCGGCGTCCCGGACCGGCGGGGAGTACGGGGCACGCGGGCCGCCGTCCCGGCGGTTGTCCGCGTCGTGCGCGACGACCGGCCCGCTCGCCCAGGCATGGCCGGCACCCTCGTCGACGGCCGGCACGTCGGCGGAGATGTCCCCGTCGTACGCGACGACCGGCCCGCTCGCGCGGTTGTCCTCCGACTCGGGCTGCCGGACCGGGCCGCTCTCCTCGCGGGTCCCACCGGACGGCTGCGCGGCGGCCGGAGCCTCGGGGGCGCCGGGCTCGGCCGGCGCGCTGCCGGGGCGGCCGGGTGCCGGTGACTGCTGCTCCGCGGGGGTGAGGGGGGCGGGAAGCGGGTACTCCGGCTGATCGTCGACGAGAGCTCCCGGCGCGACGGACACCCGGTCGTCACTGCCCGGGGCGCCGGCCTCGACCACGCCGGCGGTGTGCTCCGCCGCCGAGGCCGCGTCGACGGGCGACGACGGCTCGGGGTGGGCCGGACGGCTCCACCACTTCGGCTTGGGACCCGTCGGCTTCCCGTTCTCCATGCTCTCCCCGCAACTGCCGCTCCGTGTGCCCCGCCGGGCACCGTCCCCTGGATTCAACCAGGTTTGCGGATGGCGTCCTACAGTGCGCCCGACCGCCCGGAGCGGGCCTCCGTATCAACGCCGGGGCGGGGCGGCGAACCGGCTGGGCTGCGGGGACGCGGAGGCGCCGGGACCGGGAGCCGTGGCCAGCTGGAACGCCGAGGCGGTCGGCCGCGCCGGCAGGGGCGCGGCACCACCGGCGAGCAGCGACGACGCCGCGAAGGGAGGGGACGGCGGCCGCGTCCGGACCAGGGTCTGGGGGGCCACCGCCACCACGGGGGTGCTGCTGATCCCGGTCACGCCCGTTCCGCCGCCCCGTCTGCGGTTGGCCTCCGTACCCGCGGCGGCAGTGGCCGTGCGCAGGGGGGTCACGCTGTTGCCGCGGCTGTCCCCGCGGGCGGAGGCGTCGCCGGTGGCGGCGAGCGGCAGCGATCCGCCCAGCGCGATCGCGGCGAACGACACCGCGCTGGCCGCGGCGAAGGCGAACCTCCGGCCGCGCCACGGGGAGCGCTCGGCCTCCTGACGCGCTACGTCGTGGATGCGGAACCCGGAGCCCGGCCCGCCGTCGGGCAGGCCGTGGCCGCCCGGGACGTACCCGAAGCCCTCCGAGGTCACGCCGAAGACGCCATCGCCGGGACGTCCCCGGCGATACGGACCTCCCCGCCCGTCGTCATCACCTCCGGGCGGACCCGCGGGCAGCCCCTGGAGCCGAGCGAGAAGGCCCTCGGAGGGCGGCGGCGGTGCGGCCGTGGCGAAGACGCTCTTCAACCGACGCTGTGCGTCGGCCTCGGCCTTGCACTTGGGACAGGTCGCGAGATGGGCCAGGACGCGCTCGCGCGCGTCGTGTTTGAGCTCGCCGTCGACCAGGGCAGCGAGCCGGTCCCCCAGGTGCTGCTCCGCAGGGGTCGGACTTGTGCTGCTCACGCCGTCCCGCCCTCCCCGGCCACGCCCGCGAGGGAGCGCTGCTCGGCACGCGCCTCGGGAGAGCGGTGCCGCAGGGCCTTGCGCAGGTGGGAGCGGCCGCGGTGGATCCGGCTGCGGACGGTGCCGAGCTTGACGCCGAGCGTGGCGGCGATCTCCTCGTACGACAGGCCCTCGATGTCGCAGAGCACCACGGCGGCGCGGAACTCGGGGGCCAGGGTGTCCAGCGCCTGCTGGACGTCGGCGTCGAAGTGGGTGTCGTGGAAGACCTGCTGCGGGGACGGCTCCCGGCTGGGCAGCCGCTCGGCCGCGTCGTCGCCCAGGGCGTCGAAGCGGATGCGCTGCTTGCGGCGGACCATGTCCAGGAACAGGTTCGTCGTGATGCGGTGCAGCCAGCCCTCGAAGGTGCCCGGCGTGTAGGTCGACAGGGAACGGAAGACACGGACGAAGACCTCCTGGGTGAGGTCCTCGGCGTCGTGCTGGTTTCCGGTCAGACGGTAGGCCAGGCGGTAGACGCGGCCGCTGTGCGTGCTGACGATGTTCTCCCACGAGGGAGGTGTCCACGCCTGCGATTCCGCATCCGGTGCGAACGTCGCGGTGGGTACGGAGTCGGCCTGGCCGGAACGGGCGTCAGCGGTGTCGGTCACGGATTTCGGCTCACCCGCCGACCCGAGGAGACGCCTCAGCACCCCTCTCCGGTCCACAGGCGCAGCCGCACCTCCCCTGTCGGCTCTGGTGGTGTCCAGTGGAGCCCCTACCATAGCCACCTCGCCCGTTAGCTCCGGATAAGAATCTTTACGCGAATTTGAGAACGGGTGCGATTCACCCGTGCCTTTCCCCGCTCTTTCCATAACGCCCGGTCCCATCTGCGGGTTCCCGTGCGCAGCGGATACAGTCTCGGTTGCGCCAACTACGGGGACAGGAGAGGGTCATTACCGCCAACCGGCAGACGAGCTGGGCGTTCGCCGACGCCTTTGTCGCCGAGGACGATGCACTGCGCTGGGCCCGCGACCGGGCCCGGGAGGCGGGGCTGCCCTCGGTGTCGCCCGGCACGGGCTCGGCCCTGCGTCTGCTGGCCGCGACGGCGGACGCCAAGGCGGTCGCGGAGATCGGCACCGGCACGGGCGTCTCCGGTATCTACCTGCTCCAGGGCATGCGGCCGGACGGTGTGCTGACCACGGTCGACCCCGAGCCGGAGCGCCAGCAGTTCGCGCGCGAGGCCTTCCGTGCCGCCGGCTTCGCCGGGAACCGGGCCCGCTTCATCCCCGGCCGCGCCCTCGACGTACTGCCCAGGCTCGCGGACGGCGGCTACGACCTCGTCTTCTGCGACGGCGACCGGCTGGAGTCGCTGGACTGTCTAGCTGAATCGTTGCGCCTGCTGCGGCCTGGGGGGCTTGTGTGCTTCGAGGGCGTCTTCGCGGACGGCCGAACGGTCGATTCGGCGGCCCAGCCGGGCGAGGTGCTGCGCGTGCGCGAGCTGCTGCGCACGGTGCGGGAGAGCCAGGAACTGCTGCCGTCGCTGCTCCCGGTGGGCGACGGGCTGCTCTGCGCGGTGCGCCGCGGCTGACGGGCCCCACCACCCGGTGGACGCGAGTCCGTGGAACGGACCGGCTCCGGGCACGGCACGCCGGGCGACCACCGCCACGGACGGCACCCACCCACGAAGCGCGCGGAGACGGTCGGCGGACTTCCGGGAACGGCACTGCCCCGGCGCAGCGAGGTGCCGTGCCGGGGCAGTACAGAAAGGTGTGGGCGCTTCCGCGTCAGCCGACGACCTTCTTGAGGGCATCGCCAAGGGCGTCGGCCTCGTCCGGAGTCAGCTCGACGACGAGCCGACCGCCGCCTTCGAGCGGAACGCGCATGACGATGCCCCGCCCCTCCTTGGTCACCTCGAGCGGGCCGTCGCCCGTCCGCGGCTTCATGGCCGCCATGCTCGTTCCCCTTCCTGAAACCAGCTCATCGTCAGCCGACGGCCCCCTGGGTGGGCACACGTCACCGGCATCGAACACATTGCTTCCCAGCCATTATCCCGCATCGCAGGACCCGATGACCAACATCAGTCGGCATCGCTTGCGCAACGCGCTTTCGCAAAACCACCCAATTCGGGGATCCGCCTGCGATACTTCGCCCCCGCCCGAGACCAGCACACCGAACCGGGGCCGGGGATTTCTTTGACGCAGGTCACATACCGGGGCGTAGGTCGGCCCCGGTGATCTCCGCCATGCTGGGCTCGACATCACTGCCCGAGGTGCGAAGGGGACCCCCGACATGGCCGACACCGTGCTGTACGAGGTGAGCGACGGACTCGCGACGATCACGATCAACCGGCCCGAGGCCATGAACGCGATGAACGTCGAGGCCAAGGTCGCCCTCCGGGACGCCCTGCGGGCGGCCGGGGCGGACGCCGGTGTACGCGCGGTCCTGCTGACGGCGACGGGCCGCGCGTTCTGTGTGGGCCAGGACCTCAAGGAGCACATCTCGCTGCTGGTCTCCGACCGGGAGTCGGGCACCGGCCACACGATGAACACCGTGCGCGACCACTACAACCCGATCGTGCGGGCGATCACCGAGATGCCGAAGCCGGTGGTGGCGGGCGTGAACGGCGTCGCCGCGGGTGCCGGTATGGGCTTCGCCCTGGCAGCGGACTACCGGGTCGTCGCGGACACCGCCAAGTTCACGACGTCCTTCGCCGGCGTCGCGCTGACGGCGGACTCCGGGGTCTCCTGGACGCTCCCCCGGCTGATCGGCCCCAGCAGGGCCGCCGACCTGCTGCTCTTCCCCCGGTCGATCTCTGCGCAGGAGGCCTTCGACCTGGGCATCGTGAACAAGCTCGTACCGGCCGACGACCTGGCGGTGGAGGCCGCGGCGGTCGCCCGCGCCCTGGCCGACGGCCCCACACTCGCCTACGCCGCGATCAAGGAGTCCCTCGCGTACGGGGCGGGCCACACGCTGGGCGAGACGCTGGAGAAGGAGGACGAACTCCAGACCAGGGCCGGCGCCTCGGAGGACCACGCCATCGCGGTCCAGGCCTTCATCGCCAAGGAGAAGCCCAAGTACGTGGGCCACTGAGCGTCACACCGGCCGGTGCCGCCTCGGCACCGGCCGGCGGTCCGGTGGCCCCGGCTCGGGGCGGCCGGCCGGCGCCCCGGCCCCGCGCGCAATGCAGTCCGCGAGATGGTCGTCGACCAGACCGCAGGCCTGCATGAGCGCGTATGCCGTCGTGGGGCCGATGAAGCGCAGACCGCGCTTCTTCAGGTCCTTGGAGAGGGCGGTGGACTCGTCCGTGACCGCCGGGACGTCCGCGAGAGTGCGCGGCACCGGGCGCACGGCCGGGTCCGGCGCGTACGACCAGATCAGGGCGTCGAGCTCACCCTCGGCCCAGTCGGCCAGCACCCGTGCGTTGGCGATGGTCGCCTCGATCTTGGAGCGGTTGCGGATGATGCCCGCGTCGGCGAGCAGGCGCTCCGCGTCGGCGTCGGTGAACGCCGCGACCGAGGCGATCCGGAAGCCGGCGAACGCCTCCCGGAAGCCCTCGCGGCGGCGCAGGACGGTGATCCAGGAGAGCCCCGACTGGAACGCCTCCAACGCGAGCCGCTCGAACAGCGCGTCGTCCCCGCGGACGGGACGGCCCCACTCCTCGTCGTGGTACCTGACGTAGTCCTCGGTGGACAGGCCCCAGGGGCAGCGCAGCCGCCCGTCCGGGCCGACGAGGGCGCCGCTCATCGCGGCTGCTCCCCGTCGCCACCGGGGAGATCGGGGCGCCCGGGCGGGGCCTCCGGGACGTCCGGCCCTCCCGCGCCGTTCTCCGCGGCCGGGCGGTCATCGGTGGCCTTCTCGAAGAGCCCCGGCCGCTCCCCCGGCACCTCCCCGGGCCGCTCGTCGAAGAGTCCGGCCGGGCTGACCGCCGTCGCCTGGCGGCCCGCCAGCGCGGACTCCAGCTCGGCGATCCGCGCGTCCCGCTCGGCGAGCTCGGCACCGAGCCGTCCGAGGACCTCGTCGACGTCGAGCATCCGGTAGCCCCGCGCCGTCACGGGCAGACGGAGCGCCTCGATGTCGGCACGGCCCACGGGACGCGTCAGCGGCAGCGGGTCCACCAGCCGCTCGGGCGCCACCTCAGGGAGCACCGCCTTGTCACCGCCGCCGACCACCGCCAGGGTGACCGCGGCGACGACCACGACCATCGCGATCAGCAAGAACCAGAACACAGCGCGCCTCTCCCCGGAGCAGGAAACCGTCCGCTGCCGATCGTGCCATGCGCCGCTGACGGTTAAGGTCGCAGGCGACCGATCGCGAGGAGGAAACAGCGGATGCAGGGGATGCACGACGGGACTCTGCGGCTGGGGCGGCGCGAGTTCGGCGCGCACGAGCCGGTGATCATGGCGATCGTGAACCGGACTCCGGACTCCTTCTACGACCAGGGCGCCACGTTCCGCGACGAGCCGGCTCTGACCCGTGTCGAACAGGCGGTGTCCGAGGGTGCCGCCATCATCGACATCGGCGGTGTGAAGGCCGGTCCCGGTGAGGAGGTGACCGCCGAGGAGGAGGCGCGCCGCACGGTCGGCTTCGTCGCCGAGGTGCGCAGGCGCTTCCCGGACGTGGTGATCAGCGTCGACACCTGGCGGCACGACGTGGGCGCCGCCGTCTGCGAGGCGGGCGCCGACCTGCTGAACGACGCCTGGGGCGGGGTGGATCCCGCACTGGCGGAGGTGGCGGCCCGGTACGGGGCGGGCCTGGTCTGCACACACGCGGGCGGTGCCGAGCCGCGGACGAGACCGCACCGGATCGCGTACGACGACGTGATGGCGGACATCCTGCGGGTGACGAACGGTCTGGCGGAGCGGGCGCTCGAGCTCGGTGTGCGCCGGGACGGGATCCTCATCGACCCGGGCCACGACTTCGGGAAGAACACCCGCCACTCGCTGGAGGCGACGCGCAGGCTCGGCGAGATGGTGGGGACGGGCTGGCCGGTGCTGGTCTCCCTGTCGAACAAGGACTTCGTCGGCGAGACCCTCGACCGCCCGGTCAAGGAACGGGTGATCGGCACGCTGGCGACGACCGCGGTGTCGGCATGGCTCGGTGCGCGGGTGTACCGGGTGCACGAGGTGGCGGAGACCCGTCAGGTGCTGGACATGGTGGCGTCGATCGCCGGGCACCGGCCCCCGGCGGTAGCCCGCCGGGGACTCGCGTAGGACGGGGGCGGCCGGGACCGGCGCCCGACCGGACCACCGGCCGACCGGGACTCGGCGGCGGGACCGCCATGGCGGTCGACCGGCGGACCGGAGACCGGACGGCCGTCCGCCGGCCCCCGCACCGCCAGGGCGCCGCAGCGGACCGGGCCTCCGCGGCGCCCGCTCAGGCCTCGTAGCCCTCGTACGGGATCGGCGGCGGCGGGCCGGTCTCCTTGGTCACCAGGGCGACCGCCTCGTCCACGTCGTCCGTGACGTGGAAGAGCAGCAGGTCGCGCGCGGACGCCTTGCCCTCCGCGACGACCGTGCCGCGCAGCCAGTCGACCAGACCGGACCAGTACCGCGACCCGAAGAGCACGACGGGAAAGCGGGTCACCTTCCCGGTCTGGACGAGGGTGAGCGCCTCGAACAGTTCGTCGAGCGTCCCGAAACCGCCCGGCATGACCACGAAGCCCTGCGCGTACTTGACGAACATCGTCTTGCGGACGAAGAAGTAGCGGAAGTTCACGCCGATGTCGACGTGCGGGTTGAGGCCTTGCTCGAAGGGCAGCTCGATGCCCAGCCCGACCGAGATGCCGCCCGCCTCCCGCGCACCGCGGTTGGCGGCCTCCATCGCCCCCGGCCCGCCCCCGGTGATCACGGCGAAGCCGGCGTCGACCAGGGCCCTGCCGATCCGTACGGCGGCGTCGTACTCGGGGGTGCCGGGAGCGGTCCGGGCGGAACCGAAGACGCTGATGGCGCTGGGCAGTTCGGCGAGGGCGCCGAAGCCCTCGACGAACTCCGACTGGATGCGCATGACCCGCCACGGATCGGTGTGCACCCACTGCGAATCGCCCTCGGTGTCCAGCAGGCGCTGGTCCGTGGTGCCGGGCTGGATCTGATCCCTGCGCCGCACCACCGGACCCAGCCGCTGCTCCTCCGGCCGTGCTTCCTCGGGACTGCCCATGACCTGCTCCCTCCGCCGTGGTGCACGTTCCAGGTCAGGGTAGGTCGCCGGAGATGGACGAGAGCGAAATTCCGGAGGTCGGATACGAGGAAGTCCGGCTGTGGCGGTTCACCCGGTGATCGTCACGGAGTGGCCGTCGCACGATCCGGGTGGCGTCGCGGGTGGCCCCGTCCTCGGTCCGGACGGTGACGTCACGCGATGGCCGTCACGCGCTGAGCCACTGCCGCAGTCGCTCCTCACAGTGTGTGATCTTGTCGACGGCCACGTGCTCGTCCCGCTTGTGGGCGAAGAGCGCGTCGCCCGGACCGTAGTTGACCGCCGGGACGCCCAGTGCGCTGAAGCGCGACACGTCGGTCCAGCCGAACTTGGGCTGTGCCGTACCGCCGACGGCCTCCATGAACGCGGCGGCGGCCGGGTGCGAGAGGCCGGGCAGCGCCCCGCCGGTGTGGTCGTCGACGATGAACTCGGCGACGTCGCAGTCCGCGAACACCTCACGGACATGGGCCTCGGCCTCCGCCATGGTCCGGTCCGGGGCGTAGCGGTAGTTGATCACGACGGTGCACGAGTCGGGGATGACGTTCGTCGCGACACCGCCCTCGATCCCGACGGCGTTGAGCCCCTCGTGGTACCTCAGGCCGTCGATCACCGGACGGCGCGGTTCGTAGGCGGCGAGCCGGGCCAGGATCGGACCGGCGGCGTGGATGGCGTTGAACCCCATCCAGCTGCGGGCGGAGTGTGCGCGCTCCCCGGCCGTACGGAGGTGGACACGCAGAGTTCCCTGGCAGCCGCCCTCCACCTGAGCGTCGGAAGGCTCGAGCAGGACGGCG
Source organism: Streptomyces sp. WMMC940 (assembly GCF_027460265.1). Classification (NCBI taxonomy): domain Bacteria; kingdom Bacillati; phylum Actinomycetota; class Actinomycetes; order Kitasatosporales; family Streptomycetaceae; genus Streptomyces; species Streptomyces sp. WMMC940. The sequence goes on from NZ_JAPZBC010000001.1 coordinate 2,525,353, forward strand.
AAATCGCCCTCCAGCCAGTCGGGGTGGGTGTCCGCGATATGTCCGAGACCGTTCAGATGTGCGGCGACCTCCTCGTTGTCGTAGAAGACGAACGTCAGGTCGCGGTTGGGCTCGGGCACGGTCGCGGCGATCCGCAGTTGGACGGCGACCCCCGACTTCATGTCCGAGGTGCCGCAGCCCCACAGGACGCCGTTCTGGTCGAGCCGGGAGGGGACGTTGTCCGCGATCGGCACGGTGTCGATGTGCCCGGCCAGGACCACGCGTTCGGACCGGCCCAGGTTCGTCCGGGCGACCACGTTGTTGCCGTGTCGGTCGACGGTGAGGTGGGGCAGGGCACGCAGCGCCCGCTCGATCGCGTCGGCGAGGGGCTTCTCGTCGCCGCTGACCGACGGGAAGTCGACGAGCCGTGCGGTGAGTGCCGGGCCGTCCAGGGTGAGATCAAGCGCGCTTTCGGGCATGGCCCGACCCTAGCGCCCCGCCTCGCCCGCCTGCCGACCCGCGGGTGCGCCGCCGGGCCGGGCGGCACGGGCTCCGGGCCGGCGGGACGTCGCGGGGCCCGCGGGCGTCGGGGGCGGCCCGGGGTGTGAGGAGAGGCGACCGGGTCCGGTGCCGGTTGGGGGCCCGCGGTCCGGGGGAGTCGACGGCCCGGGCCGGGTCCCGCACCTGGTGGCGGGAGTCCGCGTGGGGACCCGAGTCGGGTGCGAGGTGCCGGGGTCCCGTGCGAGGTACCGGCCCGGGCGTTCACGGGGCTCCAGTACGGTGGGCGCCGTGACCAAGACCGCCTCCCCCACCCGGCGCGGCCGCCCCCTTCGCCTCGCGGCAGCGTTCGCCGTACTGCTGGCCCTGGTCGCGTACGTCGTCGTGCAGTACGTGAGCGGCGACGGCGCGCCGCGCTGTGTCGTCCGCTCCGGCGGCGGAGAGGACTCGGACCGCCCCGGCCCGGACGACGGGGAGGGCGGCGGCGCCTCCTACGAGCTCAGCCCGGAGATGGCGGCCAACGCGGCCACGATCTCGGCCGTCGGCACGACCCGGGGGATGCCGGAGCGAGCGGTCACCATCGCGCTGGCGACGGCCCTCCAGGAGTCCGCGCTGCGGAACATCCGCCACGGCGACCGCGACTCCCTCGGTCTGTTCCAGCAGCGCCCGTCGCAGGGCTGGGGCACCCCGCGGCAGATCCTCGACCCGGTGTTCTCCGCCGGGGCGTTCTACGACCACCTCGCCGAGGTGCCGGGCTACTCGCGGCTGCCGCTGACGGTCGCCGCCCAGCGCGTCCAGCGCAGCGGCTTCCCCCAGGCGTACGCCAAGCACGAGCCGGACGCCTCGCTGCTCTCGGCGGCGCTCACCGGACGCGCCTCGGCCTCCCTGACCTGCACGGCGGCACCCTCCACCAAGCCCGGCGACCCGGCGAAGGTCCGTTCGGAGCTGGCGCGTTCCTTCGGGGCGGGCGTCCTGCCCGCGGCCGGCGGCAAGGGCAGGGCGGGCGCCCCGCAGTCATCGGAACTGACGGTTCCGGTCGCCTCGACCTCCCGGGGCACCGGGGACGCCGACCGCCGCGGCTGGGAACTGGCCCACTGGGCGGTGGCGAAGGCGGCGGAACTGCGGATCTCCGAGGTCTCGTTCGCCGGGAAGGTATGGAGCGCGAAGGAGGCCGACGAGGGCTGGCGCACCGCCGAGCCGGACAGCTCCGGGGTACGGATCCGGCTCGCCCGCTGAGCCCCGCCTCGGCACGCCGACCGCACCTCGGACCGGCGCCGGGGCGGGCCGCACACGGATATCGGGCGCGCACGCCGTCGGGCGGCGGAGCGGACGGGGCGGGCGCCCCGCCTCCACGGGACCGGCCCTCGGCCGTGAAGGCGGGCCGGCGGAATTCCGGTACGCCGGGCGATGCCGGACGCGGCTTTTCCGGTCGCTCATCCGTCCGACCGGACACCCTCCCGAGTTATGCGGCGCACATTGCCCCGAAGTTTCTTCGCCGCGTCCGAGCGAATCCGGTTCGGGTCCTCAATTTCCTTACGGAGCAAGGGAAGTGACGGTTCGCCAGGCTGTCCGCAGGCATATTGTTCGCCCGTTTTTGTCCACAGCCGATTATGCGATGCATTGCAAACTCTTTACCTTGCGCCACCGCAACCTTCCCCGCCCTTCGAGGGGTTGTCAGTGCGTCCGATCGCCGGACACGGAACCACAGTCACCACCCAACGTTCTCTCGTCGAAGGAGCATCATGTCCCTCCCCCTGACCCGTCGGATCGCCCGTGCCGCGCTGCTCGTCGCAGCCGGGGCAGCTCCCGTGGTCGGTGCGGCCGGCTCCGCGAACGCCGTGGACCTCCCCACCCAGGACCTGGGCAACGGCGGCCTGACCCAGCTCGACGGCGCCGCGGCCGGCTCCACCGTCGACGGCGCCGCGCGCGAGGCCGCCGACACGGCGAACAAGGCCGGCGGCAGGGTGGTCGGCACGACGCTCCCGGCCGCCGCCGGCACCCTGGGCGGCGCGGCCGAGACCGGCCTCCCGGCGGCGCAGGAGACCGCCGGACAGGCCGCGGGCAGCACCGCGGGCGTCATCGGCGAGACGGCGGGCTCCGCGGCCACGCAGGGCCTGCCCGCCGCCCAGGGGTTGGCCGGCGGCGGCCTCCCGGACGCGGGCACCGCGCTGCCGGCTGGCGAACTGCCGGTGCAGGGTCTGCCTCTCTGACCCAGCCGGAGCGTGCGGAGTACACGGAAGGGCCTCGGGAACTCGCGTTCCCGAGGCCCTTCCGTACGCCGCCGGCAGTGCCGCCGTGTCGCGTCACGGAAGTCCGTCCGTCACGGAAGTCCGTCCGTCACGGAGTCCGACAGTTGCGGAAATTCCGGCAATGGCGGCAATTTCGGCCAATGAGGTCGGTCGCGGAGCCCCTCCCGCGCCGCCCTCGGCGGGGCCGGGCCCGGAACCGCTGCGGCGGCCTCGTCGGGCGCCGCCACGGCCGTCCGCCCCTCACCCGAGGCGCTTGACCGCCGCCTGGACCCGCTCGTCGGTCGCCGTGAAGGCGACCCGTACGAAGCGCTCCCCCGCTTCGCCGTAGAAGTCGCCGGGCGCGACGAGGACGCCCAGCTCGGCCAGGTGCGCCACCGTGTCCCAGCACGGCTCGTCCCGTGTCGCCCACAGATAGAGGCTCGCCTCGCTGTGCTCGATCCGGAAGCCGTTCTTCAGCAGGGCGTCGCGCAGGGCGAGACGCCGGGCCGCGTACCGGGCCCGCTGTTCGGCTACGTGCGCGTCGTCGCCGAGTGCCGCGACGGTGGCCGCCTGCACCGGGGCGGGCGTCATCATTCCGCCGTGCTTGCGGACCTTCAGCAGCTCGCCGAGGACGGCCGCGTCGCCCGCGACGAAGGCCGCACGGTAGCCCGCGAGGTTGGAGCGCTTCGACAGCGAGTGGACCGAGACGATGCCCTCGTACGTGCCGCCGCAGACGTCCGGGTGCAGCACCGAGAAGGGCTCCGCCTCCCAGCCCAGCTCCAGGTAGCACTCGTCGCTGAAGACGAGCACTCCGTGCTCGCGCGCCCAGGCCACGATCCGGGTCAGCTCGTCCTTGGCGAGGACCCGGCCGGTCGGGTTGGACGGCGAGTTCAGCCACAGGAGCTTCAGACCGGCCGGGTCGAGATCGGCGACCGGATCGTCGTAGACGACCGGGGCCGCCCCGCAGAGCCGCGCGCCGACCTCGTAGGTCGGGTAGGCCAGGCGGGGGTGGGCCACCTTGTCACCGGCACCCAGGCCGAGCTGGGTCGGCAGCCAGGCCACGAGTTCCTTGGACCCCACGACCGGCAGCACATTGGTGTGGGCGAAGGACACCGCACCCAGTCGCCGCTCGCACCACGACACCAGCGCGTCCCTCAGCGCGGGCGTTCCCCACACGGTCGGATAGCCGGGCGAGTCCGCGGCCCCGACGAGGGCCCGCCGGACCAGCTCCGGGACCGGATCGACGGGTGTGCCGACGGAGAGGTCGACGATGCCGTCCGGGTGGGCCGCGGCGGTCGCTTTGTACGGCTCCAGCTTGTCCCACGGGAAGACGGGGAGTCGGGACGATACGGCGGACACGGTGCTCACTTTCTCGTTCGTGCGGCGAACCGCCGACCGGGCGGCGACCGGTCGGGCCGCCGGCTCAGGGCTGTGCGCTGTCCCGCGCCGGGCACTCGGGTACCGGCGCAAACGCCGCGGTCCCGTACGGCTGACGCACCGTACGGGACCGGGGACGCACGATCAGCCGTTCTGCGGCGGCAGCGCGGCGATGAAGGGGTGGTCGCGCTCGATCAGGCCCAGCTTGGAGGCGCCACCGGGCGAACCGAGCTCGTCGAAGAACTCGACGTTCGCCTTGTAGTAGTCCTTCCACTCCTCGGGAGTGTCGTCCTCGTAGAAGATCGCCTCGACCGGGCAGACCGGCTCACAGGCACCACAGTCGACGCATTCGTCCGGGTGGATGTACAAGGACCGCTGGCCCTCGTAGATGCAGTCGACGGGGCACTCCTCGATGCACGCCTTGTCCTTGACGTCGACACAAGGCTGCGCGATGACGTAGGTCACGCTGTCGTTCCTCCTCGGTAGGGCGCGGCGTCCGGTCTGCGGCTCGCCGCGGGGCTGCGCGGGAGCGCGGCGTCGTCGATGCCCGCACCTAGTATCTCCGTTCCTGGGGATGATCCGAACAGGAGGGGAGGACTGAGCTGTGGAATTCACCGCAGGCGGACGACTGGAGGTTCGCATCACCCCCTCTGACGTGGGAAAACGCGTGTCGGTGCGACGGCGCGCCGAGCAGGCGGACGGGTCGGCGGAGTTCACCGACGCCGTCGGGGTTCTCACATCGTGGACCGGGGGTGTGCTGTTGATCACACGAAGGACCGGGGAGACCGTCCGCATCCCGGAATCCTCGCTGGTCGCGGGCAAGGTCGTCCCCGCGGCACCGGCCCGTCGACGGGGCACGCCGGCAGCGTCCTTCGAGGAGCTCGCGCGAGTCTCGGCCCGCGCCTGGCAGCCCGTGGAGAGCGAAGCGCTGGGCGACTGGGTGCTGCGCGCGGCGTCCGGCTTCACCCGCCGGGCGAACTCGGTGCTGCCGCTCGGCGACCCGGGCATACCCCTGGACGCCGCCCTGGCGCGCGTGCGGGACTGGTACGCCGAACGTGGTCTTCCGGCCTACGTCCAGACCGCGACCGGCGCCGAGGGGACCCAGGAGGAGCTGTGCGCCGGACTGGCGGAGCGGGGCTGGGAACGGGAGGTGAGCGCCGAACTGCGCGTCGGTGGGCTGGCACCGATCGGTGACCTGGACGCGGACGTGGAGCGGGTGCGGCTGGGCCGGTCCGTGGGCGAGCCCTGGCTGCGCCGCTACCAGCGGTTCGGTGTGCCGGGGCCACATGTACTTAAAGTACTGGGTGACGGCCCGTCGGTATGGTTCGCCACCATCCCCGGCACATCCGACGTTCCGGCGGCGATCGGCCGCTGTGTGGTCGACGGACGCTGGGCCGGTTTCATGGCGGTGGAGATCGACCCCGCGCACCGAAGGCAGGGGCTCGCGACGGCCGTGATGGCGGCACTGGCTCGGCGGGCGCTCGACGAGGGGGCCTCGGCGGCCTGGCTGCAGGTCGAGTCGGACAACGAAGGGGCGCGAACCCTGTACGAGGGGATGGGATTCGCCGTCCATCACCTCTACCACCACTTCCGATACTCCCGATCTTCCTGAACGGGTACGAGACGCATATGCAACCGCCACCCCCCGAGGCCGCGGGCCGGCGTCGCCGCTTCGCCGAGGAGGCCCGCTCCGAGCGGCCCGATCTCGCGACGCTGTGCCTGCTCGTGGGTGCGGAAGCGGATCCGCGGCTGGACGACGCGGGGCTCGACGCCGCCGAGATCGAGCTGGACCGCCTCGCGGGCCTGCTTCCGTACGGGATCACCGGCCCGCACAACTGGGTGGCCGCGCTGTCGTCACTGCTCGGCGAGCGCTGCGGCTTCCACGGCACCCCGGACTGCTACCAGCGGCTGGAGTCCTCCCTGCTGCACGAGGTGCTGCGCCGCCGCCGTGGCCTGCCGATCCTGCTGTCGGTCGTCTGGATGGAGGTGGCCCGCCGTGCCGGAGCGCCCGTGTACGGGCTGGCCCTCCCGGGCCACTTCGTCGTCGGCTTCGGCGACCCCGAGCACCCGGTGATGGCGGACCCCTTCGCGGGCGGCCGTCTGCTGACGGGACCGGACGCGGAGCTTCTCGTGGTGGGCACGACGGGCGCCCCGCTCGACCCGTCGATGATGACCCCCGCGGGCCCGCTGGAGATCGTCCTCCGCATCCTCAACAACGTCCGCGCCTGGGCCGCCGCCCGCCCCGAGCACACGGACGTCGCGCTCTGGGCCGTCGACCTCTCCCTCCTCCTGCCCTCCCACCCGGCCCGCCTCCGCTACGACCGCGCGCAACTCCTCGTCCAGCGCGGCGACTTCCTGGCGGGGGCGGCGGAGATGGACGCGTACGCGGACGTCGTCTCGGCCGCCGAACCCGCGACGGCGGCGGCGATCCGGCGGAAGGCGCACTCGGCCAGGTCGATGCTGAACTGATGCGCCGCGCGGGGGTCGTGCGGGGCCCTCCGCAGCCCCTGCTCGGCTCCACGGGCTCACGGGTGCGCGGGGCTCGTCGGCGGGCGAGTACGCCCGACCCTCCGGACGGCGGCGCCGCCGCGCACGTCCGCCGCCCATCGGGCGGTGCCGGGGGCACGCGCGAGCCCCCGGACCCCGGAGGACCGGGGCGGGGGCTCGGGAAGCGTGCGACGGGGACTCAGCCCTGTCCGTCGAGCTCGATCGTCTGCGTGCGCTCCTCGGGCGTCCTGCCGAGCAGCGCCTTCTGCATCGCGGAGGCGACGTCGTCCGCGGACAGCGGGTACTGCCTCCCGTCGCCCTTGGTGACCATGATCCCGTCGAAGACCCCGTCCAGCAGTTCCGTGATGGCCTGCTTGTTGTAGACCTCGACCAGCCGTCCGTCGACCGCCTTCATCGACAGGATCTTCGGCAGGGACTTCGCCGGTCCGAACTGGATCTCCTTGTCGCCCGCCCTGATCGTGACCAGATCGGACATGGCCGGCTCGGCGAACTCCTCCATGGCCCGGTTCAGCTCGGTCTGGGTGATCGTCGGCTCGCGGGTGGCGACGGGCAGCTCGACGTTGTTCACGCGCCCCGTCTCGACCTGGGCGCGGTACGCGTCCCGCACCGAGATCATCGACTGCTGGACGTCGAGCGTCTTGCCCGCCTTGCCCGGGACCGGCACGGCCTTGCCCGGCTCGAACCTGATCGTGGCCTCGGAGGCCGAGCCGGACGTGCCCGCGAGGTCGGTCAGGGCGACGACGAGTTTCTCCTCGTCGACCGGGATGACCGGCTGCGCGACCCGCTCGCCGCCGAACAGCGAACCGATGACCGAGACGGGGTTGTAGTCGCTGCCCGCGGCCTCGCGGACGGTGGCCTGGCTGTCCAGGGTGAGGCCGGCCTTGTCCGGCGCGAGCCGGACCTTCTGACCGCCGACGCTGAGCTGCAGCGGGGAGGTGGCGCGCTTGCCGAGCGCGGCCTCCAGCCTCGCCTGGGCGTCCTCCTTGGTCCCGCCGCCGATGTCGACGCCGAGGACGGTGGTGCCCTTGGGCACCTCGGAGTGGTTCAGCAGCAGCCCGGCACCGTAGGCGACGACCACGGCGCCGAACACGCCGGCGCCGGCGAGCACCAGTTTGGACCGGCCCTTCTTCGCCGGACCGGACGACGTCGGCGCGGACGACGAGGAGGACCTCGGCGCCGGCGAGGGGCCGGCCGTCGTCCGCGGCGCGGTGGCCGGGCCCGGGAAGTCGGGCTCCGAGAAGCCGGGACCGGGACCGCCGGGCCCGGAGGGCCACGGGGACCCGGCGCCGTCGGGGCCCCCGGGCTGGAACGGCGAACGGTGCTCCGGCGGCACCACGGGGATCCCGCTGGTCAGCGTGTCGCCCGAGACGTTGCCGCCGGGCATGCCCGGACCGCCGGAACCGGGTTCGGGCGCGGGCTTCTGCGGGGTGAGTACGGCGGTGTCGTCGCTCATCCGCGGCGGTCCGGCGGGACCGGCCCCGGGCACACCGGCGCCGGGAGCGGGGCCGGCCGGGGCTCCCGGAGCGAACGGCGAGACACCGGAGGCGGGACCGGTCGTGGGGCCCGCCGGACCGGTGCCCGGGGGCCGCTGCCCCGGTGCGGCACGGCCGGAGGCGTCAAGGTCCGAGGACAGGGAGTCCAGACCGCTGCGGGGCCGGCTCCCGGTGCCGCCCGGTGCGTCGGGGAAGTGGGGGGCGGCCTGCCCGTTCCGGGGAGCGGGCGCACCGGGCATCCGGTGGGCGCCGGTGTCCTCAGGACGCGCTCCCGGCACGTTCGGCGCCTGGCCGGGGCCCGTCGCCTGGGCCGGG